>CAWACK010000001.1:0-98578 GCA_963780545.1 Candidatus Bathyarchaeota archaeon
GCGCAGGGCACCGAAGCTCACAGCAAAGATTGTGGAGCTTAATCCAAAAGGGAAGAACATTCAGGAGTTGGGATGAAAATGAATCCTATACCCGAGAATATGAGGAAAATATTCGCAGCCACCATCATCAAAGAGCACATGGACGACTATTCGATAGTCTACATCGACCCGGCCTACGAAAAAAAGGCTAGAGAGGTTCTGAAGGATTGAAGCCATTCTCATCGGTGACATACACTGAGGAAGAGGTTTCCTTGGTTCTAAGGTCCTCAGATTGGGCGAATTTGAAGGAAGGCTTCCCACGCCACAAGGAGGAGGGACCCTATAGGCTCATAACCTTCGATATCGTCCTCGACCTTTCTATAATCGGATTCCTATCCGTAGTCTCGACCGCGCTCGCTGAGAACGATGTTTCAATATATGCCCTGTCCACCTACCTGAAGGACCATATTCTAGTGAAGAAAGTGAATGCCCCTAAAGCTATCAGGGTACTGGGGAATCTCGTAGAGGACGCAAAGCGTCATTAACTTGCTAAATGAATTTTGGCAATCCTAATACCGGTTCGACGCGTGCGGTCGTGGGAATCTTTAAACACCGAATCGATGCGAGTTTTCTCATGACATCAATCTCTGAACTTGACCTCTACCTCCAGCTGATCCTCTTAGTGGGGTTAACCATAGGCTTGATACTGGCGAAGCGAAAAAAGCTAAGCCAACACGGCTGGTTGATGTTCACTCTGACGATAATTAACGTGGCGTCGATCCTTGTAGTTATGGTGCCTGTAGCGGTCAATATATTCTTGAGATTCTTAACAGCATCTTTTACACTCATAGTTATCCTACACGGGGCCCTCGGCTTAGTAGTGCTCTTTCTGAGTACTAGGATACTCATTAATTGGAGATTTAGGAAGCCGGGTGAGACGTGCTATAAGATGAAGAACGAGATGTTGAGGCTCTATCTTTTCTGGTTCGCACAGGTACTCCTCGGCATAGCAATCTACTACGAGCTGTACATGTAAACTGGATGTTGGATCCATAGAGGCTATTCAATCCGAAGTTATTATAGACATGATGCGGAGAGTATCTATGAATTCGGTTTGCCGGGAGCAGCTGTATGTCCAAAAAGGAGACACCCACACATCCTTAACCGAAACTTTCAGAATCATCTCGACGAGGATTGGATGCGGCGGGCTCCGGTGAACTCCATTTGATTAGATTACTCCTCGTTGAGCCAGACGAAACCATTAGTGGTCCATTGAAGCGTTGGCTTGAGGAATCGGATCACCAGTTTATCGTAGAATCCGCCTTAGAAGTTGGCGAAACAAAAACTAAGGTCTCCCAGAACCTGTTCGACTGCGTGCTCATTGGGGATTCCGACTCCATAAAAATACCTGAACTCGTCTCCACCCTTCGAGGAGCCTCCGCGGTTCCCATCGTCGTATACGGGAGCCTAAATGGTACTAGACCTAACGAACAGACGTTGGGAGGGAGTGTGGATGCCTACGTTCTTTGGGAACCAACGGCTGGGTCGACATCTGTACTCGCAAATAAGATAAAGTTCGTTGTTGATAAGAAGCGGTCTGATGAGCTTAGGAAGGTCGTAGTCGATGACGGCGTGGAAGCTGCTGCTGTAGAGTCCGATGGAGCCATAATTTGGGCAAGCAACCCTCTCTTAGATCTGCTCTCAATAAACAATCAAACCGCTATCGGAAAAAGCCTTGTCTCTTTTATTTCCAGTCCTGAGAAACAGGCCTTTTTAGAAGCCAAGAACGGTGGGTCGATATTCACACTTGTCAGACCTGACGGATCTAATCGGGTTTGTGAAGTAAAAAAAAGGGTTACGAGACTCTCTGGAAAGAATGTGTATATTTATAACCTCAGAGACGTCACGGCGGCAATGAACCGTGAGGGTCGTCTAAGCGCACTTCACGGTCACACTCTCGATATACTAGAATCTCGAAGCCTCGATGGTCTGGCGAGTAACACCCTCAAGTCCATAGAAACAGTATTCGATGCGGATCTCATCAGTTTCCTGGTCGTCGAGGGCGATGAGGTGGTCTGCCTCGATAGGCGCTGGCGATCAAGAAGCCTAAAATTGTCTCTATATGGGGAAGGCTCAATCGCGAGGTCTGCCAGGGAGGGAAAGACCATCGAGGTTAGAGACTTTTCTAGGGAGCAGACGGCTCTTGAGGACTTTAAACCCCTATCTGAACTCGTCGTTCCAGTAAAAGCCAATGATAAAGTAGTAGCCATCATAGACGTCAGAAGCGGAAGACCCGATGCATTCACAAAGGTAGACACTGAGGCTTTGGAGGTCCTGTCGCTCTACGTTGGCTTCGCATACAAGCTTCGTAAGGAGATCGAAACTGTAGCGAGTTCCGGAAGCCAATATAGGCACCTCCTGGATGTGTTAAACGACGCCGTGTTCGTCCTTGATGGTTCTAGGTATATCTACCTCAACATGAGCGGAGCCGATTTACTCGGATATAATGACCCATCTGAACTAATGGAGAAGGATGTGTACCAACATATCCACCCGGAGTATAGGGAATCTGTCAGAAGGAATATGGAGTCCCGGCTCAGAGGAGAGGAAGCCCCGGGGAAATACGAGATAAAATTGGTAAAGAGGGATGGAGCGGTCATCGACGTCGAGGAAAGGGCCTCTCGAATCGTATTTGAGGGCAGACCCGCCTCCCTCGTAGTGGAAAAGGACATCACTGCTCAGAAGGCGATGGAGGAGCAGCTACGAAAGTACGCAGAGAACCTTAAACAACAGGTGGATAACAGCAGTCAGGAGCTGCTTGAGGCACAGCAGTTCGCCGCAGCAGGTCGGATGGCGAGCATGGTGGGTCACGACCTCAGGAGCCCGCTTCAGTCAATAAGAAACGCGACATACCTACTGCGACGGCAGCCATTGAGGTCAGAGGAGATGCTTACCTCGATCGAGAACTCTGTCGACCGCGCCCTAGCCATGTTGGAGGAGCTAAGGCACCGAACAAGGGAAACACCACTAAAGATCGAGCTGACCGATCTTCCCGACCTTATAACAGACGTGGTAAAGGATATCCCTACAACAGAAGCGGTGGAGATCAGCTTCAACCTGGACCCAGAGCTGAAAGTAGTTGAAATCGACCCACTAAAGATTAGGAGAGTTCTCGATAACCTCATAAGAAACGCCTTTGAGGCCATGCCTGACGGTGGGAAGCTTACGGTTGAGACAAAGCGCGAAGCCGACCACTTTATAATCAAAATAACAGACACAGGTGTTGGTATTCCGGAGGAAAACTTCCAGAATTTATTCAAACCATTTTATACGACCAAATCGAAGGGCCTAGGGTTGGGCCTCGCCTATAGCATGAAGGCGGTGGAGTCCCATAACGGTACCATTGTAGTTGAATCACAGGTCGGAAAGGGCACCATATTCACGATCAAGATCCCTCTAAACCAGACTCTGGAGGCGAAGGAGGCGACCAATCAGTGAAGAATAATCAACAAAAAAGCCATCCAAAAACCTCCAATAAAGTACCGGTCCAAACAAAAACGAAAGCTAAGGCAGCCCTAAAACACAACGGCATCAGAATACTCCACGTGGACGACGACCTGAACCAACTGTTATTCACTAAGATCTTCTTGGAGAAGCTCGATTCCGAGCTAACAGTCCAGTCCGTATCTGAACCTCTAAAGGTCGTCGAAGAGCTCGAATCAAAGGAGTATGACTGCGTGGTCTCAGATTATCAGATGGATACAATGGACGGGATCGCACTCACTCACAGAGTTCGAGAGAGCAGTAATATACCCATCATCATATACACGGGTCGCGGAAGCGAAGAGATCGAAGAAATAGCTAGGGCAGCTGGGGCTGATGGTTACGTAAAGAAGGAGTTAGACCCATGCCATTATCGGAGCCTCTACGAGCAGATTAAATTCGCCATTCAAGGAAGAGTATAAGGAATAATCACATTAGTTTTGCTTAACCAGCTATGTTCTAAAGCTCGGCGGCTAACGAACACGACGCAGAGATGAAAATTTCACCTTTCCAACCGCATAAGTGATATCACAAAGGGTATTACAGATATTTAGTGGTGGCGCCGGGGATGGGATTCGAACCCATGGGCTCGTGAGAGCACCAGTTTTCAAGACTGGCGCCGTGGTCCGCTTGGCTACCCCGGCTCAGCTAGAGTTGTCTGAATCCTCTGTAAAACCTTATCGGGTCTTAGTCTTCGAGCTTGGCGAAAGTCTCGATACCGACCTGCTTACTTAGGCTTGTGACCCTGACAGTTACGTGGGGGTCCTCGCGGCGGATGTATTTTTTCTGGGAATTCTTAGCCACTACGAAGCGGTCGTCATCATAAGCGACTCCGTTGAGGGCGTCGAGTACTGACTTCTCGAGGTTGTCCAGGTCGGGAGTTGTAGGGACCCAGATGTCCTTCCGCCTGGATGCGGGGCGGTCCATGTAGAAGATCATCGAAACCATGATTGGTCCTGCGAGGGGCCTTTCGAAGTGTTTAGCTGCCTCCTCTTTGACTACCTTTTCCCAGACGGCAACCTTCTTCGGGGTGAAGCTCCAAGTCCTTCCGCCCTTCCTGACGGTTCTGGCACGGGCCTTAGGTACAGGGTTTCCCTTCACTTCGAAGTAGACCTGCTGCATGCACCAAATTATGTGGGTCAATTAGATGAGCATTATGCCAAATTTCCTTCCTGTTTTTAGGAATCAAATTGGAACTCATTGAATCTATTTGAGATGCTGGCATCCCTGATCGGTGAATGGTTTCTTGATTAATTTAGTTTAAATAGTCATTTGAATACATGGAGGAGAGTATTGGTCGATAAAACGGATTTAACTGTGAGAAAGAATACGTTGCCTCTACCGTCTAAAAGAGACGGAACTATGTCGATAGCCTTAGAAACTTTCTATGCAAGCGTAGGAGAGGACCACGAGCTGCTTGGAAGGACATATCTGAGGGTACGGGAAATTGGGACATTCACGTCAGACACACCGTATCCGATTATCCGTGATTTAATTAATGAGACTCTGAAGGAGGAGCAGCTTAGGGACAAGAAGATGCTCGACGTTATAGAACGGTCCGGGGAACATCGGGGACAGATGCTTCAACGGTAACTTTGGACAGCTAAATTTAGTTTTTGGAAATATGAATCGAGTATTCGAGACATTAAGACCTCAGATAAATCCACCGAGAACAATTAACTACTTAGAGTCCAACTGGTTACCATGGACTGGACAATACTTGTCCCCTGTTGCCTACTTTCTAGTCATCGGGTTCCTACTCTGGCTTATCTGGCCTATATTCATAGGCGCCATCTTCCTACCGACACCCCCTAATGTCGTCGAGATGATGCTCTCAATCGCCAAAGTGGGGGAAGGCGACGTAGTCTATGACCTCGGCTCCGGAGACGGGAGGATAATTATTGGAGCTGCTGAGCGAGGCGCAAGAGGAGTCGGAGTCGAAGCAGACCCTATGCGGGTCCTATGGTCTAGGCTCAGGGCGCAGAGAAGCCCCGCCCACACCCGACTGCGGGTGATCTGGGGTGACTTCTTCAAGACAAGCGTCTCCGAGGCGACAGTCGTCACCGTCTACCAAGGGCAGTCCATAAACAACCGGCTGAAGGAGAAGTTCAAAGCTGAGCTCAGATCCGGGTCCCGTGTGGTCTCCTACTCCTTCAAGTTCGAAGGATGGGAGACCGCTGAAAAGCATCCAAACGCAGAGGTCTACCTATACATCGTCTAATTTGTTAGCTTGCTCATCTCCAAATGCGTACCAGAATCAGAGTTTAAAGAGTGTTTTGGCGTTACGCGTAGTCGTCTCAATCACGTCGCCTTCGGGTAGACCTTTAAGATCCATCAAGTATCTGACCGTCAGGAGAACATCTGCTGGCTCAGAGGACCTGTTCTGGCTCTTGATCCATACGGGGGAGTCCGTCTCGACCAATATCCTCTCGAGCGGGGTCCTGATCATGGCGGCTCTGAGTTCTGGGCTTGACTCGAGGGCAGGTGTGCATGAGACATAGTAGCCCGCGTCTAGAATGTCCTTAAGGACATCGAGTGGTCCGCTGTACCAGTGGAAGACGCCCCTCCCTGGACCATTCTCCAAAGCGTACTTCAGGCAGTCCACCCACGCCCCCCTGCTATGGATCGAGACGGGTAGATCAAGCTCTCTGGCGAGTTTTAACTGAGTAACATAGAACTCGATCTGCCTCTCCTTCTGCGCTTTGTCCTTACGGATCAGCTTGTTCCAATAGTCGAGCCCGATCTCACCGATGGCCATGCAGCGGCTACTATTTTCCCTGATAAAGTCGATTGAGGACCGCATGTCTTGGTCGAAGAATTCCGTCGGGTGTATCCCGATAGCAGCGTGAACGTATCCTGGGTTGCACTTGGCGAGCTCAAGCGTGCCCTTACATGCAGAAAGAGTGGTTCCAACCGCTATGATCCCTGATAGCCTAGCCTCCTTCGCCCGCTCCAAGGCCATTTTTTTATCGATCATGTCAGCTAGGTGGGCGTGGGTGTCTAACGGGCCCATTGGCACACCTAACTGCTGGAAGCCCAGGAGATCATTCGCCTCCAGAGTTCCCTGTAGCCATCCCACTCTGCGAACTCTCTAGGACACCAATGGGGACCTATGTCACTCGCCCAGGCAACGCTTCTACCTTTTCCGTGATCCCAGATTGTTAGCATGGGATCGCTGACAACCTCCGCGAGAATATTCGCGCCATTCTTCGCCCTCACCTTATTGTAACCCAAAATGTAAGGCCAGATCAATGGGAGGCCACTTGTTATCGTGTGCTGAGTCTCTGTGACTTTAGGCTGAACTCCCTCCGGGCATTCGATGCGGTCGTCGTAGGGTTGTATCTCGACGGGGAGAGCTTCCTCGATTGGAGTCCCGTGATATCTTGCTACGCCGTTTATCCCTTGGAAACTCAGGTATCCACCAGCCATAATCAGTCCTCCACCGTCCTTCACGTACTCCTCGATTAGCTTGAGCCGATTTGGTGTCCGCTCGCCATTAAGCCAGGTCTTCGGGTGAAGAAGAAAGGTATCAGCGCCTATATCGCTCAGGATGATCACACTATATTCCTTCAGAGCATCAGCGTCGAGCGGGAAGGAGCCCTGAGCCTCGTGTCCAGGCATATGCACCCACTCCGCCCACCCCTCCATTGCCTTCCTAAACCACGCCACACCGGTATCATAGCCGCCACTAACGAAATGGTCGAACCCTTTATAGTGAGTCGTTACGCTAACCCAAGACTCGCCAACGAGGAGAATCTTACCCTTCAAACCAGACACCTCCTGAAAATAATGCGCTAGAAGATAAAAAACCGAGCACGTGGGTGAATTCATTAAAAATTATATGCAAGAAAGTTATGGCATTAGTCTCTAATGCCTTCTAGGACGCTGATTGCGTTCCAGATCCTCGTCCTACTATACATAGGCATATTCGGGTCCTGGCTTATGTCCTCGAGCAGCGAGATAGCGTTCGCAGCCCTAGCCGCTATGCTCAGACTCTGGTCCATGAGCATATCCGACGCTTGCTTGGCTGCCCGGCGGATGTTCCTTGGGGTGGTGTTATCATCCGCGATCATGTTCAGGACGCTCTGGGCCTGCTGGAGCTTCTTTGCGTACTCATCTTTGTTTGACACAATCGACACCTCTACTAGACGCACACAATGCGCCTTGAATTAGGTTCAATAGAGACGGGAACCGGTTAAAAAACCTTCCATAACGGCTACTTGTCGTTTTCAGCGAGGTAGTCTGGGAGGTCAGCTACACTTGGTAGAATGACGTCGGGTTTGTTAACCTCCCAAGCTCGCTCAGGTCGTGGTCCGGTGGCAACGCCTATGAAGTGGCACTTCGCGTTTACCGCACAAGTGGAGTCAATATGGTGGTCCCCGACAAGAAAGACCTGGTCCAACCCGAGTTTCATGAGTTTCGCGACATGAATCATTGCCTCGGCATATGGCTTGGGTTGAGGCGTTTCGCCCCTGCCGAGTATCAACTCGAAATCCTCGATCATACCCGTCTTCTCGAGAGCCTTCACTGCATACTCGTGGTGGCTGCGAGTGAGGATGGCTAATCTATACCCCATTTTCTTAAGTCTATTCATAGCCTCCTTCGCCCCATCTATGGCAGTCAAAGTGTCCACTGCCTTGAGTTCCCACAGATCCATGATACGGGTCATCTCATCCCTGAGCCACCTACGCTCCGACTCCGGCTTCCCTTGCTCAGCCCAGAACCTCTCAGCGTTCTCCAGGATAACAACTGTCGTCATCTGAGGCGTCAGGACTCCCTTCGGAGTGCCGTGCTCCTCGAGGACCTTTATCATGTTTTGCTTCATCTTGACGAAGTCAACCTCGGAGTTAACCAGTGTCCCGTCGAGGTCGAAAACAATCCCTTTATACTTGCCCAAGCCAATCCCCGAACCATACGAACAATTGGACTTAACCTTTACCATAAAGGTTGGAGTCTTTTTTTCCGGTCAATCCCATTCAATTAAAGGATGAGAATCTGGAAGATATGATGCAAGAAGTACATCTTAGAGAAATAGAAAACCTCAAGGTTTTTGTCCTGTCCAAAGTCAGGAGTATAAGGAAACTCTGCTAAAACTGTTTTTAGTAATGAATTGAGATGCGTTGTTTGGGTGAACCTAGGTTGATGGTGAGATGTTCGGAGTGCAAATGGTCAAAGGAAATCGATCCAGAAATTCGTCTCTCCCTCTCACAGGAAAACAAGGAGATCCTAAATGGGTTGCTTAGGTCGCGTTATCGGATTAATGAATTCCTATACTGCCCACATGAAGGTTATTTGGTCTCGAATATAGGCAAGACTGAATGTGAAAACTGGGAAGAACAACTCCAGGATTAATCATGGGTCATTTAAGTGTAATGATTCGCATGCGTGTGCGTGCATGTGGACTCCCGCCTTAGTATCATATTGAGCTGAAAATAAGACTCACTACTCAGTTTCGCAGGGTTATGCTCTGTTAGCTCTTCAGATAACGCATGTTATAGGTGGAGGGTTAGAGCTGCGACGGACAGAGGTGGAAGCTCGATAGAGAACCCACCTCTATTCATTTTAACATTTAAGTCTGATTCATTGATGGAAATCGATTTCACAAGATTTGGTTGTTCAAACGTGTTTGATGCCTTGGCATTCGGACCGGTTAGGAGATCTCCGCTTTCGAGAGCTACAATGTCTTTATCCAAGAGGCGTAACTGTACTCTCGTCTTCTTATCGCTATGGCGATTAGTTGCAAAGAAGTATAATCGTTCGTCGTCGATGATGGCGCTTGAGTCTATGAGGCACACTTGACCATTAGTCTTTCCCTCGTACATCGGGCCCTCAATAATTGGTCGCAGCGAGGTGCCGTGTCTGCGCTTGGAAAACATCTCGAATGAGTAGAAGATAGATTGTAGAAGCATCTCGTCTCCATGTGTAAGTATCGGGGCTATGACATTGACGATCTGAGCAATGTTGGCCAGCTTCACCACATCGGCGTGGCGGATGAAGCTGTTGAGGAAACCGGCCACGACCAGAGCGTCTTCGAGATTATATATCTCCTCGACGAGGTGTGGGGCTTGTTGCCAGCCACCGTCCATCTGCTTATTCTTGTACCAGACATTCCACTCATCGAAGCAAAGATATGTGCGCTTCTCGCTGCGTCGTTGGGCTTGAATAAATCGACAGCAGGCATCCATCACCTCAATTTGACGGTCGATAGAGTTTGTTATTGCTAGGTAATCGGGAGTATCATCGTTGAGGTTGCCCACGTACCGGTGTAGACTTATGTATTCAGCTACATCACCCACATCCTCCAGCACCTTTCTATCCCAATCACCGTAGGTCGACATCGCCGGGCTACTGGAGCCGCAAGCCACGAGCTCGACGTCTGGATCCACGGTCTTCATAACCTTAGCAGCCTGTCTGGCGAGGAGTGCATATTGCTCTGCGGGGCGATGACCGATCTGCCATTGGCCGTCCATCTCATTACCGAGACACCACAGCTTGACGCCATGAGGCTCAACGAAGTTTCGGGCTCGAAGATCCGCATATTTAGTACCAGTGGGAGAGTTGCAGTACTCTACCCAACTCCGAGCCTCCTCCGGTGACCCAGATCCGAGATTTATTGTGATCATGGGTGTCCAACCCATCTTTCGGCAAAGCCTGATGTACTCATCTGTTCCGAATTTGTTAGGCTCGATGCTCCTCCAAGCGAGTTCCTGCACCTTAGGGCGTAGATGACTGGGGCCGACGCCATCGATCCAGTGTATCCTGAGGCGAAGTTACCGCCGGGGTAACGCATCACGGTGAAATTCATTCTACGAAGTGCTTCAAGCACGTCTTTGCGGAATCCATCATCATCGGAATGGATACATTCTGGATCATAAACACCCTGGTAGACTGCTCTTCCCATATGCTCGAGGAAGCCACCGAATATTCGTGGATCCACATCACCCACTATGTTTTTTGAGTGAAGAGTTACTTTTACTAATTGCATATTAAAACAGGGTTGTTATGGATTAATTAAATCAGTCGGGTTGATTGGAATTAAGTAGACTTCTCTTTGAGGAATTCCTCTAGATCCTGGTATTCCATCTTCTGACAGGCGGCACCCTCCATGTGGACAAATCTTCCATTGGCGATGTTTAGGCCCGTCCTGAGAACCGCGTTTTCCCTCACTGCCTTCACCCAACCCTTGTTTGCTACATCCCTAACATATGGTAGGATGGCGTTTGAGAGGGCTTGGGAGGCGGTTCTGGGTACAGCCCCGGGTACGTTGGGTACGCAGTAGTGGATGACGCCGTCACGGGTAAAGGTGGGGTGGTCGTGGTGTGTTTCTTGGCACGTTTCGATGGGGCCGTCGGGGTCGCAGCCTATGTCGACTATGACTGACCCCGGCTTCATGTGGTTCACCATCTCCTTTGTGACGATCCTCTTTCTGGTTCTGAGTGGGTTGAAGAAGACGCCGTTGATTACGAGGTCGGCTTTCTTGACGGATTCCTCGACGTTATACCTATCGGAGATTAGAGTGGATACCTTGTTGGCGAAGACCTCGTTCAATTCGTTAAGGCGGCGAACGTTGACGTCGAGGATGGTGACGTTAGCCCCGAGCCCAACAGCTGCCTTAGCTGCACCTGTGCCCACGGATCCTCCGCCGATGATGACG
This sequence comes from Candidatus Bathyarchaeota archaeon, assembly GCA_963780545.1. Classification (GTDB taxonomy): domain Archaea; phylum Thermoproteota; class Bathyarchaeia; order TCS64; family TCS64; genus UBA8941. The sequence goes on from CAWACK010000001.1 coordinate 11,177, forward strand.
ACTTCGGCGGGTCTGCACCCAGCCATTCTACCAATCATGACGCCCTCCCCTCCGAGATGTGTCTGGAGGTGGTAAGCGCCCATGATGACGCCGTTGTGGCCAGCTATCTCGCTCATTGGGGCTAGAAGTGGGGTTGATCCGTTGGATTGGACGGTATCGTAGGAGAAGGCGATAACTTTGGCCTTCATCAGTGCTTCAGCTAGGGGGCGCTTCGAGGTTAGTAGACCCTCGGTGAAGTGGAGGTAAGCCATAATGATCTTGCCCTCCCTGAGTATCCCGAACTCCTGTGGGAGGATCTCTTTCACTTTGACGATGAGATCCGACTCGAATACCGCGTCGTGGCTATCTATTATCTCAGCGCCGGCTCGCTGGTAATCCTCGTTTTGGAAGCCGCTGGCTTTTCCTGCGTCCTTCTCAACTACGACGCGGTGCTTGTTCTCCTTCAGGGCTTCAACGGCCTGGGGTGTGAGCGCCACCCTGTTCTCTCCTGACTTTACCTCGCTTGGTATACCTATTATCATGGTTGTCTGAATGGAGAGTTACCACAACGGTATATAATTGACGCGAGTGAATACGGAACCTATTGTTTGGTCGCGCGCAAAACTGAACCCGCTTGAGTACAATAAATTGAGGAATGTGAGATAGATTTTATAATTCTAATTTGGCTATTATCAGTCGAAGGAAGGTTATCTGTTGGCCGAGGACAAAATGCGCCTGGTTGTCTCCGTCATCAAGCAACATCTCGAAGAGTCTTACCGGATACGTATCTTAGATTTTATAATGGAATATCCTGACCGACGCCCCTCATTCGAGAAAGTTTTAGAGGCAGATGTGCTCTACGCTTTAACGCAGATCGACAGAGACGCCACCATTAAAGGCAACAAGGTTAACAACTACGATTTTCACCTGCCAAATCTAGATATGAACATCGAGTTTAAGGCGACCAGATACGGGGGTAAGCGCCAGTTGAATGAAATTCGATTCGGGAAAAAGGGTAAACGTGTCGCAGATTATTATCTTCTGATTGCACCCAAAAATCCCGTAATCAGTTTCTTGAAAGAGTGTCAAGATATGAATTATAAAATGGTAGTCGAGGAAATTTATGGCGAACACCAATACATATTGGCTTTGATAGAGTCTCCTCCTATGTCAGCATGAATTATCAGGTGTTTTTAATTACATAATTGATATTTCCATGCGAGGTTGAGCATCAGATGGAGCTGAGAATAAGACTACGACCTAGTTTATAAATTTCAGAAAAAGAGGATCTTTGTCTGGCGAAAGCTATTCTTTACTTCTTCGACTTCAAGTAGGTGGTGATGCTTTCCTCTGCAGTGACGATTGGCTCGAAGGTAAACCTCATCTTCGGGTGGTAATAGAACTTCAGGTTCTCAAGTTGAGCAAGGTTCTCAGCATCAAATATCCGGAAGCCTCTATTTTCGCCGCTGAAGACATAGTTATCTGACACGGGCTTCGGATGATTAACAAGTTTACCCGCCTTTCTCTCCGCCGTCTGCTTCTGGTATAATGCTATGTTGTCGTCCAGATGCTCCGGGTCCATCTCCCAATAAGCCAAAAATAACATTTCACATCTCCCCGCACGTGTATTATAGAGATTAGATGGGTCCCCTCGTCCTCTTTGTGAGATCGGGTAATATGTCTGAGACCTTCGCTTCAACGTCACTCAGAGCGGGGTGCTTCTTTACGTTGGCAAATACCTCACCCTTCAGAAAGTCGTTGGCGGATTTCTCGTCCTTGAAGAAGTAGATGCCCCCGGCTCGTCTTCTTGGCAGTGTCTGGGGCCAGCCATATCTTCCATTCTAGCCCCTTCATGTCGACAAAATCCTGAGCACCGGCCTCGAAGGCCTTTAGAAGGTCACTCTCCGAAACCTTGTACTTGAAGTTCACCTGTACAATCTTCTTCGCCATCAGAATACCTCACAACATTTTTTATTGGACGTGCAAGCGCCCGGGTGGAGTAGAGTTAATTAACTATTAATGATGGATGTGTACAATTGTAATCTAAGCGCATCTTTCGACTACAAGTGTAAACATCCACCTCTAATAGATAATTAACTCTAAATACCACACGCGTACTCGCGGCACGATTGAAAAGAAGAATCGTATGCGTATGCGCCTAAAAGAAGTAAGGATATGGTGAAGGAAATGTACGTCTTATGTCACTTTGACTGGTATGGAAACGAAGAGGGGCTTAAAAACCTCGACAAACTCTGGGAGGAAGGAGCAAAGAAAACAAAGGGCGCGGAGTTTAAGGGCCGCTTCGGGCCACTTAACCAAAAATATCATTGGACGATGATAGTCGAAGTAAAGGATTTGCGAACTTGGGATGACTACCAGGACAAGTTCTCTTCATTAAAAAGAGACTATAAGACCCTATCAAGCGTAGTTTATGATTTCTATTCAGGAAAACTCAACTAACCTATATACCCTCTTTTTTTTACTAACGCGTTTTTTTTTTGGGTTTTGGAACTATAGTCTTATCCCTAAAACCCAACTACTTACGCTCATTATGTACTAACACCAACCCTCTCTCTACTCCATTACTCTCTTACCCCACCACTATCTATAGGCGCGCGATAGGCACTATCGAGTTTAGTTAAAATTCTCTTCTCTAGCAGTTTTATCAGTGTTCAGCGACGCGTCCGGTTAATATTGACCTCTTATCTCTTCCTATCGGGCACGCCCTCTGACACGTACTGCACATTAGCCATGTGTTTTCGGTGAGCGATGGGTTATGTTTAAAATAGATGTCCTTTAACCTATCAGAGAATCTCTCCTCCCAGGTGATTCCCAGTAGACATTTATCTGGATCCACTTTGTAGGGTGTCAAAGCGGCTACTGGGCATGACTTTACACAAGCTTCACACTGCCCACATAGATCCTCTTTGAAGGGTTCATCTGGTATCAACTCGGCATCGGTCAAGATGCTCCTAAGCCTGATCCAGGGACCATAAACTGGGTTAATTATCAGGCTGTTTTTACCGAAATTCCCCAAGCCTGCGAGCTGAGCCATACGTTTCTTCGATAGGTGATCGGGCTCAAGAATTGTCTTGTATCCTTCCTTGTCGAGGAACCGCATCATCCTGCGTGCGTATAACCGTCCCCTCCACTCGTCAGGGTACTCATTTTGATCCCCCACCTTGATGACGACATCGAATACGTTATCCCAAACCTTTAACCCGAGGATAATCAGGCTTCTGGCATCTTCCATGTAGTCCTTTGTCTTCTTAGTCCACAGCCTATAGTCACGGTGGGCTATGTAGTGGCTGGGTACAGCGTCGAGTGTCTCAGCTGAGACAATGCCGACAAGGTCAAATCCATACTTCGCTGCATTCGTTTTCACAGCTTCTGTGAGACTACGCACCTTGGGAGAGTATGACATTGTGACTCTATATCGTCCATCAACTAAAAAACTCACTGCCGTTGTTACTCGCATGCGCTAATATTTAATTCCGATACTACTCCGACAATTATGTATTATTCACCGTTGCGCGCGCGACGTGATAGTTATATGGCTGAGTGAAAATTGTTGAGCCTAATTTTCTCCCCAACCGGATCAATCCGAAAAACCTACAATAATAGAACTGCACAAAAACTTTCCCTCAGCACGCACAACGCTGGTGTCAAAGATTAACCCTTCATATCATTATCCTCATTTAACTTTAATCGCTATTCGTGAATCTGAATGTTTGATCTTCAAACAATCGGAGTGTTTGTAACTGCAACAAGCGTTACGCGCGCCACGACGATGTGCACGAGCATGCGATTCAAATTATAATGAATGATGCAATGATTCAATTAATAACGCTTATTTGAAGTGGTTCAAAAGGAATTCAACATTAAACTTAATATAGATGAAAAATGTCCAATTTTGTCTCATGATTAAATAGGAAAAGCCGATAAATTCGCGCGATAAATCAAGAATATGCGTTTAGATTACAAATGTAGTACGTTGTATGCGACTATAGGTTAAATAATTGTTTATCGCAAATGAATCTGATGGTTCTTGGTCAACAGGCGCCAGTCAACCGTTAAAACGATCAGGCTGTCCAACGACCTCAACGATTACCTCAGCAGGGAGGCGAAAAACTCCAACCAAACCGTATCCTCACTCACCACAGAGATCCTCACCTCCTACAGGGACAGGTATAGCTTCGTAGACCAACTCAAGCCAGTAGCCCTCCTCCCCACCACACTCTCCCTTATGCTCGAGACCGTCGACGACGACGTGCTGATCAGGCTGGGCCCCATCATCGCTCACGAACTGCTCATGTACACCGAACACGTCCTAACGGATGGGAGGGGCCCGGACGGGCTCGACTGGTGCATAAGCAAGCTGCTACCGGCTTCTCACTGGTTCAGTTGCTTCCACTCAGACGACGGCTACATGGTTACTCATCAGATGGGTAAGAAATGGGGCGTCTTCCTCTCGAGCTTCCTATCCTCCCTAATTGAGCTGCAGACGGGTGTATGTGCGGATCTCGTCTCAGACGGAGGCGTAATCGTGCTACCTTCGGTTGCTCGAAAGTCGACGAATAGTGAGACCGAGAAGCAGAGCAATAAGAAGCTAAGCTAGATCCCTAATCTGGAAGTACACGCGTTTCTAACATTGCGCGCAGGTTGGCTGGGTAACCGCTAGATGTCCACTCTTTCCGTAATCTCGGCTCCTTCAAACACGAATAGTCTGGGTTTGCCACCTTCCAGTCGCACAAAGGTATTGTGGATGGGCTCGGTTATATTCCAGGAACCAGTATTTACGAGGTTCTCAGCCTTGTTCACGAAGGGCCTGTGTGTATGCCCAAAGATAAGAACCTCCCCCGGCTGAACAGTGGAACGAGCCTTCCTCTCCACACCCCCCAGACTCTCCTTCAGCCTCTCCTGTGGGCCAAGCTGCAGCATCTCGGTGGTTCGACGCAGTCTCCTCCCGTATACTAATCTGGAGAAGAAGCGATTCAGGTCACCCTTATCGCGATTGAGAGCAGCCCAGATGTTTGTGTCGCGTTCACCCTTCTGGTCAGACAATGCGTGACAGAGCGATTCCATGATGTGCTCCCTCTGCATCTCGTCGAATTCGTAGCCATGAATAAACTTGTATTTCACACCGTCTTGCTGCAGCGTGAGATCTTTGAGGAATTTGATCGGGTATCCTTGGCCTTGCAGTTTAAGGACATGGTATTCGTGGTTTCCCGCGATGTAATAGATGCGCATTTTCTTCTGTAATAGGAAGATCAGGTCAACGACGTCCTTGTTTACGAGGAAAATTCCCGACGCATCTCTTCTCCACATGTCCACGATGTCACCGTTGAGGACCAGGTCTGTGACGCTGGTGTCGGATTGAAGTTTTTCGAGGAATCTGATAAACGCGGCTTTATCTGAATCTTCGAATCCCAGATGCAGATCTGAAACCGCTACAATAACCGAATGATTCTCATCCGAATCAGACATATCGCTCAGATCCTACTTATCCTATACCTGATGAATCGCCTTTTTTTATTTAACCTCAAACATAATTTCTATGCGCGCGCCGCCATCTCATCGGTTCTAGTCATCGTATCAATTCAAGTTGATCCCTTTTGTATATGAGATGAATGTTGCATTGAAACAAATTAGCGCGCGTAGCTCGCCACTAAATCGTGTTTAAGATCGGACCATAAATGTGTAATACCCCCTGGTTTATGATTCTCCAGTGAAATAGCCGAGGAAGAAGACTTGAGATATGCCAACATAAGAGCCTATGATATACCGGACGCATGGTACAGGACGCTATGGGAGATCTGGAGCAGCGGGGACGTATTCCGTGTGGGTTATGGTTCGGAGATCACCGAGACTAAGAAGCTGAATCTAAGTATTGAAATCACTAACCCGGAGAATAGGCCACTCGTTGCTGACAAAGCTCCGTGTGATATGAAATACGTCAACTCATATGCTCTGCAGTATCTCTGGGCGGGCGTTAAGGAGGAAGGGGAAACCTACACTTATGGCAGCAGGTTGAGAGAGCCTGTTGATCAGTTGGAACTCCTCATCAGCAGGTATGTTGAGGAGCCTAATGACAGGCAGCTTACTATGGTCATCAGGTTGCCACAGGATATAAACAAGACTTTGGCTGGTATGAAGCACGAGCCACCATGTCTAACTGTGATGGACACGGAGCTCATTGACGATAAGATGCATCTTACATGCTACTTCAGATCTTGGGATGCTTATGCTGGTCTTCCAGCTAACGTTGCGGGGATTCAGTTGTTCAACGAGGCGCTCGTCAACGAGATAAACAGCCGCGCTGGGACCGATTACACGACTGGTAAGCTTATCTTTCACTCAAAGAACTGCCACATCTATAGTAGGCTGTTTGAACTTGTCAGAGAATTAGTCAAGCCAGGTGAGGACTCAAGGCGCAAGATTATTCATAAAGAGGAACGAAGCTTCTAGGTCCATATTCCAGAAGGCAACTCTCTCAAGTGCGCGCGCCTAAATACCGCATTTTAGACCTCATCGCCTTCGAGCTGATCCTGCTGATCCCAGCTCATCCAACTCATCCTCGGCCTCTTGCTCCTCATCTTCAGCCCTACGCCTCTCGCTTCTCGAAATCCGGTGCCTCCGGCTTTTTCTGCTGGATGCAATGATGTAGAATAATCCGAGGATCACCCCTATGATGATGGCGATCCATGTGCCCTCGTCGGCCACAGTTCTCACCGATGGCACGCGCATCTAATTGATGGTTTGGGGAGTCCACGCGAACGTTGTGGTTCGACGTCGTGGTGCGAGATGAAGTAACCAGCCAAGAGTTGCCGCCACATTCACAGTCCCCTTGTTTGGGGCACTCCCCCTCGTGCGTGGGAAATAGTCAATGATTATAGATGGCTATTTCCAATATGCAGGATACAGTATTGAATATATAACTACCACGAATCATAGGTAAGAACTAAAGATTCTATTTCTATTCTATTTAATGATTTTATGTTTGTGTATTGGGATAAGGTTACGAATAACAGTGCTGGTTTTCATCGTGATTATTAAGTTAGAGAATTGGAAATGCACAGGTAAGATCCCGAAGCTGACCTCCCGCGCGAGGACTTTGCATCGCCTTTAAACCACATCACTCGTCGCAAATTATGGGCGATTCTACTGCCGTCTAAGAGGTCTGCTGCTTCCTCTTCCTTAGGCTGAAGTTCGTAAACCTCGAAGTGATTATCCTCTCGGTGGAGAAGATCCTCGCCGCCACCCAGAGAACCACTAAGGTGAAGACGCTGATGTATGCGATGCTCCTCACAATGATCCAGTAGTTCCCGAGGAGCGCTGCCTTCGTCGCCAGCATCGTATGGGTGTAGGGGATAGCGAGCAGCACCCACTGGACCGCCGGCGGCAGCATATCGATGTCGCTGAACATGAGAATCATGGCGGGGATGATGAGGGGCACTATCAGTATCCCCGTAAGGCTCTGAGCGCTCCTCACGCTGTCTGTGAAGACAGCTAGGCTGATAGCTAGTGCGAGCGCGGAGACGAGGGTAACGAACATCACTATTCCCAAGAGGAGGTAGCCTATCGGCTGGATGCCGATGCCTGCTCCGGTAAGATTTACGCCTGTCATCTGGGGTGCGAAACTGAAGGCGGAGTTAGTGTAGTAGCTGAACCCTATTATGTAACTTATAGATCCTGCGATAGCTATGATGATGGAGCCGGTGAGCTTCCCGCTAAGGATGGTGAGTCTGCCCACAGGGAGGGTCATCAGGGTCTCTAGGGTCTTCTGCTCCTTCTCCAGGGCTATACTGGTCGCAGCCATTTGGATGGCGAAGATCACCATCATCATAACCATGATCGGTAGCATAATGCTCTGGCTTAGCATGAGGCTCGTTATTTGGCTTGGAGCGACCTCTATTACATTTCCCTTTATTATCGAGGCGTAGCTCACAGAGATAGGGTCATGTATCGTCTCGGGGTTCCCGTTCACTCCGGTGGCGACCACCAGGTTCTTGATCAGGGCAAGGGAGTAGTAGTAGTTGTAGACGTTCACCATGCTCCCGGCAACCTCGGTGCTCGTGGCCTCTGCTAAGTTCAGGTTCTTGAGGTTTCCATAGATCTTGACGTTTCCCTTCATACCCGCCGTTATGTTCTGTGAGTACCCGTTTGGAATGTAAACCATAGCAACCGAGCTGGAGTCCTTGAACTTGACGAGGGCATCCTGGAGGCTAGTGGCTTGTATGAAAGTCGCGGTGTTGTTCGTGGTTATGTACTTGACTAGGGCGTTAGCTATCTGGCCTGTATCATCTGTATAGATCGAGAAGGTGGCTCCCTTTATGGCGGTCTCGACGGACTGCTGACTAATCTGGATCCCCTGACCCATGAGTGGATAAAGTAGTAGAGGAAGTAGCACGACGCCAAAGAGTATCTTCGGATCTCTCGCCAGCTCCTTGATCTCCTTCGAAACGATGCTCGTGAAGCTACCCAATATGAGCCGCCTCCATGAATGCCTGCTCTAAATTCTGCGCATTATACCTTGTCTTCAGCTCCTCGGGAGTACCCTGCGCGACTATGTTTCCGTCGTTTATCAGGGCGACATTATGGCAGAGAAACTCTACCTCCAACATGTTGTGGCTGGAGACAAGAATTGTGATTCCCCTCTTCTCTGCGTAGTCCTTGATCATGCCGCGGACATGGTATGCCTGGATAACATCAAGGCCTGATGTGGGTTCGTCGAGGATTGCGACTCTCGGAGTCATCATGAGGGCTCGCGCGATAAGTAGTCGCCTCTTCATTCCCCTACTGTATCCGTTCACCCTATCCTTGAGCCTGTCTTCTAGGCCACTTATTTCCCTTGCAGCCTGAACCATTTCTTCAACGGTCTTTTTATCGTGAGCGTAGAATCCCGCCATGAATCGGAGGTACTCTTCGCCGCTCAAATACTGGTATGCGCCAGCGTCTTCAGGGAGGTAGCTGAGTATTTCCCTCACCTTCGCTGCCTCCTTCACGACGTCGTGGCCTGAGACTTCAGCGATGCCAGAAGATGGGCTGATCAGTGTGCCGAGAATCCTGAGTGTGGTAGTTTTTCCTGCACCGTTGGGTCCTATGAGTCCGAAGATCTCACCTTCTTCTACTGAGAAGCTCACCCCTTTTAGAGCCTCGAGACTGCCGAAGCTCTTTCGAAGGTCGCTTACTCTTATCGCGGGTCCCATTTCACATTCCTGCCTCAGATCGGTGTACCCGATTTAAACCTTCTTTAACGTCATCGATCTTTGGTGAATTGCTATTTTTCTGTTTTCGTGAACGTTGAACCATTTCCAGGTATCCTCAGGCCGGTGAGCTCCTTAGTAATTTTCCCGCCCTTAGGCCCGTGTGTCTTCCATTCTCTACGGTAACAACGCCGTTTACGGTGACATACTCTATTCCCTTCGGGTACTGGATGGGGTTTTCGAAGGTAGCCGTGTCCTCAATCTTTTCAGGGTCAAATATGGTTATGTCCGCCGCCAATCCGGGTCGGATGAGGCCACGATTCGTTAAGCCATAACTTTGGGCTGTGAAGCTAGTCATCTTCCTGACTGCTTCCTCTAATCGGAGGACTCCTTCCCTGACATACCGCCCAGCTACACGTGGGAAGCTGCCATAGGCCCTCGGGTGGGGTTTGCCGAGGACTATGCCGTCGGTGCAGACCATCTGAAGCGGGCTCCTCATTATTGTTCTGACGTCGTCTTCTTGCATAGTAAAGGTCGCCATTGTGGCGGCATTCTCCTCCTCGAGTACGAGGTCTAACACCACGTCGGCGGCGGGTTTGTCGAGTTCTTCGGCTATTTGGGAGATGTATTTTCCCTCGAGATGTTTGTTCCGCTTAGTCTGGACGTTTGTGATGAGTATCCTGTTCCACTCGTTACGGCTTCCCTCGTCGCCCTCATTGTTAAGGTGAGCCGCTATCTTCTTCCTCGTTTCTCGGTCTCTAAGCCTGGCGAGGAGGCTGTCTAACCCGCCATTGTGAGCCCAAGTGGGTAAGAGGCTTCCGAGAAAAGTGCTTCCAGCGGTATATGGGTACTGATCGAACACGACATCTATACCTTCTCTGCGAGCCTCCTCAACCGCAGCGAGGGCAAGTGGAGCCTTCCCCCAGTTAGCCCTTCCATTGGACTTGAAGTGACTAATATGGACAGATACGCCGGAGTCGCGGCCAACGGAGACGACTTCACCTATTGAGTCGAGAAGCTTATCACCCTCGTTTCTCATGTGGACGACGAATGAGCCGCGGTGAGTGGCCACAACCTTGCAGAGCTCAGTGAGCTCCGTAGTGTCGGAGTAGGCGCAGGGTGGATAGATGAGGCCAGTGCTGAGTCCGACTGCCCCATCCTGTAGCGCTTCTTCGAGTAGCCTCTTCATCTCCCCGAGCTCCGCCGGTTTCAACCTCCTATCCTCCATCCCCAAAGCCAAGAGGCGGAGGTTTCCGTGGCCGACGAGAGACGCTACATTCACAGCCGGCTTAGCGGCTTCGACCTTCGCCAAATACTCACCGAAGCTCCTCCAGTCCCACTCGATCTTCGGGTCACCGTTGAGGCCTGAGAGGTATCGACGCCACATGTCGACGACATCGCTTCTAAGGGGCGCTTCACCGAGACCATCCTGCCCTACGACCTCTGTGGTGACGCCCTGCATTATCTTGATCTTCGCATCAGGCTCCGAAATGAGAACTAGGTCGCTGTGGCTGTGGGCGTCGATGAAGCCTGGGGCTACAATTAAACCGGAGGCGTCTATTGTCTCCTTCGCCTTCGACTTCACCTCCCCCACCGCTGAGATCAGCCCCTTCGAGACGGCGACGTCCCCTGGGTGCCAAGGGTTTCCCGAACCATCGACTATTCTACCACCCTTAATTACGAGGTCATACATCTGGCTACTCTTCATCTAGCTTAGTTTAAACGATTTAGGGGCGCACATCGAGGACTCCACAAGAAGTATCGGCTTATGCTCAAGTCGGGCCCTAATTCTTCCATTCTGTATACGCTAAGCTGAATTAATGCTCAGTTTCCGCTTTTTGGTTTCCTCTTCAGCTCTGTCCCGCAGACTGGGCAGACGTTATCCTCCTGTGGGGAGTCAAAGACCATTCTACACCCTGGGCAGTAGATGGACCAGTTTAGCACCTTCTTTATGCCCTTCGTCGCTTGGGCTACAAATCGGAACCCCAGCTTTGAGGCCATGTTTTGAACCGAGTAGTCATCGGAGACTACTATAGGCTCTTTTCCGTCGGCTTTCAGCTGAAGTCCGAGTGCTAGCAGTTGTTTGTCGGTGAGTGAGAGCTTGTGCGACTCACCGGAGGATTTTGCCTTTACTTCGAGTTCCATGCTCCACTTTTTCTCAGGTGTTAGCTCCTTTAGTCTCCCTGAGCTCCTCGCCCCCTCGTATCTTAGTCTACCAAACTCCTCCCTGATCTCATCAAGTACGTCGGGGACAGTGTAGTATTCCTCATCCGCTGACAGGTTGTATCCCTGGATGAAGGCGGAGGTGTCCAGGATGATGTGTCTCAAAGTGCCATCCTCACTGGGATTGGAGGTGGGTGAGTCTGCTCTTCAACCTCCCGTAGAAGGGCTTTAACCTTATGAATCGGGTTTTGTGCCTTGAGACCTGCACTTCGACTGTGGAGAGGGGTTTAAGTCCAGTATACACTTTCCCGTCGACGATGGCGAGGGCGTCTGCCCTCGGCTTCCTCAGCTCGATCGTCACCTTCGACAGAATAGGGAGAGTTATGCTCCGAAAATAGCTGTATGGGTTTACTGCGGTGAGGATCATGGCGTCCACCCCTGGGGCGAGGATCGATCCGCCGGCGGATAGGTTATAGGCCGTCGATCCAGTCGGAGTTGAAACAATGATCCCATCCGCCTGAATCTCAGTTATCTGTTCGTCGTCGACGCTGAGTCTGCAGATGAGCATCTTCGATGGTAGTGACGACGATACGAGTACCTCATTGAGTGCATCTGGGAAGGCGTCCTCCATCTTGAGGCAGTGGCTGCGGAGCTTGAGACACTCCTCAAGCTCGTAGTTCCCTGCGACCGCTTTCTCGATAGCGGGCTCGATTTCATCCTTTAGCACCTCGCAGAGGAAGCCTCGGCGACCCATGTTGACGCCGAGGAGGGGGGTCTCGGGTATCTTAAGCCCCATCGCTGTCCTTAGGATCGTTCCATCGCCCCCCACTGCTACGACGAAGTCGGCTTCTATGTCTGTGAGGTCAACTGTGTTCGTATCCATCTCGAGGGCCATCGCCGTCTCTGTCTCAACAGAGACCTCGACCCCCTTCGATTGGAGAAGTTCGATGACCTTCTTCGCGACGGGAAAAACATCCTTAATGTCGATCCTTGATACGACGCCAACCCTCAAGATGGTTCACCTGAGAAGACTCCCAACATTGATTTAAAGCCTCACCGCTGCGTCCATCCATGCTCCCCGATGAGTGGGACGTATGCAACCTGCATCAGTGTCCGCTTAGTTATTTCTCCATCACTGCCTTTTTCCAGGAGAATCAGGTCCTGGCCGTAGAGGCCAGCCTCCCCTATGGGTGCGATCATCCTCCCAGGTGCCTTCAGCTGCTCCACGAGGGGTGGTGGGAAGTTCGGGCTCGCCGCCGTTATGCTAATAGCGTCGTAGGGGGAGGCTTCAGGGTAGCCTAGGGTGCCATCGCCGAGTATTAGTTTAACGTCGCCATAACCGGTCCTTTTTAGATTTTCTAGGGCGAATTCATACGTCGCCTTGTTTATCTCAATGGCTACTACGATGCCCGAATCCTCTACGAGTTCACGGGCCAACGCCGCCCCGTATCCAGAGCCTCCGCCGACCTCCAGTAAACGGTCTCCCCGTTTTAGCTTAAGTGGCTCATAGGTAACCGGGTACATATACGGTGCAGAGATGGTTTGCCTGCCATCCCCTGGGATGGGGCTCGGAGAATCTGCATATGCATACTCCCTTAGACTTGGCTCCATGAACTCCTCCCTGGCCACCTTCAGCATGGCACCTACCATGGCCTCCGAGGTAACGTAGCCAGCTGCTCTATACCTGTCTACCATAGCTTGGCGCTGCTTGGAGTAGTTCACCATCTATATCATTGATTTAGGGTAAAATGAGGATTAAAAGGGTTAGTTTAGACGATGACTCCGGTTGCACGGAGTTCATCGCACTTTGCTTGGCTGTAGCCGAGGAGGCTCTTAAGGACCTCGTCGTTGTGCTCTCCAAGTACTGGGGCTAGCATCCTGATTGTGGCCGGCGTCTTACTATATTTGACGGGGTGCTGTGGAACCCTGTATTTGCCAGCCGTCTTATGGTTGATCTCGACAACCGTCTCCCTGGCCTTGACCTGGGGGTCCTCGAGCATGTCGGGGATATGGTGTACGGGGGCGCAGGGGACCGCCTTAGAAACGAGTGCCTCGATGGCTTCCTCGGCGGTGTATCCAGCGACCCACTTCTTGAACATTTCACCACTTTCATCCATCGAGTCGACGCCCATCGCCTTAAAGACTCTGTCTTCCATGTCCTGATCGGCTGCGACGTAGATGTCTTTCCCATCCTTCGTTTTGAATATGCCCCAGGCGCCGATGTCTTTCCTCTTCTTCCTAGTCACCCAGGGGAGTTCACCGCTGAGGGTGTAGCTGGTGATGCTTACGCCACTCTGGGCGATCATTACATCGAGCTGGGACACGTCGATTAGTTGCCCCTCACCGGTCCTATCCCTGTGTCTGAGGGCACCGAGAATGGCAATGGTGGCGTAGAGGCCGGGGTCGAGGTCTCCGTGGTACTCCGCGGGGACAACTGGCGGTCCATTCGGATCGATGTTGTCACCTGATAGTCGCAGCCAACTGCTCTGGCTCTCGGCGATGGGCGCGAAGCTCGTGCGGTCCCTGAAGGGCCCATCGAGGCCGAAGCCACTAAGGCTTGCATATATGATGTCGGGTTTGATAATCTTCATTTGCTCGTAGCCGAGACCTAGCTTATCCATCGTACCGCGCTTAAAGTTCTCTACTACGATGTCACTCTTCTTTGCCAAATCCTTGACTATCTCAAGCGCCTTTGGATCCTTGAGGTTGAAGGCGAGGCCCTTCTTATTCCTATTGAAGTAGTGGAACGAGCTGCTCATTCCACCGAAGAGGTTGTTGCCGAGCCTGTTGATCTCCCCCCACGGGGGCTCAACCTTGAGTACCTCTGCACCCATGTCAGCGAGGATCATTGTCGCGTAGGGGCCGTAGTAGACGTGACTAAAGTCCAGTATACGGATGCCATCGAGCATACCCTTTCCCATTGTATTCACCGAATCCTCTGAAAGAGAAGGGCTGACCGGATAAAGTTTATGCAGTTGATGCCTCTGAGCCTTACGCGCGTCGGAAGATGTTGCGACACCTCATAAGCAAACTACGAGGTTACTTCAAGGAATACTTAAACAGCTACGATAGAGGGCGTAGAAAATACGGAGTATCGTGGACGATATTCACAGTTTCCTTGTTGCTATTAGTCGTCATCCTAATCGCTTTTGCACTGGGACTCGCTATATTCATCCTGCCTATCCTTAGAGCTGCCTAAAGCTTCGCAGCCCAGATCTTATCGCCGACGTAGTGTAGGTTCTTTATTGCTTTTCCCCTCTTCTCGGCCAATATTGCGGCGGATGATCTCAGAGCCTTCCCTATGGCGAGGGCCTTACCGTGCTTTACATCACGTACAACGACTACTTCACCCTCCTCGAAAGGATTTTTAATCTCTGTTATCCCTGGGGCCATCACGTCAGCCCCTTTGCAGATAAAGGGTATAGCACCCATATCTACGACAACTGTTGGCATCGAGTCGATGCACTTACACATTAACGTTGGGTAAAGGCCGCTCTCTGCTCGGAAAAGGAGGATCTCATCATCTAGAAGGTAGATCTTGGCACCATCCTCTGTCTCTGCCTCTTCAACTCTTATTGGAGAATGATCCGTGAAGTACTTTGATGCCTCTTCGAGAAGACTTCGCACGTCTTGTCGCCTGAGTGCGCGTCTCCTCTCATTTTGGGTGCAGAATCACTCATCGAGACACATGTGGGCCGTGGAAGTTAAGAATTCTACGCGTGCTGCGTCGACGTCAGAGAGGAGTGTAGCAAGTCACGCGTGTGCTTCTCTGCTTCTACGCGAGAGCATAAGTGTCGAGGTTCTCAGGGGCTATTCCGTAAACGCCTCTCTGCTTCGAGATGACCCTCGAAAGGTTCTCGCATTTCGACTCCTCGCCGTGGATGACGAAGACGCGTTTTGGTTGCGGGTGGAGCCTTCTAACATAGTTGACGAGTTGCCTCCAGTCACTATGGCCACTGAAGCCCTCGATGGTGTAGTTCTTCATACCGACGTTGATGATCTCCATTTTGCCATTCTGCCCATACATCTGGGCGCTACCCATTCCCGACTGTATACGCTGACCCATTGTTCCCGCCACTTGGTAGCTGACGAAGCAGAGCGCGTTGTTCTCGTCGGGGGCAAGACGTTTGAAGTAGTCTATAACTGGGCCACCCTCCATCATGCCCGCTGTGGCCATTATGATGGCCGGGCCGCCTTCAACGATCTCGTCTCGGCTGCTTTGCTGTTTAACCACCGTGAAGTAGTCGCTCTCGAATGGGTTTACTCCGTCGCGGAGGATCTGGTCGCGGATCTCGCTGCTTAGATACTGAGGGTAGGCTGTGTGGATGCCGGTGACCTCACTGATCATGCCCTCGATATAGACGGGGGCCTCCGTCATCTTCCCCTCCTTCATGTACTTGTTGATGACCATCATGATTTCTTGTGCACGCCCCACTGCGGGCACAGGGATCAGCAGCTTTCCCTTCTGAAGGGTCTTGTTCGCGATCTCGACGAAACTCGCCTCCGTCTCCTCGCGGTCCGGCGTCACGTTATCGGGACCCCCATAAGTGCTCTCCATGATGAGGGTCTCTACTCTTGGAAACTGTGTTGACGCCGGTTGTAGGAGCTGAGTGGGGCCATACTTGAAGTCGCCCGTGTAGACAACGTTGTGGAGCCCCTTCCCTATGTGGAGGTGGACCTGCGCGGAGCCAAGGATGTGACCCGCGTTATGAAGCGTGAGTCTGACGTCAGGACTTATGTCGGTGACTTCGCCATAGCCCAGCGGGATCGTCCTCATGATTACCTCTCTAACGTCCTCCGAGCTATAGGGGACGACTCGTCCCTCCTTGCTCGTCACATCGAGGTAGTCGCTTTGCAGTAGCACCATGAGGCTTGCGGTGGGTTCGGAGCAGTAGATTGGTCCCTCGTAACCGTATTTATAGAGGTATGGGATGAAGCCGCAGTGGTCGAGATGAGCGTGAGTCAAGATTACGGCGTCAAGCTTTGTGAGGTCGAACTCCTCAGCGTCAAGGCGCGGGTATGCGCCTATGGGATTCGAGGTGCCTGGATTGATCCCGCAATCCATCAGGATCCTGCTCTCCCGCGTCCTGATGAGGACGGCTGATCTGCCTACTTGACGGGCGGCTCCTAGGAAGGTGACTCTGACGTCGCCACACTGCTGATACATGGGGCGGAAGATAGATTCTCCAGTATCTCGGAGGAATCTTTCCCGCTCCTTACTCTTCGTGTATAGATAAGCCCTGATTTGCTTGATGGTCGTACTCGGGATTGGAGGGGACCTTACGACATTAGGGCTCCAGTGTGTTCTCTTAACGATCTCCAGTAGATTCTGCCCGTTCTTACCGATGGCGATGCCAGGTTTCTCCACCTCGAGTACCACTTCACCGAGGCTTGGGTCGAAGTAGCTCTGGACGAGCCCCGCCTCCGCGAGGATCTCCTTGACGATCCTCTCACCCTCATTCTCATTGGTGCGAACAGATGGGTCGCTACGTACGACTATACGTTTCTTAATGATGCTGGCGATCTCGCCTACGATGTGGCTTTGTTCTATAAGCATCTCGGGCTTCTGGGTATAGATGGCGAGGCGTGGACCCTCGAACTCAATCCTTGTTATACCCGCATCTGCGGGTATCTTTTCGAGGATCGTCTTTCTGATCTCTTCGTAACTTAGTCCCTGGGGCTTCTGCATCCCTTAACACAACTTAGGATTTTAGTAATGCTTCCTTCTCGACAGGGTTGAGTTCCCTGAAGCCCTTTTTGTCTATTACGGCGATGTCGAAACTATCGCCGCTATAAGTGTCCCTCTTCATCGCAGAGTCTACTGCCTTCACGACGACGGAGAGCATCTCTTTCACCGATTTGTCCTCTTTATACATTGCCTCGAGGACGCCGTAGGCGAAGGGGCTGCCAGAGCCCGTTGAGATCATCTTATCCTCAAGTAGGCTGCCGAATGGGTCCAAGTTGAAGATATGGGGACCTGTGTCGTCAAATCCACCGACGATGGCTTGCATAGGTAGGGGAGCACCGGCTTCGCGGTTCTGGAAGAGAATGTTGGACACCAAGTTCGCCGCCGCCTTCACGGGCATAGGTCGTCCTTTCTCTAACTCGTAGAGCCTCGTGTTAACCTTCAGGATCTCCACGACCCTCTGAGCAACTGCGACGCCACCAGCGATCGTCATCGCCAGGTTGTCCGTGATCTGGTAGACCTTCTTGGCGTGCTTGCTCGCCACATAGTTCCCAGCTGTGGCGCGTGTGTCAGTGCCGAGAATGACTCCGTCCTTGCATACGACGCCAACTGTGGTTGTTCCCTTTAATGCCTCAACTTCCCTTGCCATGCTCATCCTTCCCCTACTAACGCTCTGAAAGAGGGTATCCTTAGAAGGAAGACCAAACTTAGATTCTGGGTGTCATTTAAAAACCTTTTCTGTTTACTGAAAAAAGCGCGACCACAGGGGTTATAGCCCACTAGGATCCTCTTCCTTGTTAGCTCCAAGGGTTTGGGATGTCTTCAAACGACCCAGCTAAGTCGATTCCTGTACATCGCATAGACCTCCCAAGGATAGTTCTAGTTGGGCGAGGGGTGCTATCCTCACTAAGCGGGATCTGCAGCGAGCTCGGTTACTCAAGGGCCCTCATCGTGACGGGGAAGAATACCTTCAAGGTCGCTGGTGAGCGCGCCCAGTGGGCCCTAGCTAAAGATGGCATTCAGTCGAACCGGACGATTGTCGAGGATGCCCAGCTGGAGACTGTCGGCCAGGTTATGGATGACGCTAACAGATCCCATGCTAAGGTCCTCATCGGCGTCGGAGGTGGGAGGAGCATTGACGTCGCTAAACTAGCAGCCGCAAAGACGGGGAACGCCTTCATCAGTATTCCAACCGTTGCGAGCCATGATGGAATAGCCAGCAGCTTGGCGTCTGTGAAGGGGATGGAGCGACCCTATACGGTGAAGGCGATCTCGCCCGTCGCGGTAATCATGGACAGTATTATAATAGCTTCATCACCCTACAGGTTCACTGCTGCGGGTTGCGGAGATGTCATCAGCAAAGCAACTGAGATCGAGGATTGGAAACTTGCTCACGTCGACCACGGCGATTATTATGGTGCCTACGCAGCAAGCCTCGCCCTGATGAGTAGTGAACTAGTTATGGAGAGTGCCGAGAAGATCCGGCAAAATACGACAGAGACAGTGAGGGATCTGCTAGAGGCATTAATCAGCTGCGGCGTCTCAATGAGCATCGCTGGGAGTAGTCGCCCTTGCAGCGGATCAGCCCATCTTTTCAGTCACGCTCTTGACCTGATCGTGGATAAACCGGCTCTTCACGGGGAGCAATGTGGAGTCGGTGCTATCATGATGGCGAAACTCCACGGCCTCGACTGGGAGAGAATCAGGGGCAGTCTAGAGATAATAGGCGCCCCCATCACTGCCGTGGGTTTAGAAATTCCGAAGGAGAAGATAATCGAGGCCCTTGTCTTGGCACAGGGGATAAGACCGGATAGGTATACGATTCTCTCTAAGATGAAGCTGGATCGCGCATCCGCTGAGTCTCTTGCGAAGACAACTGGCGTAATATAATCTCTTTCACCACATCGCGCTCGCGACGTCACTCGTAGAAGTGTGCAACTAAATTAGCATTTCACACGTGAAATGTTAAATAAATCTTGATAGAAAAATTAAGAATGATAAAAATGAGCAACATATTCCATCCTTCACAGATGACTTTTACATTTCAAGTACCCAAGATGATTTTTGGCATAGGTGCAGCCGATAAGCTTGGAGATGAAGCGAAAGAGTTAGGCGGTAAATCTGCTCTACTTGTTTCCGAAAAAGGTGTCGAAAAGCTCTATGGCTCTCAGTTTAAAGAGGCTTTAGAGAAAAAGGGCTATTCAGTTACGGTGTTTAACGAGATTGACCCGGATCCACGTGGCATTTCGGCTAACAGAGGCGGCGAAATCGCGAGGGAGGTTAAATGTGACCTAGTCGTAGGACTTGGGGGAGGCAGCTCCCTAGATGTCGCCAAGGTGGTTTCAGTCTTGGCGACAAATCCAGTAACGGTAGAAGATCTTGCAAAAAGCAGATGCAAAGAACTCGTTCAGCCAGGGCTGCCAAAGATACTTTTACCTACGACATCGGGCACTTCCAGTGAAACAAACTCGGGAGTCGTCTTACGTATCGACGAAAAACAAAAAACCGATCTGAGTCACTCATATATGCAAGCAAATGTAGCGATTGTTGATCCGCTTCTCACAGTAACACTCCCTCCGAGACCGACCGCCTACACTGGTATGGATGCTTTTAGCCACGCAATGGGAAGAGTCCTAAACCCTCTACAAAATCCTTTGGCTTACAGCCTTGGTTTGGGGACGATCAGACTTGTGGGGAAGAATCTGAGGATAGCCTACAATAATGGCACTAACTTAGTGGCCAGGTATTACATGAGTTACGCTGCTTCAATGGCTATAATGGGACCGACTAGTGGTCTTGGACAGCATCCAGGATCAGACTACTTAACTACTAGGTTCAATATGCCGCATGGCTTCGCTGAGGCGATGTTTCTCCCATATCGTGCGGAGGAGTTAGTTCCAGTTTGCCCGGAGAAACTCGCGGAGATAGCTAACGCATTGGGAGAGAAAACCGATGGTTTATCACTTAGAGAGGCTGCTCACGTAGCAGCTTGGGCGATAAAAAAGCTCATCGAAGACTTAAACCTACCAAGCAATCTCAAAGACGCGGGGGTACCGAGGGAAAGGCTGCAGGAGTTTGTTGACTTTATGGAGCCTCATGGAGATCGTATGGGTGCATATGCTCCTATGAGAATAAATAAGGAAAACGCGACGAAACTTTTTGAAAGAGCTTGGGAAGGAAATGTTGGAGAGGATTCAAATTAACCTCTATTTTATTCGTTGTGTGCGAATCTAAGTAGTAGCATTAGATCAATTCTGTCCCTAGGGGTACGCGTGCTGCCCCATTTAGAATAGAATTCAAGTGCATACTCTCATCTTGCAAGCGATTATGATAACGATTGTACTCGCGTATCGGTTTCCTCGAATCCATTGGCGTAGAATCTCCTCAGGGCGTGGGATATGAAGGGTCTCTACTTCTAGGGCGGAGGTGCATTGATTCACTGATAAAGTATCTGCACAAACTACGATGGGGGGAACATGAAAGAGTCAGTTGCGTACAAATTCGCTAGTGTTGCTTGGGGTGGCTCTTAAAGAAACCCCAGATAACATCAGTGGCATTGTTTGGCCACTCATGATTTCCGCCAATAAAGGTGTATAAGATGACCTCAGTACCCTTCAAGCCGTTGGGGTAGACGCTTCTAACTGGATTCCCGGTGGTGTTCTGCGGGGTCTCACTACACCCATCATGATCCACCCAGAAGGTGACAGAATCATGAACCGACAGAGATGAAAAACCGAATGTGCTCGCGTTCGCCCCGTAGTAATTCGGATCGATCGTACCCATCAATATGATGACGGATACAGGCTGCGAGGAATTGTGGATCATATGAAGTGAGGCGGTGGTTTCATTCAAGTGTCCGCCAATAGAACCCGCGACCGGAGCAATGGCAGCTATCTCATCCGAGAGCTCAGCGCCTAAACGGTACGCCAACATCGCTCCGGCTGAGAATCCCGCGACGTAGATTCTGTCTGGATCTATCCTGTAAACCTGTTCGACTCTGTTGATTAGCTCCCGTATGAAGCCCACGTCGTCCATGTTATTCTTGTAGGGTTCCCCGAATCCAAATGCCGCATTCCAGCCAAGTCCTATTCCCTGAGGGTAGACGACGATGAAGCCTTCCTTATCCGATTTATCCATTGGGAAATAGCTCTGCGTTTGAAGCATGTCCTCCGTAAATCCATGTAGCATAATTACCAGAGGCGTCGGTTTGTTTGAATCGTAGATTTGTGATACGTGTATAGTGTATGTTCTGTTATAGCCCCCCCATATGAAGCTCTGAGTATTCGTCGTTCCTGGTGATAGTGGAGATGGTAGTGGTGTTGTGCTGTGAATCTGGCTCGTAGATGATCTAGGACTCGGTATAGATGTTGTGCCAGATATCAATCCAAGGAAGTATGCTCCGACGCCAGCGATGATCATTATGAATATGATCACAATCGCTTGAACCTGAGTTAAGGCCCTTCGATGCTGGAACATCCCTTATCCTCCTTCCATTTTTACTTTTCATTAACTAAAACTGCTCAAAATACGCGATTGTTTGATTAAGTATTTACGATTATTCACCAGTAGCTCTTATTTTATTGAGTGTTCGTGTGTGTGGCCGTATCCTTATTTTCAGCTCCAGCTGATTCAAATGGAATATGTGACGCGAATTGAACGTGTGTAGCTAACTCTTCCAACGTAAACATTTAAGTCGAAGCTGGTTAGGTTATACGGGCGTGGAAAAAACTCGGCCATGGTGGTACTTCCTATAAACTAGACCTGAATCTAGGTTAACTAACGTTTATATGAACAGAACCATCATGAAAGCTGAGATTAGCCCTAGGTGGACATTTTGAGTAGCGTCCAGTTGAAAGTAGCTGAGGCAAAACAGCAGAGGGACGTCGGGCGTAGCATAGCCCGCATGGACTCGGAGACGATGAAAACCCTAGGTGTCACAGTGGGTGATGTCGTCGAGATAGTGGGTAAGAAGTCCACCGCGGCAAAAGCTTGGCCTGCATACCCTGAGGATCAGGGATTGAGCCTTCTCCGCATCGATGGTTTCATCCGAAAGAACTGCAACGTCAGCATCAACGAGTTCGTTCAGATCAAGAAAGCGGAGGCTGAGTACGCGGTGTCCGTTAAGTTGGCACCCGTCGACATAAGGATTAGTGTTGATAACGATTTCATTAGGTTCGTTAAGGATCGTCTCATCGATCGTCCAGCGACCCGTGGTGACACTCTTCTAATCATGATGCTTGGCCACTCAGTTCCCTTCATGGTTGTAAACACACGCCCCGCAGGGATCGTTAAGATTTCGCCGACAAGCGAGATCCAAATCCTGAGTGAACCAGTACCCGAGATGGAGATGCCTAGTAGGACCACCTATGAGGACATAGGTGGGCTCAATGAGGAGATACGACGAATACGTGAAATGGTTGAGTTACCTCTTAGGCATCCTGAGATCTTCCAGCGCCTTGGCATTGATCCACCTAAGGGCGTCCTCCTTCACGGTCCACCAGGCTGCGGCAAAACGTTGCTGGCCAGAGCTGTCGCTAACGAATCGGACGCTAACTTTTATGCAATAAACGGTCCCGAAATCATGAGTAAGTTCTACGGCGAGTCCGAGGGCAGGCTGAGGAAGATGTTCGAGGACGCCGAGAAGAATGCACCCAGCATCCTATTCATAGATGAGATTGACGCCATTGCCCCTAAGAGAAGTGAGGTAACTGGTGAGGTTGAGAGACGCGTCGTAGCCCAACTCCTCGCTAGCATGGACGGATTGAAGAGCAGGGGTCATATAATAGTCATAGGAGCAACAAACAGACCCGACGCTATAGATGAAGCCCTTAGGCGTCCCGGTAGATTCGACAGGGAGATCGAGATAGCCATTCCCGGGAGGGAAGGACGTCTAGAGATCCTTCAGATCCACACTCGTGGAATGCCTTTGGCAGAGGACGTAAATCTTCAAAAGGTCTCTGAGATTACCCACGGTTACACTGGAGCCGACCTTGAGGCACTTAGCCGTGAGGCTGCCATGAAGGCCCTTCGAAGATATCTGCCTAAGATCGACCTTGAGCAGAAGAGGATTCCTCACGAGGTCCTCGACCAGATGGTCGTTACCACTGAGGATATTAGGGGAGCCTTCCGCGAGGTCACACCTACTGCGATGCGTGAGGTCTATGTAGAGACGCCGAACGTTCCCTGGGATGATGTTGGCGGTCTCGAAGAAGTCAAGCAGTCGCTGAAGGAGGCTGTCGAATGGCCTCTAAAAACACCTGAACGTTTTACGCGCCTTGGAATCCAGCCTCCGAAGGGAATACTCCTCCACGGTCCTCCAGGTTGCGGCAAAACACTCTTAGCCAGAGCGGTCGCAACCGAGTCCGAGGCGAACTTCATCAGCATACGTGGCCCAGAAATATTCAGTAAATGGGTCGGTGAATCCGAAAAGGCGATACGCGAGACCTTCAGAAAGGCACGCATGGCTGCACCGAGCATCATATTCTTCGATGAGTTCGACGCACTCGTCCCATCGAGGGGAGGGGGAGGCGACAACCGCGTAACAGAGCGCGTCATAAGTCAGCTCCTAACCGAGATAGATGGCCTGATGAGCCTACAGAACATCGTAGTTATCGCCGCAACGAATCGCCCAGACATGATCGACCCCGCTATACTCCGCCCCGGGAGGTTTGACAGGCGCGTCTACGTCCCTCCACCCGATAATGAAGCAAGGCTACGCATACTCCAGATAAAAACGAAGGACATGCCTCTCGAGAAGGTCAAGGTTGAGGATCTGGCTAAAAAGATGCAGGGATACAGTGGCGCAGACATCGACTCCATCTGCCGTGAGGCAGCCATCAACGCCCTGCGAAGGGACCCCGAAACGTCAAAGGTCACCGGAGCAGACTTCGATAAGGTCATGGCTGAAATAGTGCCCTCGATTACTCCAGAGATGGAGAAGTGGTATCTGGACACGAACAAACGTATCCGGGACCAGCAAAAGCCTCCGATGGACATTGCATAGGTGACTGAATGGACGCTAAACTCATACCTTCAACCGTCGTCGAGGCCCTCGGGAAGGGCGGAGCCCAAGAGTTTGACGAACTCCTTAAGCAGGTGCTGAAGTACCAGAGCGACCTTAATCAGACTGAGTTCAGCAGAATCCTCATGGAGATGGAGGTTCAGGGCTTGGTCAGGGTCACTAAGATGGCTAAAGGTAAGAGACGTATAGAGCTCGTATAGGAGACCATCGCGTTGGGCGTCCAGTTCGGCGACCTCGTGGAGCCCCGGAAGATTTCTCTCGACGAGCTAAAGGGCAGGTCCGTCGCCTTCGACGGCCATAATATTCTCTACCAGTTCTTAGCAATAATTCGTGGCCAAGCTGGTGAACCCCTTAAGGATTCTCAAGGGCACATAACGAGCCACCTGAGTGGCCTCATCTATAGGAACAGTAACCTCATGGAGGCAGGGGTGAGAGTCGTCTACTGCTTCGACGGCAAGCCCCACGAGTACAAGAGGCAGACTCTCGAGGCGCGCCACGAGGTGCGCATCGAGGCTAAGCAAAAGTATGAGAAAGCGGTGGAGGAGGGCGACAAGGAGGGGGCTCGTCGCTGGGGGCAGCAGTCGGTCACTGCTTCCACCAACATCGTAGGCGAAGCGAAGAAGCTTCTCACACTCATGGGGATACCCTGGATACAGGCACCCGGCGAGGGTGAAGCACAGGCAGCTTATATGGCCCTTAAAGGCTCTGTCTGGGCCTCTTCCAGTCAGGACTTCGACTCAATACTCTTCGGAGCTCCACGTCTTGTCCGCAACCTATCAATCAGCGGCCGCCGAAAGCTCCCTCGGAAAGAATGTATACATCAAGGTCGAGCCCGAGATATACGAGTATAACAAACTCTTGGGAGAGTTAGGACTCACCCGAGAGCAGCTAATTGATGTTGGAATTTTGATTGGAACCGATTACAATCCAGATGGAATAAGGGGAATAGGCCCAAAAACGGCGATCAAACTAATCAAGAAGCATGGGAACCTTGAAGCTGTCCTCCCAGAGCTTCCAAACAAAGATTTCCCACACCCCATCGAAGAGATACGGGCCCTATTTCTCAAGCCAGATGTCACGGATGACTATATGTTGGATTGGGGAAAACCAGACACTGCTGGAATACTCGCCTATCTATGCGGCGAGCACAACTTCAGCAGGGAGAAGGTCCTTGCTGCTATCGAGAAGATGAACAAGGGATACTCCTCAGCCACGAAAGGGACTGCGAGACTCGATAAGTGGTTTGGTTGACACCTTTTTAGGTGATTCACAACACTGTAAGGTAATGGACCTTGACGCCTTTTTCAGGGGCGAAGTGAAGCCTGCCTTAGGATGTACAGAACCAGGCGCCGTAGCCTTAGCGACATCGACCGCGGCGAAACACATCGGCGGGACAACGAAGATGATCCATCTTCGACTCTCGGCTAACATCTACAAGAATGGCGTAAATGTCGGCGTTCCAAACACTAACGGCCTAACGGGAAACAACCTCGCCGCTGCTCTAGGGGCGATTGCTGGTGACCCCTCACTGGGCCTTCAGTCCCTCGCTAACGTCAGATTGAGGGACGTGGAAGAGGCGAGTAGATTAGTAGCATCGGGGGCCGTCACAACCGAGATAGTAGAGGGTGTACCCGAAGTCTACATCGAAGCGACCCTTAAGGGGGACAAGAATGAAGCGACAGTCGTTATCTCAGGGAGACACGACAACATAGTCGAGATCGTAGCAGATGGCGACGTGATTCTAAAGAAGACGCAATATCAGGCGTCCCCGGGTCTGTGCGACAGCTACGTCGATGAGCTTCTCAGCAACGACATGGAGGGACTATGGGGGATCGCGGGAGGCTTGACTCCGGAGCAGGAAGCACTCATGATTGAGGGGGCGAGGATGAACATGGCCGCAGCCGATGAGGGGGTTAAATCCCTCTGGGGATGCGGCGTGGGGTACTACTTAGGACGACTTCTACCTAGCGCGGACCCACTCTGGGAAGTGAAGGTCAAGGCCGGAGCGGCTACCGACTTCAGAATGGGCGGTGGGCCAAACCCAATCATGAGCAGCTCAGGGAGCGGTAACCACGGCATCACCGCAGTTGTCCCCGTCGTAGCGGTTGCAAGGAAGCTGGGTAGGTCCGATAGGGAGTTGGCTGAGGCACTGGCTCTTAGCCACCTAGTAACTCGATACATCAAGGCCTACACGGGCATCATTACACCGACCTGCGGCTGCGCAATCGCAGCCGGCGCCGGCGCCACCGCAGCCATCGTTCGTCTCATGGGTGGGACGCCGAGGCAAGCCGAGGTCGCTGTTGCAAGCCTCATCGCATCCGTTATTGGGATGGTTTGCGATGGCGGAAAAGGCAGCTGCGCCCTAAAGGTATCCACCGCAGCGGGGGAGTCATACATGAGTGCTCTCCTCGCCATGAGCGGAGGCGGTGTCACAGTGACCCAAGGTCTACTCAAACCCAACCTCAAGAGTATAGCCGAGACCCTGGGCATAATGAGCAGAGAGGGCTTCAAGGACCTTGACCTATTGATCCTCCGTCTGATGCGGAGCCAAAACTAACATCCGAGATGACTTAATTACACAACAATGAAAATGAGGGTACGTTAATGCGCGCGCCTCGACATCCGCCTCTGTTGAGCGATCCCTTCTCATGAAATGATTTAACACAACCGGCCACTCCAATAAGATAGTCTTCGAGGGTCATATCTTGGAGGAGATAATCGTAGAAGGTGCAGCAGAGGGCTACATCGAGGTTCTCCACCGATACGGGGTTGACTACATCTTCAGCTCTCCCGGCTCCGAGTTCATACCCGTATGGGAGTTCCTGGCGAAGTATAATGAAGATGGTAAAAGGCCGTTCTACCTCAACACTAGGCACGAGGGGCTCTCCGTATCGTTAGCAAAGGGCTACTACATGGTGACCGGAAGACCCCAGGTTATCATGGCCCACGTTCTCACGGGGATGCTCCATGGAGCTATGGAACTCAAAGCCGCTTACACAGACCAGATACCCCTCATGATCATAGTTGGCCAAACCAGAACGCACGACAATGAGGTCTATGGAGGGACACCTGGGCCTCACTATTTATCTTTCACCGAGGTGGGTGGCCAACAGAGGCTTGTCCAACCCTATATGAAGTGGACCGATACACCAGAGTCGAACGATAACATCCTTTCCACAATTATTCGGGGGCTCGACATCGCCTCATCAGACATCAAGGGGCCAGTGATGCTCTCACTCTCCAGAGAGCTTCTCTTTGAAAAAATGGAGAAGATGAGAGTCCCCCATCGGAACCCTAAACCAACGACAACTCAGGCGGACCCAGCGGCACTCACTAAGTTGGCGGAGATGCTGGCGAATGCGAAGAACCCCCTGATATTCACTAGGTACATCGGCAGGAACCACGGAGCTGTCGCCTCACTCGTGGAGCTAGCTGAGCTAATTGGAGCACCAGTCTTCGAGACTCCCGGCTACGCTAACTTCCCCACAAATAATCCACTACATATGGGGCCGAGTATGGAGCGGTATATCCCCGATTCCGACCTCATCCTCGTAGTCGACGCCAATGGTTGGCCCCCATGGTACCCGCCGAATAGTATAACCGAAAAGAGCGGTGCGAAGGTAATCTTCCTGGATCTTGACCCACTTCAAGTGAAGTACCCGATCTATGGTTACCCGGCGGATCTTCTAGTGGAAGCGGATTCGAGCCTCGCCATTCCGGCCCTTACTGAGGAGCTGAAGCGAACAAGCTTAGATGAGGTTGTGAAGGGAACGGGCGGCGCGGTGGGGTCAGGAGCATAGACGCCTCAGGGAGAATTGGAGGAAGGTTGCCCTATCCGAGAAGAACAATTATCCGATCAGTCCCAGATATCTCTGCCACTGTATAGATGAATTAGTGGATGAGAACACGATAGTCGTCAACGAGACGATTAGCCACTCAACAATGATCTTCGAGCAAATAGAGAGACACAGGGTTAGGCCGGGTACACAACTCGAGGCCACTGGCCCTATCGCCCACACTGGGTTGGGTCAGGGCCTCGGCGTTGCCCTTGGAGCAAAATTGGCAGCGCCAGATAAGACCGTAATTGCGTTAGAGGGGGATGGGAGCTTCAACTACAACCCCGTCCAAGCGTGCTTAGGTTTTGCACAAGAATACGGAATAGCCTTCCTCACAGTTATCTACGATAACCTCGGTTACGCGGCGATGAAGCACCATCAACACTACTATCCGAAGGGAAATGCAGTAATGTCAGGAAGAATCTATGGCGTATACACAAGGCCAAAACCCGATTACGTAAAGATTTCTGAGGCCTTCGATGGATATGCGGAGGAGGTAAAAGATCCATCGGATGTCAAGACCGCACTCTTAAGAGTCTCTGGAGGAGGTGAAAAAGGGAAATCACGCTCTCCTGGACGTCATTTTACCTAACTGTTGAGGTTCTTAAATTTGTATGAACGCTTACGCGGAATTAAACTTCGAGTTTGGTGCTCCCGCCGGGATTTGAACCCGGGATCTCGGACTCGAGAGGCCCATATCCTTGACCGGACTAGACGACAGGAGCGCGCCAAATAGTCTCTTCGGACATCAATAAAAACGTTAACCCCCCATAAACGAGCCAAATCTAACCGAATAGAATTAATTTCAATGCTGAACTCTTAATGGCATATAAAAGAGACTCTTTAAAAAAAGGTTGGATGTAACCTAAAAGTCATCTCTAAGCTTCAGTAGCTTAGCGATGTTCGCGTGACTGCTTAAAACTGGCTTGATCATCCCCCTCGTCGAGGTGAAGAGGGTCGTGACGCCGGGTCCATGCCCAGCTATGACGCAGTCGCTGTGCGTCACAATTCCAACAGTGACTGAACCCTTCCGGTATATTCGCCCATAGTTGCTGTCCGCATCCATGATCGCCACAAGGTCACCAAGCCTCAGGTCATCTAAGCCACAATCCTCAATCGTTTCCGCGCAGAACATCGTTATGTCATAGTCCCCGCTTGCTAGAATGATCCCTCCCAAGGCCAGATCCCATAATGGCTGCCGGGACCTCATGCGTCACCGGTACCTCCAACACACCCTCAACTATCTGCGGGTCGATGGCGTCGAGGCACTCGGGGCTTAGGTTATAGACCTTTACGTCCGGGAGATCGAGGAGCTGGAGGCCAACACCGCAAGCCTTAATCTGCACCCTGTCCTCTATGACGAGCTTCTCCATAACCTCTAACGGGAAGTCTACCATGACGTGTTCGATACCGCCATGTTTACCAACTACGACTCCTCTCTCCCCCTTAGCGTCACCTTTAACGACGATTGCTTCGTTGCCGATGCAGGCAAGGACGTTCAATGCGTTGCTTTGACCCCTAGGGAACCTGGGGTCTAAGAACCTGTTCTCCAGGCTGACTCCGGGCTCGAGTGGTCTGCCATCCAGCCACAGGCAAGGTCGCCGACTCGTATGTTATAGGTGATGCCGCCGACTCCTGGAAGGATTACGGGTTTCCCGTCGGCGGTGATCTTGTAGATCGAGTCGCCGATGACTGGGCTGACAACCTCACCGATAACGGATACCTTAACGAGTTTGTCTCTGTTTGTCTTTAGCAATGTTGGTCGTGCATAATTGGAATTCAGGTTGTTTAAAATGCTCCCCATGAATTAATTAATGCTCAAACAAGAAAGTCAAAGGCTTATTGTGTTACGTCTTTGCAGCATTATGATTTCTTCCTATTTTATGACTCAAGGAATCCTATTTTGTGTGCTAACCCTTGGTTGTGAAGAGAAAAACCTCTAAAAATTAAGGTGGTGTTACTCATCCATATCCGGGCCGCCGGGCATACCACCTTTAGGCCCGCCTGGTCCACCTGGGCCGCCACTGCTCTGAGCAGCGACAACATCGTCTATCCTCAGGATCATATCGCAGACCTCGATGCCCGATTTGATCGCCTGGAGCTTCACCACGAGGGGCTCAACGACACCGTCTTTAAGCATGTTTGCGGTACCGCCCTCAAAGACGTTCACACCCATCAGGAAACCGTTTTTCTTCTCGTGTGCTGACTTCATTGCCACCATGGTATCGATGGTGTCGAGACCCGCATTCTCCGCCAGCGTCCTCGGGATGACTTCGAGCGCATCAGCGAATGCCTCGATCGCAAGTTGCTCCCGCCCCCCGACCTGCCGAGCATAAGCCCTAACCTCCTTAGCGATCTCCATCTCGACGGCGCCGCCGCCTGGCACCATCTTCGGCATCTCCGCTACGTCGCTGATTACATAAAGAGCATCGTTCAGTGCCCTCTCCGCTTCATCTAACATCCGCTCAAGACCAGCGCGTATGAAGATTGCGACCGCTGCTGGGTCTTTGCACTCCTGAACGAAGATCATCTTATCTTTCCCTACTTTCTTCTCTTCGACTAGACCACAGCTACCTAGATCGGTTTTCTTTAGATCCTCTAGGTTACTCACGATCTTAGCGCCCGTTGCCTTCGCAAGCTTCTCCATGTCGCTCTTCTTAACCCTGCGAGCAGTCATTACACCGGCCTTAGCGAGGTAATGTTGGGCAACGTCGTCGATCCCCTTCTGAGTCAACAACACGTTTGCGCCGCTCTCGACGACTCTGTCAACCATTTTCTTCAGCATCTCTGACTCCTTGTCGAGGAAGGCTTTGACGCCGCCGGGGGTCTTGATCCTTACCTCGGCGTCGATCTCGGTCTTCTCGATCTCAAGGGCAGCGTCGATCAAGGCAATTTTAGCGTCCTTCACCTTCTTAGGCATCCCATCGTGGACCACCTCCTTGTCGACGATGATGCCTTTGACGAGCTCCGTCTCCTCGAGGCTTTTACCCTCCTTCTTGACTATCTGGACATTCTCAACGTCTGCAATGACCTTACCATCCCTTTCCTCGATGATCTGCTTCACAGCATCGATGACAATCCCAGACAGGTGGTCACGAGCAGATGCCACAGCCTTGCTCCTGATGCTAGTGTTCGCTAGTTGCATCAGGGTCTTTCTGTCATTCATGTCAACGTCGATTGCGACTTTTTCGAGTGTCTCGAGTGCCTTATCAGAGGCCTTCTGATAGCCGGCGATGATTACTGATGGGTGGATGTTCTGATCGAGAAGCTCTCCCGCCTTTTTCAGGAGTTCGCCTGCTAGGACGACGGCAGTCGTTGTGCCATCGCCGACCTCCTTGTCCTGCGTCTTAGCGATCTCGATCATCATCTTAGCCGATGGATGCTGGACGTCGATTTGGTCGAGTATTGCAGCGCCGTCGTTGGTGATGGTGATGTCGCCGAGGCTGTCGATGAGCATCTTATCCATGCCCCTCGGTCCCAGCGTCGTTTTGAGGACCTCAGCAATTGTCTCAGCTGCCATCATATTGTTCTTACGAGCTTCAGATCCGCGACTCCGCTTAGTGTCCTCCTTGAGGATAATGACTGGTCTTCCTCCCATTGTTGTATAAGCCAAATCGAAAACCTCTAACTTGTATTTTGCTAAGAGAAGCAAATGTGGTCAGAATATAAGTCTTTTCAAACAGCTAAAAATCGATAAAAATTTGCAATGAAACCAACAAAGTCGGTGAAAAACTCGTTGAAAAAGGAGGTTCACCTTAGGTAGGCTGCCATCAGCTTCATTATCTTTCTCGGGGACCTGGCAACTATCTTTGCGATTGTCCTCTTCGAATTCTCACCATTTGCTAACGCGAGGATCTCTTCATTTGTGATTATCGTAGATAGAGTATTCAGGTCATCGTCGCTGAACTTATCGAGCATTTCGACGATCTTGCGGCTGTCTTTGATCCTCTTTCCCCAGTACTTCTCAAACTTCACCCTGTACTGGTTTAGCCTCTTGGCGGATGTGTCCTCGCCGACTATGGCCTCAACGGCCTCGGCTCCCGCCATCTTTCCCGCCTCGATACCGCTATGAATACCTGCACCTGTCATAGGGATCAGTTGACCAGCTGCATCTCCCACTAGCATCAAGTTATCGTCAACAATTTTATCCAGCATTCCTGATACGGGTGTGACTCCCCCATTTCTCCTGAGAACCTTCGCCTCCTTGAAGCGGGGATCCGATTCGAGGAATCTCTTCAAGTAATTTATAGCGGGTTCTGTGTGGATGTTCCTGACCCCTAGACCCACATTAGCGGTCTCATTGTTTTTTGGGAAGACCCAGGCGTAGCCACCTGGGGCATACTTCATTCCTATGTAGAACTCATTAGTTGTTGGGTCATCGAGATGGAGATTACCCAGCTGGTACTGGGCGCAGGTCACTACGTCTGGGTACCACCTAGCTAGACCCGATGAGCGTCGGACGATCGACCAGTAGCCGTCAGCGCCGATGGTGATTTTAGCCTTGACCTTGATCTGCTCACCGCCTCTCTCTGCTATGACCCCAGCGACCTTCCCGTTTTCCCTAAAGATCCCGGTCACCCTAGTGTCAGTAATTAGCTCTGCGCCCGCCTTAACCGCGTTATCACCGATGGCCTTATCGAAGTATTGCCTGTTCAGTGTATAGCCAACCCAGTCTTCGCTGGTAAGGTCGACGAAGTTTTTATTCGGGGCGTAGACTCTCGCACGCGTTATCCTTTGTGCTACTAGTGGTGCGATAGGTTCGAGCCCCGCATCCTTTATACCGTTGAGGCTAAGCCCTTCCGCGCAGAAAACCGGTGTGCCGATCGAGGGGTGCTCCTCGAGAATAATTGTTCTTGCACCGTTGGCCGCCGCGGCTCTGGCGGCCGACGAGCCCGCGGGCCCCCCGCCCACAACTACGACATCGCAGTCAATAAGCCGCATATTTAGTCAAATAGTCGCCCGCTGCTTTCGTATATTAAGCCTACCTCTCCATGACCTTCTGAGCGGCTATCTCGATATCTTTCGCCTTGACCGTCTTACGGCCAGCGTGCTTTGCGTAGTCTAACGCTTCCTTCGCCACTTTCACGCCGATCTCTTCCAGCGCTTTACCGAGGGCGATAGCACTCTCCTCGCTCACTCGATCTGCGCCTGCGCGCTTGATCAGTTTGTGCATCGGAGCAACCTTAATCTCGTCAGTCAACTCAAATCATCCTTGACTAACTCCAGCTTTCGTTAAATATTTAATGCTTTTCCCCTTTTCTAATAAAAGGGTTATAAAAATGGCTCGCGGTCGATTTATCAGGTTTTTAAGGCTTTAAAGCGGTAAATGCTTGCAATGTAGCGGGTTATCAATTGGAGGGTGTTTTTTTTCTTATAGGTTAGTGGGAATTACATTAACGGTTTGTGTTTTCAAAATAGGATCCGAAGTTATTCGCGTGAATTGTGTATTTCTATCTAAGAGTGTAACTGTATTTTCATCTGCAACGGGAGGGTAAACGTTTAAATGAGTGCCTCCTCCTCATACAGAATCGGCAAATAATCCCGGTGGTATGTAAGTGGGTAAAGTCAGGACAGAGATGGTAAAGAGGTTAGCGATCGAACTCATCGACAAATATCCAAAGAGCTTCAACACCGAATTTGATCAAAATAAAAAATTCCTCACAGAGCTTAACATTGGAGTCTCAAAGAAGATGAGAAATAAGGTCGCAGGGTATGCCACTAGAGTCGTAAAGTCCGACCTCATGGCAATAGAGGTCGAGGGCGAGATAGAGCCTGAAAGCATCTAAACCTATTTCCAACGAATACTTTTCAAACAATAGTTCTATGTATTAGAAAACAACAACCTTCTAAAATTTGTAGGTTTATGGGTTCAAGTCGTTAAATATTTATTGATATCCCTTTTTTTGAAGCCCAGATTTACTAATCTAGTGACCACAGCCTCGCCCTTCAATCCAGAGTCCTGGATATTTTTAGCGACTACAAGGATGCATTCCTTAATCTCCCAAGGGTAGACGACCCATTCGTCGGTCTCATCAGCGTAGTAGTCTGGCTTGAACTTGCTCCAGGGTTTGATATGTAGCGTCATCAGTTTAACCTCCCCGACGCCATTTTCGATTAGATGATCCCTTGCCTTCACGATGGATGCGCCGGAGTCTGAGACGTCATCAACGAGGAGCGCCCTCTTGCCGTGGAGATCCGCATTCACCGGGAAAACTACTGCAGGTTCTCGGCTTTTACTCATACCTTCGTAAGATTCGAGCTGAATACTGGCGAGTCTCCTGATCCCAAGTTGATCGCAGATTATCCTCGCCGGGTCAAATCCACCCCTGCTGATGGCCACGACGATTTCCGGTTTGAATCCCGAGGCATCGATCTTCTTAGCAACGACCTCGGTGAGTCTCTGGACGTCGCTCCATGTGAGGTGGAGGAATTTCAAGTTCTTCATCATGTAGCCTCCAGGGGTGATGGTGATGTTAGATATTGGGGGTAAATATAAGCCCGACGTGTTGCCCTCGTACCCATTCAGTGATGTGAAAATCGGTTTATATCGAGGCTGAATCGATCTAAATCCATGTCTTCAGGGAAGGGTTTAGCTGAGTGGGTTACGGAGCTTGTCGAGGGCTTCATTGCATCATCTAACAACAGAATGAACGATGCGGGTGAGCCCGCCTGGGACAGACCTATTGTTGGCTTCTCAAATGGCGCGGATCCCATCTACGAGTTCTACAAGAAGGACATAGGAAGCTTCTTTCTGATTCCCATCGAGTTCTTCAGAGGTACATTTCCTGCTGTAGAAGCGAGGCCAGAGGAACTGACTGTGGTCAGCTGGGTTCTTCCCCAGACAGAAGCTACCAAGGTAGACCACAGGAAAGAGACAAAGATGCCGAGTGAGAGGTGGGCCCGTTCGCGCATTTTTGGTGAGCAGGTCAACGTCAAACTTAGACGTTACGTGGTTGAGGAGCTGGGGAAGGCCGGATATCCAGCGGTCGCCCCCATGATCTCCCCACTATGGCACGAGGCTATGTCTGAGAAGTACCTATACGCCTCAACCTGGTCGGAGAGGCACGCAGCCTACGCCGCTGGGTTGGGCACATTCGGCTTGAGTGACGGGTTAATCACCGCGAAGGGGAAAGCTCACAGGGTCGGATCGGTGATTGCTAAGATAGACATCCAAGCGACACCGCGTCCATATACCGACCACCACGCATACTGCCTCTACTACGCTAAAGGCACATGTGGTATCTGCGTTAAGAAGTGTCCAGCTGGCGCCATCTCTGTAAAGGGCCATGATAAGCGCAAGTGTTCAGGCTACGTTGACAAGACTCACGCCTTCGTGGAAGAGAACTACCACTTCAAGGGATACGGCTGCGGGTTATGTCAGGTCGGTGTTCCCTGTGAGAGCAGGATACCGGAGGGAATCGATCTCTAGGGAAACAGATAAAGAGTTGTCGGGTTAGATTCCCTTTAAAACCGAGGGTGTATACAATGCGGGCTTTATTCGTCGGAAGGTTCCAGCCCTTTCACTACGGGCACCTCTACGCTATTCAGAAGATTCTGGAGGAGGCGGAGGAGTTAATCATCGTTGTGGGTAGCGCCCAGATGAGTCACGAGCCCGACAACCCCTTCACAGCTGGGGAGCGCATAGAGATGATAAGCGCTGCTTTGAACGAGGCGAATATTGACAAGAAGAGATATATGCTAATACCGATTGCTGACGCGCCCAGCCACAGGACCTGGGTAAGCTACGTCGAGTCCCAGACTCCGCGTTTCGAAGTCGTATACTCCAACCAAGCACTCACCCGGAGGCTTCTCATAGAGGCTGGCTACGACGTACGATCAATACCCCTACATAATCGCAGCAGGTTCGAGGCGACGGAGATAAGGAGCCGAATCCTCAACGATGAGGACTGGAGCGAACTCGTACCGAAACCTGTCTACTGCATCGTCAAGGAGATAGATGGGGAGAACCGGATAAGGGACCTACGGAAATCCGATTCATCAAAGATCAAGGGTGAAGAGAACCAATCAGGGTAACCTAATGTACCTAAAGCTTGTTGGGACGCTATCGTCGGAGTTTCCCGGTCTATCAGCAAGAATTCTCACCATCCGAGGAGTCACAATAGAGGCATCGGATCCGGCTCTCGAGACCTTTAAGAGGCAGATCTTCGAGGAGGCTGCCAGAAGGTGGAACCTCGAGGAACTAAGGGAAAACCCGATCTTTAGGGCTTACCGAGACTTCTTCTGGAAGGTGAAAGTTGACCCCACAAAGACGCGTCCAGCCTCCGAGGCGCTGCTGAGGAGGATACTCCGCGGAAACCCGTTGCCGACGATCAACACACTCGTAGACGCCTACAACCTCGCCTCTGTTTCCACTTGCATACCCTTCGGCGCCTTCGACATCGACAGGATCAAGGGGGAGTTGGTGATGCGCAAGGCTTCACCGGGGGAGGAGTTCCTAGGAATTGGTATGGATGACCCCCTCAGGCTAATCGGTGGAGAGGCTATAATTCAGGACGATGAGAGGCTGATAGCAGTCTATCCCTACAGGGATGCTGAATTCAGCAAGGTGACCCTCTCCACACGGAATCTGCTGCTGATGGTTTGTGGAGTGCCGGGGATTGGGGGCCTGGAGCTCGAGAAGGCAGAGGCGGTCATGCGTGAATTACATCACCCGTTTCTGTGGCGGGGCAGTTACGTAGGTGGAGCCTATGATTGAGGTTGACGGCTCGATGATGGAAGGCGGCGGCCAGTTACTTCGAATGGCAACCACATATAGTGCGATCCTACAGGAGGCGGTAAGGGTCCACAGCATCCGTGCTAATAGAAACCAACCTGGTCTCAAACCCCAACATCTAGCCACCCTGAAGTGTGTTGCGGAGCTCTGCTCGGCTGAAACGAAGGGCCTTGCAGTAGGAAGCCGGGAGATAGAGTTTCACCCTGGGAAGCTCAAGGGGGAAGCTTCGAATTCGATATAGGAACCGCCGGCAGCTGCAGTCTCCTCCTCCAATGCGCTGCACCAGTCGCGGTCTACGCTGATAGTGCTCTCCACCTCAGAATCAAGGGTGGCACAGCCGTGAAGTGGTCGCCACCGATGCCGATCGTCCAGCGTGTCGTTTGGGAGGGTTTGAAGAGGATGGGTTTCTCAGGTGAGCTTAGGATCCTCAGGGACGGCTACTACCCAAAGGGGGGTGGCTTAGTTGAGGCTAACATCAAGCCCCGCGAGAGGATTTAAAGCAATTATCGGCGAGAAGGCTGATGTCACAAGTATCCGAGGCATCTCAACCTGTGGCGGTCTTCCAAGGCACGTCGCTGAGAGGCAGGCAGAGGCTGCGCTTAGAATACTCAAAGAGGCAGGTTTCGAGTCTCGAATCGACGTTGCGACACCCGGTAAGGGATCAGAGCCATTTTCCGCTGGTAGTGTAATATGCCTATGGGTCGAGGGGGGTGCTCTGTTAGGGGACGATGGATTGGGTGAGCGGGGAAAACCAGCGGAAATGGTAGGCGCCGAGGCGGCAAAACGACTCATAAGTCAAATAAAAACAGGTGCATATGTAGACCTTCACACGGCGGACAACCTCGTTCTCCCTTGCTCCCTGGCCGAGGGTGCATCGAGCTTTACAGTATCTAGGATCACGATGCATACACTTACCGCTGTGGAGATTGCGAAGAAGATCTTGGGCGCGAAAATCAGCGTAGATGGCTCTGAGGGTAAACCCGGTAAAATCATCGTAAATGGCAGAGGAATAACCAACCCAAAGTGGACCGATTAGGTTTAACAACATGCACTCAAGAGAGTGACTGCTTTGATCGTGCTCAGTTTCGACAGGGGTACGCTTCTGGTCAAGGACGATCAGGCTGGGTCTTCAACGAGGTACCGAGCCATCGAGTACTCGTCTGTTATTAAGCATCTCAGGGAACAGGGTTCCGAGTTCAGGGACACAGCTCTTATGGTTCCACCCGTCGCAAGGCTCATGTCAGGGTTCGAGGCGAGGGACTACCAGTTAGAGGCCGTGGAGGCGTGGGTCAAGGCTGGACACAGGGGAATAGTGGTGCTTCCCACGGGCGCCGGAAAGACGATAATGGCCATTAAGGCCATGGAGAGGCTGCAGGCCGCGACATTGGTTGTAGTTCCAACCATCGTACTCCTCGAGCAGTGGCGAAGTACACTATCGGATGCTTTTGGTATTGAAGTAGGTGCCCTCGGTGGGGGTTCTGAAGACATCCGACCGGTTACCGTTTCGACCTATGACTCCGCCGCGCTGCGTATGGGGCAGGTTGGTAACAGATTCAATCTTATAGTCTTCGACGAGGTCCATCACCTACCAACACCGAGCAATGCGGTTATCGCCCTAAATTACCTGGCTTGTTATCGGCTGGGACTTACCGCGACTCTGGGAAAGGATACGGGGACAATAGGCGTGCTGAAGGAGCTGGTTGGACCTGTTGTCTATGAGAGGGGCGTCGAGGAGCTAGCGGGGAAGCATCTGAGCGACTACACTGTGCAGACGATTAATGTGCCACTTGCGCCGGACGAGAAGCTCATCTACGAACGACAGTTTGCAATCTACAAGGGATTCCTCCAGAGGCGGGGAATCAGGATAAGGAGCGCTCGGGACTACCTCATATTTGTGAAGAGGGGTGGCCGCGACCCCGAAGCTAGGAGGGCACTTATGGCGAGAAACGCCGCTATGAACATAGCCCTCAACAGCCGCAACAAGGAAGAGTACCTTAGGAACCTCCTCGCAGCCAACCCCAACGAGAAGGCCCTCATCTTTACACGTCATAACAAACTTGTTTACCGGATAAGTCGGAGCCTCCTCATTCCCGCGATTACCCATCAGACCGTTAAGGAGGAGCGAGAAGAGATACTCGACAGGTTCCGACGTGGAGTTTATCGTAGGATAGTGACTAGTCAGGTCCTCGATGAGGGGATAGACGTTCCGGACGCGTCCCTCGCGGTTATACTAAGTGGGACTGGGAGTAGCCGGGAATTCATACAGCGGCTCGGACGTGTCCTTAGGAAGAAAGAGGGCAAACGGGCGACCCTCTACGAGTTGGTGAGCTTCGGTACAGCAGAGACCCGGATGAGTAGAAGGAGGAAGGAGACGTGATCCTCCCAAACGAGTTTATCAGGGTCAGGAGGACCAAGAACGCCCTGACCCCCTTCTTTGCCGATGAGGAGAAGCTAAGCCTCGCAAAGACCCTCATCGCCGTCTATAAGGAAAATCTAGGCAATCGGAGGGCTGAGCTTGAGGAGGGGCTTGCAAGCTGCGAAGAGCTCGGCTACGATTTCAAGCTTGTGAGAGGCTTATCCGCCGTCATCGATTCACGATGCATCTTCGGGACACGCTCATTCGTGCCTCCTCTTAAGGCAAGAACTATGCTATTCGAGGAGGCTGCGAAGAGGTCTGTAAATCTCTGAGGGGGATCGGGTCGAGATTTTGGCAAACGTTGCGGAGAAACTGGGAGTTTCCTCCGTAGACCTCGACGAAAGCATTTACGCTGACCTCCTAGATGAACAGCACCTCATCGACTTCAAAGAACCCTCACCAGTTGAGCTACTCCAGCTCTACAACTTCGCTCTAGCCTCTGTCATCCTCGCCTACTCTGTGCACATTCAAATCAGCTACTCAGGGAGAAGCGATCTGGTGGAAAAGGCTGCATCCTCGCTGGGGGAGGTCGATGCCAGGGTCTCGGGTTTACGTATAGACCTAAAGCCATTAAAGCAGGTCGGGGTCCGTGGTAAAAAATTTGAGGCTTTGCTTGGTAGTCTCATGGTCCTTAAAGATTGGAGCCTCCATGCGGAAGTGGCATACCCACCGAGGTATCAAGAGACACGGCCGCTGGAGCTTAACTGGAGAAATAACGACGGGATGTTCAAAGTGGAGTCAGTCGAGCCGGATATTGTCATCGAGATCAAGGCTCCAGTGAGAAAGGGATCATTTGGTGACCCGATAGTTATCGAGGATGTCGCCAACAGGCTTGGACTAACCGATAAAGAGCTTCTAAAGAAGATTGAAGCCGAAAACGTGAAGTATATTCGGCTACCCGGCGTCCTAATCACTCAGGATAGGCTGAATAATCTCAGGACCAGCCTCAGAGAGGTCGAAGGAGCTGACTTAGCGACCTTCAAAAGCGTCCTTAAGGGGCAGGGTTGCAAGAACCCAATACCCGTGCTTGAAGCCCTCGGCTACATCATAGAGATCGACCCAGAGACACATAAAACCTGGGTGAGTCACTTAAAACGGGGAGCGTCAAGTTAATATCGCGCCGGGCTGAAGGGGTCTAGGAAGTGAGCGCATGGGCTGGCAGGATTATCAGGGTGCAACTACTGTAGGCCTCATCTGCAAGGGCGGAGTCGTCCTTGCTTCGGAAAAGAGAGTAACTTGGGGTAACATGCTCACAAGCAGGAGCGGGTTGAAGGTCTTCAAACTCAACAATAGGATCGGTCTCGCCTTCGCCGGACTCGTAAGTGACATGCAGGCGCTCACCCGCGAGGCTGCCGCCTACGCTAGCCTATACGAGCTCGACAACAATAGGCCCATAGCTGTCAAGGCGGTTGGTAAAATGATCAGCAATATGCTCTTTCAGCGTCAGAGTCCTCTTCTCATGGAGACCCTCGTCGGGGGACTCGATGAGAATGGACCAGCCCTCTACAGCATGGATCCTGTAGGTAGTCTGATACCCGACCCCTTCATCACAGCGGGCTCCGG
Source organism: Candidatus Bathyarchaeota archaeon (assembly GCA_963780545.1). Taxonomy (GTDB): domain Archaea; phylum Thermoproteota; class Bathyarchaeia; order TCS64; family TCS64; genus UBA8941. The sequence goes on from CAWACK010000001.1 coordinate 51,781, forward strand.
TGCCCCGATCGCAATGGGTGTGATCGAGGCTGAGTATAAGGATGAAATGAGTCTAGAGGAAGCCGCAGATCTCGTCCTAAAGTCTATAAAGTCGGCCGTAGCGCGGGACATTGCTAGCGGTGATGGCGTCGACATGCTTCTCATCACCAAGGATGGGGTAGAGGAGCGAAGCTTCAGTCTTAAGAAGTAAATTCCAGGCTTATACGAAGCCTATGCATTAATTGCTGTATCATAATAAGATCCATTAATTTTGAAGGTATTTAATAGTCTATCGCTATCTCAGAGATCGTCAAAACAACGCGATAACGGAAAAACCTAGAATTCTCGCGAAATTTACTGTTACTGAAGTTTATTTTTTTTAAGAGGGAATCTCAGTCGTGAACTGGTTCCCTGCCATTGTCAAAATTGTTACGTTTGCGCTAGTATAACCCAAACCATTTCCGATGTACAGGTTGAACATCGTCTTCGAACCCGCCTCTATAATGGGACTTGTAATCGGATAATCTGTCGATATCTCCGTAGGGTCAGGTGGGATGTTTCTGCCGGTCACAGGAACGCCGTTTACAATTATCTCAGCTATCCTAACTGGAACAGCGCCGGTGTTCTTCACCGTAATAGGAACCGTGTTGAGCCTACATGCGCAGTCCACAAATCCGGTTATCTCTAGCTTCTCCTGAGGCGTAACCGCGCTTGAGAAGACCTCCATTTCCCCCACATAGAGGAACGATGTCGCAAAGATTACCGCGACGAGTATGTAGAGTAAATATGTTTTTTGCATCTAAATTCCCTGTCGTCCGCGGTAATTGAACCTTTGTTTAACATCTTGATTGCTTATCCCAGGAGGGAAGTGGTTACCTTCAATCCGGTATAGATCATATACATCCCCGCGAGGATGAGAACTATGCCATTCACCTTCTTCAGAAATGGCAATGCAGCTAACAACTGCTTATGCAACAAGTCCTTCGCCAAGGTCAACGTGATCGTCAACGGGATAATCAACGTCGCAGCACCAGCACCATAGGCGGAGAATAGCCAAAACACGTCGATTAAGCTCTTCGCTGATGCGCCTTGGAGTACAACTATAAGAAAGACGGGCAGGCTACACCCCAAGGAGGCGACTCCGTAGGCGACGCCGTATGTTAGAAACGAGATTTGGCTTTCGCCTTCGACCTTAAGACCTAAACTTGGAAGTCTATCCATAATCGTTGTCCAACCCGTAAGGAGTCCGATTATAACTAACCCCAAACCTAGTATGGGAACAGCTAGCCACACAAATCTCAGGAACTCTGCGGCTATGAGGGATGGAATTAAACCTACAAGCAGGAACACGAGAATGAATCCAGCTGACATCAAGCATGATTGAAGGAGTGCACTTGCTAGCCGTTTTCCAGCTCCCTCACTACTAATATAATATGATATGTAACCCGGCATCATGGGTAGCGCGCAGGGGCTCAGGAAAGCCAGAGCCCCAGCGGTGAACGCGAGGCTCAACTGTGCTGCATCCATCTTAAAATCCCTAGCTATTCACGTTAATTATCTGGATCAACTGATCGTAGGACGTGTAGAAGCCGCGATATCTTATTGTTCCTGACTTGTCTACTATAATAAGGGTCGGCACCGCGCTTACTTTGAAGTCATCGATCGCCGTCGGCGAGTTTCCTATCAGCCAACCCACTTTATTACTCTGGGCGAAGGTTTTCAGGTCTCCATCGCTGGAGCCGTCAACGTTGACTGAGACTATGACTATCCCCTTTTGTCCCTGTAGTTGTCTGAGGGCGTCAAACTCCTCGATGCAGACGGAGCAGGTGGTTGTAACAAAGTCGAGGACGACGACCTTTCCTCTCTGTTCCGATAAGGTGAATACCTGCCCATTTGTGTCGTTAAACTTAACATCTAACATTTGGTCTCCGACGTTAACTCCTGGGGGCGCGGATCGGTTGGATGTGACCCAGTAGGCGAAAGCTGAGATGCCAACGATCATTATGAGCATTAGTGCGACTGTGGTCTTTGTATTCATCCTCTCAGGGTCTTAGGGCTCGATCTTTAAAAACCGAACCTAAATGATCCACTTGATTTCAGGGAAAATTGACAATTTCCCAAGCAATATTCAGAATCATTGATAAGTCGCTGATCCCATGCAAAATTTGATTGAAATGAAGACAAGTGCGCGTAATCTGATAGAAGGTAAGATCGTGAAGATCGAGACCGACAAGATAATGGCCAAAGTGAAGGTAGAAGTAGAGCCTGCTGTACTGACCTCCGTTATTACCAAGGAGTCTGTAGATGACCTTGAGTTAAAGGTCGGAGACCGAGTAAAAGTCATGGTGAAATCAACATCCGTGATGATCGTTAAAGAATAGAAAGCATTAGGATCGGAAAATTTTAGGCAGTGGCTCCGCCGTCAATTACCAGTATTGAGCCATTCATGAAGCTTGATTCGTCGGAGGCGAGGAAGAGTGCGCCCCTAGCGATCTCCTCCGGCTTGCCAATCCTCTTCATAGGCACCTCCTGCTCTAGGTATCGGCGCCTAGCAGCAGGGTCCTGAGCCTTATTGATACCCTGTTCCAACATTTTGGTCTGTGTAACACCTGGGCAGAGGCAATTTACTCTGATGTTCTTATCTCCGAACTCTAAGGCGAGTGCACGTGTGATCTGGACTACTCCCCCCTTTGCAGCGCAGTATGCTGCGTAATTTCGGGCACCACTTATACCAATCTCGCTCGCTGTGTTGATTATTATTCCTCCGCCTTGCCTAATCATCTCCGGAATAGCGTGTCTGCAGCCTAGGAAGACGCTCTTGAGATCAACTGCGATGATCCTTTCCCAGTCATCTTCGGAGGTCTCTAAGAAGGGCCGATACATGCCAATGCCCGCGTTATTGTACAACACATCTAACCTACCATAGTTCTGGATTGCAAGTTTTATCGCCGCATTGAAGTCCACAGATTTAGATACATCAGCCTTGAGAAACGTTGCTTCAGCGCCTCTTTCTCGTAACTGCCTAGCCATCCTTTCCCCTGATTCGTTTATATCGATGAGTACGAGCTTCGCGCCCTCTTCCGCGAAAATTTGGGACGCCGCTTCACCTATTCCAGATGCTGCCCCGGTGATTACAACAGATTTACCATCGAGCCTCATTTATGATGCGCCTCTCGAGCCATCTTATTGGATATTAACCGCATAAAGCATAAATGTGGAGCAGTCGTTAATTTTGCGGCATTGGGCGCTTAGTTCAGCGGTAACAAAGACGGGAATGACCGTAGGTTCAAGGAACAACTTATATCTCGTAACGCGTTCATCTACGGCATGGCGCGTATATTCGACTACGCTGAGGAGGCTCAAGCTGAAAGAAGCTACACCCTCCACCGTTCCCCGAAGTCGAATGAGGAGAAACTGCGGTGGTTAGCCGCACAGCCGGCGATACTGCAGTGGTTCAGGAAACACCCCCAATACGCCGAGGACAGCGCACAGACGGTCAGCTTCTACATCTACGACTTCATAGACTACCTCAGAGTAGACGATGGTAGCCCGTTGAAAGGCTGTGGCACATTCGAGGAAATGCTTACGCGAATCGAGGACCTGAAGGCGCGTGACCAGAACAAGATCAGCCAATACCTCTTCGGCTGGGTTAACCTGATGAAGATCACCCGAAACAGTAAAAGCACATATTATAACAAGATTCGGAGCCTCTTCAAGTACAACATACACTCGATGGTCTTCCCGGAGAACGAGAGACTACCGTGGACCGAGGACACCTCAGACCTGCGCCAGCACAACGAGTTCAGCAAACAGCACCTGGTCAAGATACTCAGCGCAGTTAACGATCCCCTGTGGCGAAGCGTGTTCCTAGCCAAGCACCAAGCCATGTTCGGTGAGGTCGAGCTAATCCAGTTCAACGAGATCGGGTGGAGCCTCATCAAGGACCAGTACTCTAAGGGTGAGAGCGTTAATCACCGTAAGGATTGCGCCGTATTCATCATGCCTCCCAGACCCAAGATCAAGGGCAGAGGAGCCTTACCCTACGTGACATCCCTCGAGGCTGACGCTATGAAGGCTCTCAAGCATTACATCGAGAGTGTGAGAGGAATACCCAAGGAAGGTGAGCCAATATGGACCACAACGAAGGGAAACCCCATATCAACGCGAGGCATGAGGGAGGCGTGGAACCGCTACGCGAGACTGAGCGGCGTGGTCAAACCCTACACCCCCACATGCCCCCAATGCGGTGGAAATCTACGCCTCAAGAAACCCCTCCTAGAAGATGGGAGACGCCCACACTACTGGCACTGCCGATCATGCAAGAAGAGCTACAAGAGAAGTGAACTTGATCGTGAACCCACCCAGCGTGAACTAAGCCGAATCAGGTACGACTTCGGGCTACATGAAATGAGCCGGGACATACCCGCCTCAGAGCTACAGATCGCGGCGTATAGAACAGGCACACCCCTATGGGTAGCAAACTTACGTATGGGCGACACGTCGAAGGTTGACAGCAACGGCTACCAGCGAAGCATGCAGAAAGACCATCGATTCGCAGAGGAGATTTTCAGCAAACTCTCACCGTGGCTCAACGTGATCAGTGAGACACCGGATAAAGTTGACCTAACGGAGGTTGAGAGCATAAAGAAGAGGCTGGTTGAGGTTGAGAGCAACAGGGAGGCTGAGTTACAGAGGGTTAGGAACGAGGTACGCGCTGAGATGCGAGGGTTCTTGGAAGACTTTAAAGCAGCCTACGGTCTGGACAGGGTTGACCCAACGAAGCCGAAGGAGCTACGGGTTCAGGTCAAGAACGATGGATCCCTCTTCATTGGCGCGACTAACTTCAACACCGGCGATGAGGCGAAGGATGAGGTGAATGAGTTAGTCAGGGGATTGGGAGAGAAAGGCGTCGAGGTAACGACGAAGTACGAGGATACTAATGACCCCAGTCCTCAGAAAAAGAAGAGAGGCTAACACACGTGCGCCAGCATGCGCGACTCATATGCCATCCTTATTAGTATGTTTTTATACTAACTTACCTATGGTGAAGCCCAAGATAACAATCAAGAAGGTGAAGGGACACAGATATCTCCAGCTCACCGACATCTACGGTAACCTCATCCACATAGGCAACGCCGACGACGTCGATAACTGGATGACAGCCATCACCGCACTAGGCGACCAATACCACGCTTTAACCCTCCTAGAAGCCCTAGCACTCGATAAAGACAAGACAGTCGAAGCGTTAAGAGGGTGGAAACTCACCTACCGCTACGGCCCCGCATGGGACAAATACTGCGAGAAGCGAATCCAGAAGAAACTTCAACAAAAATTCCTCTTTAGGATAATAGAAAATGACATGCACAACAAAGCCGATCATACACTCCTGCAAGAGGTAGAGGACGAAAAAAAAGGCTAGAAGCGAATAGCGAATCCTCAAATAAGCTCGACATATCTCCCGAATGGGTTGAATTAATGCAACTCTACATCAAATAAGGCACACAATGCGCTCGCTCGCGTGATGTGTGCCTAATGACCTACTAATCCCACCTATCCTAGGATAGATGGCTTGTGGGGGTGGCAGAGTTCTTCCACATTTGACAACTATATTATACCTGATAAGGTCGAGACGAAGAGAAAGGTACGAGATGTTCACCCCTATTTCAAAGAGAAGAGATAGACGAAATCTACTCCTCGATGATCTCCTCATGTCTGATTCCAGCCTTCCAAGTATCGTTGATCCTTCCCCTACGGGCGGTCTGAAACCCACCTCTCCGTTTCTTGATACCAGCCGCCTTACGGATCTAGGTGAAGCTCAGAGAGAGCATGCCGCGTCATACGGCCGCCTGATCTGGTCACGAAGAGGCGCGCGTGCTCGTGGCCTAGTCTCTTGAAGAAGCTCTTCAAAACGAAGTACCTGTTCCGAACTGTGTCGGTGTTACACGTCGACCTACAATCATACAGGTAAGATTCCACGGCCCTGTGGCTAAGGGGAGAGTATGTTCTTTGCTCCGCGTAACCAATGTAGGTGTTGAGGATCGAATGGTAGAAGTTTATAGTAGCCTTCTTCTTGTCATCTTTCAGTAGGGCCTTTTCAAACTGTTTGATGAGCTCCTCGGATGCCGGCGTCAGAGTAACCTGCGCTTCAACGAGTCATCCCACCGAGACAGGCTTCGGCCTCCTCCCATGGGAAATCCTGTTCACAGGTTCCTCCAGGGAGCAAGATTATATTATATAAAGAACAGGCATAATTCAACACGACTCCCATCGATGTGTTTTGCCCACGATCATGGATAACCTCATTAAATTTTTGTTTAATGAGGTTACCTTTCATCTATGGCCTACCTAGCCTAGGTAACCTACCAAATCAATCTTGATATGGCCTACCTAGCCTATCTAACCTACCACACCCATCTTGACCATTAAAAGAACCTTAAATGGTCATCTGTGCAGTCAAGAAGGTGATATCAGTAGCCAATAGGTTATGGCTAATTCATGCATTTGTAACTTCCCTTACGAACCGCCACCACAATGTGACACACTGACTACTTCTAACATTAATCCTCGGATATCCATAAACCGCCTATGCTTAATATTGTCCGACGGCTAATGAGGCATTTTGGATGGTGGACGCTGGGGGATTTGAACCCCCGACCTCTCGGATGCGAACCGAGCGTTCATACCACTGGACTAAGCGCCCTACGCCCACCTCTTTTCATCTCTAAGAGATAAAAACCTTTATCGGAATATTTTCGCATCTACGTAACTCATCCTCCCCTGATTTCCGTTTGTGCTTTGATCTCTAGGAACCTCAGTTTTAGTCATATAATCATCTTTGGACTCAATCTTCTTTAGTCGTTTTTCAAGTTCCGATGCTCGGATGATCAGTTCCTGAAATATTGGAGGGAATCGGGCGACGCAAAAAATGTCGATGATTCCTCCGACCTGTCCTGTACACATTATTTCACTAATAATAATTATTGCTACAAATAATTCGGTAAGGATTTTTTGGTGCATGAGGGTTCTGTCAGATCTTCATCGGATTTATTGTCCTGTAAAAATTCGTTACAAGGGCTGGGTGGAGAAGTGTAGGCGAATGCGCGTTCCTCCGGAACCCGTTGAGATTGATGCCTTTGCCGGATTATACGCGCGCGCCGCGTTACCCTGAGGAGTTCAGGGAGGTGATTGTGGGGGCTGTGAACCGTTACTATGACGTGGTTGCCGGCGATAAGGATCGGAAGATTGAGCGGGAGCGTCTGGATCGTTGTCGTGAACTGACTGAGAGACTTAGATCACTTAAAAAGTTGTGATTTTTCTTGCGCCCACTAGAGGTTGAATAAACCCAATTTGATCATAGTATCCTACCCGAGTTGATTTAGATTTGGAGATTTTTCCTGAAACTGTTCTATGTGACTTATTACTATTATCTGCGGGAAGCTTTGACTCGACTCCATAGTGCTCTTTCGAGATAGGGCAGATGATCCAATTAGGTGGGCTACTTAGGATAGGTATCCTATTCATGCACTCTCAGCAAGCTTATCATTATTATAGATAAATATAATGAGGTTGTCTTATATGTTGGGCGTTGCTTAACTGAATTGGGGTAGTCCGGATCATGACCATTATATTATATAAGTTAAGGCAGTCCTCCACGGAACATCTTATCCAGGTTCCCCCGATCAAAGGGGTGACAACGAGCAGGTCGTCAATTTAGCTCGATCAGAGAGGGTCTCGATGAAAAGTAGATTTATTCTCCTCCCGACCTCCGAAGCCCTCATAGAGCGGTTCGTAAAGTTTCTCATTCACAACGGTAAGGCGGAGTCGACCATCTCGCATTACCGATCCATCCTTACCTCCTACATGAGCTACACGGAACACGAAGTCTACGACCCATTCAGCCGCAGGGCCGTCGAGGGCTACTTGTTCAACAAGAGGAGGAGCGGATGCAACTCTAACACTCTTCGAGGTAGATATTTCATCCTGAAGTGCTTCTTCGAGAGCATGGGGCACGATAAGGATTGGACCTTTAATAAAATTGACGTGCCTCCAGAGCTGAATAAGAAGGCCAACCTCAAACCGGCTCTGGACCAGTCTGAGATGTACCGCCTCGAGGAGACGGCTCGAGGCCGATGCTTCAAGAACCGGACATCCTTCACAAGGCTGAGGAATGTGGCAATAGCCCTTCTCAACGATGAACTGGGACTCAGACGCGTCGAGATTGCTAACCTCGACTTCGACGATGTTCACATCACCCCCGAGGCCGAGTACCCAATCGATAGACTCCGGGCCCTCACAGATGCGGAGATGGAATTTGTGAGGATCAAGATGTTCCACCATCATCTCCATATTCGGGTGGATAAGAGACGTGAAGGGGTTGTAAGAGAGGTGAGCCCGAAGACTGTTCGTGCGTTGCAGGAGTATGCAGCTACTAGGCTCAGGAGCCGCACCTGGCGCTATAAGAAAAAGTATGGTGATGAGGCGGCTTTCTTTGTCACCAGGTCGGGTGACCGCATTACTCCGCATGCTCTGTCCGAACTTCATCTCTCGTTACGTAAAGCGGCGGGGATTGAGAAGCGTGGGGCTGGTTTTCAGGCCGCCCGCAGGGGAAGGATCACCGATACTTGGAGGGCAGGGTTAAGTCACGAGGAGATCACTGCCGAGTGGGGTCTACAAAGTCTTTCAACGCTAGATAACATACTTGTTCCCGATAAGGAAGAAACCAAGAAGAAGATAAGAAAAATCAACCCCTATTTTGATTTGAAATAATATAAATGCGCGCGCAACCGAAATGGTTTGAATCTCTGGCAATACAATCACTAGATTAGTATCAGGTAGAAGTGAAGATAAGATTATGCCCCCAAACCCAAACCCCGACATTCAGTGCGCACCTTCTTCAATAGATACGCGCATATGAAAATATAGCGCGCCTATATGAAGTCGTATTTAGACTTACCCCCCTCAACCCCGCCGTGAAAACACCTGAATGCGCCTATCCGCCCACACCTAGGGCATTATGACACTGCGCCACCAGGCAACTCCAATCGCGCGCGCTCCTATGAGAAAATTTTTAGGAGCCCCGGTGCCCGGGCAGCATCCACCTAGTTCCGCAGACCATCTAGTGCTCTCTTACCCATGTTGGAAGTTTTCTCTTAACCAATCCCACATCAGCGTCTACGATAAGGCTCGTTCCTGCTCAACATGAAGAACATGATCCGAGCCATCTCGTGGGCAACAGCCACTATAGCGCACCCGGCGCCCCTACGCCTCGACACACGCTATACAATCCTCCGAGCCTAGGATCATGCCTAACAGCCGTCTGAGCCGACTCCACCAAAGCCCACCTCAGCCTCTTATTACCGGGACCCGAGACGCCCCCAATCCTGGTCTTCTCCCCGGACTGGTGAACGCTCGGCACAAGCCCCATCCACGACGCGAACTCCTTGTCGCCGCGGAACCGGCCGACGTCGCCGACCTCCGACACGACGAGCATCGCGGTAAAGTACCCTACACCTGTCATCGTCATAAGGAGCCGCACACGCCGGTCCTCCGCCGCGAGGACCGCAATCTTCTCCTCGATGAGCGTGACCTGGGCGTCCACAGCCTCCAGAACAGCGAGGTCGCTTCGGAGTATGGCGTCATCCATGAAGCCGAGGTTCAGCCCTCTAAGCCACGCGATGTTGTCCTTGCTGAAGGCCGTCGTGCCGGGCATCCTGAGACCATGCTTGTCAAGCAGCCCGACGCCGACGCCATGGTCGGCAGGAACGGACGCTTCTACGGCCTCGGATACAAGCTTCACGTCGCCGTGGACCACTGCAGCGTGCTCCCTCTCGCCACCCTGCTGGCTCCCGCTAATGACAACGAGAAGAAGCATGCGCAGCCCCTCGTAGAGAGGACCAGGATAGTCCTCGGTAAGGCTGGTGCTAGGCTGAGGAGCCTTGTGGCGGACAGTCAGTACAGCAGCAGGAAGGTTAGGGGTCTCGCGGAGGACTCGGTGATCCCTTACACGTCTAATCAGTCGGCTGGTGGGGATGCGCTGAGGGTTGACAGGAGGTTCAGGACATATGGCCCCGCGGGGCTGGTGGTTGAGTATCATAAGCGGCCGTTGGTGGAGTCGGTTTTCAGCTTCCTGAAGGACCAGTATGGGCTCCGGGTGAACAACGTGAGGGGTCTGGTGAACGTGTCGGTGTACGCGTTGCTGAGCTTGCTGTGTCATGTGCTGGGTAGGGAGGCGGCTGAGAACGTGGGTAGGCCGGATAAGGCGTTGTCGCCGACGTTTTTCAATACTTGAGTGTGTGTTTCGTCTCTGGTTTGGTGGTGGGGTTGTTAGTGGGCATTAAGTTTATGGTTTGTCTATGATGTCAAGTTGTTGATTGTGTGCTGGCGTATCTCGCGTTGGGTGGTCTGTTTCTGTCTTCTGTGGATTTCTGATGTGCTTTCTTGGGTGAGAATCTGCGCTTGAACTCGATTTAGGGACAGGGCAGCGCGCGCCGGTAGATATATTCCCAACAGATACACCGCCCAAACAGCTTAATGCTCCAACTCTCAGGCAGAATGCACCTACGTTCAGCTCGTTCACCAAGAAAGCGCAAATCTCTCTCAGAGAAAGGGCAGACTTCAAACAATTTTTTCGCGCACGCGTTTCATCATCAACGTCAGATGATTAGTTATTGAAACCTGTGGGGCTTCTTTAGTCCCCTGATGCTAGTTAGACTTCCACCCTCGGCTCAGAAGGAAGCAGACTATGCTACGGCGTCCAACGATTTAAGGCGATTCTACGCGCGCTGGCTTGTCCCTAAAATGGTTAAAAATGGTCATAATCCTCATCAACGAATTCTGGGGCAATCCCGGGCATATCCAAAACCCCTCATCTTCAGTAGAACCCACCCCCTTCAACCCCACATAACAAGCAACTAGTCGAAACAAATCGAAACCACACCCGTCGACGATTTTAGACGCTTCTCAGAGGCTAATCATGAGTCGAAAGGTGGCAAGTACTTGGATCATGGTATTTCAGGCCCTTCACAGCTGCTTACCATTCACATTCAGGCGCCTTTCCGCGGTTAAGTCTTATTGGGTCTCTCAGCGGGTTTATGATCCTTCTCGCCAATAAGCTCCATTATTGGCTGAAAACGGGAATGTGAATTTAAAACCATTTTACACCAATAACGGGACAAGCCAGTGCACGCTCAACGAAGCTATTGCTACCTAAAGAAAATAACATCCATATGTTTTATCCTAGTACTTTAAACACTTTGAACAATGGATGAGATTGATATAGCGCTCAGTCTGGCACTTCTCCAGAACAGCCGCACACCTTACAGATCACTCGCATCCAAGCTCAACCTATCCGTAAATGCAATACACAAACGCACACAGGCGATGATCGAGTCCGGAGTCATAAGAGGATTCATAGCGAGACCAAGTCTAAAACTAACAGGATCTCTACTTGCATACATCTACGGCCAAGCAAGGGCGGAGCCTCTAAACAACATATCAAATGCTCTCTCGAAGAGTGATTCAGTCTTCTGGGTAGCACAGGCTGGTGGAGGAAACATATACGTTGGCCTTTACATAAGAAGCCTCGAAGACCTCCCCAAGCAGGCAGAGTTCGTTAGGAAAACGGCTGATATGCCTGATCCCGTAACTGGGATAGTAGGCAGCGGAGCTGTATCAGGTGTCGCTAGTCCACGCAGCGAGGAAATGGATATCCTCGACTGGAGAATAATCGACCAGCTGAGCAAAGATTCTAGGAAACAGCTCAACAATGTGGCATCCGACCTAGATGTCTCAGCCAAGACGATTAGGAGACGATTCATTTACCTGGTTAAAAATTCTCTCATCGAGTTAACAATAGGATGATTTTCCGACGCATCGGATGATATAGTAAGTATCTTTCATGCGAGACTTGGCTCAGGCATAAGCATCGACTACAATACCCCGTACAAGACACTGGGGCAGAAACTACTCTTCCCAGTCACATTCATCAACATGCCAAACGAGTATCTACTATTCACGTGGACCCGAACCATGAAGGAGCTAAGGGAGCTTAAAGGTAAAATCGAGTCTGATTCAAACTATTCGAACGTATCAATGAACATCCTATTCACAGGGGAGATATTTCCGACTTGGAGAGACGAGATCGCTTATGAAATGGGATACCCCCAAACTGAATGGCTAAAAAATAAATGGTCCTTTCGTCATCCAGAGGACATCTGAAACGCCCAAGAACTAGCCTAAATGCATCCTTTCTGAATACCCGCACTCTAACATACACCTATTAATAAAATATTGATCCTTGTTCTAGGTGTAAAACGTGGAAACAAATCATGGTAATTGGTTCACAACGAACTGGACTCGATTATTTGCATCAACATTTTTCTTAGCCGCTTTAATGTCGGTTGACTACTTCAACCTGGCCATAAGCAAGTCTCTGCGAAGCGGGCCAATACAACTCCTCCTACTTGCCTTCATTGACTCAGTCGCTCTCTGCTACTTCGCCACCTCAACAAGTTGGGGTGGATGGAGGGAGTGGCTCGCCATTTTCATGGTTTTCTTTGGGGTGAACTATCTCTTAACCGCGATGGAGACCATGTACCTCGGCAGCATTCTCCCTATCTCTGTAGCCTTGGGTCTCATCGTGAATGGAGGAGTTGTTTCCTCGCTGTATGCGGCCTTCCTAGTTCAAATCTTCCCAAATGCTACAACCAATGATCAAACAAACAACATGCGGGTACCGATCCGAGCAAAGGGATTGGCCTTTAAAATAGTGGGGGGCAGCTTACTGTATTTGATGTTTTTCATGATCTTCGGGTTAGCCGTTTACATGCCGGTGGCAAGGTTTCTTGACCCAATTGCTCTGAGTCAGGAACAAGGTATAGTTGCCACTGGATCTGCAACGTGGGTTATTCCGATTGAACTCCTCCGTGGAGCGGTCTGGGTTGTGCTAGCTGTGCCAGTGGTTCTTTCGCTGAGCTATAATTGGAAGAGGACCGCTTTAATCGTCGCTATCCTTTTTGCGGTTCCCGTTTCAGCGGGTCTTCTTCTTTCCAGTGGGATGACCCTGGGTCTGATTGTTGCACACTTCGCTGAGCTATTCCTCGAGAACGTCGTCTTTGGTGTCTGTGTGGCATGGATTCTCCAACTTCGACCTAGTACGCACATGAGTTGACTGACGCGTTTCATTTTTAAAGATAATAGAGGTAATACCAGGGATGAGCCAGCCAAAAATCCTCAGAGGAAACCTGAAAGGAGACTTGTTGAAGGGAAGAAAAGTAATCGCAACGGGAGCAGGCAGGGGCGTCGGTTTGCACGCGCGCTAGGATAGTATGCGGAAAGGTGCTTGGAAGTTTGATAGTTGAGCGGTTCCCCAATAGATCGTGAGTGGTGACGATAATGAAAGGATTGTAACTGACACATAGCTATTCAGAGGAATACTAACCTGAGCACCAGTAGCGCTGACCGCAATCTGGTTCTTAGTGATCCCGATAGTCGGGGTCTGAACATTAGATGCAACGGTAGTCAGAACGTTACCCGATGAGTCTGTAATAACGATGGATATACTCGCGGTGGCTGAAGGCGTAGTCATCGACCCAATATTGACGGTTGGCATAACGTTGCTAGGAGGATATGCCCTCGTCCTCCCCCATCTGAAAACACTGCTAGCTACGACACCATTAGATTGGCCGATATATATTCTGTAATTAGCTATAGCGGCTCCATTATACGTACTCGAATACGTATGCCCTGCTCCATCCATGAAATACTGGCTTGCTTGTGCTATCCACGTTACCTGCCAGATCCCAGTCGGGAAAGTTGCTTGGGTTATTGTAGTAAGTCCTGTCCCAGAGCCCGTGGAGGCCTCGTACGTAATGTAGTCGGTGCCAGCGTACCAATCCATTGAGTAACCGGTGTAAGGCGCGACGAATCCGTTTAGCGATGTAGTGGTTGCTACCCCCAGAATTGAGTCGCCTGTACTCGTATAGGTTTCAGCCACCTGTGGATACGTCTGCGTCGCTGAAATCACGAACCCGTAGGCGTTTGAGGCTGTGCTGGTGGTTGTCACCGTTAACCCGTTGTTCACCGTGATGGAGGCGCCGGAGCTTCCGAGGATCTGCGTCCACTTCGCGTTGAGGGATGTTCCCTTGAAGTCGTCGTAGAAGTTGAAGACATTCGCACCATTATCGTATTGCCCATATGTTGTCGAGAGGTTGGGTGAGTCTCCCCAGTAGTTGCCGTCGTATGTCGTGCTTGTCGGTAGGAACGCCATGTATATCGTCAGCGTCCCTCCGCCACTGGAGATGGGGCTGGTTAACCTCACCCAAGCGGTGGCTGACGTAGCTGTGTTTGAGAGTGATGGTGTGCAAGATTCGAGCCATGCGTAGAGTGGTGTGTTGCATGAGCTATCTGAGTAGAACCTGATGTTTCCCAGATCTGAGGCCTCGTAGCTTGAGTATGTGGAGGGGTTCCAAGTGATCTTCTGCTGAAAGGGGTTGGGTGTGCTTGATGTCTGAGAATTAGTGATGGTGATGGGGAGGTCATTTAACGCACTAACCGAGAGTGCACCCCAGAGATCAACCACCCATTTGCCGGCACTGATCGTTGTGGCGCTGGTGAATTGTGGTGACCATAGGTAACCCGTGGAACCCATGCTGATTGTATATGAGCCTGTCCCCCCTGGAGGGGTTAGGGCGGTATTCGTGCTTGGGGTTGAGCTAGATGGCCCTGAGACCGTCTCGAAGTAGACGTATGTTAATGCGCCTGATTTAGTTTGGCTACTCTTTTGTGTGACTGGTACATTAGTGGCGTAAGAAGACAAGATTAAGGCGGCTAAGAATATTAGGATAGCCGGAGTCACCCATTTCACTCTTCATTCACCACTATTCCACAGAGACGATACTGAAGGTTAGACCTTCAACTCCCTTCCTAACTATGCTACTGTGATGTTTATTCCAACTGGTGCGTTAAACGTCGTCACACCGGTGTCAAGCAGAAACGTCACCGTCTGGCCCGCCGTGATCGGGCTTAGAGTCGTGAAGGTCAGTGAGCCGAGTGTTGTGTAGCCTGAGCCGGTGTTCCAGTTGACTGTGTACGTGTATGTTGTGCTCGGTGACGCCGCCGCTGTGAGGGTCAGTGTGACTGAGTAGTACCAGTGGCCGGCTGTTTGGGCCGTCTGGCATGTGCCCCCATTCGCCCACGTGTAGGGTTGAGATGAGGCTGATCCACTGCTCTGCACGACTAGGAAGCCGTTGCTGACCGCTGTGAAGCCGCCTACGACGTTGAAGTAGACGCCTTGCTGCGTTTGATACGTGGTTTGGGTCACGTTAACCGACGCTGCATATCCGCCGATAGATATGAATGAGATTGCTAGTATTGGCAGTAGTATCTTCAGCGATAGCATGTTTTTTAGTCTGAATCGTCTTCTGCGTGGATGCCTCTCTGTACTCATGATATGGTTCGGTGATATAGATTATTTTAGTATTATAAGTAAAACGGAAAATAAATCTATATTAGTAATCTATCTGTCACTTTCACGCACGCATCACTTGAACTATAGTGGCCTACAAAGTCACAACTACAGTAAGAGCGACTGTAATCCCTGTTCCCTTTTGAACCGCCTCTTTCTCAACACTACTCTCAAGAAATACGCCACAAAGAAAAATGCTAGACAAACACCCACAATCGGAAGAAATTCTTCGAAGGCACTCGTTATTCCGCCAGTGTTAGTGGCTGGGGCAGCGCCTGGCCCCCAAACCTTGAAGGCGTAGTCCACCGTTGTTGGGTTGCTTGGGAAATACCATATGGTTGCATCCCCGATGGTTTGGCCCTGCAGAAATGATTGAGTCTTATTAAGAGGATTCTTGCTCAGGAACCCGTCAAAGGCGACCCCCGCTTGTCCAGCTGCGATGTCAAAGATCAGCACAATCGCGTAAGTCGTCCCGGAGTTTACGGTAATTACCCTATTCATGGTGATGTTGTACCACATGTGAGAGGCCGTGAGGATTGAACTATCCAAGACTCCTGAGGCGTAAACCTGTGGGGGATTTGGGTACAGAGGCTTACCGTCAACATCCGTTCCAACAATCTCCACGTTTATGGGCCCAGAGGTTTGGGCATTGACGTAATATAATTTAAGTGAGATAATGGAGACGGTGTGCGAAACCGAAGGCGTGAATGTTTGGGCGTTAAAAGTGTTGGAGCCACCAGCGTCAATATCCTGAACGGTGGCGGGGACACTTTCATATAATATATTGGGGACCGCGCTTGCTATTTCAGTGGCCAACAAACAACTTATTAGGGTTATGGATAGACTGAGTCCCCATAGTTCCTTTTCCACGTTTTAGATTCCCATCTCTATCATGCGTTGCAGTATTGAATTTAAAAAATAATCCATAAGGCGTAAAGAATCTTGTGTTCGTGGTTTAGATGCAGTGGCGAATATATGGTTCACGGTGCTACCGCACACGCATCTGCGAGAGTCTTCCCGTTCAAGCCCACATGTGGACGTTTGTAGTTGTGATAAATTTGGTCTCCAGCAGTCACGATTTTAAGCTCCCAAACAGAATTTTATTAACAATGAAGCAAAGGACACTGCTTGCGGTGGCTGTCATTATAATTATCTTCGTGGTCTTCGTCCCAGTAGTTCCACTGATGCACACCAACCCAGTTATTCTAGTGACATACCCTCCTTTCGCATTCACGGGTTCGGTTAGCTTCGCAGTCCTAGGGTTTGGAGTGGCCGTAAACGGAGTCGGGCAATGGAGCTTCTATATCAATCCAGCATCACACTATTTTTGAGCCATTTGGTAAAACTTGTGTAATTTCAAGATTTAATCCATACTCGCGATCGACTTAGCTTTTAAGCCCCTGAACACCAACTCCAATTTGCACTACTTGGTGGTCTCCATCACCTGCAGCTGGAGGCGGGGCGAAGAGCCCCCAAATAACTTATTTTTTTTTCTCAATGATTGGATCAAATATCCGAGGGCCTAGGAGCCCTGCCACATTCTGAAAATCAATTCGGGCGCGCCTATATGAAGTCGTATTTAGCAGTATCCTCCATCCAAGATATCCCACCGTGAATCAACTGCACGCGCCTATCTGCGCGCGCTGCCTTGTCCCTAAATTCAGAATAAACTTATCTTAACAGTTAGGGCCTCGTCAACCATGGCGGGAACCATAGGAGGTCCGATCCATAGGACAGGACGAACACGAGACCCTTGAGACACTCTTCAGAAACGTCGACTTAAGCATTGCCCAGAAACAGCTCATCGGTTGCTACCACACGACAGGAGCCGGCAGACCACCCAGAAACCCACTCGGCATCCTCCGAGCCCTACTTGTGATGAGGCTGAAAGGCATCCGAAGCCTCCGCGAGCTCACCAGGATCCTCGACGTCGACCGGCGCCTCAGACGTCTCTGCCTCATACACGGAGACCAGAAGAGCTACCCGCGGTCCGTCATCAGCCGCTTCACGAGGAGAGTCGGAGCAGAAACCCTCCAGCTCATCATCGAGGAGAAGGTGATCAAGCTTCTCAGAAGCCGGTCAGCTGAGGTGGACCTGCTCCTGGACGCGAGCTTCGTGAAGGCCAGGAGCATCAGACACCCAGACAACGGTAGAGTCGCGTACTCTGACCCTGACGCCCTTGTGGGGAGGAACAGCCGTGGCTACGACCTCGGCTACAAGCTCCACGTGGCGGTGGACCACCGATCGATGCTGCCAATAGCATCCATCTTGGCTCCTGCCAACGACAACGAGAAGAAGCAAGCACCGTCCCTCATCGAGAAGGCCAGGGCGGTGCTTAGCAGGTTCGGTGGAAAGATCAGGAGTCTGGTGGCTGACAGCCAATACAGCAGCAGGGCCGTCAGAGAACTGGCTGAGTCTGTGATCCCTTACACGGCGAATCAGGCTGGTGAGGGTGTGCTGAGGGTCGACAGGAGGTTCCGGACCCACGGTCCGGCTGAGTTGGTGGCGGAGTACCATAAGCGTCCGCTGGTGGAGTCGGTGTTCAGCTGGTTGAAGACCCAGTACGGGCTGACCGTGAACAACGTGAGGAGGCTTGGGTGCGTGTCGGTGTACGCTCAGTTGAGTCTCCTCTGCCACGTGTTGGTCAGGGAGGCAGCTGAGGGTCTGGGTCGGCCTGAGAAGGCGGTCTCGCCCACGTTCTTTAACGTGTGAGGGTCTCGTCGTGTGGCTTCTTGTTGGGCGGCTAGTGGATAGAGGGTTTGTTGGCTTTTTCGAGGCTTTCTATGTGGGTGGTTGGTGTTGCTGCTGTGTTTTATGAGGGTGTCAGATGGTGTTTGTGGGGCTCGTTTTTTATGTGGTTTGTTAGTGGAGCTGTCGTTTGGCGTCTAATTTAGGGACAAGGCAGCGCGCTTGTACGAGAGCTATGCCAATTTAGGAATAGGCCATTCAGTAGGAGATATGACATTGTTTTGTATTATCTTAATTATCCTTCTGCGAATATCATCAGGTGTGAACTGAGGATGGTTGGTTATGATTATCCTTCTGTGCCCAGATTTTAGATGAATCCATAGGTCTTTACGTTTTATTGAATTATCCTCATAGGTAAAGGTGTTCAATAAATCATCATAACCATCACCTAAAAAGAGCCTAGCAAGTGCATAATCATTTTTCTTTCCAGCAAACACGATAATATTTTGTGCATCAACTTCAGGAGCAATAATCTCTTGATAAATCCACTTTTGTTTCTGAATACAATTCCTCGATAATTCCTCTGTTAAACGATAAGGAGAGTCACAAAAGTCTTTTTCAGTAGCACCCTTTTTCCTCGACTGGCACTTATTGAGGTTTGAATAAGCTATTCTGGTAAATGCATTTTCTGCACTTGTAGATAATACTTCCGTAGAAATGGAGTTTACCCAGCCCCAGAATGGACTATATCTTTTTATTCCCTTTGAATCAGTTACCTTTTTATCTATAAATAATTCTTTGATATATTTTGTAGAGAACTTTCCATAATCGGTATTAGAGTACTCTTTTCTTAGATCATTACAGTAGGTTTCTATACCTACAAACATTAATCTATGACTATCTTTGTGGAAGTTTGGTCCAATGTATGGCATCGGATCAGGTTGACTTATTTCTAATTTTTTACTAACCTTATAGAAGCATTCTTTACAAGTATCATCTTTAAAACCATGATACAGTCGGTCTCTGAATTCTCGTGTACTAAGATTTTCTTCCATATTAACATCAATAATCTTATATCTGTAGGATATATTTATGCGCTCGTGACATAAATTTTATATTTTATGTAACTATTAGTATAATTCAATGTCAGCTTTTTTAGATGCGTCTGAAAATTTAGAGTATATAGGATTATTTATTTGTGAAAATAAAATTACTTCTTCTTTATTTCAATATATTAAAAAAGAAGTTGGATATATTCATATGTGCGAATTAAATCGAATAGGTAGAGAAAAAGCAATTCGTCGGTTTTATCAAGGTTTAAAAAAATATAAGATTGATATTAAAATGTACAGTATAACAACGGAATATGATAAAATTTATAATAATTTAAAGGAGAACAATATTTACGCCCAAGATCCTTCTTTAAAAAATAAATTAAATAGAGCTTTAGCTAAATCGATTTTAGATATTTTTTCAAGAGAAAAGATAACGGATTTTTTTTATGATAAAGAATTTATTCCTGTTTTTAATGAAGTTAGAATATATAAAAAAAATCATTATTTAACATCTCTCTCAGATGTAATTGCTTGGATTGATCATAAGGAAAGTAAAAGTAAGAAAATCTATAAAAAACAATCATTTATAGAAATTATTAATATAAATTTATCGTCTACGTTAACTAAATATTATAAATAATTTGTGGGGTTTTGGGTTCACATCAACCTGAACTTTCATACAGTTTTTCCTCCAAGATACTGTACGATGATCAGGATTCGGCCCGCATTCCCCCGTATTCAATGTAAAAATGGAATTATTTGAAGTTAACGGAGTATGTGAACTATTGTTAGTGCGCATATGATAACAGTTAAAAAACTCCAAAAAAAAATTGACAATATTAAGCAAGCTATACACGCGTTAAGACAGATCAAATGCACGCGAATTATGCGTGCATATATTTTGTGCGTGCTAGCGTAAGGAGATTATTTTTGCTTTCTTTTAACTGACTCAAATAAAACTATTAGCAATTGCTAGTTTATTTTGGGCAATAGTAGATTTTCAATATTTCATATTTTTCTCTACGTGTATGGGCTTTGGCGACAAGTACATTATTTTTCCAGATGTGTGCCCAAGCGTGCCCAGTGTGAGCATAAGGATCTGTGATTTTATCAGCACGTAATTCTTTGTATGTTTCAATAACCCTTTTTATGAAGCTTTTTTGACAATCATAGTTGTACATGAAAGAGGCATAGGCTTCAATTATTTTCATATCATCTGGTCCTGATCTCCCCAATTTGAAGACATGAATTATATTTTGTGTATTTCATTTTAAAACTTTGTTGAAAGAAAAAAGGTGCGCAAAGATTTTTAATTTCATGTAGATGAAGCGCACGCGATTTGAACTTTGAATTACAACCAAATACTATGTAATAATTTTTCAAGTATGCTTCAGCAACTACCATTCAAAAATATCACATTAACCTTCGGACATTCCACAGAATCAGCGGTATGAATGCTCGGTTCGCATCCGAGAGGTCGGGGGTTCAAATCCCCCAGCGTCCACCTAAACTTTTATTTCAATCAATTATATTCGCGATTCTGAGTCTTTATCTATAAAGCCCGCATGCCAAAAAATGATTACTAATAATTCTTACTTTTTATCCCAAACACATTTAAGTTATTTTGCATTTTTTTAGTTTAAGTCTAAACACAAATACTGAGTGGATATAGAATGACAATCGACGACGAACATAACCGCCTATTAGAAAAAATGGGGGTCAAAAGATGTCTTTAATATTGGCTAATCGTCAGAACTATTACTATCATACCAGTAATCTACAAATCTTATATGTCCTGCATGGAAAAAGGATAAATCATGTTACGCGAATATTTAGAAGACGGGGTGAGGACCGGAGCTATGGAAATTAACGTAGTACTCGAAGATCTAAGCGATAAAAAATGGCATCAATTAGACGAACTAACATCCGAGACTCACATTGATAAAGAGCATGTGTTAAAAATCGTCAATTTTTTCCGCGAATTTGGTTTTATCGAGATAAGCGCAAGTGGCGAGCACGTAAAACTCGATAAGGATTATGTTGACCTCTAAATCTACAGCATCAGCTGCATAGATTTTAACTGCTTAAGAAAAAGCCTACCTTTAGGCGTTGTAATGAATTTAGACTCGTTATCCTCAACATTATCTAGCAGTCCTTTTTCAATTAAAAAGGGTAGAAAATTTTCAAGTCGTGTAAAATTAAGGTTCGATTGATATACTAAGGTAGTTTTGTTTGCACCAAGAGGATTATCTGCGATTCGAAGGAGATCTTCGATGATCTCAAGTTTATCTCTCCTCTTGCCCACCATCTAACATCACCGATCGGTTTACACCATTAAATCGCTAATGTTACAAGAATTAAGCGTCGAATAAATAAATGAATTGTTGTATTTTCCACGACACACGAAATTATTAAAACTATTTCAATGTTTATTGGGCTCATCCCAATGTTTTTTGTGTACAATCAGCGAAAGCAACATCAGGTTGGACCACCCGCACAAAGGATCAATATATTGAAATATCGATGTTTCCACAGACCAATTGATCTGAAATGAAGTTCTCAGATGTTAGAATTACCGTCGCGAAGAAGCTTCAGACTCAAGAGATATTCAAGGAGTATGCCGATGTAGAGATGCAACCGACATGCAATGTGATGCTCGAGGGAAAAGAGTATATATCAAAGGGTATGGCGATGCCTGAGGGATTCTGTAGCTGGGCTTGGTCGGATATCCAGCGAGACGTGGTGCATCTGGCTATGGGAGGGGACTTCCCTTGGATTAAAAAGAAGGGTTCAATGATCTCGTGTTGTACTGATGGTCTAAGGCCCGTAGTTTTCAAGCTAGAGAGGTTATAGATTCAAAGAAAAAAGATGCGCTCGAGCATATTATAGTAAATTCTATCCTTAGAAGTGGCTTAAAACAAAATCCCTCAAATTATTATGGTTTGCCAAAAAGTCAACAATGATTCTCGAGGCTTTGACAATCTGCACATCGAGCAGTCGAGATGTTGCCAATGTAAAAATAAAGGAGAATATGCCCAAGGGAATTTCTAGGATGAGATTTATTGAGCCAAAAATCAGCACGAAAACAAGCGTCAGCGAAGCACCAAGTAAACCCATAACGAATGAGCGTACAATGAAATATAGCCTCTGATGCCACATAGAAAGCAGCAGCGCCTTTATGACAGCCTTTTTCCCTGCATCCCGTTCGGTTCCACTAGATGCTTCATTCATATGCTGCAGCAAAATTTTAGTGTAATGCACATTTGTCAAATGCAGAATCTTTACCATCTCATCGGACTCCGCGAGCTCTTTTGCGCTTTTATTTTCGATTTCAGTCATGATTCTTTGAGTAATTTCCTCGATTTTTGGGTCATTAATAGAGGTTGAAGTCACAAGCTAAACCAGCTGAGAACTTGACGCCATAATAAATTACTTCTTTAAATCTTAATAGTTTTGATTACGGGAAACTGTGGCTTTTGGAGCTACAATAGATTTGTATGGAAAGCGAAGCTAGCACGGTTGCATAAATTTTTTCACACTATAAATCACAAGACGCGCGCACGAAAAATAATGAAGAAAATAATTTTGGTTTTTAAACTACTGGAATATTCAGTGGCCACGCTTCTCCAATTTGTTGTCCTGACGCCGGAACCGATGCATGCCAGTGTACAATTAGCCATTCTTTACCCACTTTCTTCATTATGATCGTCATCCTTGTGGGGAGATGTATCTCCCTGGAGCCTATTCTAGCATAGAAAGTCGCCTCGACAATAGCCCAGGCGAATATTCCCTCAGCGGAGATCGACTTCCAGTTATAGACTATCGAGCTAGCCTCCGATTGGGACCAGTCGCGTTTAAACAGTGACCTCGCCTCACTTTTTCCAACCTTTTTCTCATCAGCACCAGTTCCAATCACTATTATATCCTCATCAGTGGAGAAAAGAGACATCATCTTATCCAAATCCCTCTCCTCGAAGGCCTCAGCAACTTTATCTAAAGTTGATTGTACCCCTAACTCCGATTCCTCAGTCAGTTTCATCATATACCTCCTCAGTTACACTACCATCCATGGAGATTATTAGCGTGAGTCGCACTCACTCCCAGATTAAGCATAATCTTCAGCCGAGGATAAGATTATCTAGCTAACTATGGTCCCCAGTACGGATCTTATTCGTAATTAGTAAAAATTGAGATGTAGTAGGGTTTAGCGCTTTAAATGGTGAATTAGACCTTGCCCTTGAGCTTTTCAGCTGTCTCTCTGGCAAGCTCCAATGGGGGTTTCCTCTCCACATCACCCGGCTCATAGCTTCTGCCCGCAAGCCTTCTCTTGTGTTCCTCCTTTGCCTTCGCTAATAACTCGGGTTTGGTCATGAGATCCAGAATGCTGCCCGCCATCGTCTTCGCTGCGAATATTAGACTCTTGTGGCCGATGGTTGAACCACTGCAAGCTACAAACTGCCAGCTGTGACCAGGTGCCCCAAGCACGTTGCAGGTGGTACCAAACTCCATTGTTGGTACCACCCAGCTTACGGTTGAGACATCGGTGCTTCCTGGTGAAACTTCTCCTTCGTCCCAAGCATCGAGGATATCGGTGGGTAGGTCGACTTCGACGTACTTCTCCCATTCCGGTAACTTAAGTTGCTTCAAAGAGTCTATCTTCTGTTGCTTCGAGAAGCTCTTAGCGATCTCTGCGGCGAACTTCAGCTCCTCCTCGCTGTATTTTGTTGGACCAACCTCCCTCATGTTGGTGACTACGAGTTCGCTCAGAGTTTTGCTTGTGATCTTGTTGTAGCCTGCGCCGTTACTTTCTATTTTAAAGGTGGTCTCCGTCATGAGTGCGGCGCCCTCGGCGATTTTCTCTATCCGCTTGTATATGGATGCCAGCTGGTCTCTCTCTGGCGCCCGTATGTAGTACCAGCTCCTCGCGTAATCTGGTACCACGTTTGGCTGGCCACCTCCTACCTCGATGACGTAGTGGATCCTCGCCTTCTCGATGATATGCTCCCTGAGGTAGTTTACCCCCACATTCATCAGCTCAACCGCATCGAGTGCACTCCTACCCTGTTCCGGGTTCGCGGCGGCGTGTGCTGTCTTACCATAGAAGTGGAACCTCACACCATTCGTAGCGTTGTTACTACATAGTCGGGCTGTGTTGATGTTGCCCGGATGGTGGCTCAGGCAAGCATCAACGTCTTCGAAGAGACCAGCTCTAACTATGTAGTTCTTGCCTCCGAAGTTCTCTTCGGCTGGGCAGCCATAGAACCGTATGATGCCACAGAGTCCATGTTCCTCAAGAGCGTATCTGACAGCGATGGCCGCGCTCATGGCTGTGGTTCCGTGGATGTTGTGGCCGCAGCCATGACCCATCCCAGCTTCTACTAGTGCCTCCTTATGGGGCAAAACCTTGTTGCTGATGCCTGGGAGGGCGTCGTACTCACCCATTACCCCGATGATGGGTTTTCCTTTACCCCACTCCGCAATTAAGGCGGTTGGCATGCCAGCGACCCCGAGCTTGACGCTGAAGCCGTGTTTCTCAAGGGTCTCTGCTATGAGCTTGCTGCTCTTATTTTCGCAGAGACCGTATTCGGCGTAGCCCCAGATATCGTCGCTTATTTTGATTAACTGGTCATGGTGCTCGTCTATCCATTTCCACGATGTTTCCTTAAACATGTTTGATCATTCATAACTTCACTGGAAGGTAAAAAAAGTTCACGCGTATATATACAATAAAGGACCAAAACTTATCCTGTTAATATTAAACAACACTGCGCGAAAACGGGAGTCAGGGTACATAATTGCTCTATCAAGCAGCTCTAGTCATGCGCTTGGGAGGCTGACAAGTTTTATCCTTCGGTAGACCCAAAACACTCTATCCGAGATTTGGGGGTTTTACAACCTGATTGAGATTAGGTTCCACGGGATGGGTGGACAAGGTGCGGTGATGGGCGCTCTAATCCTAGCCGAGGCAGCCTTTGCTGAGGGAAAGTTCTCTCAGAAGATCCCGATGTACGGTGGAGCACGTCGCGGCGGAGACGTGACCGTTTTCCTCCGCCTCGACGACAAACCTGTTAGGAGAACTTGCGGTATCTACGAGCCTGATTCCATTGTGATTCTCGACCCGACCCTGAAGAAGCAGCCATTCGTCAGGTCCGGCCTCAAGAAGGGGGGTACCGCAGTCGTTAATGATGAGCTTCCTCCAGGGAAAATCGATCTCGGCGTCGAGCTCGGGAAGATCGCCACAGTCGATGCGACGGGGATAAGCACAGAGGTCTTTGGCGTCCGCGCTATCCCGATAGTTAACACCACCATGCTTGGTGCCGTCGCTAAGACTACTGGTTGGGTCAAGCTCGACTCCCTAACCGACCCCATCAAACGTCAGCTCCCAGGCAAGGTGGGGGACCTCAACATCAAAGCTTGCCGCCGCGGCTGGGAGGCCGTCAAAGTTATGGAGGCTAAGGCATGAGTATAGTCCGTAGTTTCAGGCCAGAGGTCGACAAGGCTAAATGTGTTAAGTGTGGTCTCTGCCAGACCTTCTGTCCCGAGGCAACTGTTATGGTCGCAGACGAGGGAGTTGTTTTTGACTACCGCTATTGCAAGGGCTGCGGCGTCTGCGCCAACGAATGCAGAGTCAAAGCGATATCAATGGTGAGGGAGGAGGGGTGAGCATGAGCTTCACAAGGATGATGGAAGGGAACGAAGCCGCTGCTTGGGGTGCAAAGTTATCCCGAGCTGAGGTTATTCCTGCGTATCCAATTACCCCCCAGACCGAGCTGATCAGTAGCATAGCCTCTTTGATAGCCGATGGAACGATGAAGGCAGAATACATCAAGGTTGAGGGGGAACACACGGCGATGGCGGCGGCGATCGGCGCCTCCGTAACGGGGGCCCGCGTCTTCACCGCATCCAGCTCCCAGGGGATAGTCTTCATGGAGGAACCACTGCAGATGCCACCAGGGATGAGGCTTCCAATAGGGATGTGTATAGTAAATAGATCTGTGGCTCCGCTCGGCTCCCTACGCCCCGACCACAACGACGCCATGCTCCAGCGAGACACCGGCTGGATACAACTCTATTGTGAGAACAGCCAGGAGGTCCTCGACACTATCGTGATGGGGTACAGGATCGGGGAGGATCGGAGGGTCTATCTCCCCGTAGCAACGTGCTACGACGGCTACTTCGTATCCGCTACAGCTACACCCACAAACGTCCCAGATCAGAAAGAGGTCGATGACTTTCTCCCACCCTACAAACATGAGTGGTATGGTCTCATCCCCGGCGAATACAAAGAAAGGACGAGCCACCAAAATATAGCTAAAGCACGCTACGAGGTCCAGCAAGCACAGGAGACAGCCAAGAAGGTGATCGAGGAGATTGAGAATGACTACGCTAAGCGGTTTGGAAGGTACTACGACGGGATGCTCGAGGAGTACAACTGCGATGAAGCTGATGCGGTTATCATGACAATGGGATCGATGACCGGTACCGCCCGTGATGTAATCGACGAGATGAGAGCGAATGGAAAGAAGATCGGTTTAGTAAAGCTACGCTGCTTTCGACCCTTCCCCCGGGAGGAGATGCGACGTATAGCGGCGAAGTACAAGGCCATCGCCGTCGTAGATAGAAACACAAGCTTCGGATCCGCGGGTGGTGGTATAGTGGCGACAGACGCTGCCCGAGCCCTCTATGATCTTGATGAGAGGCCCTTGCTCCTGAACTTCCATGTGGGACTAGGGGGCAGCGACGTGACGATGAGGCAGATAGAATACATGGCTGAGGAGACGTTAAGGGCAGTGAAAGTTGGGAAGGTGGATGAGGCCGTGGACTGGGTGGAGCTCCACGACTTGGGACCGGTGATGTGACATGACGCTGGAGGAGAAATTCGATGAGTATTACGGGCGCGTCAAGATGCAGGCCGGCTCCGCGTGCTGTCCGGGCTGTGGCGGACCTCTGTTCTGGAGGATGGCTCTGGACTCCTTTGGCCCAAATACCATAGTCTACGGGGATGGGCCTTGCGCTATGTGCGCGATTCGGGCGATAAAATTGCCCACCTTTAGCATTCACTTCAGCTTCGCTGCTGATGGCGCGACTGGGATACTTGCTGCACTCCGAGCCAAGGGGCGAGAGGACGTGACCGTGATCAGCAGCGCAGGGGACGGGAGCATCGGGGACATCAGCCTCGGGAAGGTTTCAGCAGCTGCTGAGCGGAACGAGAACATGATCCAGATCTGTATCGATAACGAGGCTTACATGAATACGGGGATACAGAAGAGTGGACTGACTCCCTTTGGTGCATGGACAACGACTACACCTAGGGGGAAGGAGTCGATGAAAAAGGACATCCCAATGATTATAGCGGCCCACAAACCCCCATACGTGGCCACTGCAAGCCTAGCTTACCCCAAAGACCTCAAAGCGAAGCTAGAGAAGGCGAAGCAGATCAAGGGGTTCAGGTACATCCACACCGTGATCCCTTGCCCCACGGGATGGCGCTTCGACCCCGCTAAAAGCGTTGAGGTGACAAGACTCGGAGTCGACAGCTGGGTCTGGCCACTCTGGGAGATCGAGAGAGGGATCCTCAATGTTAACTCAAGGTCGGAGCAGAAGCCGGTGAAAGAGTACCTCGACGCCCAAGGTAGGTTCCGCGGAATGTCATCGGAGCAGGTCGATTTCCTGCAAAAGGAGACCGATGAGAGGCGGAGGAACCTCCTTGACGCGAATGGGAAGAGGCTGTTCATCTAACCCCCTTTTTTAATCACCTGATTTTCGGGGTCACACATCCATCCAAAATTTTGTGTGGTGCCGCTGGTGTGATTTGAACACACAACCCCTCGGTCTTCAGCCGAGCGCTCTCCCAGGCTGAGCTACAGCGGCGCGACAACAACAAGGCATACAGAATTGATATAAATATTTTCGTCGAGCGAAGCCCCGGGAGCCAAACATCAGATAATATATGACGTGTCTCCTAGGTCTAAGCCTGAGCTGGCTCATTCTTCAACAAAAAGGAGTCTCTCTTTGCTATTTCCGAAGTGAAGGCAACCTGTCTCTCGTCAAACCCCGCTTCCTTCAAAACCCGCCCGATGTCATCGACATTGGCGAGTTCTCCGCTCTTCTCATCGATGAATCTGATGATCCGCCTAGCGTCGTAGTATCCTATGGAGCTTCTTAGCTCCCTGTACATAGCCCTCTTAAACAGGAGTTCAAGCTTCATCGATCCCATCCTCCCTGAATTCTCTCCTAGCGGCCTTCTGTTCGACCTTTCCCAGCGCCAATAATAACCCGTATATCAGAGCCTCCGGCCGCGGCGGGCACCCGGGGACATAGGCGTCGGGCTGAATGACCGTGTCGAGGCCGCCCAAGACTGTGAAGCTATCGTGAAAAATTCCGCCTCCACAGGCACAGTTGCCTATCGCGATGACCAGCTTTGGGTCCGGCGCAGCCTCGTATGCGTTCATCAGGGTCTTCAGTGACTGCCTCGTCACTGGGCCCGTCACCAGAAGGATGTCGGCGTGTTTAGCGGATGAGACCACCTTTATGCCGAACCTCTCGGCGTCGAAGTATGGTGTCAGGGTGTCAACAATCTCTATGTCGCATCCGTTGCATCCCCCTGTGTTCACCGGGAATACCCATGGACTCCTTCCAAGCTTCCTTATCTTATCCACTTTTACTGCGATGTCGGCATCAGGATTCGTATCTGGCATCTCTGTACGCCTCCGCTAATGTCTCGCCCCAGTCTCTCCTCCTGCAGTCGGGGCAGAGGAGAATCTTCTCTTTGAACTCATCCACGTAGCCACCCATCAGCTCCGAGTACTCCGCCAGGGTGTTCTCCAGAACCCTCTTCGTCGTGAAGTAATTCCCGCAGCTACTACATTTCACGCGTTTGAGCTGTAATTCGACCTCGAGGTCCTCTCTCTTGGCCGACGCGAACTCGAACTCCTCGTTGAACCTGTAGGCGTCTACTGGGCACACTTCCTCGCATAACCCGCACATGATACACCTGCCGTAGAAGAGTTTCAGGGTCCAGACGTTTTCCTTCTCCTCCACAGTCAGGGCGTTTGGGAGGGCATGTCTTGGCGCATGCCCCGCAGCCGATGCAGGCGTCGAAGTCGAGCTCCGGCCTACCTCTCAGACCCTCAGGCGTGGGTGTTTTCTCCGAAGGATACTTGAGAGTCACACGTCCCCTCCTGATCCCTACCCTAAGCAACTTCAGGATGTTACTCATCTGCGTCCCTCCGTTAGATCTTGGCTGGTGAATATCCTCTCCTTGCCAGTGTTGTCATCTACCACTATCATCCTCTCGGTGCATGAGATGCAGGGATCCACGCTCCCTATGACGACCGAGGCGTCGGCCAGCGTCTCTCCCACCAACATCAACGGCGTAGCTGGGAGGTTCGCGTAGGTTGGGGCTCTGACGCGCCACCTATATACGGTATCCTCACCGCCAGTTACCATGTAGTGGGCGTCTGTTCCCCTCGGCCCCTCCACCAATCCAACAGATGTCACGTCTGGCGGGATGTAGTCTATTGGTGTTTGCACTGGGCCACCTGGAAGCGACTCCAGGGCTTGCTTCACGATCTTCATCGACTCCAGCGTGTCGTAGGCCCTCACGACTGTTCTCGCCAACACATCTCCTCCCGCCTGGATTGGGGTCTCGAATTCGAAGTGCGGGTAGGCTTCGTAAGGGTAGTCTCTCCGAGCATCTATGTTCACGCCGGAGGCCCTTGCAACTGGACCCATCACCGAGTACTTCTTGGCGTCATCCTTCGATAGATAGCCTATACCTTGGAGTCTCGTCTTCAATGTACCTAGGTTTAAAGCAGCGTCGATTACTTCCTGGTACTCCACCAGGATTTTTGAGACCTCCTCGAGGGCTCTCTCCTTCTTATCCTCCCTGATGTCCCTCCTTACGCCGCCAGGAACTATCATGCCATACTGTTTCCTGTTGCCTGTAAGCAGCTCGGCAAGGAACATGATTCTGTCCCTTACCCTCCAGAATTGCATGAGGCCGGAGTCGAAGCCCACCATGTGGCTGGCCACGCCAAGCCATAGGAGATGACTGTGTATCCTCTCAATCTCCAACATCACGACCCGGATCCACTTGGCTCTCTCGGGGGCCTCGAAGGCCGCTGCCCTCTCCAGGGCCTGAGTGTAGGCCTCAGAGTGGACTGACCCGCATATGCCGCAGATTCTCTCAGCTATGAACGGCACCGTCTCGTAGCTCATCCTGGTCTCCGCGATCTTCTCAAGTCCCCTGTAGTTGAAGCCAGCCCTAAGGTCTACGCTGGCAATCCTCTCACCGTCGACGTAGAACTTGAAGAAGATCGGCTCGTGGATAGCGAAGTGGTATGGGCCATACGGGACGACGTTGAATGAGCCGACGTTTTCAGGGGTCACGAATGGAAACTTCGCGTCGATGTTGCTTGGCGGCGGAGTCTCGTTTTTGAAGCTCTTCCTCAGCGGGAAAAGGTCCTCTGGCCAGTCGTCTGAGGTGAGTAGCTTCCTAGGGTTAGGGTGGCCCACCGGGTTGAGTCCCAGGGTCTCTTTTACCTCCCTCTCATACCAATCAGCGCATGGAATGAGGGGCGTCGCCGCGGGGAAGTTCTCATCACCCTTAGGTATCCTCGATCGAAATACCAGGGTTGTCCCTTGTTCATACCACCCAAGAACGTAATCAACGGTGTATTGGTTACGGGACTCAGCGTAATCTGTCCCGGCCATAGTCAGGAACTGTCCCCCGAGGGTGTTATGCGCAAATTCAAGTACCCTAGGCATGACATCCCTGTTTAGCTCGACAAGGATCAACTTGTCGCGGAGCTCCCTGAACCTGATGACGTCGTTGGGGAACCTCTTTTTGATTTCTTGGGTTATGTTATTTTCCGTTCAGTATCACCTCAAGCCAGGCGCGAAGAACGAGAGTAGCAGAGCCAGCGTTGAGAAGGCTAATGTGATTGCGTAGAATCTGGATGCTTCAAACAGCCTATACCTCGCGTTGAGGGACTCTGCCATGGAGATTATGAGTATGCAGAGAAGCAGGCTCACAATGTATAAGGCGGCCACCGCGACGTAGAAGCTCTCTCCGGTCACGCTGAGGGGTATGAAGGCCGATAGGTAGAAATTAAACATGGAGAAGAGGGCGAGGCTTCTCACGTACTGACCAAGTTTTAAGGTGGCGAGGGGCGAGCCACTGAACTCTATCAGGGAGCCTCCGGACAACTCGGACTCGGCCTCAGCCACATCGAAGGGCACTCTTCCACTCTCGGCCAGTAGACTCAAAATGTAGGCTAAGGCCGCAATTATAAGGGAGGCCCCAACCGTGACGCTTCTCGACGTATTGTCCAGGGTCGTGGATCCCTTGAATAAGATGAGGGCAGTCAGAGAGACTATGATCGACGGCTCCACCAATGTGGCTAGGATCACCTCCCTCGAGCCACCCACTATCCCATAGGGGTTCCTGCTCATGCTCCCAGCCATCGCGAACACGAACGCGGATAGAACCGCGAGTTCGATGAATAGGATGCCGCCTTCCTCGAATGGTGATTGGATGGTCACCGTCGAAATCATGGCGAACATCGAGAGCGAGAGCATCAGCATCAAAACTGGGAAGACCCTGATCAAGAACCCGGCTCCTTCTGGCAGGATTGTCTCCTTCCTGAAAAGCTTGATGACATCGTGCCAAGACTGAGTTATTGGGGGACCAATCCTGTTCTGGAGTCTGGCAGTTATTTTCCGTCGCAAGCCATCAAGAAGCGGCGCCACCAGTATCGCTAGGGCCAGGTTCAAGACTAGTATTTGCAGGTTCATACAATCACAACCAGAATCGCCAGTATCACGAGCAACGTCAGAGGGATCAGGGGGCTGATCTTCTCCAAGGCTTTAGAGACTTCGTCATCGGGAATTTCGATGCCGTATATCGGTTTGAAGATCTCCCTCCACGATGTGAATATTTCTCCCCTCGACCCGTTGAGGTCCTCGACTGAAGCGTAGCCAGTCATCCAGGACTTAGTTTTGCCGGGTTTCGTCCCCCATGTAAAAACTGCGGATAACACGACCGCAACCAACATCACCAATAGCAGATTGTTCACCACCTCAAATTGTGGATATTTGCCTCCGCTTACCAGTGA
Source organism: Candidatus Bathyarchaeota archaeon (assembly GCA_963780545.1). Lineage (GTDB taxonomy): Archaea > Thermoproteota > Bathyarchaeia > TCS64 > TCS64 > UBA8941. The sequence goes on from CAWACK010000001.1 coordinate 84,084, forward strand.
GAAGGCCAGCAGCAAAAAGCCTGGAAACATCGCTATCAGTAGGTTGCATGTGGAAAGCGTAGCTGCCACGAGCTTATTGCCAACATTGGATGCGACGCCATTTCTTGATGATCCCTCGAATACGAGGGTGTAGCTCCGGAAGAACACGGCGAGGGAAGCAGCCGCTACGAAGAGCACCGCGCAGCCCAGAAGGACGAAACCTATGTTTCCACCGATGCCTATATGCATGAAGGTCTCGGCGCTGAGACTCACTAGGGAGAATAACACAAGATACGTCATGAGTGTGGAGGCGGCCTCAACCCTCATAATGGAGGATAATCCCCCGAAATCAAACATGCTGCCGCTGGTCTTCTCGGATAGACTGTCATGAACGTAGTTGATTATCGCGAGACTCAGAGCCGTTGGGAGGAGTAGATAGAGAAACAGCGACTGTAGCTCAATGCTCGAAGCCGAGATGAGGAGGAGGCCGAAGGCGATTTTATGGGCGTTTGAGAGAAACTCGGGGAAACTTTTGCAGATCATTCCCTGGAAGATGCCCATAATCATCATCAAGACCCCCAAGAACAGGAGTAGTGGGGCGATCGCGGTGTATGCCGCAGGGTTAGAGTAGAGATAGCTCACGGCGATGAAGGACACCAGAACCCCGGTCGACCTGTATTTTGAGTACAGGTCAGGGAGCCACTTTTGGAAAGGAGGCGCACCCAGCAACAACAGCACTAAGGGCGCAGCTGCGAAGGAGTACCCTAAATATTGGAGGAGGAGCATCAGTGGAAGAGCTATCAGAGCATATAATCCGATTCTCCCATGCTTCTTTCCAATAATCATTGCGACGACGAGGATAAACGCGAGCGCTACAAGAGACAGGTTTTCCGGAATAGGCGCTAATCCTATCAATGTTACCAGGAAGAGGAGTGGGGGGTTGCTAGCTGGGTCCACGAGGAGTATCAGTGAGATTCCAAGAACCAGGATCTGCGGAAGCTGCGAGGGAAAAAAGCCGACAAACATCAGAAAGAGGAGGATTACCTCAGCTGCAGCGACCAGCAGCCTAGCTGCTCTCCTAATGTGGGTATGAGCCGAAGCGGTTACAGTTAGTCCTTGGTACAAGAGATTCAATCTCCGGACTTTTCCCTAGAATTTTTTAACACTTTCTTATTGATGAGCATCTTTACGGCTTCGCTCTTTGATGAGTCTACGACTTCCTCGTATTCTCCGTAAATTATCGCTCCGGTTGGGCACAACTCTACACACGCCGGCTTCAGTTCAGCCTTCTCCCTCTCCATACATAGATCGCATTTTGTCATGAATCCCTTAATGGGGTCGATGTCAGGCACCCCAAACGGGCACGCTGCGACGCATAGCCTGCACCCCGTGCATCGGTTTCTCCTGAATCGGACGGGTCCCTTCCCATCGGTGTACAAAGCCCCTGTCGGGCAGACGTCTACGCATACGGGGGTGGTGCAGTGCAGACAAGTTATCGGCACTAGGACGCCATCCTTCGTCTGGATTATCTTTGATCTGGGTTTCGAGTTGAGGAACTCGCAGACCTTCTCGCAGAGCTCGCAGCCGATGCACTTCTCCATGTCGACGATTTTTACTTTGGTCAAGTCCGCACCTCAACCATGTTCTGGAGGCACCTGTCAACCCAGGTGGCGGTCTTTAAGCCGGTTTGGAAGGCTCTGCCCACCTTGCTGATTCCAGTTGTCACGTCGCCCGTCGCAAAAACCTTGCTCTTGGATGACATGAACATGTTGTTGACCTCGATGCCACCCCACCTTAACGTCTTGATCTCCTGGAACTCCTTGTTGAACGGCGGGGTCGGTATCTGACCGATTCCCACGATGATGTTGTCTACGTTGTCGACTATCCTTTCGGTGCCAGGGATCTGCTCCATCCTCAGCACAACCCCGTTTTTAACATCGGCGTTGACGCTGATTACCTCAATCGACTTGACCCTGCCCTCCCCGAGGACCCTCTTTATGACGGCTCTCTCCATGTGTTTCACTCCCCTTCTCTTGAGTTTGTCTATCTCATAGCTCCCCGAGGGGGCGTCAAGACCATTCTCTATGGAGATGAGGTTTACGGAGTGGCCCTCCTCGGTTGCCTCTATCGCTGCGTCGACGGCGACGAGCCCCGACCCGATTACCGCGACGTTGGAGCCGAGCTTTATCTTCTCCTCCTTCGGCAAGAGTCCCAACTCATACGCCTTACATTTGAAGAGGTATTCGAGGGCGGAGTAGATCCCCTTGAATCCTGATCCCTCAGCGGGGAGACTCCTGGAGCCCCATGTACCAGTCGCGATTATGGTGGCGTCAAACTCATCCGCGACCTTTTGTAGCTCGACTTTCTCCTTCGCGTAGTCGTCGCCAAGGATCCTGTCTCCATTAGCGGACACCTTGCAGGATGTCTTTATCTCTACATCGAATGCCTCCTCGAGCTCTTTGCATCCTAGCAGAACCCTGTTTCTCGGGATCCTGGATTCCGGGATCCCGAAGACCATTATTCCTCCTGGTATAGGGAGCCTCTCATACATAGTTATCCCGTAGCCTTTGCAGGCTAGGAAACCAGCAGCCGCTAACCCGGATGGGCCAGCGCCTATTATCGCTACTTTCTTGTCGATCCTCTGCGCCGGCTTCCCTTTCTTGCACATGAATGCGAAGCGCATGTAGTCGGCAGAATCCACGGCTAATCATATTGGTTATCCATGGCTTATACTTAAGGCAAACGCGAAGCAGATATGAGAAAAGTGCTAAGAGTCGACGGCATCAACCTCTAGACAATGTTCAAGAGGGTGTTCGAGGAGCTGAAGGCCGAGGTCACGGGTGGGATCGCCTTCAACCACGTTGCCGAGATCTCTCACCACCATCGGATTCAGGTGAGTCCCGGCATCAGGGAGGCCGTCGACTACGCCGCCGAGACATTGAAGGCATATGGCCTCGACGTCGACGTCAGGCGATACAAGTCCGATGGGGAGGCATTGGCATGGAGCAGCCCTATGTTTAAGGAGTGGAGCTGCGCCGATGCAGAACTGAGGCTCGTTGAACCTGTAGAGGAAGCGAGGTTCCTGTCCCGCTTCGCTGAAAATAAGATGAGCCTCATACAGCGGAGCGCCCCGACTCCCAAGGGCGGAGTAGAAGCCGAGGTCGTAGTTCTCGAAAAGGGTGAGGAGGAGAGCGACTATAAGGGACTCGATTTGTGTGGGAAGGTGGTTCTCACCAGCGGGGATGTTGCTCGTGTAAGGGAGCTCGCTGTAGAGAGGCGTGGAGCTATTGGTATACTCTACGATGGTATGTGGGTTCGTGAACCAAGCCTCAAGGAGGGTGAGCTCGATGACGCCATGAAGTACACGAGCTTCTGGTGGTATGGGGGCGAAAAACAATGCTGGGGCTTTGTCCTCACTCCGAGGACTGGGCGTTGGCTAAGAAGGCTAGTTAAGAAGAGCAAGAAGCAAGTTAAGGTGTATGCTCGGGTCGAATCTAAACTCTACCCTGGGGAGATGGAGAACTGCGTCGCAACAATTCCAGGTGAGTCGAGGGAGATGGTCATCGTCGTCGCCCACATCTGCCACCCCCAGCCGAGTGCAAATGACAATGCCTCTGGTTCCGGTGCAGCGATGGAGGCAGCTAGGGCCTTACATAAACTCGTCAAGTCAGGTAAGCTGAGGAAGCCGAGGCGGAGCATAGTCTTCACCCTTGTGCCCGAGATGACTGGAACTTATCCATTCCTAGTTGAGAACGAGGCGAATATCCCAGATATGGTTGCAGCGTTGAACCTAGATATGGTGGGTGAGAACCAGAACCTCTGCGGGGGACCCCTGATTGTAGAAAGGACACCCGAGTCGTGTCCAAGCTACGTCAACAGCCTCATGGAGGCGATATACGACTCGGTGAAGGCTGAGGCTAAGAACCTTGGAGGTTCCGCGAGCTATGCACTCTTTAAGCATGCTGTGACCCCCTTCAGTGGCGGTAGTGATCACTACATTTACTCCGACCCGACAGTTGGAGTCGCATGCCCTATGTTGATCCAGTGGCCGGACAAGTTCTACCACACGAGCGCGGACACAATCGACAAGGTGGACCCGGAGATGCTGCGGAAGGTGGCGCTGATGACTGCGACGTACGCCTACTTCATAGCCGATGCAGGGCCTGAGGAGGCGATGTGGATCGCCTACGAGACAGCGTCTCGTGAGAAGCGCGCTCTCCTTGGGAAGATACAGGACACGATCACTATATCTTCAAACGGGGACTCTAAAGTGACCTCGGAGGCTTTACGTGGGTTGAAGGAACACATCGAATACTGGGCGGGTCGAGCCACAGAGTCTGTGAGGTCCGCTAAGCGCCTAGCGCCTAAGGACAGGCGGCTCGATTCGACCATAATCGATCTTATAGCTGACCTCGAGACCTGCACAAAGTCCGAGAGGAAGCGAGCCGAAGCTGAATTAAAAATGCTCGCTGAGACTAGAAGGCTGACATTAAATCTGAAGATGAGGCGATTGACAAAGCTTGAAAGGGAGGCGGAGAGCATAGTTCCCGTTAGAAAGTTTAAGGGCCCCATATCGGCAAGAGAGTGGGTTAGGAGGCTGTCGCCAGAGGATCGAGAGGCCTTCTATTGGTTGGGGAAGGAGCACATTGATGCTTCAGGGTTAGAGACACTTGCAGTCTACTGGAGCGATGGGGTGAGGAACCTGCTTGAGGTCTCGCGTCTCGTGGAGTTTGAGTCCGGGAGGAGCGACCTCAACTACCTCCTCAGCTACTTTAGATTCCTCGAGAAGATGGGATTAATGGGTTTCCGGTAACCTTTATACGATCCATCGCTGGTATGGTGTCTTGGTCGGGCCGGTGGTCTAGTGGTTATGACGTCGCCTTGACATGGCGGAGGTCGCAGGTTCGAACCCCGCCCGGCCCACCATCTTTTGTATTCGAAATCAACTTTTAAATCTCGTTCGCGCGCATGTGTCACTTCAGTCTACCTTAGTAACGTGCATTTTGTGCGCACGCGATAAGTGTGAAATATCCACAAAGACACAAAGTCATCGATCCATGTTGAGGGTTCACCTAGCTATTCCCATCACTGGCCTTGATGACGCTGCGATAAGACTTCGCACCTCCTTCCTCGAGTCCATAGCCAGACCCGGCACAGAGATCACATACTCCCGCATCCACGAAGGGCCACCAGCCATAGAGAGCCACGTTGACCACACCCGGGCTGCTGCCGAGGTCCTTAAACTCGTCGGCCCCGCAGAGAAGGCGGGCGCAGATGCGATTATCATATGGTGCGCCGGAGACCCCGGCCTCGAAGCCGCGCGCACCCTCGTCGACGTCCCCATAGTCGGACCAGGTGAATCCATGCTCCTGCTAGTCCAACTTCTCGGCCACAACCCTGCCGCCGTCCCCGCCCCCCTACCCGTCCTCGACCTTCGCAAAGACACAGCCAAGACTCTTCTCCTAACCGAGCAGACCATACACAAATTAGAGGGATTGGGCCATGACGCCTTCTACCTTGACTGCCTCGGGATGTTCGCCATGGGTAGAACCCTACGTGAGGTCACCAGCCTACCCGTTATCGACCCGGCTGAGGCAAGCCTAGAGATAGCTGAAACCATGGCACACCTGCACCTAACTCACAGCCGAAAAACCTACCCCAAATACCCGCCGCTCCACAGGCGCTTACAATAAATAGACATACCTTGGGAGACCTTCAGAATAAATTATAAACAGTTCACGTGCACGGACGATGTCGCCAAGGGAATTATCTTCCAACTTAAAATTTGTAGGTATCGCTCGCGCGAACGCGCGAAATGTCCCATTCTGATACGTAATTTGTTATATCTATAATATCCATCTGATAATCGTCAAATATGACAGATCCTGTAATAATCGTACACGGTGGAGCATGGGCTATACCCGACAGACTTGTCGAGGTAAACATCCGGGGTGTGGAGGACGCCATAGCTAACGGGTGGGGCGTCCTAGGGAACGATGGATCAGCGCTGGACGCTGTCGTTGCAGCCATCAAATGCCTTGAGGACAACCCGGTATTTGATGCAGGTGTTGGTTCGGTGCTCACGGAGGAGGGTACCGTCGAGATGGATGCCCTGATAATGGATGGCGCAACCCTCGGTGCGGGGGCAGTAGCTGGGCTACATGACATCAGACACCCAATAGACATGGCACGCATAGTCATGGAGAAGACGCCCCATGTCTTGATGATAGGCGAAGGCGCTCGGCGACTCGCAGAAAAATACGGAGTTGAGAAACTAGCGCAGAGAAAGCTGGTTACAGATGAGGCGCGCCAAGAACTCGCTGAATGGCTCGAGAAAAAGCGACTCGGAGCATCCTTCGGACATGAAACAGTGGGAGCAGTAGCTCTTGACCATAAGGGGAACGTTGCCGCGGCCACGTCGACGGGCGGCGTCACGGGGAAGCTCGTGGGCAGGGTGGGCGACGTGCCGATTGTGGGTAGTGGAGGCTACGCCGATAATAAGGTCGGTGGAGTCTCATCAACTGGCCACGGGGAATCCATAATGAAGGTGAACCTGGCGAGGCTTGTCCTCACATACGTGGAGGCTGGGGATTCTATTCAGGAAGCAGCGGATAAGGCTCTAACGTATATGAGTCGGCGCGTTGATGGAACCGGCGGAGTCGTAGCCTTGGACATTCATGGAAACATAGGGCATAGCTACACGACGAAGCGGATGGTCTGGGCATATGCGAGGAACGGGAAAATAGAGTCAGGCATATGATTTCCTAGAAATATTGAGACACACGTCTGTGTTGTTAAGGGCATGCAGTTTAAGTGTTTAATTTCTTGTCGAGCCAGGCGAGTTTCTTGCCGAAGTTTCTGATAGTCCGCACACCCTCCTCGTCCCTAGTCACCTCGCCCTTCTCCCTGGCTGTGGCCACGTTCCAGTATGTTGACCCAGGTACGATCATGCCGTGTATCATGTAGAAGAACATTAGCTGGGCGAAGGTGAAGTTTTTGCCGGCCCTTCTCGCGACCACTATGGGTCCCCCGACCTTGTTCTCGAAGGGGTCCATTTTTCCTCTTGAGACGTAGCACCTGCTGATTAGGCTGGTCATAATCGGGGTCGCAGCACCGAACCAGACTGGTGTGGCGAGGATGAAGCCGTCGGCTTTCAGCATCTTGTCGTATATGACCTGGAAGTCATCTTTAATGTGGCATTCTCCTGTTGTGCGGCAGCTGGAACAGGCATCACAGGAGGCTATACTTTTTCCTGACAGGGTGATTAGCTCCGTCTCAATGCCTTCGTTGGCGATCTCCTCAAGGGCGATCTTTGTGAGGACCTCTGTGTTTCCACCTTGCCTAGGACTCCCGACTATTCCAAGTATCTTCATCGTGCATATTCTACGGCCTACGCCTATAGGGATTTACTTGTTCTCGGTTTTTTTACTCTGATAGGTGCGATCATCATTGACTGTATGCACGCGATTAATGTGATTGATTGAGTTGTGAACAAATTGATGATATAGCTGAAAAGGAATCAATTTGTTAGGCTTAAAAGAAATTGTGGTGGACTGAAGGACACGCGATATCCGAAAATAGTAGACTCGTGGACTCTGAGTTTCGCGAGCTGTCGAAGCCTAAACTTTATCCAATCGCATCCACCAATTCATCCCCTACTAGGCTGTGAGTTCATGTCTTTCAAGGGAGTAGTCGATTGGCCGTACGAACTGAAGTACGGTACGGTGAACCGTGTCAAGACCGATGTTCTCGTGATCGGAGGCGGTATAGCTGGGCCATGGGCTGCCATCGAGGCGGCGAGAAGAGGCGCACGCGTCACCCTTATCGAGGAGTCCGATAACCTTTCATCCGGTCCCTCCGGATGTGACCACTGGGGCCCCGCCTTGGACAACCCCTGTGCCAAGATCACGCCGGATGAGTACCTGGAGATCGTTGACCCTGGCTACAGAGGGTACATAAACGGCATCATGGAGTACGTGAACTGCAGCGATGGATACCGCGCCCTCCTCGAGCTTGAGGAGATGGGGGGTAAAATAAGGGACGACGCCGACGATTTCAAGGGATCTCCATTCAGGGATGAGGAGACGAAGCTGCTCTTCGCCTACGACTACGAGAACAAAAACATTTAATGTGCCTGTTTGAATTGCACCATCCGTGAAACCCTATTTTTACGTTTCTACATCGTCTTTCGGTGCATCTCGCAGGGCTATGAGTGCATCTATTACCTTGTTTATTTCCATTTTTCGATCTGGTATTTCAATCTCATCCAACTCAGTTTCGCCACAGTCCAAATCGTCTAACTCTTCATCAAATTCTGATAGTTTTGGATCATTTTCTATATTCTCTTTCATTTCCGTTTCTATCTCAGTTTTGATTTTGGCAACATCATCTACTGCCTTGTTTACGGGTCTATCCCAACATTTTAGTTTATCATTAACCTGCTGGTCTAACTTGCGTTGATATTCAGCCTTCCAATCATAGCCGATGGCATCTGAGTATTTGTCTAGTAGTGGCTCTAAGTCTCTGAGAACAACACCATCATCACTCAGATGCTTGTGCTTTAGCTCAGAGAATTCTGTTGGTTGGGTTAGTGTGGTTTTGATGGTATCAATTATTTCTTTATATGTAGCTGATAATTCTGTGAGTTTTTCATCATACAACTCAACAACTTCGTCTTTTTTAACTTCATACGATATTTCATATTTATTTGTGGGTTCGGTAAGGTGTTGCTCATTGATGCCAATTCTCGTTAAGTCCCACTTTTTGTTTTCAATACATTTTTCGATATATTCCACGAATGGTTCTATTCCGTATGAAACTTCAACAGCATCAATCTCAATTCTATGTCCTAACCATTCCTTTTCTTTTTGTTGTACACCCTGAAGATAATCGAAGCTGTAGCCTAAACCATATTTATAAGTTTTAATGAATTCCTGAGTGTGCCCCATAAATTTTTTGTTTAAACAGCGTTCTTCAACAAGCCTTGGATTATACGTTCCCCTATTTTTTAAGAAACGAATGAAAGATTCATTCATACCGACATCTATTATTCTATTGTGGTATTGATGTAGATTTGCGAATATCTCAATACCTGCCAAATCATAGTCGTGGAGAATTAGAATGTAGAAGTTTTCTGCTTTTTCTTCTAAACCTTCAACCGCTTGAATTATGGATTCCTTGGCATCACAACTAGTAAGTCCACCAGTAATAACCAAATTCACTTTGTAGCCCTTTTCTTTTAGGGCTTTGAGTAGGTCTAAACCAACCTTAGTTTTCTCACAAATAAGAATGAAGCTACATCCACTAGCCATTTTGTCCCTATTAGTGTAATCCACAAGATATTTTTCGATCTCGCCTTGGCACACCGCTTTTCCAGAGGCGTTGATATTCAGTTTGTCCCGTATGATCCACCATCTATTCACATCCATTCCCAATTCAATACATTTTAGTTTGCACCAATCAGAGATCGCACCTGTGAACGCCATCTGTTTGTTGGACTTAACCTTTGTATCAATTTCATTGAGATTTGTTGTGTTCAATAGTGTGGTTCGACAATCATAGAAAAAGTTGCGTTGATCTGTGAATAGTGGCACAATTCCCTGAGATACAAGGTCTAATCTCTTATCCAGCTTATCTGCCATAATTGCATAGAATTGTACTGTGCGTTTCTTTTTTATCATTTTTTATCCCCCACTTTTTGAGGGACTTGCTAACCAATTCTTTATAAATAACACGGTTTCAAATTTTTATGAAGAAAAATGTTCATCCAAGCCCTGATTAATAATAACAAAGGGTAAAACTACATTTTCAAGTTCTTTTGGTTCTATTTTTCTAAATCCTCCACCATATGATCTACCGTGTTTTAAAATTTCTTTTTGATCAATTTTTATTAAAACATTAAAAATATCATCATATAATTTTTCTTGTGTTTGTAAGTCTTTCTCTTTTATCCATTTTTTTGGATATAAATTATAATAAGAGTTTGTAACAACCACGTTTGATTTATTTCTAATAAATCTTATGGAGTCTCCTTTCTTTGATTTTCTTCCTGAATAGGCACATAATATTGGTGCTGGTTCTCTCTGTTCTATTAAATACCACGGTTTTTTATTTCTTGTTAGATATACTTTATCCACTTCTTTTTTTTCACCTAGTTGTATATATTCATATAAACCATGATATTTCGTCTCAATTTCAGATTTATTTAATTTACAATTTAAAATATATAATTTATTATTATGTTCATCTTCGACATCTTTCTTATTAATAATATTGGATGTTAAATATCTAGGAGCAGGTAGAGTAGGAATTAAAAATTCTTTAGGGATATTATAAATATTTATTATTTTCTCATCTATAATGAAATAATCATTTGCCCCTGTTGCTACACCCCGTTTTACTTTAAAAAAATCTCCTAATTTTAAAGTACCTTTAGGAATATTTTCAATATCCGTTGGGTTTTCACTATCTATAATTGTAGACCATTTTTCAGATTGTTTTAAAAGATTTATATCTATCTCTCGAATGAAATTTGGGTTCTTTATATTTGATCCTTTTGTAAATAGAATTTTATTATCTGGCTTTGGTGGAGACATTTTAAATATTATTATAGTCGATGTAACCTCTGCGGTTTTAAATTGTACATCCTCAATTTCAAAGCAATGTATTTGTAATAAGGTAACATATTCGGTTAAGTATTTTCTTAATGATCTACCATATTTAACATCCATAAATTCTCTTGGAACTAACCAAGATTCAACGCCATCTTGTTTCATCCATAAATGGGCTATTAAAATAAAATAACCATATAAACCCATTAACCCATTAACTTTAATATTTAAATTATCATTTATAAATGAAGATAGAAATTCTTTTTCATCCTTTTTAATGTGATGATGTCTTACATAGGGAGGGTTTGTTATTAGTAAATCATATTTATCGTTTTTATTGATAGGAGGATTACTTTTTAAAAAATCAGAATTTAAAATTTCTAATTTACTATCTTTCCATAATGTCCTAGACATTTTCACAATTTTTGTGTCAATTTCTATGCCTGTGGCTGTTAAGGGTTCAATTCCCGATGTTCTAAATAGTATTGCTGAATAAAATACTCCTAAACCTATAGCAGGTTCAAGAAACCTAATTTGATCAATTGGTTTTGTAAAATAACTTAAAGTTTTTTCAGAGATATCAATTGCAAGTTGAAGGGGTGTCGAAAATTGACCTTGGATATTTCGTTCTAATTTTGATTGTCCTTTATCAATTAAAGATTGGAGATGAATTCGATCAATTTCAATTTTTTCAAGGTTTAACAACTTTATTTTATCCCAAATTGTTTTAAATCATCTACTCTATGTTCCCAAACCCAATCAATTCCTTCTCCTGCTTCAGTTCCTAAATAACCAGTATCGAAATATCCGCATAAAAATAAAATATAATTAAAATTATCACCATAAGTTTGTTTTAATAAACTCATTTTAAATCCTTCTTCTTTCCTTCTTTTATTAACATTAGTAAAATCTCCTGCTGATTTTAGTTCAATTAATAATGGAACATATTTATTATCTTTATTTCTTACAATAATATCTACAGGAATATTAGTCTCTCTTCCCTGAGTATTTTTTACAGGGACATTTATTCTTTTACCATAAGTTCCTAATGGTAATTTATTCCAAGTTTTACGTTCTATTTCGGTAGCCTCTCTATAATTTATATTATGTAAATATTCAATTACTTTATTCATTTGTCGATTTTCTTGTGCATTTCTTATTAATGGATCAGATTGTGATCCAGTTAACCTATCTGCTATTACAGTTGAGGCTCTATCGATATCAACGTCTTTAACTTCGTTTTTTGGTTCTTCTAACCACACAAATAAATCTTTATCTAGCAGATTATCAATTATTTTAATAATTTTATTTAAATCATTACTTATTTCTTTTTCTTCTAATTTTGGAGGTATTTTATTCTCATCTTCCATTAATTTTATTAGATTTTTACTTACACCTGCCAATCCAATCAATCTATCTCTAGCAAGTGGTGGTGCTAAGCACATTCTTAAAACTGATAATATATTTGGATTTTTCTTTAAAATTTCAACATTATAATTAGCTAAATTTTTTGTTAAAATTAAAGTGTATTTTACTTCTTCTATTGCCTTTTTTCGGGTGTTTTTAAATGTTATTGGAGCATAACTCAAGAACCAATCATTATAAAAATCAACGGATAATCGAACATCGCTTTTCCATAATTGAGGTTTATCGAGATTTACGCCCATTATTTAAGAAATATCTCATAACTCATATAAAAAGAACGGCAGAAAGTGTTTTTTGCCACCTGAGTTTGTTTTGTCGTTCATTCATTATTATATCATCTTCCTCTTGGCTCAATAGTCCTTGAATACTCATCCATACTTTCAACCCAAGCACCTGTGTAATAGTGGTCTAGCGTGTTTGAACTTACGATACCACGATATTTGGCAACCATAGTGCCACTTCTCAATAAGTTAATTTGGTAGCTCAAACTCTGCCCCCTCAACCAGTGGCAGAATAACCCATCTCTCTTAATCGGGAGTTTGGTATCCTTGTCTATCTCTCCCCTCTCCTCTGCCAATATAGACTTGGGTGTGCTGGTGATCCAGTTGATGAATCTCCCATCCCCGATGTGTGCCAAATTTGAATAGCCTTCCCTCTGGGGCAAATTGGTCTAAGTATGCCTCTACACAAACGGTGAACCTTGCCAAATCTCCTGTCTTTCTTGGTAAAGGTATACTCACACTTGCTGGTTTCTGAAATGCTTTACCCCCTCTCAAATATTCTTGTTTCAAATCTTCTTTCTGGGACTTGCTCAAGTTCGCAGACACAAATCTGAAATCTTCCTTCTCTTCTGGGGTTCTGAACTTTATCCTTCTCTTGCTAACCCTCATGTTCTGTAGTACCAGAAAGTTTTCATCGTGGACAACCACTTGCTCACGGTTCACTCTAACCATCTCGTTAACACGTGCAGAGGTTAGATAGAGTAGGCATCCAAACGCCAAATCCCTGCACTGTAGTTCATCTGCCATGTCGGACTTGTATTCCCACTTGCTGAGTTTTAGAAGTCTCAGAACCTTTGAAGGCTGTTCATAACTTGGCAGAATGTTCTCCCATGTCCTCTTGCGTGGTATCTTTGTGTGCTGAAAGGATGGGGTAACTCCATCTAAGTTCGGCTGAATCGGCTGAATAGTTGAATCTAACTCAGGTGTACTCAACTAATTCAACTCCGTATAGTCTACACTAAATGTGTGTAAAACAACAATACAATTTATGTTAGCTTTATCGAGCATATACATCTTATATCTTAGTATATGTATACTCTTACTTAATATACCTTACGGCATGAAGATAGGAGAGCAGTGTTCTTTAGATACGCCCATACACTATATAATAGAGGCAAATTGTTCTTCCCTCTTTGACTTCAAACCAGAAACTCCATACTATTTCACAATATTTAGAAATATTATTAACAATAATGCTCTAATTGGCTGTTTTGAGCAGAGCTACAATCCGAGTGCATCCTACAGGTTTCTATTGTATCACAGGGTTGGGTTTCTGGGCATTTTTATCACGTTTCGGTAGGCTGTCCATAAATGCCTTGTCCTGAGATAAAATTCGCACCGACTTAATCATCATATATTCTGCAATATTTGGATACTTTCGCTTGAGTATATTTAGAGCCACAACCCTATCCAAATTATCCTGAACCGAGAGTGCTAATTCTGCCCTAGCCTCTTTGAGCAGGGCGATACAGAGTTCCAGAGTGGGCTTTGGCACTTTAGCCTCTTCTTTCTTGGCTCTCCTGCCTTCTGTAGCTGTATCCACCTCATTCTCAAGGTATGCTTTTTTCTTTCGTTCATATCTTGCCCTGTTAGTGATACATATAATATCACCATTCTTTTCCCAGTTCTCTCTTTGTTGCCACACAGTTTTGCTCAATCCACTGTACGGACAAATTAAGCACGATGCACCCTCACAGTACTCTGCTGAAGGTAATGCCATACTTGCATCCTTGCTAATTGTGGTTGCATATGGTACTTTACTAAATGCTCCAAGACTGTACTTGTATGCTCTTGCGTGTCCTCTTTTGTATAGGTGAATTTTATGTGTAATTACAAAATTTCTTGCCAAATTATCTATTGTTGCTTCACTCAATGCAACTATAAATATAATATATCCACGACTTCTTATTGCTTCTAACTGTTTCATTAGCACTCTCTGGATACCAGTAGCCCACTCCCTATTGCTCATAGCGAATTGGCTCTCATCGCAGATAATTACTCTTCCCATTCCCAGAGGTGATGAACTTGAAATAAGTTCTAAAAGTTCCTCTGCACCAAATACCACCTGAACATCTGGATCGAACTTTGGATCGAGAATTTCTGCAAGTCTAAGTGCGAAATAGGACTTCCCCTTACCACCAGAGCCACTAATGATCGATATACAGGCTTCGATATTGGCTCTCTTGCTCTGAAGTTCGTT
>CAWACK010000002.1:0-21127 GCA_963780545.1 Candidatus Bathyarchaeota archaeon
CGCACCGCGAAAGCGGCTGATCCGCTTGTACTCAAGTGGAAGTACCAAGCCAAATCGACTAATGAGGCGGGCCGTACCGTCCTTTGATCCAAAAAGTGGGACGAGGTCATAAAAGAGCTGAAGAACCATCACAAGGGTAGCCAGAAGGTCGCCGTCATACCACATGGCACCAGCGGCATCCCGTCTCCATCATCGACAAGGTGAAGCCATGATCAACCAACCTTATAAACCCGAACCAATCCAATATCAGCCTAGCTGATCAGATAGGTGAACCCAAGACGACACACAGCGAACTACACAAGCAACCAGTTTCTAGTAGTTCGTCGAGTTCATCGCACCACTGGGCAATAGGGTCACCTGAACAACTTAGAACGGCACGGTGATTCTATTGCTCATAGCATTCGACCTAGAGGGTACATTGTTGGACGGCGAACTCTTCCCAGAGGTTGGAGAACGGTTAGATCTGGGCGGAGAGCTGGCCGCCGTCACGAAAGGCGCGATGAATGGCGACCTCCCCTTCGAGGAGGCGCTCGCGAGAAGAACTGAGCTGATCCGAGGCGTCCCCATTAGTAGCATCCGGTCCGTAGCGGCGTCTATCCCACTCACACTGGGGGCGGAGGAGACCGTTTTGACCCTACGCCGAATGGGGTTCACTCCGGCGATAATATCTAGTGGCTTCGACCTCCTTGCCGAGCCTGTGGCGGAGCGGCTTCATATCGACCACGTATACGCCAACCACCTCGCCGAGGAACGCGGGAGGGCATCCGGCCTTAGGCCCCCGGTCGTGACTCCTCTAGTCAAGGCGGAGCACCTGAAACGCCTCGCCGCGGAACTCGGCCTGCCCATGAGCCACACAATCGCCGTGGGAGACGGTGCAAACGACGTTCCCATGCTCT
Source organism: Candidatus Bathyarchaeota archaeon (assembly GCA_963780545.1). Lineage (GTDB taxonomy): Archaea > Thermoproteota > Bathyarchaeia > TCS64 > TCS64 > UBA8941. The sequence goes on from CAWACK010000002.1 coordinate 897, forward strand.
GTACAGCCAGCCTTGGCATTGCCTTCGATGCTCCACTGCGGGTCAGGGAGGCGGCCCGAGTGGCGATAGAGAGTGGCGACTTGAGGGGGATATTCCCCGTCGTCACCCGCTACCTAGACGAGACCGTGGACCAGCGTTCAAATGAATTTCAATTGAGCGCAGCGAGGATGGGACCTTAGAGGGCCCTATTTTAACGCCGTTAAATTTACTGGGGTCAAAGAAGCTCCTGTGCATGATCATCATCCAACATATCTTACCAGTCCTACGCTTAAATCACCAGAGAAGTCGCGAGCGATATTGCAGCTGTTAAAAAAAAACAACTTAAGAGTGTTCAACATTTACCTCGTAGTTAATTTCAGGGTTTCCTTTCAGAGTATTACCAACATAACAGCGGGCTATTGACGAGAGGAGACCAGCTTCAGCTTCTTCGGATAGGTCCGCTTTCACGTTGACCCTCACGTTGAAAACGCCTACTCTACTGGGTGAGGACGCATCTATTGTCTCAACATCTACAGTCAAGCCCTCATCGGATATATTATGCCTCTTCAAGTACCACGCAGCGTAGAGTCCGGTACAGAGTCCGAGAGACGCAACCATGAGTTTACTTGGGCTTGGACCTTCCGGGGTTGAGTGATCATTGATCTGACCGCTGATTATCTCGAAGCCGTCGACTTCCGCTTTCAGCTTTAAACCAGCTACACGAGTTATTTTGATGGACATAATGTCTAAGAGTTAGAAACTTACTGATAAATGACTCCTTCAAAAACCCTGTACAGGATCAAAAAATATTATCATATCAATGAGTCTAAGATGAGTTGTAAAAAAATAGAAGGAAATGATTTCTGTGTGTTTAGAGGGTCTTCGCGACCTCGCTAAGGGGCTTAACTTCTCTCACTTCGACAGCCATTGGGCCGAAGAATTTTTTTACCGTCTGAGGGTCTTTAGCTTCCATGATGAAGTAGCCCTTGTGGTCAGCGCCTGTGTCTGTTGGGCAGCTCATGTTAGCGCTTGTGAGCATTATCCCCGATTTCTTCATGTTCTCTTCGGAGAAGAGTTGTTTAATCATTTTCTTACCGTCGCTGGAGTTCAAGGGACACTGTGAAGCTGGGTGTAGGTGGATTGCCGCATATAACATTAAATCACTACCTCAGTAAATTCTTGAGGAACAGTAGCTATTAAACCAAAATATCGATGATCAAATAAACATTTGAAAACCAATTTACATGCTTAATTCTGTAGACCTCAATCTCCTCAAGGAGTAGAAATCTTCTTTTTTAGAACCTCATCGAAGTCAAGTGTTTTCCCCGAGTAGCTCAACTCGAAGGCTTCCGGGAAGGCTGCAAACAGTTCAGAAGTAGCTTTAAAGCCCGTACAGTGGCTTGGCGATAAAACACTTAGACTGTACTCTCTAAGCCCCTCTATCGTCTTCTCCACATACTCTGGCTTCCTACCAGTAAGGTGTGTTCCACCTATCAGCGCCCTGGGCTTGTAGCCAGTAAGCTTACTGACGTAGACTAGGGTGTTCAGGATCCCGGCGTGAGCACATCCCGTGACCACAACGAGGCCGAAGTCTTCGAGATCCAAAAAGATAGATTGATCATCCGGAATGAGATCCTCAACATCTACACCATTCTCTTCCCTCACAACCTTACCCCCATTAAGCTCCATGACTGTCTCGAAGCTTCTCCGAGGTACCTCTCCCGTGGTCCAGACCCCGGAGGATACCTCTATTGGACCACGACTGAATGTTACTCGAGCGCCAGCCGCCTCCAACTCCACAAGGCCTTCGTCCTTCGGCGGCGACTGTCTGCGTCTTTCACCTTTCTCGTTTACGTAATACCTCTCATCGAAGGCAGATGGATGGGCGTGGATCCTTATCCCTGGGTTGGCCTCAGCCACCTCCACCGTAGCGGCGGTGTGATCTAGGTGGCCGTGACTTAGAACTATGGAGTCTATTCCGCCGAGGTCCACCTTGAGTAGCCTGGCGTTACGAATGAGGCTGTCGCGGTCGCTGCCCGTATCCATCAGTAATCGCCTCTCTATGCCTTCGAAGTCCTTGTAGATTAGGAGCATAGAGAGCCCCCAGTGAGCGAGAGGCCCGAGTGTATTAACCGAATTGTCGAGGAGGGTTACTACCTTAAGGCCCTTCACTTTCTGAAGCTGCATGATAAATATTCAATGGCCCAGTGATTTAAGAGAGAGCGCGCCTCGTATCGTCACGTATGCATATAAAAAATTATGCGCGCGCTTGGATCTGACTAGATCTCCTATAACCAGCTCAGGCTTCAATCCTCAATCATTGCATCATATCGAAACATCGAATCTCTTAGCTAAGGGGACCTTCACTAAATCATTCACCATTAAGCAGAAGACGAAGCCGTACACGAGTATGAAGAGGAACTCTAGGTTGGTTACCGGGGCTAACCCGGGTAGTCCGATCGTCGAGATAATGTAAACTATCAGAGTGTTAATTATAAGCGCAAACGCCAACCACTTACTCGGCCTCGACTCCCAGAAGTGCCTCCTTTCCCTGATCGATATGACCGTGTAGTACCCAGATAACGTGAGCCAGACGAAGATGAATGTCTGAAGTATGCTAAGGTTAGAGTCTAAGCCGAAGAAGCCGCGCGCGATGTAGAGTATCAGCAGCGACTCGGCTATTATCAGCGAGCCATAGGACACGCCGAGTTTCACTAGGCCGCTTGTGTTCCACCTCTCAGGCTTTTGGGAGTACCTAACTCGGTCTGTTGAGATAGAGAGGGTCACGTAGTCGCTCAGGAAGAGTAGCAGGATCATGTTGAAGGTGGAGACGATGAACTGTCCGGTGAGGATGAATGCGAGGACTATGAAGACGACGCGTTTGAATGTCCTGATGATCTTGTTTATGGTCCACGAGGATATCCTCTGATAAACCATCCTGCCAATGACCACCATTTCGAAGATGCCCTCGAAGCCCTCAAGTGAGAGCACCACGCTCGAGGCCTTCTTCGCGATGTCCGTGGCGTTACTCACCGCGATGCCCACCTCAGCCTGCTTCAGAGGGGGAGCGTCGTTTACGCCGTCCCCGGTCATACCTACTACGTGGCCTCCTGACTGGAGACCCTTAACTATGAGGTACTTGTCCTCGGGGTAGATCTCAGCGAAGCCGTCGCTCTCCTCCATAACCTTGAGGGTCTCTTTGTCACCGATCCTGTTCTTGAGATCGGTTATGCGGCTGATATTGCCACCGAGCCCCGCTTGAGAGGCGACCTCCTTCGCGATTGGAAGCGCGTCCCCGGTCAACATCTTCACGGAGATGCCGAGCTTCTTGAGCTCGCTGATGAGTCTGGGAGAGTCCGCCCTCGGCTTGTCGTAGAGGGCAGCAACCCCGATTAATTCGGGCTCCTTCCCTAGAGTGCCCTCCGCGACGGCGAGGATCCTATATCCTTTACCGACTAGCTCATCGATTCCCGACTCAATCGTCTTGAGCTCGTCACCGCACTCCTTGCAGAGTCCCGTTATCGTCTTAACAGCGCCCTTAGAGACGCGTATCTCTTCGCTGTTGTGCCTAAGGGTGGCTTCAGTTCTCCTCGTCGAGGCATCGAAGGGGGAGAAGTTGACCGGCTTATACTCACCCAATGGCAGCTGCATCTCCCTCGCCTTCGAAATGAAGGCCATATCGATGGGATCCTGATTCGCCTCCTGGGAGGCGAGCGCCCCGAAGAGAACCACCTCCTCCTTGCTGTGATTACTAACAGGTAAGACATCTGCGAGGGTTAGCTGGTTCATCGTTATGGTTCCTGTCTTATCCGCGCAGAGGACATCCATCGTGGCAGCGTCCTCCACAGCGTCGAGGCGGGTCACTATGGCCCCCTTCTTTGAGAGCTCCAGGGAGCCAAGGGCCATGCTTATGGTGAACATCGTCGGCAAGGCCACTGGTATCGCGGAGACCAGAAGGATCACGGTGAGGGGCGCTATCTCCGCTAGAGATACCCCCCTGAGGAACGCGTACCCCATACCCAACCCGACGGAGGCGACCACCATGATGAGTAGCCATCTGACGACCTTCGAGATCATCTCCTCGATGTGCAGCTTGGGCTTCGCAATCTGAACAAGCTCAGCTGTGCGGCCGAAGTAGGTCTTCAAGCCAGTCGCTGATACCACTCCGGTTATCTCTCCGCTTCTGACAATCGAGCCAGAATAGAGAGATTCTCCCTCCTTCCTCTCGACGGTGAGGGATTCCCCGGTGAGGGCGGATTGATCCACTTCAACGTGGCCCTCCGCCACCTGGACATCGGCTGGCGCCAGGTCGCCGGCTCTAAGCCGAACAACATCGCCTGGGACAAGCTCCCTCGCGGGCACTTGAATCCACTCCCCGCCTCTCTTCACTCGGGTCTTCACCGTGAGTTTCTGTCTGAGGAGCTCCACAGCGCTGTTCGCTTTCTCCTCCTGGATGAAGCTCACGACTGCGTTGAAGACGAGCAGGATGGCTATCACGTAGGCTTCGAGGTACTTGCCGAGAATCCACTCAAGAGCGACGGTGAACTCCAGCATCCACGAGGTGAGGCCCCAGAACTTGCCAACAAAGCGCAGTACTTGGCTAGGCTTCTTCTCAGGGACCTCATTGGGACCATACTCCCTGAGTCGCTGCTTCGCTTCGTCTGTGGTCAAGCCTTCCGGACTCGTCGACTCGTTCCCCGTTCTGTCCTCGTTGGTCACATGCCTTGCCCTCTATAATGATCTATATTAAGATATGTCTAACCGATTAGACATGTATTTATACTCTTGCTTGGAGTCTCCTTTACGGTGAGCAGAGTCGAGGAACATCCTCGTCATTCGTGACCCTGAGACAATAAAGCTGCTGGCGGACCTTGTCCGCCGTCAACTACTTCGACTCATCTCCGAGAAACCCATGACCCAGAAACAGCTCGCTGAGAGAATGAACCTGAAGGACCCCTCGGTCTCTCACCACCTCGCCCGTCTCTCTGAGGCGGGATTGGTCCGGGTCAACCGTTCGGAGGTGGGCCCGGGACGTATCCTCCAGAAGTATTACGAGCCGACTTCGAGGCTCTTCATCGAGGACTGGGACTCGATTCCACCAGAGCCTGGCACAGGTACTTTATTTTCACGCTCACATGGAGCGTCTCCGGGGGATGTTCAGCGTTTTCCAGCTCATCGAGGGCGACTCCGAGAGGCTATACTTCGACGGCGCTGAGATGGAGGCAATGGCTGAGTTGACTGCCCGACGTATCTCAAAGGAGCCGAGACCTACGAGGTTGGTGAGTCGAGGCTGGATTCGTGAGAATCTTTTAATCAGGATTGACCGGAGAACCTGAGAGGGGAGCTGAGGAATGGCCGACTCTTGGGGGCCGAGAAATCTGGGGCCTTTAGCAAGCTCTTGGGGGAGCTTGGGTTGGTTGGAGAAAAGTCGGGCAAGTTCAAGATTGGAGAATAGCTTGTTCGTTGGGGTGTATCGGCGATGATGACTTCTAGTTCGTTGAGGGTAGTTCCGCTGGGATTGGGGAGGGCTACCCCTTGCCAGGTGTTGCTGGCCCCAACGAACGTGCCTAAGCGGTGGTTCCGAGGATGGCACAGTTCGACCTCATGCCGAGTGAAGTGGCGCGGGTGTTTCTCACACACCTTCACTCCGACCACGTCACGGATATCCCAGACCTGTAGTTCAGCGGGTTCTTCTGTGGTAGGGAGAAGCCACTTGAGGGACCGTAGCCCGCGGACACGCGATATGATGGAGAACCTGAGGGTGGCGTTCTCAGTTGACGTCGAGACGCGGATTGGTTTTACCCGAGTCGCTGCCCCTGGGTTCTGCGCTTGAACGGATCCGCCGTCACCGCCGAACATGGGCCTGTCGGGGCCTCTCTCGCATATCGCGTCGACTTCAACAGGCACTCGATTGTTTTTTTGGGGATGATAAGCACTCGAAGGATCTGATTGGGGCGTCTGGTGAGAGTCGACGTGCTATTTCACACGATGTTGGTTGGACCGCTAAGGAGTTGGGTGAGGACAGTGAGATGGGCGCGGCAGCGAATCTGGTCCAGTCTCATGGCTACGCCTGAGGAGGTCGCCGACACGTTCCGACCGTTCTCTCGATGTAACGTTGCGGCGTTGATCTATTCGAGTAGTGACCAGCTGTCCATCAGCCAAATCAGGAAGACCTTTCACGGACGACTGGAGGCCCCGGGTAACCTGACCGAGTTCGTGATCGGTGACCAGATAATCGTTCCACCTATTTCATGATGGGCTCTGTAACTGAGGCTTTTACAGGATACTGGGCGTGCGACATAATGGGCTACAGGCGCATAGTATTGACGCTCTAGATTGAACAACCCTGAAGCCAATATAACAATGAGCTGTGAAAAGACCAGCAGTCTCATGTATGGCTTCTACTTGAGGTAGAAGCCCGAGAGCTTGATGGACTCAAGGATCACATGACTCTCAGCCTTCTCGATCCCATCAATCCGGTTGATCTTGGCGAGCAAGTCCAGAGCCATCTGCCTATCCTTACTTAGTGTTAAAGCGAGAAGCTCGCAGTCCCCGCTCACCCTCATCACGACGTGAACCTCGGGGAACTCAGAGACCCTCCTACCTATCTCACCGAGTTCGTAGCCACCCTTAGCAGATATCCTCAAGCAGAGAGGATAGAGCCCCTCAGCATCTGGGTTGATAACAGCAGCATATCCCAGGATCACTCCGCCTTCTTCGAGCCTCTTGATGCGTGCTGAGATATTCGCGTGGCTTAGCCCAAGCCTCTTAGCGATGTCCCTGTAGCTGAGACGAGCATCCGTAGCTAGGACATCAAGAATCTGGTATCTACGGAATCTAACTCCAATTCATTGCCTCCTTATAGATTAATCACCGTGTTGCCGCACTCTAGGAGGAGAGTCACAAGTTCCTCGTATCCTAAGAGTTTGACCCGTTTTTGGAGTTTTTCCTTTACACCTCGCTTCTCAGCGTCTGGTGTAAGGACATAGACCTCATTGGTTTTGATTGGCGAAGTTGCTAGATACACGCCATCCTGGAGAAGTGCGACAGTCTGCGCCCTCGATGGATTCAGCTAACCTCAGCCGAGAAGTTTCACTGTCTCTAATGATAAATAGTTTAACCATATCGTCGCCTCAGAAGACGAGGGAAGCCTCTGCCTTTGCCACCAGCTCAGTGAGTTTTTCACCATTGGCTGGTTTTATTGCTGGAAGCAGCTCGGAGTCGGAAATCCCCCTTAGCCTCATCGCCCCCGTATCTGCATAAAGTTCAACGCCGAGGTCTGGTAGGTCGGATAGGAACTGGCTGGTAAGCTTCTGGTCAGAGGTCTTCGTGGCGGCGTAGACTCCATCACCGGTGTATAGAATTTTCAATTTGTGCTCGATTAGTCCAGCGGCGACCCTCGTCCCCTCGTAGTAGTCAAGCGTCGTGTATGGCGGGGACTTTATTATGATTAACAGATTCTTCTCTGGCATAATCAACCCCTCCCAGCGAAGCTGAGGACCGCATCAGACTCGGCGATTGACTCGCTGAGGTCGAAGAGCCCACCGACCTCTATGCCCTTGGGAATGTTCTCCTCTGAGACTCCCCTGAGTTCTGCGCATACCCGACAGAGGACAACTCTTGCACCCTCTGTCATCAAATCACTGAGCCTCTGGTAGACCGCTTCGATGTTGAACGGCTCCCCACTCTGCTTATTATATGCTGAGTAAACGCCGTCCATCATAAGGTATAGGTCGAGCCGATGCCCCCTGCTCAAAGCTGCACCTCCAATCTCTATTGCCTCGTCGACGGACTCATGGTGAAATGGGCTTTGGCACAGGAGTATTGTGAGGTACGTCATCCCAGGCACCTAAATGAATAGCTGAACCTCGCTGTCCAGGGCGATTGCTAGGAAGCTCGCTGCGCCGACTATGTCATCGACCTCCGGTATTAGCTCCTCCTTCTTTACACCCATAATCTCCATGGTGGTGCTGCAAGCGTATACCTTGACGTTGCCCATCTGTTTGCACATCTTGAGGAGTTCGGGTAGAGTGGGGATCTTCGCGTTCTTGATCCTTTCCTTCATCATCTCCGTACCATCCCTCATGTCGCCAGGGAGGCCAGCTGATTCGAGTCCCCCCTTCTTTAGGGCGTTGAGCCCCCAGAATGTGAAGAACAGGTGGGTCTCCACGTCCATGGCAGCCCCCGTGCTGCTCAGCATGAAGACCGGATAGAGCTTGTCGAGGCTCCCCGATTGGACTATGATGGCCATCTTCTTCTGCTTCTTAACTTCACTCATTTTTCATCCCTTTCCTAATCGTGTAGATGTAGACCCCGTTCTCCTCTTTCACCTCTAGGAGTGCGTGACCCCCGTTCTTCGCCCAGCCTTCGAAGTCCTTCTTCGAGCCAGGATCCGTGGCGGTTACCCTCAGTATCTGGCCCTGCTTCATGTCTTTGATAGCCTTAGTGGCCTTCATTATTGGTAATGGGCACCTTAGCCCCTTAGCGTCGAGTTCTACGTCAGCGGACATCATACATCTGACTAACCAATTGGTTGAAACAATATATAAATCGTATCCACTTGGTTAGATTAGTTTCTCTTCACGCGTGCATCATGATAGAAGTTTAAGGTACCAATGCGTGCGCGATAAGTCAATTATTCCCAGGATAATTAAAGTTGGGAGGAGAATCGGGGTAGGCGGCTGTGATTGGTTGATGCTGATCCCCGGTTCAGCTCCTCGATTGCATAGGCGCTTATGACCCGATAAATAACTTCTTATCAAAATCTAAGTCTTACAGATCAATTTAAAAATGCAAAGCCATTCGCTTCCATATCATAATTCAAAATTCGCCATTAGAAACACGGGTGTGCACGCGTAATGACAATGCGAGTGTGTCGTCGACACGGATTAGTTGCTTTTTTAATGTTTTTTGGGTTAACGCTTGGTTTCTGAGCGCGCGCGCTTCGGGAACAATAGCCTAGTATACCGAGACTACGGTAAGACAGACTTCAGCCTCGTGACGAGGAGCGGTGAGGGCGTACGAGTGTCCGTTCGCCCTGACCTCGGTGATCTCCTCAAGTATAAGAACTCCGAGGCCCAGAGACTCTACCTACAAACCGTCAACCATCGTAAGGCTACTCTGGAGGATGAGGATCGTATGATGGAGCTAAACAGGCGGCACTGCGCGCGCGATAGTTGAAATCGATGGTCCAGATTAATGCCTCTTTTGGCAGCAGATCCTCCGATTGGCTTCTAAGTGATATGAAAGAACACGATGGTAATATTATTACGCTGTTAGATCAACCCTTAGTTGAATGATCCTTGGATGAAAAAGAACTCGATACGAGACAAAGTAACGAACATAGCCACATACAGATGGAAGAACAGCATAAAAAGGAGTTCCAAGATGAAAGAGCCAAGGTCACTAGGTTCAGCGTTTCCCTTGACCCACAGCTTCTCAAAGAGTTTGACGAGATGATCGAGAAGGTAGGCTACAGCCGCTCAACAGCCATCGTCACAGCGATGAGAAACTTCATAGTGGATCGCCTCTGGGAAGGCGAAGTCGGGGAGGTGGTCGGAGCCATCACCCTGATGTATGACCATCACCGCAGCGACGTAACGAAGGAACTCACAGACATCCAGCACGACTACCATCACGAGATATCGACCACCACCCACGTCCACCTGGACCACGATAACTGCCTCGAGATCGTTGCTGTGAGGGGGCATACTCAGAGGATCAGGGAGCTCGCCGAGAAGCTGACCGCGAACCGCTGGGTGAAGCAGTCTAAGATATCGATTCTGAAGATTTAATGGTGGCATTTAGGGACAAGCGCACGCTTTTCCTATGCATATGAACCCTAAAACACGCCCAGTGAGAGTTATCAGAATCCCTGATGGGGGAGAAGATCGGTGCCTCTGACCTTATAAGTACAGATGATGGAAGGAGGCGGATTCACGGCGAAGAAGCTAGCCGTCAGCGTAGATGTGCGCGCCTTGGCAAGGAGATAGGTCAACGCTACCGTGGCGGAGCCGAAGAACACAGATATCAACCTGGCCGTATCTGTGACGGCGTCAGCGCGCACTCGCACGTTTACGCGGAATGAATAATGGGACCGTGGTTTTCTTGCAGATTCTGCAACGAGTAAAGGTTGATTTATCCGCTTTTAATTTGTCGAACCTTAGCCCTTTCCAGAAAACCTATGATTGGAAACGCTATTATGAGGCTTAACGCAGCACCTACAAGGTTCTCCCCACTCCAAATGGTTGCTGAAAACGCCAGCGGAAGACTCATTATAAATAGACCATTGATGTTTCCTGCGACATACGCTGACACAACCGTCGCTACTGCCGCTATGGTTATGCTGGAACGTTTAGCCGCCAATTTATGGTGGTTCAAAATTAGGATCGAGTCGAACAGTATAGAACCAGCAGCGAATCCAAACATTGGCAGTGGACCGCCGGCAAGCAGAACTATTGCTGAGCCTATCAAGCCGACTAAGGAGGCGGCGCCGAATTCTCCGGTTGTCCACGCGACTAGCAAAAGAACAAGGAAAACTAGGAAAACATGGATTACTGGAAGACCCGTCAAGGCAAAGCTTAATGGCGCGACTACAAGTTGAGTGCTATCCAGAGTGCGCTAAAAATGCTTATTAACGCTATATTCTGAGTTCTGAAGCGTCTTTTATTGTTCAATTTCTTTCCCCCTACCACTTTACAGTATTACTTTTTAGCAGATACGTAATACGATTATAAGAATCTTGCGAGAAAAGGTTCTGTCAAGTCTTCGTCGGATCGGTGACCCTGTAAACATTCGTCGGATCGTGTGCGTGAAGATTAGGCAAAAAAAAAAATGGTTAAAATGCTGAATTTGGGTTTCTTATTCTAAAATCTAGTATTATATCTGTAATAAAACCGAGTCTAATTGGAACAAAGGAATAAGACAGAAGGAAGACTCGATGGCGACTACAATGACATTCATAAGTATATTAGTAGTTATAGTGATAATCGCCATAGTCGGATCTTGCGCCCTCGAATACGTGGAAGGCGAGGCGCCCGAGAAGGGTTTGAGGTCTGTGTACGCCAGTTCCTGAGCCACTAAATCTTCAGTGCCTTCCCTACACGCTCACCGAGTTCAGCGTCGGCCCTCCTCAGGTTGGACACCATCCGCTCCTGAATCGGCTTAGCCGCATTACCCAGGGAGTCCGCAATGTTGTCGACAAGGTGATCTCGATCCACCTTACCCAGCGAACGGTACCGCTCACCTGCCTGCATGAAGTCGTTGGTCCGACTGATCTTCTCACGCGTCACATTACCCGAGATCTTGTAGACTTCATTCGGCGTGGCAGGCGCCTCGCGAGGAGCTCCACCCCCTAAAGTGTTGGGTTCGTAGTTGACAGTCCCGCCTCCGTATGAGGCGTACTGCATTGCGCCGTCCCGCTGGTTATTTTTTATGGCCGCCAGAGGCTGGTTTACGGGGATCTGTAGGTAGTTTGGGCCCAGCCGATGCCGCTGCGTGTCTGCGTACGAGAAAATCCTCCCCTGAAGGAGCTTGTCGGCCGAGAAGCCTATGCCAGGCACCACGGAGGCCGGGCAGAAGGCCGCCTGCTCCACCTCTGCGAAGAAGTTCACAGGGTTGCGATCCAGCACCATCATACCCACGGGAACCAGGGGAACTTGTCCTCCGGCCAAGTCTTCGTGGCGTCCAGCGGGTCAAAGTCCTGCTTCAGCTCATCGACTATCTCCATGAATTGCACGCACAGCTCGTACTCCACCTTCTCCCCCCTCTCGATCGCATCGTGGAGGTCGCGTGTGGCTATATCTGGGTCCTCCCCCGCGAGGCGCGTGGCCTCGTGCCGATCGATTGTCTCAGCCCCGCCTTGGGCTTCCAGTGGTACTTAACGTAGACGGCCCTGCCCTCCGCGTTCACCCACTTGTACGTGTTGACGCCGAAGCCCTCCATCTTCCTGAAGCTCTTGACGGTCCCGCGGTCCGAGAAGAGCCAGGTGATCATGTGCGTCGACTCCGGGGTCAGGGAGATGAAGTCCCAGAAGCGGCTGTTGGCCGACGAGCTCGTTGGGATGTTGGTGTCCGGGGCGGGCTTGAAGGCGTGAACCATGTCGGGGAACTTGATGGCGTCCCGGATGAAGAAGACGGGCAGGTTGTTCCCGACCAGGTCGTAGTTGCCGTCCTCGGTGTAGAACTTCACCGCGAAGCCCCTAGGGTCGCGGGCGGTGTCCGCCGACCCCTTCGAGCCGACGACTGTTGAGAAGCGTACGAAGACGGGTGTCTCCTTCTTCGGGTCCTGGAGGAACTTTGCGCATGTGTATTTCGCCATGCTCTTATAGACGTGGAAGAAGCCGTGGGCGCCTGCACCCTTTGGCGTGGACGACGCGTTCGGGGATGCGTTCGCGGTCAAAGTGTGCGAGCTTCTCTATCAGGTGGACGTCCTCTAGCAGGACGGGTCCGCGCTCGCCGACGGTGAGCGAGTTCTGATTGTCTGCGACTGGGACACCCTGATTCGTTGTGAGTATGTCATCCACGTTAGCGCTGTTCTTCTCAACCACATCTTTCTCTGCTTTGGACATATCTACCCCTATTTAGAACTCTGCCCGAGGATTTATTAATGTTAATTATTACCTGATAACAGTTATGAATCGCTCTGATTCCTCGGATTCGGCTATCATCTCAGCGCTCCGCATGAAGGGATTCAGGGCTACTTCTCAGAGGATTGCGATCTGCCGATCCATCCTAAACAGCAGGAGTCACCCGACCGCGAAGAATATCTACTTAGAAGTAAAGAAATCGCATCCTACTGTCAGCCTCGCGACGGTCTACAAGACCCTTCAGGTCCTCAGAGAACTGAACATAATCCAGGAGCTTCCCCTTCCGCTGGGCGAATCCAGGTTCGACTCCTATATCAAGAGCCCCACATCAACCTCGTCTGTAAAAGGTGTGGCAGAGTATGGGACGTGGAGGACGACGTCGCTAGGGAGATGGTTGTGAGGGTTGCCAAAGAAGCAAGGTTCACCTTGACTGGCCAGCGTATCGACATCTACGGTTTCTGTGAAAGGTGTAGCACCAATACCAATGCAGCCAAACTCAATCCATAACATATACTCGATAACGCGTCCTTCAATGAATCCCGAGAAGAGAGAGTATTCTGAATATAATCTCCTCCTAGGGAGATGGCGACGGCTATCTCGACCAAGCTTATCAAGGCGGCCCTCCTAGCCCCAAACTCCCTCGCGAGGACAGCTATCGTGGCTACACAGGGCACATAGAGCATGACCACGAAGGCGAAGACGAACATCTGAGCCGGCGTCAAAATCAACGCAAAGTTCGTCGTACCCATTATGGAGGCGAGGAGAATGAGGGTCATCTCCTTCCGCAGTACACCGAATATGAGGACGACGCCCGTCGCCGCCGGTAGTCCGAGCCAGAGAACCGTCACAGGACTCAACGCCCACTCCGCGACGCTGAGAAGCCCGAGGACATTCGCCAGATAGACGACGAAGTTCCCCAGCCACTATTATCGGGAATGCCTCGAAGACGAAGTCCTTGAGCCTAAACCAGGTACGCTGCGCCGTGATCTTCGCCGAGGGCAGCTTGTATGCGGGCATCTCCATGATGAGGCCAACCGGCTCACCTGGGAGCGTCTTGAAGGCGATTCTCCCGAGTATGAAGATGAGGACGAAGTCTATCACGTAGAGGGCTGCGGCTGGGCCGAAGCCAAGGTACGCTGCGACGATTCCCATGATTACGATGCTTCTGGCCGCGCAGGGTACGAGGCTGGAGACGAAGGCGCATATCAGCCTCTCCCTCTCAGTCTCCATGATGTTGCTGGCGAGTACCGCTGGCACATTGCAGCCGAAGCCCAGCATCATTGGGATGAATCCCTTCCCGTGAAGCCCAATCTTGTGCATGAACGAGTCCATGAGGAAGGCGACCCTCGCCAGGTAGCCGGAGTCCTCCAGTAGGCTGAGGGCGAGGTAAAAGGGCACGATGTATGGGAGCGCGATAGTGGTCCCGGCGATGAGGCCTCCCGCGAGGCCGTTCCAGACGAAGGACTGTAGTGGCCCCAAGCCGGCAGCGGCGTAGTAGGCCTTCTCCAGCGCCGTGAAGCCTTGCCCGAGTAGATTGGAGGTGTAGTCCCCAAAGGTGAATACGGAGTAGAACATTCCAAGAACGACGGCAACCATGATAACGTATCCGAGTACTGGGTGGCTCGTCGCATCCTCGAGGCTCGCCCACCGGCTTCGCCTAGGCTCGACGTTGGCTGTGACCTCGGAGGCGATCCTGCTCGCGTTTACATAGCGCTCTGAGGTCGAGGACGCTGGCGGTGTCGTGGCCGTGGATCTCCTCAATTCTCCTCCTGGCCTCCTCCACCTTCTCTCTGAGCAGTGGCATCTGAGTGTACGAGACATTCTCCATCTCCTCGTCTCCCTCGAGGAGCTTGACGGCTACCCACCTCTGGGGGTAAGGCGTTTCGACCTTTGAGAGTCCTCTGATTAGTCCGAGATTATTCCCTCGATCTCGGGGCCGAATGAGAGGGGCTTAACGGGAGGCGTCTTCTTCTCATGAATCTCGACAACCTTCGCCATGAGCTCCATGAGGCCGACGTTCTTGATCGCCGTCGTTGGAACGACTGGAGCGCCGAGGAGCTCCGCGAGTTTCCCGACGTCTATTTTGATGCCTTTCTTCTCCGCGATATCCATCTGGTTGAGTGCGATTATCAGGTGCGGCTCCAGCTCCATCAGCTGAGTCGTAAAGAAGAGGTTCCTCTCAAGGCTGGAGGCGTCGACGACGTTGATGATGGCGTCCGGGTGCTCCACGACTATGTACTCCCGGCTAACCATCTCCTCCAGCCCATAGGTGCTCAGGCTGTATATCCCCGGGAGATCCACCACGTCTATGGTGTACCCACCATAGACGAGGGTCCCCTCCGCCTTCTTCACCGTCTTGCCTGGCCAGTTGCCCACGTGCTGGTGGAGGCCGGTGAGCTGGTTGAAGACGACGCTCTTCCCCACGTTCGCGTTGCCAGCGAGACCGACCGTAAGCGTTGTGTCCGTTTTAAGCTGCTCCACCTCCGACTTACCTGAATCGTCGTGGCAGCTCAGGGGCTATCACATCCCACTCTCTAGGATGTGGTGGGGGCCGTGCGGGTGTGGGTTCTCCGCTGCCCCGTTCTCAACTTCTACGTATACTTTATCTGCTATCTCTCTGCCTAGAGCCAGGTTCGTCTCCCTTACCGAGACCTGTATTGGGCCGCTGAAGGGAGCCGCGTTATCGACCTTGATACATGTCCCTGGACAAAGACCCATGTCCATTATCCTTCGGGTCGCGGACCCGCCTCCCCTTATGAAGGCGACCTTCGCCCGCTCCCCGGGTCTCAGATGGCTGAGCTGAGTCAGGAGCTTGAATTTTCTGCCTTCGGCCTCGCGTGCCGACTTGCATTCTGCACAGTTGTTGGCCTCGAGGGTGCATGCTGGGATGGGTTTGCCGTCGTCGGGGCAGGTTTTGGGGCTATTGAGGTTGTCGCATAGGGCTGCGGCTGTCTCGTCGCTGATGCTGTGTTCGAGCTTACATGCTTCGTCGTGAACTTTTTCCATCTTGAGGCCCAGGGTGTCATGTAGAAATCTCTCAAGGATTCGGTGTTTCCTCACCACTTTCTGGGCTCTCGCCGTACCCTTTCCGGTGAGTAAAATGCCTTTGTACGGTTCATAGGTCACGAGGCCCTCGTCTGCTAATTTCTTTATCATCTGCGTGACGCTTGGAGGCGCTACCCTCAACTTCTCTGAGAGGTCCTGGTTCTTGGCGAGTTCTCCCCTCTCGTTGAAGCTGTAGATGGCCTCCAAGTACTCTTCGACACTTTCACTCACGCCAGTTCAACTAGTTTAGGAGAGCCTAATATATAAAGTTTAGTCATCCCTAAAAATATTGTGTTTTCGAGGCGTGAGCATTCGTAACCACGAATATGTTGCCATCTGCTTTTGGTACACTTCAGAGGCTGAAGTAGGAGTATCCATAGGGAGAGACCTATTTGTTTTGACCTTAGTCGGAGGGGTTCGAGCCCTTATTCTTTGCTTGGGCCATTAACATCTCCCTATCCTTGATGAATCGATCGCTCAGATAGAAACCTGCGAAGAGGAAGATCGTGCCGAGGAGCTCAAACTCGAAGAAAACATTAGGATCACCGAGGAGGCCAAGGGCGCCTCCCCCCAACATCGGCAGGACTCCACCCACGAAGATGAGGAGGTTATAGGTCCTTCTTCTGTCCCTAAGAAAGCTGAAGGCAGCACCCCCTATAAGAGCCAAGCCTCCCACGATGTTGATTACTATTGCGTAGCGCCTCACATCCATGCCATAAGCTGATACGGCGGCGCTGAACGCCTGCCCGAGGGGGCCACTGAAGCTGCTTATAATGATGCCCTGGTTAAGGGGAACGGTGAGGCCAGTCGCGAAGAGCAGGACAGTTAGGACGGTCATAGCCGCCATGAATATGTGGGCGATTCGTCTCCTAACGAGGAGGTATACGACGCCCGCCCCGAGGTAGCCTGCAATAGGCGCGGAGAGGATGTAGTAGATCCTGAAGATGGTTACGTTTGGTCCCATGACGTCGGGGTTCATGAGGAACTCCATCAGCGCGGATACAGAATAGAAGAGCATAGCCACTGTCCAGATCGCTTGGTGAATCTTACGCCTCTCTAGGTACTGCTTGGCAAGCGCGAATGTGAATACAGCTGACACGATCGTTGTGCCTAGTGGTAAAATGTTCAACGGGATCACTGAGCGAGTAGGGGATCCTCTGCATAAAATTGTTGCTAGCTCGGCGGGAAATGAAAGGCTATTTCGCTAGCTCGCGCTAGCATTGAATATTGGGTCTTTTTTAGCCATAGTATGTGACCGTTATCACAACTTGGCTTGTTAGCAGCAGGTGGTTGTTGATGAGGGTGATGGATGTATTACCCGGGAACACTGGTACCGAGAAGCTAGCGCTGCTCACACCAGCGATACTATCCACAGGATACCTTGAATATAATCCGTTGACGAAGCTACTCCCAACAGTAATCACAGTCGGCTGAGTGGATGTGAACTCGATCATGATGTATCCTGGCCTCGGAGTCTGGTAGTCCAGTGTTACCCTTCCGCTTACCGCTAGCGAGACTGGCTTATCCTTGTCGAGCACAGCGCTGTTCTTGTAGTCCACGATGTAGTTTGACGATGAGCCACTCTCAAGCTGAACCTTTTGATAGTATAGGTAGCCCGTTGAGCCAGCTAGAATTATTACGATTACCACCAGGGCATATATTGCATGGTTTGTTCTGTATTCGGGTTGAGTCTGAGTCAAACTCGGTCAGAAAGATCATTATATCCGTTGCTCTTTAATATTTTAACCTGCAAACGCACCATGAGTTTTTGACCTGAGTAACCTACTTTCTTTGAGGCGCGCTGGCTCGTTCCTAAATGATCTACAATCATAAAGAGCCTCAATAAACAGAGACAACACCCCAGACGAAAACAGATAACACCCAAAGAACTCAAACAAACCCACAGCCAGTACAACAAATACCCAGAAAACGGATAAAGCCCCCACAGACTGTCCCAGCTAGGGAAAAATGGTACACATAACTGACCGGTTATAGTCGTCTGTTGAGCCTATAATTGGGCGTAAATAGCAGTGGGCACAGGTGGACTGGCAGATTTCTCCAATCTTCTGGCGGAGGTTGAGATACGATTGGAAGAACTTCTAAGATGGTTTGGATAATAATGGCTAATGCCCTATATTGACAATGAATAAGCAGTACTGGAGTCATTAGGCTAGTTCTGGCATATTTGGAAATCAATCAGCCAGAGAAATGAGGCTAGCTTTACGCTGAGATGGCTTTGAGGAAGATGAGGGCACGGATTGGAGAGTCTCCATTGGGCATCGGAGACATAGCGTGCGGGATCGAGATGTTTCTTCCTACGCCTAAAGAGAGAGCTCTTCTTAAATCCTGAAGCTCTCCTTATAATTGGCATCCTTCCCTATGTCTTAGGGATCCCACACTTGACTCCAGATAATTGGATCCCTGTCATTAAGTCCCTTACTGGCAGTAGTTAAACAGTCTCAGCCAATCCCCTATCATTCTCTGGCAATCCTCGCCGGCGCTTGGCAATTCACCAAGCCATGGCCCCTTACTTCGCCTCTTGGCTGGCTTCAGGCTGCATACACTCACGTGGCTCTGGGACCATCTCCTTATCATCTCGGGTTCGCCTCGTCAAGGCAACGGTCGCTTAGACCATGTGGGCTAGCTTACCAAGTTTACTGGGGAACTTCTTTCATAAGGTCGAAGCATTATTGTATACAATCTTCGAGCTTGATGTCTAAAATGTCCCGAAAAGGTGAGTTATACGACCTATATACATTCGTGGCGGGGGTTGCTCTAGAGAAGGGTGAGCCATTTAATCTACATTGCAACTGTGGAGGCTTTGTAACCATAATGCCGCCTTTTCAAGAAGAATACGTCGTCTGCCCACGTTGCGAGTCTAAGATTCGTATTATGGTACTCGAAGGTGATTCACGCTACATAATCGGAGCAACAGCTGAAGGTGAGCCGACACTTATTCCAGTTCAGGGGAGCTCTGCACCTCATCCAAGCACTCTATCCCCTGAGAAACGCGAATCCCTACTTTCTGATATTAAATCGAGATATCCGAAGGAGAAGGAGTGAATATGCCAGTTCCGACTGAACAGATCATACTCACCTATCGAGATGGAACTCCTGTCGATGTAGATTCTCTCGTTGAGGTTCTGAAAGAAGATCCGAAGCGTGTTCTTGCCGATGATGAGGTAGGGTTGGTCCTCTACGTTGGGGATTTAGATATCTATAGCCTGAAACCCACGGAAAGTGGAGAGTTTCTAGCGCAGCGGCTAACACAGATCTCTCGACCACGGTTTCACACTTCTATTCTGCGTAAACAGATTGGCTCAACGGTACTATCAGTGACAGCGGATGCCGTCTTCGTCATAAGGGAGAATAAAATATTGAGAAAGATAAGGGCTGAGAAACTTGAGCCAGGAATGGTTCTTGCGACGGGAGAGAAGGTCTACATATGAACTTCAAGAACGCCCTAGAGGAACGGTCCTACGAAATCGCGAAACGGGTTTTCGGCCAAGGCGTAGAGGTGGAGCACAACAAGAGGCTCCAAATCGAGAGCGCCCTCTACCCTGAAGTTGCGGCGTTTTCAGGGCCGCCTACCAAAGAAATCGATGTAATCACCTCCGAACTGCTGGACAAGCCAAAGGTTGTCTTGTTGATAAGCTGTAAACAGCTCTCGGGTAAGGCTGAGCCAGGGCATATACAGGAGTGGGGAGCCGTTGTACAGACTATGAACAAGTATGGCGGAGGCACTCGGTATATAGGCCTAGTCTTATGCCCCAATGGCTTTACGATCGGCTGTGAGGGGTGGGCTTCTTCTCATAATATAGGACTCTTGCCTCCACTGAAGGGTCGCCATCTTGTTTTCAGAGGAAACAGTTCTCAATATGTTTGAAAGAGTGCTTCACGCCTTGAGTAAGAGGATAACTTACCCCTTCCCAGATTTGATGACTCCACCTACTTTCTACGACTTTGTTTACAGTCTAGTCTCGGACTATGAGGGCCACGAGGAAGCGGCGCGCGAGGGACGCTATTATATTGCTACGAAGGGTTGGCTGTCTTCTTTTGGCGAAATGTATTACTCGATTACCGACCATGTAGTGGAGGAATTGATTGCAGTAAGAGGAGCTACTATGATGAAGTTGTCCGGTGGTCTTACGTTTAGATTCGATGGTAATCGTGCAGAATACGGTCAGACGGAAGAACTTGGTAAGGATGCTCCAGTGGAACCCTTTTGCCATAAAAACATAGAATCAGAGGAATGTACATTCGATTTCGTCAAGTCGATTGCGATCGGGAAAAGTATCACAAGTGCCGGAGATTTTGGGACGTATATCGAGTTCGGTCTGGATCAACGCTTCAATCTAGGGCTCCATGTAGATGGTTTTCACATTTTCTCAACGGAAAACCCAATCGAAGAACACAAACTATGATCAGAGCCTTCTGAGGCGGAGGTCTATGTCGAGGATCCTTGTGAGGCTCTCGTAGGCTGCGTATGCCTTTCAGTCGCATTATGAGGAGGCGCGCGCGGCGCCAGGAGTCCCAATGCAAGTTTTGTCTAAATAAGTAAAATTAGGTGTAATTATCTCTAATTATTAACAAATATATCTAAATTCTTAGAACTGGGCAG
>CAWACK010000003.1:0-23818 GCA_963780545.1 Candidatus Bathyarchaeota archaeon
CGCGATGACTATGACGAAGCTATGATACAAGAATGGGAAGATGCAAGTCCAGATGAACGAATACGTATAATTGCTGAATCTGCGCGCACGATATGCAAATCCCTCAGCGGAATGAATTGAACCGCTTTCTACATTCGATGGAAAGAGACTGATGGTGACTACTGCAGGTTATCATCAGCATTTATTGGTGCGCGTGACTGCGACACTTTGTAGAAATAAGCTGCAAATAACACGATTAACCCTATAAAACCGGTAAGAATAGACCCAAATTCATTCAGTAAAATACCCCATATTATTAATCCCAAAGCATAAAATACACCAAAAACGATAAATTCACTTAAACCAAGTATCGCGTTTAAAAAAATAATTACTCCAAGCTCTGCATACCAAAAAGCGTTGGCATTAATAGCATATAAGTAATTATAGGTAATCCTGAAGAGAACACTTGTGATTAAAGAGATAGCTACCCCTACAATAACTTCAATAATTAATTTTATCGGATTCTCTTCGACTTCCCTATTGGACATTATTTTGATATTATCTTTGTTGAATTTATTAAGATGGTGAAAAACGGCGCGTGCGAGGAAGACGCGACTCATCGCGGAGGCAAGAATCAAAAGCGACAGAGTCGACGCAAAAGCACTGGCGGAGCTGCTGAGGCTGAACAACTTGCCCACAAGCGCGCGCCGTCGACATCAATCACATTTAAATGTCAGTGACTAAATCAATCGCGTGCGCTCCTGACATACCGTCTATCCCCACATGAAATATAGGGACATGACTAAGGGTGGATGAACTATGCAGCCATGAACGCGCGCATCGTGCTTGATAAGGGTCGACCCGTCGGCTTATGAACTGAGGCTGACGCGCATATATGCCGTGGTAGAAAAGCGCGCATCAGCAATCAGTTTATTTGGACCTGATTTGGCTTTTTGTTGCTGGATGTTATTTTTTATTAATTATCGTGTACTTCTGAGGTTTTAGAGTAACGTCGATCTTCTTCCGTAGTTCTTCAATCTCCTTGGAGTCAGGGATCGTCAGCCACTCGAAGTAGAGATCTGAATCACCGAGGTCTCTCCCAGTTTTACTGACTATCGTTGCGCACCTCTCAACATTCATGGACGCCAGATTAAAGTAGGATCGAGCCCATTGCTCATTGATGTAGGTGGTCCCAATAGCGGGGAGCTCCTGATCAATTACCGTGTCCATTACACATATCTTTGGTGTATCTACAACAATCTTCTCTAGTTTCTTGATCGCCTCTTTAACCTTCTCCTCGGTTCCCTGTATCTTCACATAGGTTCTCATAAGATCAACTCACCTCACAATTGAGTTTATTGTCTGTAGATAATAAATATATAGTTTCGTTGACGTCAAAGTAACGCGTGCTCCTATGCGTGCGCGAGGAAGAAAGCGTTAATGGCCTTCGGAATCATGCAGATACTGGACCTGAGCAGTCTCCTGAGACGTTTCTCTTATGAGCGCTCAGTATCTGCGGACTTCTTGTTGCTCTCCGGCGTTACTGGGTGGGGTGAAGATACTCCTCTAACCGGCCCTGAGGCTGCTTTGATCGCGGGCTGATCCCCTCCAGGACCCCGAAGCGCGTAAGCAACAACGACAGCCAACAATGCTCCAGCGATAGGGCCCACAACGTAGACCCAGAGGTGAGTAAAGTTCAGAAGCATGAGGTCTGGCCCGAACGACCGAGCCGGGTTCATGGACGCGCCGCTAATCGGGCTCCCCCAAAGACCTGCGAGCGCGATGTATCCTCCTACTGCCAGCGCAGCCAATGGACCCACACTCTGTGCTTTGGATGCCGTCCCGAGGATCGTGCTCACAAGCCCGAGCGTTAACACGAACTCCATCACCATCGCCTGAAGTTCCGAGATCCCCGGCCCCGGCTCCGTTGCACCCATCATCCCAACCTTGCCAAACATCAGCCAGAGGAAAGTGCACGCGATAGCTGCGCCGAATAGCTGGGCGGCGATATACGCCGGAACCCGCTTCCAGGGGAAGTCTCCCCGTGCCGCGAAGCCGATGCTCACAGCCGGGTTTAGGTGGGCCCCCGAGACTGCGCCCATGAACAGGATTATGGCCATAACCATGATGCCAGGTGCTACGACAGAAGCCACGCGGCCGACTGACCCCGGGATAACCGTGTTTACTACACCGGCCCCTGCTGCGACGAGTACGAGTAAGAATGTCCCGAAGACCTCGCCGAACAACCTTCGTCCCTCTAGCTGAAGATCAAAGTTTTTTCGGTTGAACCCGAACACTTCATGCTGCCTCGTGCACGAATTCCGATAATAGTGTCGCGCGCACTTCATTCATTTCATCAAATCACCATACTTTTTACCATTTTCTAAATTCTTAATGAATTTTCTCACATCACATCCATTAGACTTCACATTTTCTACATCTAAATATTCTCTAATACTTTCTTACTCCACTAAATCCTGCACCAATTATTATCATTCTAGTATCATTAACTATATAGTTGATAGTTTTTCGGAGGTCCTCCGCATAATCTCCAAGCAATCTAACTAAGACACCCTCACCTCTGGGGAGTAGAGTAGCTCCGCCTAGAACACTCGCATTTTCCTTCAGTCTCAGATTCAATTTCTCGATGATCTCCATTGCCTTAACTTTAGATGTGATAACGTAGACGCTAGCAAAAACACTACTGTCGTTCAATAATCCAAGGTGTCTTAACTCAGTTTTCTTGGGTTCTAACAAATAAACGTCATTAAATCTCAAGTTACTATTTTGGTCTCTTGCCTGCGTTTTTAAATAGCATATATCATATTCAAAACTTTCACCACTAGCTACCCTACCGGGAACAATGATCTCGGAATAAACTAGATTCCCACCATTGTGTACAGTAATGTCAGATACCTGATAAAAACGAGAGTTTCTATAAGGAATTATTTGATCTGGAATATACTCGAGATAACAGCCATCATCGACATTTATCTTAACAATTTGAGTTGCATAATTTTTATCCATCTTATAAATCCTAGTAGCACCCTGCGTCGTAATATGAGCCATTGCCCCCTTACTCAAATTCAGTTCAATTTTATATCTATCGCCTTAAAGGACCCCCCCAGATGGACTCATAATATAGACATAAGCCATCGAAGGCAAACTCTCTTCAAGATAAAGCGCCTTCATGGCGAACAACGGCACTTTGCTGAATTGCTCTCGAATCACAGTTCTATTGACTGATTGTTCCTTCTCAAAACTTAGCGTCAAGGCACCGAGTTTTCCTGATCTCCCAGGCTTAAGCTGCTTCAACTCAGCTTCATACGATAATATCTCAGGAGGAATTTCATCAGGAGTATAATCTTCAAGGCTCAAAATAATTCAACCTCTAATGAGAGGTACCTTTGGTGGGACGTCAAATAGCACGTCATGCTGGAGGTGATTTGCTACCTCTTGAATGCCCTGCCCAGTCTTGCAGTTCACGAAGAGGAAGGGTTTAGAACCCCTAATTATTTTAGCATCCCGCTCCATAACAGAGAGGTCTGCACCAACATATGGAGCTAAGTCGATCTTGTTAATAAGCAGCAGATCACAGTTCTCAATCCCCATCCCCCTCTTGCGCGGATATTTGTCACCACCAGCCACATCAATTATATAGATGAAGTAGTCTGCAAGCGCGGGACTGAAGGTGGTCGTAATGTTGTCACCACCGCTCTCGATCAATATCAAATCCAGTTCAGGGTGATGCTCCTCCATCTCCTCAACGAGAGAGAGATTCATCGATGGATCCTCTCTAATAGCTGTATGTGGACATCCGCCAACTGCCAGACCAATGATGAGATCATCAGGCACGATTTTTCGTTCCTTGGAGAGGTTCTTACGGATCCTCTCAGCATCCTCCTTTGAGACGACGTCATTGGATATTATTCCTAGCTGGTACCCTTTCCCGGGTTAGGAATGGGACCACCTGTTCAATCAGGGCTGTTTTTCCGGAGCCGACGGGGCCTCCGATTCCAACCCTTGGTACATGTTTCCATTCATACATTTCAAATTCTTCTCCTAAGTTATGAACATCCTATTGTTGGATGTCTCATGCCAAATTTGGTTTAGATCAATCTCGGGCACAAATTGCCTCATCCAAATCGCGGGCCTGTCGATGTTATCATTAATGACCTTCAACATTATTGGCTTGAGTTCGTCCAGAATTGTCTGACCTGCGACATGGTCAATCATACCGAGCCTAAGAGCGGCCCCTACGATACTTACCAGAAACGAGTAAACTAGTACAAGGGCCGCCTTATCTCGAGGCACATCAAACGCCGCTAATACAACAGCTAACGAAACGGGGTATATTCCAGTGGCTAACCCGTTTTTTATTGCTTTTAAATACTCGTTAATTAAAGAATCGTCTCGAAATTCAGAAACACATTTTAGCATCTGGACCCCTGACCGAATAGAGGCATCTCTCACCTCAGCTACAAGTTTCATAGTAGAGATCTGTTCATCGATTAAAAGTACGGAGTTTAGGTTGCCATCTTTTGCAGCTCTATAAGCGTTGCCAAGCGCGACGCAGTCAGCGGGCCCTATTTGATTAACAAGGTAAACCTCAAGGAGTTCCCTTAACTTCTCCTTAGTTTTTACTTTTCCCGCATAGAAAAAGTTCTCTAGGCCGCTTGAGGTCGAATACATGCCGGTTGGGAAGAAGGAATCTCCCAACTGTAGAAAGGTGATATCGCTTTCAGTTAAACTACGTGTGGACATGGTTTGATATCCCTTCATCAGGTTCAAAGACCATAGTAGTTTTGGTAATTGTAAGGTGATGACTAACTTTTCTGAGAAGATTCTCTAGAAGTTCAATCTCGGTGTCCGCTTGGATTGGCACAAAGATGTAGTCACCCTCAACTTTGATGGGCCTATGAAGGTTACCTAAGGCGTGACCTAATCTCACCGACGTCTCGAATAGATGATGGCCCTTCGCTTCATCGTCGATTCTAATAACTGCGACAGATTCGGGTTCAATCTCAACCTCAATAGATTTTCCATCCTCCGTCTCAAGAATGTCCCCCCGCTTCAACGGTTTCTCAAATTCTAGATCTTTACTGCGACCCTCTTTTCCTTGCTCGGTCGTCTTCCTCATTCGTGATCTCTGAGCCTCGAATCTATTCATTGACACGGTATCAAGAAGACCAAAATTTTTCAACTCCAAGCACGTGTCTTTGAGGTTTTTATCAGTGTATTTGTTTCCAATGTATTTAGTTACATTCATCATTTTTTCAGTTCTCCTTTTTCTTCACTCATATTATTAATCGCCATTTTCATATCTTCTAACCTCTGCATGTAATCGACTTTTCCTAAGTGACTATAAGATGATTGTTTCACTCTAGCCATGACAAGACCCTGAGAATCGAGGAGAATCTTCCCCCCACCTCCAACCTATCGGAGATAACACAAAGAGTCACTCGATGATCTGGAAAATCCAGGTTTAGGTGCGTCTTAGGATCAATAAAACCGGAGATAGAGTCTATGAAACCCGCAGTAATCGTCACATGTTTGATCTTTGCAGCATCTATTACTTGGCGATGTTGATCTAAATTCGTCTCTTCAACACAGTGTCGTATTCGCAGTCTTTCTACCTCCTGGTTTCAGAAACTGCTTGCATGTTGAGTTCTTCGGCCGCTAAGTTTCTGTCTATTCTAAGCACCGATTTGGCTATTTCTCCAGCCGCCTCAAGCGCGGTTGTCTTAACAAGTAGAGGATCGATGACCCCTTTTGACCACATATCAACAGGGTCCCCCGTATCTATGTCAATTCCATAGCCATCCGGGGAAGATTTGGCAGCCATTACCTTCTCAAGCCCATTAAATCCGGCGTTGGTAAGTATTTGACGCATTATACTCTCCAATGCAGCAACCACTACATCCAGTCCCACGCTTTCGATTCCTCTCAACTGGATATTTTTAACCTTGGAAATAATGTGTATTTCAGCGGCACCTCCACCCGCAACAACACCTCTATTTAAGGCTGCCTCGGCTGCATTCACACCGTCTCTAGCAGCTCTCCAACGCTCTAATGAGGTTTCCTTTGTGGTCCCAGAAACAATCATCGTAACAATATTACTCCCTGAACCACTCTCGATGAAGATTAGCCCTTTTTCGTCATCTTCATAGATGTGGTCTGCCTTACCCAATATATTGGGTTGAGTTAGATCCTCCAGCATCCTGACAGGCCTTGCCTCAGTGTACCTTGAAAAAGGTTCTACCTCATCAGATGAAATACGCAACGCCATTATCTTTTTAGATACGAAAAAATTTTCGATGTACTGATCAACCTCAGGTGAATCAATTAAAACGACATTAGCACCGGTTGCTACTATGTCATCTACTATTTTTTTAGATCTTTTGGCGCGATCATTTTCCATACTCATAATATCTTCATATTGTTTACTGTCCTTAATCCAAGACTCTTTTATTGGTTTTAAGTCAATCTTTGAGATCAAGATTTTTGCATCTCTTACGTCTCGAGGCATCTCTGAATCCATTCTTTTTCGCTCTAGAACGACGCCGTTGAAAAGCGAGTCACTCATGTTTGTCTTCCTAATCACCATGATTGACTTGTCGAAATCATACTCATTATTGTTCTTCGCCTTATCCCCAACTAATCTTATTGTCTCTATAACTATTGGGGCCAATTTTCCACCATCAAGCTTAGAAGCTAGTGATGTTCTTACGACTGATTCAAGCTCAGGTGAATCTATGGAGACCTTCTTTGCCTCGGATTCCAATAGCTGACAGACGCTTTTTACTCCACTATCTATACCATCGACAACTTTGGTTGGGTGCACACCAAGCTCCTTGATGAGGTTTTTTCCAACCTTCACCATTTCGGCGGCCATCACTACTGCAGTTGTGGTACCGTCTCCCACCAATTCTTCCTGACGTTCGGCTATCTCAACGATCATTCTAGCTACAGGGTGAATAGTTTTTAAGGATAAGAGGATGGTCACGCCATCGTTTGTGACGTGCCTGTTCATGGCTTGGTCGATTAACAATTTGTCTAGCCCCTTAGGACCGAGTGTTGTTCTGACTGTGTCCGCCACCGCGATGACTGCGTTACAATTTGACTCTAAGGCGTTAATTTCGATATTCTGAGCTACGGGTCTCCATACACCTTGGTTTGCCATATCAATCGGATCCACTATTTTTCTTCTTTTATTTAAAAAAATGGATGAAATTAAGCCATGAAGTATCGCTGGGCAAGCGATAACTCAGTAGCCGGCTCAACGGTGGCTATCTCTCCGTCCAGTCTTACCTCATAGGTCTCGGGGTCGATGGTAATCTTGGGCGTCTTATCGTTCCACATCATGTCCTTCTTGCTAATGTTCCGGCAGTTCTTCACAGGTAAGATGGTCTTTTCTAGTCCGAGTTTTTCAGGGACACCGAGATCGACAGCAGCCTTCGAGGTGAAGGTGAAGCTCGTCTTCTTCACTGCGCGGCCCAGGGCTCCGAACATCGGCCTGTAATATACTGGTTCGGGGGTCGGGATCGACGCGTTGGGATCGCCCATGACACTCCAAGCGATGAAGCCGCCCTTGAAGATCATCTTCGGCTTCACCGCGAAGAAGGCGTCCTGGTACATTACTGATGTCCGCGTACTTGCCGGGTTCCAGAGAACCAAGATAGTCCGCTACTCCGTTGGTTATGGCGGGGTTGATTGTGGTCTTAGCGATGTATCTCATTGCCCTGAAGTTGTCGTTGTCGCCCGTCTCTTCTGGAAGTGGGCCGGTCATCTTCTTCATCTTGTCGGCAGTCTGCCAGCATCTGATTACTACCTCGCCGATTCTACCCATGGCTTGGCTGTCGGAGGAGTACATGCTTAAGACACCCTTGTCGTGTAAGACGTCTTCTGCTGCGATTGTCTCAGCCCTTATCCTCGACTCGGCGAATGCGACGTCCTCTGGTACGGCTGAGTTGAGGTGGTGGCAGAACATCAGCATGTCGAGGTGCTCATCAATAGTATTCATTGTGTATGGTCTGGTCGGGTTAGTTGATGAGGGCAGAGCGTTCATTTCTCCGGCGATCTTCATGATATCTGGTGCGTGTCCGCCGCCAGCTCCCTCAGTGTGATATGTGTGGATAGTTCGCCCATCTATAGCTGCAATAGAATCATCAACGTAGCCGCACTCATTAATCGAGTCTGTGTGGATAGATACCTGGGTGTCAGTTAGATCAGCTGCCCTAAGCGAAGCGTCGATGATTGCAGGCGTCGTACCCCAGTCCTCGTGGTCCTTCAGACCACAAGCACCTGCCTCGATCTGCTCCATCTGAGTCGCTAAGGATGGGTGTGAATCGTTTCCTTTTCCTAGGAAACCCCAATTGAGGGGTATGTCCTCCACGGCCTCCATCATCCTGGCGAGGTTGAAGGGACCTGGTGTGCAGGTTGTAGCGTTGGTTCCATCAGCTGGACCTGTGCCTCCTCCAATCATGTTGCAGATGCCGTTACTGATCGCGTCAACATACTGTTGTGGGCTGATCATGTGTACATGAGTGTCGAAGTGACCAGGGGTGCAGATTGTGTGCTCACCCGCGGTGGCCTCTGTGCAGGCTGAGACGACCATATTAGGGTCGACGCCATCCATGATGTTTGGGTTACCAGCCTTACCGATCCCCGCAATCTTACCATCCTTAATTCCTATGTCTGCCTTAACAACGCCTAGTACAGGGTCAATAATTACCGCATTTGTGATCAAGAAATCCAGAGCCCCATTCGCGCTAGTGACTCCGGGGGTCTGACCCAAGCCGTCTCTAACGGTTTTTCCTCCACCGAAGACTTCCTCATCGCCCTGCGTTAGGTAATCACGCTCGACTTGGACGAATAAGTCGGTGTCGGCTAGGCGAATCTTGTCGCCTTCTGTTGGCCCATAGAGGTCGGTATATTGCTTCCGGGATAATTTAAGAACCATTTCATCTACGCTCCTTTAAACCCGAGTTTCTTAGCCTTCTCAAGGGCAGCAGCCTTTACTACCTTGGATTTGACGCTTCCCATAGTCAGGGCATTAAACCCGAACACAACCTTCTTACCACCAAGCTCACAGAGTTCAACTTCCTTTGTGTCTCCGGGCTCAAATCTCATGGATGTGCCTGCCGGGATGTTAAGGTGATAACCGAACGACTTCTCCCTCGGAAACTCCATCGCGCGGTTGACCTCAAAGAAGTGCGTATGTGAACCAATTTGGATGGGTCTGTCACCTGTGTTCTTGACAGTCATCTTCACCGTTTGTCTGTTAACGTTACAAAGAACAGGCTCATCCTTAAGGACGTATTCTCCGGGTACAAAGCTTGCCTTCTTAACTTCAGGGATTTTCTTCACTTGTGCCATTTTTCAACTCACCTATTGGATTGGATCATGTACGGTGACCAGCTTCGTCCCATCGGGGAAAGTGGCCTCACATTGTACCGTGTGTATAAGCTCTGGTACTCCGGGCATCACCTCGTTTCGTTTGAGGATGGTTCTAGCGGACTTCATTAGCTCGGCGACGGTTTTTCCCTCCCTGGCGCCTTCGACTATGTAGTCAGCTATGAATGCGTTGGCTTCCGGGTAGTTGAGCATCAGACCCTTAGCCTTCCTCTGTTTTGCGATCTGGGCCGCAGTCCAGATCATCATCTTATCTATTTCTCTTGGTGCTAACATCATTTTCTTTTTCTTACTCCCTTTTTCTCTCCTTACTTTTTCTTCTCCTTATTTATTTTTTAAAGAAACTACTTGATTTTGATATCATGGTCTCCCCCAACCGATTCCAAATGGTATGTTAAGTAAATATGGCGCAGCTAGGAGGAAGAACCATGTTGTGAATACGAATGGGCCAGTTAGTGCGGGTAATCCCCACCTGCCAAAGAAATTTTGCATCGCGGGCATCGTAAACAGACTACAAACCGCGGTTGCTAATACAGCGTATAGGAAGGACTGCCAAGTAAAGGGTAGGAAGCTGGTGATGGCAATCATGACTAAGACCTGGTTAAATCCGTGAATACCAGCCTTGGTCTCTGTGACTGGAAGTTTTGCGAGGATGGCAAGGCTTACGCCTATTGCCGACCCGACCAATGCCATTGCGCCTCCCAAGTAGAGCATTGAGTAAGGATTCCAGCCAGTTGTGAACGCGTTTGTAAATATGCGGTTCCCAACAAGTTCAAACGATAGGGTTAAACCAATCACCCACATGAGACCGGTTTTCCAGTTCTCGACGAATGTAACCTGTGAAACACCATTCAAAACAGCTTTAACGAATTCCCAAGGGGTCCACTTGAACCCAGGAATTATAACCTGTTTAGGGTTTTCACTGTTTTCAATCAGATCATCCTTGTTCCTTACGCCACTTGCTAATGAGAATATGTTTAACTGCGAGATGGTATGAGGCGAGACGTCCGTCGACGTTGAGGGCCAGATATCATGCCCATATCTTTTCGATGCGTACATCATGATCCATGTTGTGAAAATGAAGGAGGATGTAAACCCAGGGATAGCCCAACCGTTGCCTCCCAAAACGAACAAATCACCCATTATGTGGGCAAACGCCATCCAGATAACGGCCGTTACCCCTGCGCCGACTAAAGACATCGTTAATGTTGCTTTGTTGGATTTTGTGAAGGGTCCAGAATAGAACGCCATCCCGGTGAGTATTGAGTTGAAGCCAAAGAGCCCAAAGGTTACCAAGTTATACGATGCGCCCATCATTAATGCGACTGCTGCTCCGATTAGTCCGGATACTGCCATCATAATGCCTGCTTTCCTTCGAGGCGATGAAAACACCAGTTAGAATTAATAGACCAGTAAGAGGTGAGCTGATTAGTGGAACCTCGGAGATTCCGTTCAATAGGATGTAGATGAAGTCTAAGATGGGATTCCCTGTACTGAAACTAGGGGCAACCATTAACTCATTTCCTCCATAAATAACAATATATGAACCTTGTTTGTCGTGGGAAGCCAAATATTTAAAGGTTGAATTTATTTTAATTGTGAATTAATATTGAGTATTAATTTTAATATTTTTAAATATTTTTTATAATTATAATAAATCAAATTACTTTAAAAACTCTAAAGAACCAATAGAACCTTAAAGATCAATTTAAAGATAAATATTTTTAGATTTTTATTTGGGATTTTCTAATAATTACAGTTAGATAATCTTCACCTATTTCGGACATAATTTCATCATCGATGATCTCACTAAACATAGATTGCAAGTAACCATGTAGAAATATTCCAAATCTACAATCATATTGATGTTTAAAAACCAAAAGTACTTCATTGTTGTTATTTGAACGATTAAGTGTAAACCATCCCCAGTATTTTCCTAATATATTACTAATAAATTCTAAACAATTTTCAAAATCAAATTGTTTATTCATCGTTGCAAGAATGATTTTAGGGCGAGTTTGACCAGAAGATCGACCAATAGAATCTAATTCTTCATCAGATAAGTATTTAATTATATGATTGAAAGTAGCATTAGTTAATATAATTTTTTCTTTCTTTTCAAAAAATCTCTCTTCGTATATATATCTATTAAGAATCATATTATGAAGAGAACTTAAAGTTATTCCCATTTTTTGTGCATCTTCATTTAGTATTTTTTCAGATTCTAAATTTATACGAAATGTTTTTGTAATAAATTTACTTTTCATCTTTGACAAATCTAAATAAAATTGAGAAATTTGATCCTATAAACATTATTGTTATTTTAATAAAGTTCACGCCCAATAAGAAACTTTTTCGAAGTCGAAATTCTAGATTTAAAATTTGGAGCTATAATTTTCATAAGAAACTAAGAAAATAAAGAGTTAGATAAAACTTGAAGGAGAAGCCGTTAAAGACGGCATAAAAGTCTTGGAGAAACTCGCTATGAGTATGCCTGAAGTGTACATAATGAACACGTATGCGCGCGCGCATCGGTAAAACTTATAGATCAAACAGGGCACATTTCTAACCAATGGACTGGAAGAGACCGACCAAAGGCTCATTCGGCGAGAAGAACTCATCCTAGAAACACAATCATTGAAAAACCACGGAAAAGAACTCAAAAAGATGAACGAAGGCAGACCAAGACCCAGATACAGACTCGCCAACAGTTACGTAAAGCTCCTAGCGGCAGTAAGATACCTCTACTAGAGGCCATACCGCCAACTCGCGCGTGCGCGACCCTCGACGAGTCGTAGGCGCTGTCCCCGAGGACCTCCGTGACCCGCACGTTCCTCCCCACTCCCTCGACCAGCCCAGGCAGAGCCCTCACGTCGTGGGTGTCGTCTATACTGACCTCCTTCGCCACCACCTCATGGGTATCGATACGGACGGCGCAGTAGAGCTTCACGTAGCGGCTCTTTTTCCCGTGCATCCGCTACACCAATCCCCCAGCCTTGTGGACCTTGACGCCGGTAGAGTCGACGGCGATTGTGACGGGTTCGGTGGATTCCTTGAGGCTCTTGTAGGGGCCTGTGTTGAGTCGAAGGATGCGTTTCCTGAGTCCTGAGTAGTCGCCTTTGGGGAGGTCTGGGAATCGAGGTTACTATTAAGCCGAAAAGGAACGGTAGGAGTGATCGGGGTCATCTAAGTAGGCGTCGGGAAGTGGGACTGGTTAAGCGTCTCGGCTACGATGAGTGTGCTAAGCTCTCTGGCTATGGGCGGCTGTGGGCTGCGAAGACGGCTTATTCGACGTTCAAGCGAGTTTTCGGTGAGCGATGTATGGCGAAGACTCTGGGGAACATCGCGAGGGAGCTGGTTGGTAAGGTGGCGTTGTATAATGTGTTGGTTAATGGGTGAGTGGGCTGTGGGTTTGTTGATGGGTGTTCTAATCGCTACTTGATATGCCACGAAGCAATAAATTATTAATTTTTAATACCAGATCGAAGAAGTTAATCGTCTTTATTTTCTGATCTCATAACGTTTTTATTATTTAACCAATCAGACAAAATTTGGTTCATGACTATTTAATTCCGTCCTCAGTAACGTTAATACAAACTTATTCCAACGTGATTAGACTGTAAGCGTCCGTGAAAGGATGGTAGACCCGAAATAAGCATCAGCATCTTCAGCGACTTCGCCAGATTAGCGTTCACCTCAGCCCTCATCGGAGTCTCGGTGGGCCTAGCATTCACAGCACTAATGTACTTCTACCAATTCATACAGGCACTAATTCCCGATTTTATGGAGTTCGACTTTGATAATGCTTGGGTGGTTGATGACTTCGAGGAGATGAAGCTGGTAAGTGGTGTTAATGAGACTGATGTTCTCAAGTGCCTTCTGGGCCTCGTTTGATGTCCCCTGACTTATATGAGACCCCTTAAATCGGGCGGTTCATTCTTGGAAAAACATGCCGCAGTCTGAGAGGAAATCGGCCCACGGGCTTCTGGATGAGATTGAGACCAACCCGATTCTGCGTAAACGATTCTTCGATATTTTGATCAAGGAGCTAAGTGAGGAGTCTGATCTGAATGGATGTGTGATTGGGATCGTTAACAACCGTGTGTCCTGCATCGAAGCAGAGCGTAAACCCTCATGAAAATAAATTTTTTTAAATGCATGTAATCATTTATTTTGGAAAACGGTGATGCAATATGGAGATGGAGCATATCGAAGGCTTGGAAGCGAGCCTTAAAAAGGCTAAGATTGTTACGCTGACGACTTACGGCATCAGCGGAGAGAAGCATGAACGTCCGATGGTAAATATCAACAAGAGTCCATACAAGTCGATGGATTTTACAACATATAAGAATACCAGGAAAGTCGAGGATATCAAACACAACTCAGAGGTTTCAATCAAGTTTCCCGGGGCAGATGTGAGCGAATACTTCGAGATATTTGGCAAAGCTGAATTTGAGACGGATGCTGTGGTTCAGGAGAAGTGGGAGTTTTGGTACAGCGAGATGCACTCATGGGCAAAGGCGTTGTTCTGGTTTCCACGCTTTATCCATCATTCAAACTGGACTATTATAAGGGTGGTTCCATCATCTGCGCGGAAAAGCAGAGTATAGATTCGCCACACCGCAATTTGATCTCTAGATTTGGCTGTATGAAATTAAAGGTCTCAATTTGTCATCGGAGATTAAATATCGTAAATCACGTGCTTATTTTCTCTTCTCTTCTTCAAGTAGTTTAGCAATTTGCATCCCTTGAGGGGTGGCTCGCGCTATAAGCTGAGCGTTCCTATGAGTATAGTGTATATCGGTTGAGACTAAACCCACTTTACACAATTCGTCAAGGATTCTTCGCATAGAATGAGAATCAGATACATCGCTTCCTTCAATTGTAATTGTTAACTCAAGTCCATTCGGGTTCGTAGAGAGGATTAAAGCATCGACATAGGTTGGTATCTCTTTTTCTATTCGATGTTTCTCCTCCTCCACTAGGGCATTCAACACTGATTTGAGCTCCTCAGACATGGGAAATCGATGGGAGCCCTAGATTAAAAGCAATAGCCAAATTTGACCATGGTTCAAGTGCACCTTTTAACCATCATTGTTAATATTAAACGCTGCATAAACCGAAATTAGGGGAGAAGAGAATGGAAAACGTACGACACCTGAAAAACGACTTCACTGCGGCGAAAATGGTGAACATGATCACGTTTGCTGATGATGGCTCTAAGAGAAGTAGACCGATGACGAACTTCAACAATGATCCCTATGGGACGATGTGGTTCGCAACCTACAGCACAACGAAGAAGGTGAAAGACATAGAGCGAGACCCTCGAGTTATTATCAGCTTCCCGAGCTGAAGAGAGGGAAAATTCTGGGAGATCGAGGGAAAGGCAGGTTTTGAGAAGGATGAGGAGGTCTCGAGTAAGTGGCGGTGGTGGTATCTATACTGGCACCCGGAGGCTGAAGCCAATGGTTGGGGGTTGGAAGGAGATGGGTCTTATGTTGATCACAGGAAGATAATCGACGTCGAACCGATTTCCGTTAAGTTGGTTGATGTGTCTTTGTATCCAAAGGACGTAAGCGTAGCTTTTACAAAGTAGCCAACTTGTTTTCCCAAAATGTGACATTTGACTGCTTCTAACTGCGCGCTTAGTTGTTTAGAAATTAGCCAATTTACGACGCTTTTAACGCCTCAAGCACCCTAAAACCGGGATAACTCACCCGATCCATCAACGAATCAACCACGTTAACCGGCTAAAGCAGGAAAACCGCGAGCAGAGGAATGAGCAACCCTAGGCAAGCCCTCCTCCTCCCCTGAACCACCGACTCACTCGACGAAGCGTTTGATGCATCTCACCAGACGTGGCGTCCCCAGCCTCACCGCCGTCACCGCTACCGCCAGCATAGAGATCAGGCTCAGCGAGACGTGGATCACCACCTCCGTCAGACACCTGACTCGTAGGCTGTCAAGCATCAGCCAGCGCGCCCGCTTATTAATCATCTAGCTTCAAACTTAAGCCATTGGCGACGCGTGTGCTTTCCTATTATCGGGGCTGACTTTCTCAGTAGCGTATTGAATCAAACGCGTGTACAACCGTAGTCTCATACCTCATTAAGAATAGAGACAGATCATCATGGTTTGTTCTTCATCCGCCTGGATCTCAAATCTGCACGCTGCGTGGGGTGTAGGCTTTCATTTTAGTCGGAGATTCTATTTAGGAAGCGCGCCCCACGTAACAAGACTCAATTTTCTAACAAAAAAGGTTAATGTGTATTCTTGTGTTTCACTTATTTTTCTTTAATGGATGGAATAGGAACAAGTTACTCAAGCACCCTAAACACCTTCTCCGTCGCAACTTCTCGTTCCTTCTACAGTCCTTAATTGGGAAAACCGATTCAACGAGTCGATTCATATTAAAAATCAAGCGACTTTCTCTCAAACTCGTCTTTTAGGCCAAATCTAAGAAGCTTCTCCTGCCCTTTTATGCTTCAGAAGATGGTTAAAAAACATCAACTCAGAGATTACTGTAACTCTGAATTCAATGAAATAATATATAGTGAAGTGTTAATGAAGAGTGTGCAGAAAAACTAGTAACCTTTATAATAAATGCTCTAATTCCCTCAATGAAATGACGGCAGCCGAAGCAAGCTCATCTACAGGCGTCTCCTCGGGTGAGAAGGTCAAGTTAGGCCTCATCTACGGGGGCATAGCCGTAACCACTGTACTGGCATTCATAGCCTCAGTGATTATAGGCCAAATATCCGTACCCCTCGCCGGGTTAGGGATCGTTTCATATATCTTCGGCCTCCGCCACGGCGTGGACGCGGACCACATCGCGGCCATCGATAACACCACCAGAAAACTGATCCAGGAGGGAAAGAGACCCTTCACGGTTGGAACATGGTTCTCCCTCGGCCACTCGACTATAGTCATGGGCCTCATCTTGGGACTGGTAATAGCGACGCGTGCGATCACGGCTAATATCCCCGCGCTGCAGAGCGGCGGAGCCATAGTTGGTACCCTCGTCTCTGGAGTCTTCCTCTTCCTAATCGGCCTACTAAACACTATCATAGTCCTCGAAATCTATAGGGCATTTAGGCAGCTCAGGCAGGGAAAACTGAACCAGAAAGAACTCGAGGACTACCTCAACGAACATGGATTCATGAACCGATTCTTCCGACCCCTCTTCAGGATAGTTAGCGAGCCATGGCAGATCTACCCTATCGGAGTCCTCTTCGGCCTCGGCTTCGACACCGCGAGCGAGGTCGCCCTGATAGCGATCAGCGTGGGAGTGGGGGTCTCAACGAGCATCCCCATCTACTATATTCTGGTTCTGCCACTGATGTTCACCTGCGGGATGGTTCTTGTCGATACGACGGATGGCGTCACGATGCGGTTGGCGTATGGGTGGGCCTTCTTAAGCCCGGTTCGAAAGGTATTTTATAATTTGACTGTGACGGTGATCTCTGTCCTCGTTGGCGTTCGTGATCGGTGGGATCGAGGTGCTTCAGGTTCTTTCTATGGAGTTTGGTCTGAGTGGGGGCTTCTGGGCTTGGCTGGATGGGCTGGACTTTGAGGTCCTCGGTTACGGAATAGTGGTCATCTTCGTTGTTGCCTGGGTTGCATCTTTGATAGTGTGGAAAATCAAAAAATATGACCAGAATCCTTCGTATTTGTAATGTTGCAGGAATTTTAGCCTAAGGTAACGAGGTAATCATTTGAGCATTGTTCTCACAAGGTGCACTCTAATATTTAATGTATAATAAAGGAAGTCATGGTTATTGAGCCTGCGACGAGCTTATCGTTGTGCGCGCTTTGCCCGAGGCCCTCTCCAGCATCTCCTATCATTTCCTCTTTCAAATCCTTTCCACTCCTCGTCTTCCCCTTTAATCATCTCGGCACTCAACCCCAGACGTATTTAAAAATGTTAGCGAGCAAACGTGGAGAAGAGATCTACAGTGCTTCAAAGCACAGCCTGTCGAACCCAAACTCGTATGCTGCAGCAGCCAGAGTAACTCCAAAAAAGAACAATCTTTTTCCACGGCTAGAATTGACGATACCCTCCAGCGTTCCGTTGACCAAAGTGGATCCGGTTGACAATACGACATCGCTCCACGCGATAGCATCTGAGTTGTGAGTGTGAGGCTCAACCTCTATTCCCTCAATCACCCTTCCTATGTTGCTGGAATCCATGTCTGTAACTCTCAAGTTCCTAAAAGCCCTCGACACGTAATATATGATGGCTGGCTGGTAGCCTATCAAGACAACCTTAGAGTCTGAAGGGAATCTTCCAGCCAAATCATTGGCCATTTGCTTACCACAGTCCTCTGGACCAGAGTCCCTGCAATGCCTCGCGCGCAAGGTTGTTTAGAAATTAAATAATCGTACATCAATTCTTCTTTGAGGATAGGTTGAACGTTGAGCGTGTGCTTGACTCACTCAACCTAGACGGGATACGCGATACTCTCATGGAGCACTACCACAGCGAAGGACCCGGCAGGAACCCATTCGACCCACTCGCCATCTTCAAGTCGCAGATCCTCAAGTACCTCCTCCAGATCCCCAGCGACAGGAGGCTCGCCCTACGCCTGAGGAGGGACAGGAGGCTGGCGAGGCCTGCGGCTTCCGAAGGAGGACGCCGAGCCACGGCCTCTTCACCCAGTTCCGGCTCCGCATCGGTGAGGAGGCGTACCAGCTGATATTCAGCCGGCTGGCGAGGATGCTCATCGAGTCCGGAGCCATGATCGGCAAGGTCGTGGCGGTGGACAGCACCCACATCGAGGCCTACAGCGGAAGAGCCATGGACAACGTCTCTGGCAGGAGCGACCCCGACGCGAGGGTCGGCAGGGGCAGACGAGGCTTCATCCTCGGGTACCGCGTGCACACGGTCTGCTGCGCCGACTCGGAGCTCCCCATCGCCTTCACTGTCGCCCCGTGCAACGATAACGATAAGCTGTACTTCGAGCCGCTGCTGGAGAGGACCCGCAGGCTCGGCGTCGGGTTCAGGACCGTGGTGGCGGACAGCCAGTACAGCTCGGAGAACGTGCGGAACGCGGCGGAGTGGCTGGGAGCGGAGCCGATCATCCCGGTGAGGAGGGACTCCCGGGCGAGGAGGGCGCTGAGGGTGGGCCGGGACTTCGTGGCTAAGGGGTCTAAGCGGGTCGTGAGGCTGTTCCGGAAGCGGTGGAGTATCGAGAGGCTGTTCGGGCGGGCTAAGAACTGGCTGATGCTTGACAGCCTACAAGTCAGGGGCCTCACGGAGGTCGTGATCCACGTCTCTTTGAGCCTCATCTCGATGCTGGCCGTCGCGGTGACGGCGGTGAGGCTGGGGACTCCCCGTCTGGTAAGGTGCATCAAGCGCTTCGTCGAGTGAGTCTCCGTTCGGGGAGAGGAGAGGGCTTACCTAGGGGGGTTTATCCTTCCGCTCCGTGGTTTTCCGTCTTAGGCTGTTTTCGTTGTTTGGTTCGTTACTGATTGGGTGAGTTATCCCATTTTTAGGGTGTTTGAGGCGTTAAAAGCGACGTAAATTGGCTAATTTCTAAACAACTAAGCGCGCGCGAGGAGCCGCCGTACAGAAACGTTGGACACGCATAATGTTCCAGAAATCCCCCAGATGAAGCTCTGCTAGATCCATTTTCACTTCAAATATACGTTTTTTTTATAAAAAAATACGTTTTTCTATTTTAACGTACTATTTAGGTTCGCAACCATAACCAGACTGTTGAGACCCTTGCTAGTTAGCACATACTCCTTAGAAGCGAACTGCCGAATCAATCCACTATCCTCCAGCTTCTTCAGATGATATATAAGGTGCCCCCCTGATAGACCAGTCTTCTCGATAAAGTCGGTGAAATGGTTATCGCCACGGTAAATGCTCAGCATGACAGTGATCCTGGCTGGATGTGAAAGCGGGTTGAGGAACTTCTCGTCAACCTCCGCCGGCTCGATCTCACTGATCAGTAACTTGTTCTCGTCGGTGGAAATGTGGGGAGACTCCAGCTCCGATAGTTGCGAGAGTAAACACGATTAATCTCGAGCCCGTTGATCTCGCTCTCGAAGCAGCTGACACAGCCAGCCTTCCCCTCCTTCTGAAAAGACTCCTTAATCTGTCTTGAAACCTCGATCGCTTTATTCAGGGCATTTAATGACTCAGTTATCTTGCCAGACTTCAAAAGGTCGATGTATTCGTGTTGGATCGACAGCATCTTCTCTTTGCACTTCTTCTCATTGTCTTGCTCATACTCGCATTTCATCGAGGTGATGAAGTTGTTTGTAAAACTCGATAGGTAATCTATAGTGGTTCTGTTGTAATTTAGCCTGATCTGCTTATTCAGCTGACCTTCAATGGTCTCCAGCCTTTGCTTCGTCTCAACGCGGAATTTCGAAATCTGGTCCTTCAGCTCCTCATACTCCTGATCCAGTTTCAATCTACCCCATCACAATAAATATATTTACCATTATAGTTAAAATACTTTCTTAATTAATTTTAAATGGGCTGCGCCAACGCGCAAGGACAGCCTGCAGCCGATTCATAGCCTCAGCTAACAATTCCTCTGGCTGGACAACACAAACCCTAACGTGACCCTCCCCGGCTGGACCAACGCTTTGCCCGGAGTAACTAAAACCTTAGCTTCCTTTCTTGCGAACTCGAAGAACTCCATCGACGACATTCCTGTTCCACTAATATCCGGGAAAAGGGTGATCCCAGAGTCAGGATACGGACAAAAAACGCCATCTAACTCGTTCAAGCGCTTTACGGTGTAATCAAGTCTATTCCTGAAGGTTTCCCTTATCTCATCGACCGATTCCCATGGGCCTTCCAACGCAGCTACCCCAGCTTTCTGAATGAATGTTGGGGGGTTAGGCTCCATGGGCACCAGGTTAACATGGTTTATGATTTCAGGATTGGAGATTATGCATCCTAGACGCCAACCAGTCATGGAAAAGAGTTTAGAGAAGCTCCAGATCAACATTGTCCGTTCTTTCATCCCAGCGAGCGTGTAGATGGATTCATGTTTCTGGTTATTCCATATGAAGCCCTGATAGACTTCATCGGAGATAACAAGGAGATCATTTGCAATAGCCAGTTCTGATATTTTCGTCAACTCATCTCGGGTGTAAATGCAACCCGTAGGATTATGCGATTGGTTGATCAAGATTATCTTTGTTTTATCAGTTATCCTACCCGCAAGAGCTTCAACATCTGGCCTGTATGCACTGTTTATTTTTCTCTCTTTTATCAATGGGACTCTGACTGCCTCTGCGCCAGCGAACATTATTGGTGCTAAATAGGGAGGATAACACGGGTCCTCGATGATGACCTGGTCGCCCGGATTTAGGAAGGCCCACAGAGATTGCCTTATGGCCTGCGAACTCCCCGCCGTTACTTGTATTTCCGAACTGGGGTCAACCTGGATTCCATAATTCTTGAAGTACCCTGTTATAGCGGTTAAGGATTCTGGCAGCCCATGCGATAAATCATATTTGGTATATCCCTGCTTCATCGCTTTATATGCAGCTTCTATTATGTGTGGTGGCGTTGGGATGTCTGGGTCTACGAAGAACAGGTTGATGATCCCTTTTTCCATCGGAAAATTTGGCGGAGGTACCCAGATGTTGAGGAGTTCTCTTTTTGACAGTTTCTTAACTAGGGTTGACATATCTTCACGAAACAATAAATGAAATAAAATCATTTAACTTTGATGGGTAGAAAATTTTCGTGCGCGTGTCATATGATTCCAGAGGGATATCGCCTAATAATATGCGCGCGCTGGAATATCTGGAACTTGATCTGGCCTTTCATCATCATTGCTATAGGGCTGGCGATAATCTACGGTGCTATCGTTAACCATTAATTTGGCCCTCGTGAAGAGCCGGATATTCTAGATTGACAGATCATCTACCAGCTTGAAGGATTCTGTAGGCGCGCTTAAACAACCTCCGATGTTCCACCACTTCGATTATCTGTATCTGTAACTGAATAACTACAAAAAAACTAAGAATTAATGCTAGATTTTTATGATGGTAATACGCGTGTGTCATCGACGCGGGATTAGTTGTTATTTTCGTGTTTTTATATTAACATTTAGTTTCTGAGTCGAAAATACTGAGCCAGGTATCCATCTTCACCAGATACTCCTCACGTGTCACGTAGTCCATCTCAGACAAGATGACGCTACGCAGAATCGGGTGAGATCCCAGCGAGCGGGAGGCAAACGCCTTGAGGCCAACCAGCGAGACCAAACCCGAACCAGCGGAGCCCATCCAATAACACCATCACCATAAGCCACCGCAAACGGTAAATCCAATATGCTCAAAGTAACTTCGAGATATATTGATGAGGCGAAAGGGATACGGAGGCAAACGCCGAAAGAGCTGGATCACTACACATGAAAAGGTAAGGGCGGCTCTATCCGAGACCTGGATGAGAAACAAGGTCCTAAAACAATTAACGCAAGTAGCAGCCTCCACCCTGGCACTGCATCTCGAGATCCTCGTCGACGAGGGCATCGCGGAGAGGTGGGTCGATGTTGGGCCCGGGAAGCATCCGCCGCCCACCTACTATAGACTCAAACAGCGAAGCCCCACCAACGGGGAAGAAGCATCGATTATGCTGCGCGGCTTGACGAAGCTACGCATAGGCTCCCCCGACACATGGGCCCCAGAAGTATACGTCAACGGAAGCGTGACAATGGATGAACAGACCACGGGGGAGGTCTCGGAGATGCTGAGGAGCGCGGACTCGATACTCGCCGAGCTGCTAGTCACTCTGGAGCTCGAGGGGAGACGATCCAAGCTCGCGAGGCTAATAACCGGAGTTGAGGGCTTCGAGGAGGTCGACGAGCTGAGGGAGCTCCTAGATGTCTACCTGAGTTTCGAGGATCGGTTCAGGGCTGCGGGTGTAGCGGGCTCCAGTGAGGAGGAGGCGGTGATCAGGTCTCAGGGAGAAAGAGTTCCTCAGTAGCCGCGACAAACCATATAAGGATTTAGAGCCTGGGGACCGCCTCTGGTACTATATGAATATAGCGTGGAGGAACACCCCGTTGACGGGTGAGGGATTTGGTGCTCTCTGTGAACTGCGCAGGAGGATGGAGGGAATAATGGACCCGACCATGCTTGGTGAGCTTCTGGAGGAGCCGAGTCCCGCGGTCTGTCTGGTGGCTGCCTCAAGAGGCGTCAGGGTCAGCTCAGAGCCTTTCTGACGTCTCTTCATGTGGGACCGTTAGCCCCTAACGTCTTGTTTGGTGTGCGATCAGTGTGATCGGGCTGATCCACTAAGCACGCGGGATCTCAGATGTTGAGGTGGGCGCAGGATCTCTTGAGGAGTTGCAGACTACGCTGGAACGCTGGAGCTCGAGGATAGACATTCTAAGTTGAATTGGCTCGTGGTGTTAGGGACTTGGGAGGTTGAAAAACTGGAGGATCTCCTAGACATCTTCCTAATTCTAAAGGACAGCTATGGTTGGGCGGGGTCGCGAGCTCAATTGGGGAGTAAGCGGAGACACGTTAAGAGAGGGACTCTCAAACGGTACAATGCGTCTGAAGGCGGATTAAAAACCGAAGCAGGGATCGGGTTGTTCAGAAACCGTAAGTCTTGAGACTCGCCTTTGACAAGTGAAGAATTTGGGATTACTGTGAGAAGCTTACGCAGCTGAATAAACTCATCGACGCCACTGAACTTGCTCGACTCTTGACCGAACCAGATCCATCCGTATGCTTGATTACGGCGTCTGAGTGAGTCATAGTCGAGTCGGGGTTATCCTATTCGTGTACTCGATTGAGGATAGTATGTTAGCTATAGGTCTTAGTGCAATTAATGAGCTTAAGGAAACAGTGGTACAAATCGATGAACTAATCATGGGTAAGGTGCGTTCTCGAAGTTTTTATCCTATGGCGTGGAGTCTAGACGCTTTTCTACTTTTGTCAATATTAATTTACATGGCTTTGAATTTGACACATGGCTGCTTTTTTTCTTTATTATGGTAGAGTATAACGTTTCGCTGCCTAGCTTTTGCCCCGATTTAGGGGTGATCGGAGCGATCACTTTGAGAGCCTAGACTATAACACCCACACGGAGATAGACTACCCTAAGTGTATTTAAAACCCCTAAAACGGCCATTTTTGATACGTCTACAAGGTTCTAAATCAGAATCGAG
The DNA here is from genome assembly GCA_963780545.1 of Candidatus Bathyarchaeota archaeon. Taxonomy (GTDB): domain Archaea; phylum Thermoproteota; class Bathyarchaeia; order TCS64; family TCS64; genus UBA8941. Next base: position 23,547 of record CAWACK010000003.1, read on the forward strand.
ACCTAAAACTCCCATAAGTGATCACCGGTTTTGGGCAGTATTCAAGCTCTGTTCTCAAAAAGGAGCCTCGAAACAACCCTATTTCTATAGCACTTTGAGAAGGCCACTGTCCATAAACGTATGTTTATAGACACTTTATATACTTTGGACTTGGAGTGATCGGTTTTGCCCCTCTATTGCTTCTAGTGGTAGTAGAAGTGGGAGGGTACTGATCCCTCTTATAATAGCGGAAACCGAGATGTCCCCCCACAGGGAAGAAAATAATTCAAAAA
>CAWACK010000004.1:0-21022 GCA_963780545.1 Candidatus Bathyarchaeota archaeon
TCATGCAATGAATGCCACCGCAGCCTAGTCGCATCTCGTCTCCCGGGATCTGGACGACTTCTATGCCGCGATTTCTAGCCTCCTGCATGACCCGTGGGTTGCCAGTGTAGTGGATGCAGAGGTCTTCGTGGACTGTTAGGAAGTTAGCAGCCATGTCGAGGCACTCCTTGTCGGTGATCTCAATTATATCGTAGTTATCATCAACGAGCCACTCGAGGAAGCTGCCTTCCCATGCCTCTGTGCGTGTTCGGAATGTGGCAGGATTCTCCTCTAGGGAGATGCGGTGGGCTATTGCGCGTTTGCCGGGGAGCTCAGCGAATTCACCGTCTATATGAATGTAGCCCTTAGGCATGTTGAGTTGGATGAACTGGTCGACGATCTGTTCGTTAAGGAGGAAGTCGCCGAGGTCGTTTAGGGCACCCTGAGTGGCGCGGTCGCAGAGGCCGGCAACGGCTACTCGTCCTTCTAGGAGAGCAAAGCCTCCGCCCTCAAAGGTTTCGGGTTCCTTGAGCTGATGGGCGATGGGGGTTCCAGCGGCCTCATGGGCGGCGCGGATTATGGGCGTCTCTACGCGTCTGCTGGGGAGGCCCATGCGGAAGAGGATGGCGCCAGCTTCTGTTACTGTGCTTGAGTCTCTGGTGAATACGAGATTAGGGGCTTGGGCGATCTGTTTCCTCATGGCGGGGTTGTCGGCTAGTAGTGTGCCGACGTCTAGAACCTCTACGCCGGCCTCAGTGAGAGCATCCATAAGCATGCGGTGATCGTTCTGAAATCGCTTTATGTCGACGGCGCAGTCGAAGTGGTGGGTCGCTGGATCCCGGTTGGCGAGGTCGAGCTCGTTGCCTGGATGGTGAACGAGGACACGCTTCAAATCTCCGGATTCGTGGTTAACTCCGAATTCTGGCATAATTTAGGACGGTGCTAGGATGGATAAAACGTTAACCTGGCACCGCCCGATTTTGATTGCATTGTCACGCACGCTTGTGTTAAATGCCTATGATGATAAATGAGTATCGATGGGCCTTGGGTGGCGCTTTTCCTGAGGGGTTCCTTTGGGGTGTGGCGGTCTCCTCCTTCCAGGTCGAGATGGGAAGGGTAGGAACGCTGATCAGTCTGATTGGTGGGCTTGGCTCCACGACGCTGAGAACAAGCGGAGAGGCTGGGTGAGCGGGGATGTGCCTGAAGAAGGTCCTGGATTCTGGGAGCTATACGGGGGTGACTTCAAGTTGGCTCGGCGGATAGGGTGCAACGCCTTCAGAATGAGCCTAGATTGGTCCAGGATCTTCCCCACCTCGACTGAGGGTGTATCAGTGGAGGTTCACCGCGACATACACGGTAATATCGAGAAGGTATGGGTTGACGATCGTGGGATGCGTGAGCTTGTTAAGCTAACGGATAAGGCTGTGGCTAGGAGGTATAGACAGATCATCTCCGAGTGCAGGAGGTCGGGATTGGAGCCGATGGTGACGCTATACCATTGGCCGATCCCGCTCTGGCTACATGACCCGATCGCGACTCGCGATGGGGTTGCACCGGAAGGGAAGAGAGGATGGCTTGACGAGGGAACCATGGTGGAGTTCGCAAAGTATTGTGCCTGTGCAGCTTACGCATTCGGGGACTTGGTGGATCTTTGGGCGACGATCAATGAGGTGAAAATAGTTTCGGATCATGGATTTTTAGATGGAGGTGAGTTTCCACCGGGGCTGAATGACTTCGAGTCATTCATGGTGGCGATGAAACATCTCTCTATGGCTCATGGGTTGGCTTATGAGCAGGTTAAAAGGTGGGACCGGACCTCTGCGGGATCCTTTGGTCCCTCCAGAGTCGGGATAGTTGCTGTGCTTCACTATCATGAGCCAGCTGATCCTTCGAGTGAGGCCGATGTGAAGGCAACCCTGTTCAACGACTACCTCTTCAACGAGTGGAGTCTAAACGCCGTGTTCCGCGGCGACTATGATATGAATGCAGATGGGCTGGTCGAGGGGAATGAGATGCTACCTAACCTCGTAAAGGGCTGTGACTGGTTAGGGATCAACTACTACATGAGGAGGCGGGTTATGCATGTGGCGAAAGGGGGTGACCCTCGCCTCGACTTTGACTTTGCCCCGGCAGTGGATCCCAGCGACGTAGGCTTCGACACTTATCCGGAGGGGTTGCGTTGGGTCTGCGATTGGGCATACACTCGATACAGGAGGCCAATCTACATAACAGAGAACGGTATAGCGGACTCGGAGGACTTGAGGAGGGAGAGATATCTTTTGGGACACCTGGATGCGATTCAGAGGGCGATAGAACTCGATTGCGTCCCTGTGCGTGGCTACTTCCACTGGAGCCTCATAGATAACCTCGAGTGGTCTAGCGGTACAAGGTACGGTTTGGGTTGTACTCGGTTGATTCGGTGACGAAGAGGAGAACATCAAAGGCGTCGGCTGAGATTTCAGGCGGATAGCGGAATCCAACATGCTCCCGTAACTACGCCAACTTCCACGATAATAAGTAGGAAAAATAAAATGTGAGGAGTTGGGTGCGTTTTTGTCTCTATTTCAAAGGTGAGTAGTCTGTTGGTTTTAGGATCATGTTAGTGATTCTCTCAGTTAGGGGACCTCCGGCTCTCTGCTCCGTTTCGGTTCGTGCCTTTACCCAGCCCGGGTCCGTGGAGAAGGCGTTCCAAGCTCTCTCCCTATGGGCAAGGTCCTCATAGGCGAGCATATAGTAGAGAACGTTGCTTGTGCCTATGATTGCTGTCCAAAATCCAATCACTTTGATGCCGTGCTTCTCGAAGTACTTGAGGGTTACCTTAGCGAAGCGCTCGTTAAGAGCATCCATGCGGCCGGAGATGGCCTCGTAAACACGCCACTCGTAGATCATGAATAACACCGTATCAATGGTAGACTTAATTCATTTAATAAAAATAGAGAAAGTATTTAGAGAAAATTTTAGAAATTTGGTGTAGAACCACGCGTTTCATGAATTAAATTCTCTAGTCTTTACCCTGAAGGTAGCCGTATAGTTCCCAGAGATTCATCTGAGGCGACTTACCCTCGAAATTACCTAGCTTAAAGGAGTACTGGACGGCGTAACCGATACTCAGAGCCGTCACTACAGTGCCGATGCCGACTGGCCCCCCAAGGAAGTACCCTAGTATGAGAACACTGACCTCTATACTTCCACGTACTAGCCAAACTGACCTATCTAGTTGCCTCACAAGTCCAACCATAAGTCCATCCCGTGGCCCCGCCCCCAGCTGAACCCTCATATAGAAGAGTGTCCCTGCACCCACAAATACCACGCTTAAAAGTAGCATTACAGCTTGACCCATTGGGTCGGTTGGCTTCGGCACAAGGTTCAGGTTTATAATCAGGTCCGTGAAGTAGCCGATGAAGAACATATTCATAACTGTCCCGAAGCCAGGAGGGAACCCTAGTGCCCATCCAAGTAGAAGCACAACTAACCCTACAATCTGGCTTACCTGACCCAAAGTTAACCCACTCAGGACTGATACTCCCACGTGGAAAACCCCCCAAGGGTTCATCCCAAGTCCTGAGTAGAGATTTGTAACCTGCCCAGCAGCGAATAGAAACAGGCCGAAGTAGAGAGATGGAAGCCTCACTAGGAAGCTTCGAAGGTTTCCACCATGGATCGGCATCTAGAAACTTGAACACCGAAGACGGAAAAAGGGTTCGGTGACTAGAGGCTAACCCTAAGCCAGTCAAGGACAGCCTTGATCAGGGGAATTCTATGCTCTGAGAAGCTGTGGTCCGCTCCCTCGATTAAAACCCACTTCTTCGGCTCCCTCCCCTTATCGTAAAGGATCTTGCAGAGCTCTGGCGGTGTCACCTCATCCGAGGTACCCACCAACATTATGATTGGGGCCCTCACCTCGCCGATTAATTTCACGGGGTTTCCTATCTCCGTTACCTCCCTGAGGTCGGCGCGCACTTGATCAGGCGTCATCCCCTCGAGCTTTCCCTTCGCCGACTCGATGAAGCTCCTCACCACTGTCTCCAACGTGTCCCCCCTCGTCCAGAGGCCGATGTCCGACACAGGTGCCATCATGACTCCTGTCTTTATAGTCGGGTCAAGGCTCATCCTCTTAGTCTGTGGTAACGCCCCCATACTATGACTAACGAGGCCTACGCGATCCGGGTCGACGCAAGGCAGCTCCCTAAGAAATGCAACTGCATCTCTAGTGTTCAGCTCCAGCTTTGTGAACCTGTATACTCCCTTACTCCCCCAGGCGCCTTGGTAGTAAAAAATCAGCGTCACTATGCCTTTAAGGGCGAGTTCCTCAGCGAGGTCCATGTTCTTCGTGTCACCAGGGTAAGCGTGGCAGACGACGACAGCGGGGTATTTACCCTCTGGTGCTGGCCGGTAGATTCTCCCTAAAAGTGTGTTTCCCTCGCTTGGGAAGGAGACGTTTTCAACGACTATGCTCAAAGGAACCATAGCATATTCTTCTACATCCTTCTTAAGCTAACCGCTCGGGGTGTTGTGGTCCGGTTACGGAGTCAAAGCGTCTCCTTAAACTACTCCAATGCAGCCTCGATTAGAAATACGATGACCTCTGAAAAGTCCTGTTTTATTTTTTTGACAAGTATCCGAATCTTCGACTCGTTTGCTGCATCAGATGCGTCTGCATTTACTGGATAGAAAAAGGGATCCGAAGCTTGTATGCAATAATTTTACTTCAATGGAAACTTCTTCATAGCTTTCTGGAAAGCCTCGCCCTGGCTCTCAAGAACCACCTCGAGCCACCAGTCCTCTGTCGGCCACCAGAACACGATGAGGTTGGCAATTTGCTGCTCGTTCTCCGCCTCGATGATCCTGAACCCCTTACCTCTATCAGTGAACATCGTATTCGTGAGCATCTTTGGGAACTGTTTCGGATCCTCCTTCATCGCTTTTTCGAACTTCTGGCTAAGCTCCATCTCCCTGTCGAAGTCCTCTATACTCCAATCCCAGTGCCAAACATACTTCATTTCAGACACACCTATTAGTTTTCTTTTGGTGCTTCGCGTCTTGCATTCGCGAGCATGTAGTTGTTAGAGTTTGTTTTCTATTAATAGTGGATGTTTACAATTGTAATCTCTTAATTCGAATCGAACACAAATGTACGCGAACATCGATGTCCACAATAAATCTAGGGAAATCAGCTTGTTCCCCTCAGATCTGCTTCTTACCCCTATTATTCACAACCCTTCCAGCTGCCGAAGACAACACGATCACACCCCCATCCACAACAACGTCAGCCCTCACACCCGTCTGCAACTCAACCAGCGAGGAGAGGAAACTCGAGAGGAAGATACCCCACTTCTTACCCATCTGATGCGTAACCATATACGCTTCATCCGAGCGGTAACAGTTGAACCAGTGGGAGGATGGAAGCAGCCAACCCATACACCAATCCAATCCCTCTGGGCCCGTCTTCCCCTCCCCAAGCGCGTGTTCTATGTACATGAGCAGCTCATGCGCGATGAGGGGACCTAGCCTGATGAGTTCGTCGTCTTCGATGGTCTCGAGGATGAGGGTGAGTGTGGTGGGGAGGAGTGCGACTGGTTTGAGTTTGTCTACGTAGCTGTATTTGTCCCTGTAGTAGGTGAGGATCTCTGTGGTGAGTGAGGATACGGTTTGGTTGGTTTTCTGGGCTTCCCTGCTGAGGTAGTCGTTGAGGTCGTTGGACAGCCTTATCGTTTTAACGGTCGATTGGCGTCTGTTGACCAAGAACCATCGTGTTTATTTTACGATGAATGGATATTTAAACTAAATTCCAATACAATTTCCAACATTTGTAGTCTAGACGCGCGCTCATAGCTGAAAGCTATTTAACTTATTTTTTTTTTTAATTTGTATCGTTCAGTTTCTTTAGTCGAGCAGATGTCGGAATTATTAGCAGAGCTATAAGACCGAGGCCAATGTAGGTCGTCGATGCCGAGTATAGTTGGCTGACGTAACCCGCCGCGATGGGGCTGACGCACATAAAAGCGCCATACATGAACTCATAGAAGCTCATAGTCGCACCTAAGCTACCTCTCGGAGATCCCTGGGCGACGTAGTTCGCTATGATTGGCTCTATGACGCCGTTGGATGCTCCAAATAGGATGATGGACCAGATGAATCCCAGGGTGGTATATGCATAAGCAACGCCGATGAGGCTGATGGCGAGACCAATGGATCCAATGAGCATGCCTCTCTTTACGCCGACACCAACAACCCGCTCCGAGTAGAAGAACCCAACACACTTGACTGAGGTCGCCACAGCGATGAGGATCCCGATCACAGTAGCCGAGAGTCCTCTCTCCGCCATAGTAGCGGGGAGGATGTAGAAGTAGATGCCGAGCCCAAGAGCGTAGGGGATCATTGTAACGTACGCCCACTTGAGGGAGCCCACGGCGGAGAAGTCGAATTTAATCTCCTTGGAATGTGTCTCCAGCCTGATCCGTGGGAGCATCACAGTGTTCACGGCTAGGGCAACGAGCATCACGCCCGTGAGGATAGCCCAGAGGAACGGATAACCGAAGGAGTCGGCGATCCACCCTCCGGCGAGGGGACCTATGACGAAGCCGAGTAGCCAACTCAGGTTGTATCTGCCGATGGCGTGTGTTAGCAGCTCTGGGGGCGCCAAGTCCGCAGTTATTGTCCCAGCCGTTGCCCAGAATGCTCCGCCGGCTAACCCGATTAAGACTCTGCCGATGGAGACCTGCTGGATGTTGCCCGCGAAGGCGAAGTAGAGAAGGCACAATGTTGTGAAGACATTGAACGCGAGGTAGAGACGTATCTTCTCGAACCTGTCAAGGAGAGATCCAGCAATCAGGGTCATAAAGGTGTAGAGAGCTGCTGCAGCGGTCCCCGTGAGGCCGATTTCTAGGAGGGTGGCTCCGAGTTCCTCGGCTTGGACGGAGGCGAGCATCATTGGTGTCCCTATCGCGGTTGCGACTAGGAAAGCCGAGATGTATAGTAGTCTGAGGGATCCGAGCCGATCATCGACAGACAAGTTGCTGAATGTTAAAGTGCTCCCTCCAATGAAACTAGTTTGTTCGCTATAATAGAAAAAATTAATTAAAATTTAGGTGAATAAGGCTAGAAAATTATCCTCATTTTCTTCAATATCTTGGCGATCGCTCAAAAGATTATCATGTAGACTGCGCGTATGCGATTCCGCATCGTTAGGGTGTAGTATTCTAAGACTCTTAATCCTAGGCATGCGAATTTTCCTTTCCTTTTTTGAATCAATTTCACTTTCAACTATCTCCCCATAACATATGCACCTCGTAACCCCTATAACTAGCCGAATGTGAGAAACCACCAGATTGGGGAAGAGAATAGCTAAAAGCTTCAAGCCCCAGAACACTTGGGTTCGTGAGTTGGTACAGTCTGACCCCGAGATAGGGACGGGGCTGGACTATACAAACGATCAGCTTAAGATCCAGGCCCGCGACAATCTCTGCACAGTTTGTAAAGGCTCAAAGATGCTATGTGGGAAGACCCGCTGCCCCATCATTGAACAGGTCGCAGCTCACACCAAGATGTTTCGCAGCGTACACGGCACAAACATAGAAGGCTCTTCACCCCCCAGCGTCTTCGTCGGCCGCTTCGGCTATCCCTATGTCCAAGTTGGACCCATGGCCCCCAGTTTCTACGGGGATACAACCCTTCTCGACGACACCGAGCAGTGGTTTGGTCGCAGCATGGAAGAGATTATTGGTTTCCGAAGCCAGCTCGTCCGCGGTATGACCCCCATTAATGTTCGTAAACCCGAGAAGGCGGGGAAGATACTAGACGCAACTCGCGAGATCAGCCTCAGCGATAACTATGTCGAGACAGAGATGAGGCTTCGGAAGGCACCTGTGAAGAGACTCTACATGGATAATGATCTACAGCCGATAGGTCCCACCGCTCCTCTTGAGAGGGTCGAGATAGGTTTCATCAAGTGGAACCATTGGATGGAGAAGGCTCACTACGATACCGACCTTAAAGCTGCCCAGGCAGCGAAGACGCTCTACCACAGTGGTGTCCCCGTCTCAAGCATAGTTAAGGCATTTAGTACAGGTAGCTTCGGTGTAGAGAAGAACCGTCGACTCGTCCCAACAAGGTGGAGCATCACCGCCATAGATGACCTTCTCAGTAAGGACATGGCTAATAAGACGAAGGATTATCCACTCGTCAACCAGTTCGAAGTTTACGAGTCAGAGTATCTTGGCAACCGCTTCGAGATCCTCCTAGTTCCCGACGCTTGGAGCTATGAGGCTTATGAGGCTTGGTATCCGAAGACCCTCTGGAACCCTTCGGAAACGAACGTTAACATTGTCACTGACTGGGAGGGTTACAATGGAAGGAGTTCATACGCCTCGATGGGCGGCTGTTATTATTCGGGTAGACTCGCTGTTATGGAGCACCTAACCAAGGTCCAACGCCAGGCCAAAGTTTTCATTTTCCGAGAGGCCTACCCCGACTATATCCTACCCGTAGGTGTCTGGCAGGTCCGAGAGAACTGCCGTAATGCTATGAAGCAGACTCCAAGGCTATATGCATCGATGGATTCAGCACTAAAATACGTCATGAGTAGGTTAACCATACCACTTGAGAAGTGGATTGAGGCAGGGCCTCTGCTCAGAAGCACTCTAACTCAGAGGAAGATAACCGAATACATGTGACTAAATCGCGTTAACATCCTTTTTTATGTGAAAAGAGGGTTTTTACCACACGTTGAGTTAACAACTAATATTGCCTGTGTGTTTTTAAACATCATACCCCGCCGTTAATTGTAGGCTAGTGAGATCTTTGAACCCCGAAGAGGTAGCCGCAAGTCTAAATGAGAATGAGAGGAAACTCCTAACTGCCCTAAGAGGCAGTGGCCAGTCCTCTACAGCTACGTTAAGTCATGGTAACAGGGCTGGGTAGGGACGCAGTGGAGAAGGCCTCCGCTTGGGCGGAGACCAAGGGCGTCGTTAGCTTCAGGGAGGAGATCTCACACTTCTTTAAACTCACTGAGGAGGGTCAAAGGTACGCAGACGAAGGGCTCCCGGAGAAGCAGCTGATCGAGGCAGCCGTCGGCGGTGATAACGAACTCACCTACCTTAAGGGGGATATTCCCGCAATCAATATTGCTCTCGTTTGGGTACGCAGCAACGGCTGGGCTAATATCAAGGCCGGAAAGGTTGAGGCCACCCCTGAGGGTGAAAAGGCTGCGAAGCTCGAGACCGTCGACGAGAAGATACTTAAACACCTCACCCAAGGCATGATCCACGAAGGTAAAATTAGCGCCGAGCTAGCTGCCAGGATACCCATTCTAACAAAGCGCGGCCTAGTCGAAGTCAAGGAGGAGACCGACCGATTCGTTGAGCTCACTCCTTTCGGTGTTGAGGTCCTCCCGTACATTGAGTCAATTGCAGCTCGACCTGTGCTTACCCAGATCACGCCTGAGATACTCCAATCTGGTGCCTGGCGCGACGCCGTCATTCAACACTACGACGTGAGTCTACCTGTCCCCAGTCTAACACCAGGCAAGCGTCACTTCATAAGCCAGATCATCGACTACATCCGCCGCTTCTGGGTCGAACTCGGCTTTAAGGAGATGAAGGGCCACTACCTCGAACTCAGCTTCTGGAACTTCGACGCCCTCTACCAGCCCCAGGACCACCCCGCAAGGGACCTCGCCGACACATTCTATATGAAGACTCCACACAGCGGACGACTCCCAGAGGGTAAGCTTGTAGAGCAGGTGAAGAAGACTCACGAGACCGGTTGGACGACCGGCTCAACTGGTTGGCAATACAAATGGAATCCGGAGCTCGCCTCACGCTGCTGCCTACGAACCCACACTACGAGCCTCAGCGTCCTCCAACTCAGTCAACTCAAACCAGAGGACCTCCCCGGAAAGTTCTTCAGCGTCGGCCGTGTCTTCCGCAACGAGGCAATCGACTGGAATCACCTCGCCGAGTTCTACCAGACCGACGGAATCGTTGTAGGTGAGGATGTTACTTTCCGCGACATGCAGGGTTACCTCAAGGCTTACCTTGAGGGACTTGGGCTCAAGAAGTTCAGATTCCGTCCAGGATACTTCCCCTATACCGAAATGAGCATCGAAGCCGAAGTCTGGATCGAGGAACGCGGAAGCTGGATGGAGCTATTCGGGGCAGGCATGTTCCGTCCTGAGGTCGTCAAGCCCTTGATCGGCATCGACGTCCCTGTCCTTGCATGGGGTCCAGGATTTGACAGATTAGTCATGCAAAGCTATCACGTCGACACAATCAAGGAGCTTTACGGCAATGACATTGGGCTTCTCCGCAAGGCGAAGCTCTGGACGAGGTGACCCTGTATGCCGGTGATCAATGTAAATTTATCTGACCTCCAGGAGGTTCTTGGGAGAAAGGTCACAATCGAAGAGCTTCAGGAGAGGCTCCCCATGATGGGCACCAGTTGGGAGGGTCCTCATGAGGAGGGCTTCGCTCTGGAGGTTTTCCCCAATAGGCCCGACTTGATGAGCACCGAGGGCCTCGCCCGAGCTTACGCGAGCTTCACAGGCGAGAAGCCTGGGCTTCGCCATTACAGAGTCAATGACTCGACCTACGTCGCGATTGTAGAGGAGAAAACCCAGAAGGTCCGCCCATACTTTGTATGCGCCGTCGTCAAGGGTATAGACTTCAGTGACTCACTAATTCGAAGCATAATCCAGCTACAGGAGAAACTCCACATCACCCATGGTAGGAAGCGCCGCAAGGTTGCCATAGGGCTACACAACCTCAGACCCGTTCAGTTTCCAGTCACCTACACGACGAAGCCGCCTGAGTTCAAGTTCCGCCCACTCGGGGAGCGCTTCGATAAGGACCTCCGATGGATGCTTACCGAGATGCCGAAAGGTGTAGAGTACGCCTGGATACTTGAGGACGCCGAAGAGTATCCAATGATCCTCGACGCCAAGGGGATGGTGCTCTCGATGCCACCGATCATCAACGGTGAGTATACACGCATCGATGAGTCGACACGCGACATTTTCGTCGACATTACCGGCACCGACCTCAAAGCCATCACCGAGGTCCTCAACATCATCTGCACAACCTTCGCCGACCGTGGAGCCGAGATCTATGCTGTTGAAGTCATGTATTCGGGCAAAGCGTTGAAGACTCCCGATCTCAGCCCCAGAAAGTGGAAGCTAAGCAACAAATACGTCAACAAGACACTCGGCATCAAACTCTCACAACAAGAGACCAAGTTGCTCTTAGGTAAGATGGGCCACGGAGCCGAGGTCACTGGCGACGAGATAGATGTCTATGTTCCATGCTACAGGACCGATGTCATGCACCCTATTGATCTCGTCGAGGACGTCGCGATCGCCTATGGATACGACAAGTTCATACCAAATATCCCCCCGATCCACACCAAGGCTGGAGAGGATCAGCTCGAGATATTCAGTAGATATATCCGCAACTTCCTAATCGGCTTCGGTTACATGGAGGTTGTAACCTTCATGCTAAGCAACCGGGAGAAGCTCTTCACAAAGATGAGCATCCCGGAGGAACCTATAGCGGAGGTGGAGAACCCCAAGATGGAGGGCTACAACGTTCTCAGGAATAGGCTCCTTCCCAGCCTAATTGAGGTTCTAAGCGTCAACAAGCACCACCCGTACCCGCAGAGCCTATACGAGGTTGATGACGTGGTGCTCCTCGACAACTCGACGGACATCGGGGCCCGTTCAACGCGTCGCTTAGCAGTCGTCCAATGTCACGCCCGCGCAAACTTTAGCGATATTAAAGCAGCGATGCTAGCCATCCTCGAGAACCTGGATGTCAAAGTCGAAATCGAGGCTGGAGGTTGGGACTGTTTCATCGACGGTCGGCGCCTCATAGCTAAGATTAACGGTGAACCCCTATGCTGGGCAGGCGAGCTTAAACCAGAGGTGTTGGAGTCTTGGGGGCTTGAAATGCCTGTTGCAGCTCTTGAGATGGATGTAGACCTCCTTAAGAGTTTGGTAAAGTCTTAGCTTCTTTCTTCGCCTTCTCAATTATCCTATCTATAAATTCGGTCTTCGAAATAGTGTATGATAGTCTGTCGTCCCTATACTTCTTTGATAGAGTTATCTTAAGATCCTTGTAGGCTTCAGCGTCTCTTGGATGTGTTTTGAGCCAGTCTCGGAAGAGTGTGTGTTTCCTCTGGAATTGGCTCCCCTCCCTGACGAGGTGGAGATGGAAGCCTTGGGTGTTTGAGTTTTTTCCTAGGCAGTAGTACCAGTCGGGGTTGTCCCCACTCGAGACGCTTTCGTAGCCTAAAGGAAGCAGCAGAGCCCTACATTGCTCCGCATCGCCTAGATCGTCGACGCCTGCGAGAATATCCACTATTGGCTTTGCATAGAGACCGTGAACGCTTGTGCTTCCGATGTGCTCTAGGGAGTGAATTAGGTGACCGACGCTGCTGAGGATGAGTCTTTTCTCCTCTTCATAGATCCTTGGCCAACTCATATCGTAGGGAACGATGATGATGGGCTGTGGCATTCCGATCCTTCGAACTGTAGATCGCTTGCTTTTATAATTAGGTGCCCATTATCAGGGGATCGTCTTGGGTGAGAGGCCCGTTTTCCCGCCGAACCTTGCATTGCTGGTGAGCATCATCGCCGTCTCGACGGCATCGATCCTTATTCGGCTTACCGACGCGCCACCTCTGGCCATTGCGACGTGGCGTCTCAGGCCTCTCTACGCTGATGATCCTACCCTTCTTCCTGAGCCGGGGTGGGGTCTCCAAGCTGAAAGTAATGCGTCTTAAGGACTTGCTTGTCCTCGTCGGTGTCGGCGTCGTACTCGCTATCCACTTCGCCACTTGGATAACGAGTCTCAGCTATACCTCTGTGACAAGTTCAGTTATCTTCGTCCACGTCGACCCAATCGTCGTGGCCCTCATCAGTCACTTCCTCTTCAAAGAGAGGGTGAATAAGCGAGTCGGTCTTGGTATAGTAATCGCTTTTGTCGGAGCTACAGTAATCGCCTTCGGGGACCTCGGTATTGGTGGGGGAAACCTAGCTGGAGATGCACTCTCGTTGATTGGCGGTGTGGCCCTCGGCTTCTATATACTCGCGGGGAGGAGACTCAGACAGAGACTCGACCTCACCACCTATGTAACGCCTGTATACGCCGTCTCAGCGTTAGTCCTCGCTGGGGGGAGCATTGCCTTTAGGGTACCTCTAATTGGATACGACGCCAGAACGCTGATCCTCTTCCTGATGATCGCTTTGGTACCCATGATCTTTGGTCACACCATCTACAACTGGGTTCTCAGGTGGATCTCGGCTCCGGTAGTGAGTATCAGCCTCCTCGGGGAGCCCGTTGGTGCGTCGATACTCGCCCTCTTTGTCCTCGGTGAGGTGCCTCCTCCGCTAACTCTCCTCGGCGGTGTTGTTACCCTTTCAGGCATTCTCATATGCGCCTACCAACCTACAGGTAGATAATTGAACTCAATTTTAGGCCGATTTACGGTGGGAAAGTGAAATAAGTCTAAGGTTGCTAACTTACCCCGGATCAGAGATGGTGTTCAAGGGTAAGTTCAAGGGTATTCTGTGTCTACCTGTCACTCCCTTCGAGGCTGGAGGCGAGGAGATCGACGAGGAGGCGATGCGTCGAATAACCGACTTGATCATCGAGGATGGGGCTGATGCCCTTGTCCCAGTGGGGGCTACGGGTGAGTTCCCATACTTACTCCATGAAGAGAGGAAGCGGGTAATCAAAATAGTCGTCGACCAAGCGAATGGGCGGGTACCAGTCATCGCGGGAACAGGTGCCATCTCAACAAAAGAGGCGCGGATGTTCACCCAATACGCTAAGGATGTGGGTTGCGAGGGCGTCATGCTCAGCCACCCCCTCTTAGTCAAAGCAAACGACAATGAGACCTACCGCCATTTCGAGCACATCGCGACGAAAGTCGACATCCCTATAATAGTCTACAACAACCCCGGCTTCGGTGCCTCCATAAGCCCAAGCGTAGTAGCGCGTCTTGCTGAGAACTTCGACAATGTCGTAGGCTACAAGGAGGACGACTTCTTCAGCCTTCGCTATAGTGATATAATCTGGAGGGTACGCGAGAAGATCGCCGTATACACCGGTAGCCCAGCTGCTTACCTCGCCTTCCTAGCTCAGGGTGCCACCGGCGCGCTCATTGCCGAGTTCCAGGCGTTCCCCCACATCATGATCGGCCTCAAGAATGCCTGGGAAAGGGGTGACACCAAGAAGGCCCTCTACTACCATGAACAAGTCGTAAAAATGTTCAACATCATTGAGACCAACTTTGGATACGCCAGCTTCTGGAGTCGCTATAAGGCGATCTGGAGGCTCAGAGGCGTAGACATGGAGCTCGACGTAAGAGGGCCATGCACTCCAGTGACACCAGAACAGATCGAGAAGGCAGCACCCGAATTCATGAAGCTCGACATAGAGAAGACTTGGTTCAGGGGTTAAATTAACTAGTCTTTGGATTGAAACTCAGTTTATTAAAGTCGATTCTCTTCAGGAACTCATGACAATTTCTATGGTTGAGTTCAGCCAGGATAACGCGGGGAAGTGTCTCTGCCCTAAATGCCCAAGGGAGAAGATGAGCACCTGTGTAAGTGAGAAGCTAAAGAAGCTTCCCGACTTGATGAAGAAGGGGACGCTTAAGCCAGCGGATTTGCCCGGCTTGTACTGCAGCAGTGGTAAGGCAACTTGTGCCGATCTCGATGTGAAGCAACCCTGTATATGTTTTAACTGCCCTGTTTTCAAGGCTGGTAAGCTTGCTGAGGGTACACCTGTTGGCGAATACTGCGCCAAGGGCAAACCTAAGTAGAATTACTTTTTATTAGTTCAAATTTTTTTCTAACCCCTACAATTCGGGAAACCTTTCTAATCTCCACAGGTATCTTTTCTGATCGCCATGTTTGAGGTCAAGGTTCTCAAGGATAAGGTTAGGGAAGAGGTAGACTCCATTCTGCCCCGCCTCGTAGAGATGAGTGACTGGATAGGTAGACATCCAGAGCTGGGAAGTGAAGAGTATGAGTCCTCGAAGCTTTTAGCGGGGGAGCTGGGTAAAAACGGCTTCAATGTCGAGATGGGTATCTTAGGGATGCCCACCGCTTTCAGAGGGGTTTACAAGGGTGAGGGGAATGGTCCAGTCATTGCCTTTCTCTGCGAGTACGATGCCCTCCCAGGCGTCGGGCACGGCTGCGGTCACAACATCATAGCCACATCTGGTTTAGGAGCGGGTATTGCTGTCTCGAAGCTGATGAAGGAATTACCCGGGGAACTTTGGGTAGTTGGTACCCCAGCGGAGGAGGGGCACGGCCCCAGTAGTGGGGCTAAGAAGAGGATGGCTGAGGCCAGGTACTTCGATGGAGTGGATGCTGTTATGATGATCCACCCTATGGGGAACAGTAAAATGACTGTGGCTACTGGTTTTCTCGCTACCACCGGTATCAGGATTGAGTACACTGGCAGGACAGCTCACGCCGCCGCGGATCCCTATAATGGTCTAAACGCCTTAAACGCCGCCGTCCTCTGCTACATGGCTATCCACGCCAATAGGCAACAGCTCCGCCGCGACGCCAACCCCGTTGTCCACGGCATCATAACGGAGGGCGGTCTGGCAAACAACATCATTCCCGACCGAGCAGTCCTCCAGTTTGGCGTCCGCAGCAGCATCGACGCTTACATCCCTACGCTAGTCCAAATGGTTGAAAACTCCGCTAAAGGCGCCGCCATAGCCACAGGCTGCGAAGTCAAGGTAACAGTAAGCCCCGGTCTTAAATCGAATGTCCGCAATCCACCGCTGGAGAAGCTTTTCGTTAGAGAGTTCAATGAGTTAGGCGTCGAAGCTGAGGAACCTGACTTCACCGCGGCTCAGCCGCCGGGTGGAAGCACAGACTTCACCGACCTCAGCCACTTCGTTCCAGGCATGCATGCCATGGTGGGTTTCACAAAAGAGGGGATCACCGGTCATAGCAAGGAACTCTGTGCAGCTACCCTGACTGAGGAAGGGCACAGGGGCATCGAAATTGGCGCAAAGGTTCTCGCCCTCGCGGGTGTTGATATTCTCACCGACGCGAAGCTCCGAGCTGAGATTAAGGAGGCATTCGATAAGACTAAGAAGTGAAGAACTCTTAGAATCATCCTCCATTTTTCCTCAGTTGTTCACGTATCTCTCTCGTCAGGAATAATTTGATTTAAACCCTTTTTTCTCAAAAATAGCACATAAGGACTCTAATCTGATGGCACCCAAACCCTAAATATGCTCTGAGTAACCCCTAGTTGAACTGGTGAATATTATGAGGAACGAGTTCAAACGCATGATGAAGGCCGGGAAACAGGGCTACGGTACCTGGATCACTATTGAGAGCCCTATGTGCGCCGAGCTGATGAGCAGCATGGGCTTCGACTACTTTGTGCTCGACAATGAGCACAGCCCCCTCGATATAATGCACATCCAAACCCTGATGCAGGCCTTCCGCCCCGATTCCAAGACTTGCCCAATCATCCGCCCATGGTGGAATGATATGGTCGCAATCAAGCGTGCCTTAGACATCGGCGCCCAGGGTCTCCTCATCCCGTGGGTCAACACGGCGGAGCAGGCAAAGGCTGCAGTAAGCTACAGTCGTTATGCTCCCAAGGGGTTACGTGGTTGCGGCCCACGCAGGGCGGCGATGTTTGACCCAGATTACCTCAAGACTGCGAACGACGAGATCTACGTCGCCGTTCAGATCGAGACAGTCGAAGCTGTGAAGAACATCGACGCAATCTGCAGCGTCGAGGGCATTGATTGTGCCTATATTGGCCCTGGCGACCTCAGTGCAAGCTTAGGCCATATCGGTGATTTCACCCCAAAGGACGAGCAGGATGCCATCGATAAAGTATATGACGCGTGCAGGGCACATGGCATCGCTGCAGGCATCCACGAAGGCTGCGGCAAGCCACTCAAAGAGCGTATACAGAAGGGCTACAACATGGTAACGCTCGGCAACGACCTCGTTTACATGAAGATGGGCGTCGAGGGGCAGTTCAAGGATCTCGGAATCAAAAAGAAGTAGCCAATCCTCATATTTTTCCTGAACTTAAACATTGATCTATAGAAATATGCGAATAGAATAAACAGAATCGTAATCGCTGGATGATTTTATTAATTTTTTAAGGCATCCTATTAAAAAGAGGATTCTTTTAAATCTTCCAGTTTCATACAACTGCTCATAAAACATGCCAATTCTTAATAGTTAGCTCAGTTCACGGTTTGTGGGCGTACACTATATGGTTAGCACGGTAGCCGTAATCGGCGCGGGGGTCATTGGAGGAGCCATAGTAAAATGCCTCCAGGAATCCGAGGACGTCGGAAAAGTCATCGCGACCCGCCGAAACCTCGAGAGCCTAAAAGAGCTTAAAGAACTCGGCGCTGAAGTCACAACCGATAACAAAGCAGCAGCGAAGAAAGCTGAAGTCGTCTTCCTATGCGTAAAGCCAGGGGATACCGCCTCGGTTCTCAAGGAGGTGGAAGACGAGGTAAAGGGCAAACTGGTTATCAGCACAGCCGCAATTATACCACTTGCATTTTACAGGCAGAACTCGCCCGCAGCAAGGTTTGTACGTGCAATGCCCAACATCGCCGCCCTAGCCGGCGAGAGCTTCACAGCCTATACCTGTGACTCCTCTGTCACAAAGGAGGACAGGGAGACTGTTAAGATCCTATTGGACGCCATGGGAAGCTGCAAGGAGGTTGAGGAGAAATACATGGATGCCATAACTGGTCTAAGCGGGAGTGGTCCAGCCTATGTTGCCATAGTAATCGACGCCCTGATGTTCGCAGGCCTAAAAGTAGGCTTACCAAGAGAATTAAGTCTTTACAGTGCCGCACAGTCTGTTCTGGGTGCAGCGAAACTCGTCCTCGAAGGAACTTCACCTTCCGCGATCGAGGAGATGGTTACAACCCCTGGTGGAACAACGATTGATGGCATCTACGAGATAGAGGATGGGAAGCTCCGCACCGCTCTCATGAACGCCGTAGTAGCCGCTACGAAGAGGAGCGAAAACATGCGCTTCAAATGGGAGAACAAAGCTTAAAGAAGTTGTTATATTCCCTTTTCGCCACATTTCTCAGCCAGTGAGTGGTTTGTCCTACGATCTCCTGATCAGGAACGGTAAGGTGATAGACGGCGCAGGGAACCCTTGGTACTGGGGCGATGTCGCCGTCCAAGGCGACAGGATAGCCGCAATCGGTAAACTGGCGGATGCGAAGGCGGATAGGGTCATCGATGCCAAGGGCATGGTTGTCACGCCCGGTTTTGTCGACGCCCACAGCCACAGCGATTTCAACACCCTCGTCTACAGGGAGATGGAGAGTACAGTGATGCAGGGTATCACAACGGTAGTCGCGGGTATGTGTGGATCAACCGCTGCGCCGGTGAATCCGGCTCTCCGAGAAAGTATGGAGAAGCAAGCGAATGCCCAACTCCCGTCGGGTGTCACCATCAAGATCAACTGGACTACGTTCGACGAGTACCTCAAGGTGGAGGAGAAGATGGGGCTGGGTGCCAACGTCGCCCACATGGTCGGACACGGCGCCATCCGCGAGGCAGGCATGGGTCTTGAAGCGCGCGCTCCCACCAGCAAGGAGCTGAAGAAGATGCGTGAGTTAACCGCTGAGGCTATGGAGGCCGGCGCATACGGCCTAAGCAGCGGCCTCATCTATCCCCCAGGCATCTTCGCAAAGACCCGTGAACTCATTGAGTTAGCCAAGGTAGCGGCGAAGTACGGCGGCATCTATGACTCGCATATACGAGGTGAGGGGCGAAGTCTCCTAAAGTCTGTGCGAGAAGCAATTAAGATCGGGGAGAAGGCTGGTATCCCCGTCCAGATAAGCCACCATAAAGCGGCAAACAAGGCTGTCTGGGGGAAGAGCAGGACAACACTTAAACTAATTGAGAGGGCACGCGCCAAGGGCATCGATGTAACAGTTGACCAGTACCCATATCGCGCTGGCGCCACCAGCCTCGTCACCCTCCTCCCCCCTTGGGCTCATGACGGAGGCATCGAGAAACTCCTCGTACGCCTCGCTGATCCCAAGCAGAGGGAGAACATGAGGAGAGACATCAAAGAAGGAATCCCGGGCTGGGAAAACTTCGCCGGAGAACTCGGCTGGGAGAACGTCCTAGTCTCCTCGATCAAAGGTGAGAAGAATAGGAAGTATGAGGGCAAGACAATGGATGTCATCGCGAAGGAGATGAAGGAGAATGACGTCTTCGACGCCCTCTGGAAGCTCCTCCTAGCCGAAGAGGGGACCCCGGGCATGATAATATTCAGCATGGATGAGGGCGATATCAAGCGCATTATGGCGAGCCCCTATCAGATGGTTGGCACAGATGCGAGCAGCGTCTGCACGACGGGTCCATTCAACCAGGGGAAACCCCACCCACGCTACTACGGTACATATCCGAGGGTCCTCGGAAAATACGTCAGAGAGGAAGGGGTCCTCAGCTTCGAGGAAGCCATAAGGAAGATGACTAGCTTTCCAGCTCAGCGATTCGGAATCCTTGACCGCGGCCTCCTCCGCCCCGGAATGTACGCTGACATCAATGTTATAGATCCAGTGAACATCATAGACAAGGCGACGTTTGAGGACCCACACAGATTACCTGAAGGTATACCATACGTTGTCGTCAATGGCACAATAAACGTAGATAATGGTAAGTTCAAGAAGCTACTCGCTGGCAGGACACTTAGAAAGAAGTGAACTAATTCATAATCAATTTTTTAATTCTCATGATCCCAACGACATATAACAAGAAAAAAATATGTGATCCTCAACCGTTATTCTGATTTGCGCAAGCGATCACAAAAACGCACATGCGATCTGGGTTATATCTCATATAGTCATGTTACCAAAGATGTTATAAAGAACCTTGAATGTGTGTGAGCTTTTTTATGAACTCAAGGGAGAGAGTTTTAAAAGTTCTTGACCACCGTGAGGCGGATAGAGTTCCAGTGATTATGTGCGGAAATCATGCTGGTATCTCAAAGCTCGCTTATGATAAACTCTGCAAGTACATGGGCATCGTCGACACATCTCCACGATTAGTTGACCGAGTTCAACAGATTGTTGAACCTGACGAGCGTGTGCTGAGGAGGCTTGGAGTTGATATCCGATTCATATACGCAAAGGCTCCAAGGAATTGGAGACCAATCGAATACCCCGATGATTCCTTCAGAGATGAGTGGGGGATCAGAATGAGGAGACCGCCCAGAGGATACTGGTACGACATGGTCGATCATCCTCTTCAAGACGCGAACCTAGAAGATCTAGAGAGCTACCCGTGGCCTGACCCTACGGATGATGGCAGGTTTGAAGGTCTAGAAAAGGAGGCGGAGAGGCTGTTTGAGGAAACTGATTACGCTCTGGCTACATCTCTCGCGGGGTCAATCTACGAACAATCATGGTATCTTAGGTCCTTGCCAAAATTTGCCTTCGACCTCTATCGTAACCAGACATTCGCAGAAAAGTTAATGGATAAGATCCTTGAGTATCACATGGCCTTCTTCGACCGATTTCTCGACTCGGTGGGTCAATACGTTCAGATAGTCTTCGTTGGCGATGATTTAGCTGAGCAAAAAGGCCCAGCGATCAGACCTACCATCTATCGAAGTATGATCAAGCCCAGACAACGTAAGCTGTATCAGTTCATCAAGAGCAAGGCTGATGTAAAGCTCTGCTATCATTCATGCGGCTCAGTGGTTCCTTTCATAGACGACCTCGTAGAGATGGGCGTCGACATATTGACTCCGATTCAAGTCTCAGCGGCGAATATGGATACAAAGAGGCTCAAAAATGACTTTGGGGACAGAATATCATTCTTGGGAGGCGTCGACACTCAGAAGGTGATGCCTTTTGGAACAGTAGACGAAGTTAGAGACGAGGTCAAAAAGAGGATAGAGGATCTAGCACCAAACGGAGGCTACATCCTAGGCGTCTTGCATAATATTCAACCTGAGGTCCCACCCGAAAATATTCTCCAATGTTTGATGCTGCAAGAAAG
>CAWACK010000005.1:0-25901 GCA_963780545.1 Candidatus Bathyarchaeota archaeon
TTTATTGATATTTAACCGATATTTCTCGCCAAATTGTCAAAGGGTATATTTATGTGTGTGCCATGCGTCAGCTTCTGCATCTGGAGAGTTAACATCGATGGTAAAGCGAGTCTACGACTTCTCTGAAGGCAACAAAGACATGAAGGACCTCCTAGGGGGCAAGGGTGCTAACCTATGCGAGATGGTGAACATGGGACTAAGAGTACCCCCGGGTTTCAGCATCACAACGAAGACGTGCGCAGAGTTCTTCAAAGCCGGCGGCGAGTTCCCAGAAGGCCTCTGGGAGGAGATCATTGAGCACGTCAAGGACATAGAGAAGAAGACGGGGAAGAAGTTCGGTGACCCGAAGAACCCACTCCTCTTCTCTGTGCGCAGCGGCGCTCCCATAAGCATGCCAGGGATGATGGACACAGTACTCAACCTAGGAATGAACGACGAGGTCGCTGCGGGACTCTCGAAAATCACAAATGACGAGCGCTTTGTCTACGATGCTTACCGCCGCTTTGTCACAATGTTCGCTGACGTCGTCATGCACGCGGAGAGGCAGAAATTCGACGACCTCCACGAGAAGGCAAAGGAGAAGCAGGGTATAAAGACTGACCCCGAGTTGAACGCAGAGAGCCTAAAGAAACTAGTCGTAGATATGAAGAAGCTCTATGCGAAGGAGGTCAAGATGGAGTTCCCGCAGGACCCCTATGAGCAGCTGAGGCTTGCAGTTGCGGCGGTCTTCAATAGCTGGAACACACCGCGGGCAATCACCTACAGGAAGATAGAGAGCATACCCGATGAGATGGGTACAGCCTGCACAGTACAGATGATGGTATTCGGCAACCTTAGTTGGGACTCGGGCAGCGGCGTCCTCTTCACACGCGACCCGAGCAGCGGCGAGAAGATGATCTTCGGCGAGCTCCTCTTCAATGCTCAGGGAGAGGACGTCGTTGCGGGTATACGCACACCCGTCAACCTCGATGATCTGAAAAAGCAACACCCCAAGATCCATAAAGAACTCGTCGACATCGTAGAGAAGCTTGAGAAACACTACAGGGACATGCAGGATGTCGAATTCACAATCGAACGCGGCGTCCTCTATATGCTGCAGACCCGCAGTGCTAAGAGGACGGCTAAGGCAGCCGTCAGGGTAGCCGTCGACATGGTGGCGGAGAAACTCATCAACGAGAAGGAGGCGGTCCTCCGCGTCGAGCCTAAGCAGATAGAATTCCTGCTACACAAGACCATTGACCCGAAGAGTGGGAAGAAGTCGCTAGCGAAGGGTCTACCTGCCTCCCCCGGTGCTGCTACGGGGCAGGTCGTCTTCGTCCCCAAGGAGGCGGAGGAGTGGAAGGCATCCGGCAAGAAGGTCATCCTTGTGCGTCCCGAAACAACACCTGAGGACATCGCAGGGATGGTAGCAGCTGAGGGTGTCCTCACAAGTAGAGGCGGCATGACGAGCCACGCAGCCATCGTCGCCCGAGGCATAGGCAAACCCGCTATCGTCGGCTGTGAGGCTCTACACATCGACTTAGACAAAGAGTTGTTCACCGTCGGCAACATCACTGTGAAGAAGGGAGACGTCATCACTATCGATGGCCTCACAGCTGAGGTATTCGTCGGGGAGGTCGATTTCATCGAGCCAAAGATCGGAGGAGAGGTCGCTGTCCTACTTGGCTGGGCCGATAAGTACAGGAGACTTGGCATCTGGGCTAACGCCAATGACGAGAAAGATGCGACGAAAGCCTACGAGAACGGGGCAGCCGGTATCGGCCTCACCCGCACGGAACGAATGTTCCTCGGCGTTGAACGCGTCGCCCTTGTCCGAGAGATGATCATGGCGGACACAAAGGAGGACCGCCAAAAGGCCCTCGATAAACTACTACCCATGCAGAAGAAGGACTTCAAGAGTCTACTCAAGGCAATGCATGGAAAACCTGTTCAGATCAGGCTCCTCGACCCGCCGCTTCACGAGTTCATGCCCCACGAGGTCGATGTGATTACTGAGATCTACGAAATGGAGAAGGCAAAAGCCCCAAAGAAGGAGATTGAAGCGAAGAGAGTCATACTTGGCAAGGTTAGAAGAATCCAAGAGGCTAACCCGATGATCGGGCTACGCGCTTGCCGCGTCGGTGTACTCTACCCAGAGATCTATGAGACCCAAGCCAAAGCGATCTACGAGGCAGCCTGCGAGCTAAAGAAGGAGGGAGATGATCCACACCCTGAAATCATGATCCCTGGCACAATAACGTGGAAGGAGCTAGCCTACCTCAAGCCCTACGTCGTGAAGGCCTACGACGAGGCTATGAAGAAGTACGGGGAGAAAATCACGTTTAAGTATGGAACGATGATCGAGATGCCCCGCGCTGCACTGACCGCCGACGAGATGGCAAAGGAGTGCGACTTCTTCAGCTTCGGCACCAACGACTTGACGCAGACCGGCTTAGGGTTGAGCCGAGACGACGCCCAAGGGACATTCCTCCCAATATACGTGGAGAAGAAGATCCTTCCCGACGACCCATTCCAGACACTCGACAAAAAGGGTGTGGGCTCTCTGGTGAAGACCTGCGTACAACTCGCGAGACCAGCTAACCCAAAGATAAAGATCGGCATCTGCGGTGAACACGGCGGCGACCCAGAAAGCATCTACTTCTTCCACGAAGCTGGGCTCGACTACGTTAGTTGTAGTCCCTATCGCATACCTGTGGCGCGCCTAGCTGCGGCAAGGATTGCCATCCTCAGCGAGAAAAAGTAGCTCCTAGATTTAGATATCTACTTAGAACTTTTTTTTTTTTTTTTTTGAACTCGGTAGCGCCGCGTCCGGACGTTCTCCGAGTTGTACTGGCTGTCCGCGACGACGTGCCTGAAGCCTACGCCGAGGTGGCGAACCCGCTCAAGCAGCGGCTCGAAGTACAGCTTATCGTTATCGTTGCAGGGCGCGACCTTGAAGGCTATGGGTAGCTCCGAGTCGGCGCAGCAGACCGTATGCACCCGATAGTCGAGTACGAAGCCTCTCCTACCTCTGCCGACCCTCGCGTCAGGGTCGCTCCTACCCGTCGCGTTGTCCATGGCCCGGGCGCTGTAAGCGACTATGTGGGTGCTGTCCACCGCCACGACCTTACCATTCATGACTCCCGACTCGATGAGCATCTCTGTCAGCTGATTGAAGATTAGCTGGTAAGCCTCCTCTCCGAGGCGGTGTCGGAACTGTGTGAAGAGTCCGTGGTTAGGCGTCCGCCTGCGGAATCCGCAGGCTCTGGATAATCTGTGGTCCCTCCTTGAGCCTGAGCGCGAGTCTCCTGTCGCTGGGTATCTGGAG
Source organism: Candidatus Bathyarchaeota archaeon (assembly GCA_963780545.1). Taxonomy (GTDB): domain Archaea; phylum Thermoproteota; class Bathyarchaeia; order TCS64; family TCS64; genus UBA8941. The sequence continues at coordinate 3,308 of CAWACK010000005.1, forward strand.
AGGTATTTGATGAGTTGTGTTGAGCAATTGATTTCTATTGGCGAGAATAGGAACAGGAAAAGCTGCTGCTCATCTGTCGCTGAGACAAGAAGCCTCATCTATCCACAACCCATTATATTCCCCATGTCATACCTCGACCACTGCGGAGTATACGTCAAAGATCTCGAAAAATCACTCAACTTCTACAAGGACATATTCGGGTGGAAAGAAAAGACACGATCCGGCTCAGGCGAGGCAAAGATCGCCGTCCTCGATATGGGAAAAGGGCTGCTCGAGCTCGTACAGCGCTCCGGATCACCTGGGTCACCGCCTGAGGGTAACTGGACCCACCTCGCCATCCACGTCGACGATTGGGTTGGAAAGGTGAAAAAACTCGAAGCAGAAAGGTCTCGAACTTAGGAAGGTCTCTATGAATGGTGGCAACATAGCATTCTTCAAGGACCCAGACGGCCACACCCTAGAGATAATGGAGAAAGGGTTCGCCATAACCGATTGATATTCCTACGGTTTTACGTGCGCGCATCGAGTTTAAAATATCCGCCTAAGCAAACCTATTTCTCTAAGCCTTTACGAGAATTAAGGGGATGTCAAAAACCATCTACATAAGGTGCCCAAACCCTAAATGCCATAAATTGAACCCTATCCAGCCTGATGAAACCGAACGTGGAAAGGAGCATACATGCGTATTCTGCGGCTACATTATAGCACCAGAGAAAACGAGTCTAGATGAAGACACCTCCTCGAAGAGTAAAGGACGGAATAGACGCTTCCCGCTCCAGCAATCAGAGAGCAAACCTATTAACAGGAACACGAGAAAACCAACCTTCTAGGAGGCGTGGCTAGTTGCAATATTTCTGTTTATTATTAGGATAAGTGGTTATATCACGAGTACACACTTTTAGGTTCATGCCAGGGATTCCCATCAGGAAGGTGGAGAGATGGGACATCCCACAACTCTCTAAAGTTCTAGCCCTAGCCTTCGAAAAAGACCCTGTGATGAGTTGGGCTATTAGAACAGATAATAAAAGACTCGATGCACTCACAGATCTCTACAACTACTCAATTGAAGGCGGCTTCAGTTACGGCGAGGAGACGACCACTGAGGACCTAAGAGCCTGCGCTGTCTGGTTGCCACCCGAAGCCATGCAGGAGAAGCTCCCCCCTCTTCACATGCTCAGAATGCTCCCACACTACATTCAATGGACCGGTATTGCCAGATTGGGCAGATTGCTAAAACTATTTGAAATCTTCGAGGAGAAACGACCCGAGAAGCCCCATTATTATCTCGACTTCATTGGCGTCAAACCTGAAGTACAGGGACGTGGTTATGCGTCTGCTCTACTTGGATACACACTGGACCGCCTCGACAACGAGGGCATACCAGCTTATCTTGAGAGCAGTAACGTCCGAAACAATCCACTCTACGAGCGCCACGGCTTTCGAATCACCGAAGAGGTTCGTATTCCTGGTGGACCCACCCTATGGTGCATGTGGAGAGAACCAAAAAAATCACAATAATGCGTATACAGAAAATTGATAAAAAAAGGATTTTTCCTCTATCCAATACAACATATACTGAAACTCGCGCGCGAACACAGCAGAGATTATACCGTAGACAAACACATCCACCAGCGATGAGCACCAAGACACCTACACTCGCAACAGCAATGGAGACAACCCAGAGAAGACTCAGCGAAACCCTCGGCGGACACTGCGTAGTCAAAGCCCATCGAACCCTAAACGATACCCTCCTCAAGATCATCATCGACATAGACAATCAGAAGTTTCGAGAAGAACTACGATACGAACACGAGGACGTCCTAGAACATGGCCGCCTCAAAGGCTTCATAATCATCCTAGCCGAACGTAATGATCAACCCATCGGCATGACATACGGCTACGATGAACCCCAACCCATAGGCTACTTCCTAGATACCCTCGCCTCCATGACTGAGGGCAAGGGTATCGGCCGCATACTCGTTACCCTCCTTCTCATCAACTGTCAGAACAAAGGCTACAAACACGTCACTCTCTACACCGAAGAACGAGATGAGAAAGGCAGACAACTCAGACGCTTCTACGAGAAGATGGGCTTCACATACCTTGGCACCGAAGAGGGGAAAGGCGACATCATGCAGATACAGCTCAACGACGAGAAGGTCTCCGATCTATATGCTAAGTATATTGCCAATAAAGAAGTTCGATAAATAACTCTCTGGATAAGTCAAAAGCGGCTTAGAGTTCAATTTATTAAACGCAGTGAACACCCATTCCACGCAGGGAAAGATTATGGAGGTTCTCAAAGGAGTCCACAGCATAGACCACTCCGAGGCGAAAGATCACTCCCTCGAGACGTGGGTTCTCGACTGCAAAGAGGGCGTAGTCCTCGTAGACGGTGGCATGACGCCCCCGGACGTCGACAACATAGCAGCTGAGCTCAAATCCATGAAGAAGAGCTGGAAGGACGTCAAGCTCATCCTCGTCACCCATAAACATGGCGACCATGTGAATAATCTGCCCAAGCTCGAGGAGCTCACTGGAGCGCCCATAAAGGCTCAGAGGCTTGAAGCGCCACTCATCGAGAAGGCAGTGGGCGTCAAGGTTAAGGGCCTAGAGGATGGTGAAGTCGTCCCATATTGCGGCGGCATCGAAGTAATTTGGGTTCCAGGCCACAGCGAGGGTAACTCCTGCTACTATCTCAGAAAGCAGAAGGCCATCATCGCCGGCGACACAGTATTCGGCGACGTCGACTGCAACCTGACGGCGCCACCCGAGAAATACTGTCTGGACGTCAAGCAGGCAACGAAGGAGATAGATAGGCTCCTGAAGTACGACTTCGACTACCTCCTCTACACCCACGGCAAGGATGTAATGGGCGGGGCAAAAGCGAAAATTAAGGAGCTTGTCGATAAGACCCGCTGAGAGAGTCTGCCAGCCTCATTTACCTCTCCTCTTATGGAATATTCATGGTATGAGATTGAAATATTCCAGTAATTTTACTGAATCCTCACCCTCCGTCGGTTTCTTCTCTAGCGTAATGTCGTAAGTGTCACGGTTTGTGAGGATAATGAGCGTAAGTTTCTTCTCTGGGACGCGAATGAATTTGTGCTGGAAACCCGCAGTTGTGCCAGCGTGGTGGAGTATCTTCGTCCCACCTTTATAGGTAATGAACCAGCCGAAGCCATACTCGGTTGGGCTGCCGTCGGAGAGCCTTCCAGGCGTGAAGGCTGCTTCGAGCAGTTTCACATCCACGATCTTCTCGGTGTAGAGCGCCTGATCCCACTTGAGAAGATCCTCAACAGATGAATAGATGCAGCCATCACCATAGGTGGCGCTGGTCTTGCTCTGATCATTAAGTGCATAGCCGTCGCCATGTTTAGTGTAACCGTATGCCCGGTTCCTAATTTTCGAGCCCTCACCACCATATAGGGTTGAGTCACTCATACCGAGAGGCTTGAAGATCTCCCCCTCGACGAACTGTGGGAATGGGATCCCGGAGACACGCTCCACGATTACAGCTAATAGGACATAAGCCGTGTCGCTATAGAGGAACCTCGACCCGGGAGGAAAATAAGTTGAATCCATCGACCTCATCTTCTCCACGACGTAGTCTTCATGCACCTGACCGGGGAAGTGTTCAGGTACGTCATTTTCGTAGTCGCCGAGCCCAGAAGTGTGGTTGAGCATCTGCCTCACCGAGATCTCATCAGCATATTTCGGCAGACTGGGGATAAGATCCGATAAACGGTCCTCGAAGCTTACCTTTCCCCTCTCTACGAGCTTCAGGATACACATCGCCGTGAAAGCCTTCGTCACTGACGCCAAGCGGAAATTTGTGGAGGCCTTCACCGGGGTTTTCGTTGAAACATTAGCTAATCCGTAGCTCTTTTTGATGAGGAACTCACCGTCCCTGATTGCGGCGAATGATGCACCGGGTACGGTACCAGTATAATCCTGGAAGAGAACATCAGCTCTTTCCATGAGATCCATACCCATAACTCCCCTCAACGGGATTAATTAATTTAGGATTCAGAAGATGATGTCGACGGGGATTGACCTCTCCCTGCAGAGTCTCAAGATCTTCAGCTTGAGATCCGGGTAGTAGTTAGAGTCCGGCTTAAGGGCTGCCTCGAACATCGGAGCCAGGTCAGGGTAACTGTTGTCTAACACCCCCTTAATATCGGGCATGTTCCCGCACTTTATGTTCAGGCGATCTACCAGTAGCCTATTCACCCTATCCGCAAGGACATTCAGCAGTTCCTCTAGGCGCTCTTCGCTCAGATAGGGGAGCATCGGACCGAGAAATGCATAGGTCTGCACGCCCTCGTCGCTGAACTTCTTCAACGCTTCCAACCGGGCTGGGATATTCGAAGCACCTGGCTCAAAGGCTCGCCTCACCGAGTCGTCGAGGCTCGTGACCGTGAATCCTACCTCGATCTCATCGAACCTCTTTATCAGATCCATGTCCCTGAGGACTAGGTCACTTTTTGTGAGGATGTCGACCCTATAACCATAATCAAGGAGGACTTCAAGGGCTCTACGGGTCAGCTTGTATTTACGCTCCAGAGGCTGGTAGGCGTCGGTTACGCTACTCAGAAGCACTCGACCCCGAGGCTTCTTCGCTGCCTCTTCCCTCAGTCTATCGATGGCGTTCACCTTAGCGTCGACGAAGGTGCCCCAAACCTCACCCGGGTGACCCATTCGCCTCATGAATCGGGCGTAGCAGTAAGCACAAGCGTGGCTACATCCTAGGTAGGGATTCACGCAGTAATCCATCCCACCGATCCCGCTCTTTCCCAGGATGCTTTTGCACCTTATCTCGCCTGTCCTCATACAACCATCTCAGCCACCCGGGAACCTATATATAATCCGTCGAGAAGAATTGAAGCAACAAAGCATGAGAAAAGTGAACTCATTATGAAGGTTCTTGTGATCTACGACAGCAAGACAGGCAACACCGAGAAGATGGCGAATGCCATAGCCGAAGGCGCCAAGGAAGCAGGCGCAGAAGTAACTCTAAAGAAGATCGGGGAACCCTTCCCCTTGACGCTGCTAAATGAGAACGATGGAGTAGTCTTTGGCAGCCCAACCAGATACGCCGACGTCACTAACGACATGAAGGACTTCCTATCGCACGTCGAAGACTACGTCAAGCTAGGCAAGATGAATATGAAGGGAAAGAAGGCGGGGGTCTTCGGTAGCTACGGATATGACGGCGCCTGGGTCATGGAGGAGCGCCTCAAAGGCTACATCGAGGCCCTCGGCTACAAGGTCAACCCCAAGGTCTGCGTAAAGGTCGACAACGAGATCAAGACTAGGATGAAGGAGACCCTCGCTGAGTGCAAAGCCTGGGGTAAAGAGTTCTCACAGTCCCTTAAGTAGGCCCAATACGCTTTTTTAGATCATCTTCAAGGAACGCCCTGTCATCAGGGTTCTCCCTCCACTTCTTCTCAAGCGCCCTACGCTCGTCTGCTGAAATTACATCGAGACCTCTAGCCCTGTTTAAAACTTCGACAAACGCACGGTAGGTATTTTTGGAGTCGACGTGTTTGCCTATCTTCGAGTGTATTATCTCTCTCTGAGTCTTCACACCGGCGAGGATTTTGAGAAGGGGCTTTAGGGACTCCAGCACCATGGTGAGCTCGCTTGTTGATTGCTTCGTCCGGACGAACACTAACTGAAGCATGGGGGAGGCGGGCGCCTCGTAGACGCTGCGGCCGTCAATATTCCTCCTGCCACCAGAGCGAATGAGCTCAGCCTCATCTAACAGAAAGAGGAGCACGACATCGTCAACCCTGCTCGAGACATACTTCTTCACGAGGCTGTATCCCGCCTCATCTCGGAACCCCCTCTTCAGGAGCCTCGTCTCATACGATGTGGGCAGGAGCCTCATCGTAGACTTAAAAGCATCCAGCTCCTGCGTCTGAGTGGCGTGTAGTATGTTTTTGAGGTGTCTAAACGCATCGAGCTCAGTGTAGGTGATTGCAAAAGTCACCTCCTCGCCACGCATCGTGAACTGGATCACGGGTGTCGGCCTACTCTCCTCCCCCACACCCATGATGGGGACCGTCAAGACACCGTCGCTCGATACGAACTCCATCGCATCTATGTCACTCATTCTCTTAACAAGCTCACCCAAAGTGCCAACGATAAGTCCATACCAGGGTAGAAAAACGGCCCTCGACTCCAAAACCGATCGTAGCCAGAATAATGCCGCCGCATTAATCAACCATCCGTACGAATGTTTAGGGTAGAGAGAACCATCATACTCAAAATATGTATTCTCATAAAAAGGGTCTAAAACATGCCAATTTCCATTTGCTGAAGACGAAAAGCATGTTGGACCTACATAACTACGTGGAAACGAACACTAGAGCATTTTAATTTCCCATAATTAGTAACGATGGCGTTTGGTTCAACCCATGGGAGTTAGTTTCCTTTTGGTTCTCTCCGGTATTTATCTCTGGAATCTGACTCCGTGTTCTTCGTTTGGCTGCTCTCATTCTTCGGGATCTTAGCAATGAGAGCCTGAATAGACTTGGGCATCTTCGGGGCTATAACATCGCTCTTCCATCTAACAACAAGCACTATCCCTATGCCACTAGCCAAGACCAATATGTAGACGTAGGGAGGAGTAATAGCCATCGAAGCGGCGATCAAAGTCTTATCCCCGAGGCTCAACGGGATCACGGTTGCTGTCATTATACCACTACTTGAGGAGGCGTATCGCCAGTTCCCCTTCACCTGCGCGACCATCTCCCAGTCGCCCTCCGCTAATGGGGTCTCAACCGAAAATGAACCATCACTCTTTGTCACAACAGTTTGATTCATACTTTTGGACGGAGGATGAGAAAAGGACATTAACAACCAACCCAGCAACTGCTGGCGTCGTGGATCCAACAAGCTTCAATGACTGGTTGACCTTAACCTCACTTGAAGGAAGCGAGCAGCTGATCTTCGTCAGCTGAGGCGTCATATTAAAGATAATAGATGAGCTATTCGAAGGATAATTCGAGGCATCTCCATCGTAGGAGGCTACAACCGTCCAGTTGCCAGGTTTTTTCGGCGTATAGCTATACTGGAAAACGCCATTTTCATCACATTTCACTGTCGCGTTTTCCTTGTATTTACTATTGACGAAGTTGAGTAGTATATCCGAGTTTTTGACTGTCGTGAATCCATACAAGTCCAAAGATTCACCGCCAATTATCGTAGGACTCAGAATGTTGCACTGAGTAACGGTTCGGGCTTTGACACTAAAGGACGAGTCATACTTCCCAATGTTCCCCAGTTCGTCCTCCGCGCATACGCTGTATTTGACAGTATCTTTAGGTGAGAAGGCGGGGAACACACCCTCGTAACCCTTCCCAACAGCAGTCAAGTTTACAACATCGTTGATTGGAGCATCGTTGACTGTGAAGTTAGCCCAGGTTCTTACAACGGGTTTAGTCGAGGTAACGTTAACATAGAATTTAGTTAACTCCCCTGAGTATACCGGGCCTAGAGGCTTACCTAAAGTTGGCGATGGAGTTGAATTGTTGGTTCTAATGTAGAATGGAACGACGCTCGCGTTACCAGTCTTCGAGTACTCCGCTATGAGAACGAGGAAGTAAGTTGAAGCCGGCAATGAACCTGCCCCAACTTCAGTACTATTTTGGGATGCATCGATATTCACCTTCACACCGTAATCGTAACAACTGGCATACAACTCTGGCCTTGTGCCATTCACCAAAAAGTTATAGCCGCCATATCCATTAGTCACATTCCCACTAATGAGATCTGGACCCGTGGGTGTGGGTAGGCCGTGAAGATCATGTCCATAACTCCCAAGCGTCGCCATCTTGTACACACGCGCCTCGTAGAGATCCATGTCGCTCGGTGTATCCACATGTATCATGAAAGAAGTAGCGTTAGTCGTAAACTCGCAGGCATAAGTATATTGAGATAGCGGAGGATAAGGACCATTTAAACTCGTTCGTCCTAGTAGAGTCGCATTGTAAAGTCTATCAGTCTCTACGTGTTCAATGAGCATAAAAACGGCGCTTTCTGCGTCACTTTTGTTTTCACTATCGTTATGGATTTCAAAGTGATAGAAACCGGTTGATTTTGGTGTAAAGAACTGACCATTTCCATCATTAAATACTTGCTCTGGCAAACCCGAAGACTCGGTGAATCGATAATACTCTCCGTTAGGCCCAGAGACATAAACATCGTAATCTGTACTCGAAGGGCTAGGTTCCGTCCAATTACCCACGAGAAAAATATGATAGGTTCTCCCTCTCTGAAGTGTATAACTCAAAAATTCGCTGCTATGAGGTGGAACAGTCGATTTTCCGATTAAGACGGGGGTCCAAAGAGGCGTGGGCATAACCGAAATGTTGCCGTAGACTCGACTATTTTGAATTGAACTTGACCCAAACCCAAGACTAATAACCATTAATGCAAGTAGAGCAAAAATCCTAATTTTATTTAATAGATGAATTAATTTTATACATATATGAATTCCATCTAATTCCATCATTCTCTTAATAGACACTATAATATAATTTATGAACGCGAGATATCTTTCATTAATATAGTTTATTTTTAAAAGATATACGAATTATACTCCAGTAATTGATAATTTTAAGGACTCCATTTTTTATTAGCCAATAGTGTTTCAGTATCAGATTGAGTGGGATCGTTCCATGTGTAACCAGTCTTTATTATGTTGGTTATTTTAAGAGTGAAGGTATAGGCTTTGTTGCCATTATACTTCTGCTGAGTCGTCTGGAAGGTGTAGTAGCCTCCACCCGAACTCGTTGCTGTGCCAGAATAGGAATAGCTGCCTGACCATGTGCCTTGAACAGTTACACCTGTTTGGGGTGTCCCTTTCCCGTCAACAACAAGGACCTCGCCTGTTACCCAATATAAGGCGTTGTTGCCGCTACCGGAACTATGCCCCTGCATGATGATGTAAATGTTCCCCACATTATCTATCGCCTGCATATGTAGCAAGCTCGTTATCTTTACCTTCGTGTAATCACTCCAGTATCCTTTAGCGTCCTTTGGCATGTATCCAGAGATAGTTGTTTGTAGAATAGAGGTTGGTTCCCAGGACAGTTGCAGTCAAGGCTTCAACAGGTTGGTCGAATGTTCCCGTCTACGGCAGACATGCTGTGTGAAACAGGGTTTTGAGGTAATGTCGACAGCGAATTGGAGATATAGTATTCTGCTTGGACAATTTTGTCATCTCCGCTCATACGGTCATCGGCTGTCGCCGTTAGGACATAGTTGCCTCCTGTCCCCGTGACTACCTTTGCATTTAAGACGAGTGGGAGATCTCCATTAATCAACCCACACTCGCCGTAGGCACCCACTGTTACGCCTCTGAAATCCGTCCCTAATACTCTAACTGTCGGCTCCAATTGACCTAAGGTTGAGTCAATTCCTTGAAGAATGCTCGTCGTGTTCGCTGTGGGTATAATGACACGGACACTAGAAGGGGAAGACGGATCCACCATTGGCCTTACTTCATATAGTAATAGGTTAAAAGCGTCACTTAATAGAGTCTGGTTCCTAGTGACGCTATGATATGAGCTATACTTGGCCTCTACATTGTTTAATATGCCAGTGACTAGAATTACTAGAGTTGGGGGAGGTTGAATTAAAATCAGAATCTGGTAAAGAGTTAACTCCCGATATAATGTTGTTAATATTAGCATCGATTGTGTTAAGATTATTTGTACAGTTCACAATATAAATTCCATTTAAATATTCAATTGAGCTAACGTTTGACTCTGTAAGTTTCCTATAGGGACTATTGTAAATATAACCAGCATAATATACGTGAATCAAGATTCTGATTCATGTTATCAATAGGATTATCTCCCTCACCCATGAAAGTAACCGTAAAAGAAAGTTGGTTACCATCGGTGTTTACTAAGTTATTTATCGTCGCGTTTGTCTGGACGCTTGCTTGATCATTTAAACCCTTGAACCCAAGGTTGAGTAGAGATATCGATACATTAGCCCTGGAAACAGAGTAACCCGTACGCCCAGTCCAGTTACAAGAGAAAAATGGATTCTCATAATTTAATTCAAGTCCGGCCGTGGGGTATGATTGCATTATGTTAGTTTGACAAGATTGAAGAATTGATAGCCCCTCATTGACATCATTGGATGTCGATGAAATCTTGGATCCGTTATAATAAGGGGATGAGGTCTTTACCCTCTGGCTCAATAGATTGGAAACTTGCGCCATAGCAATCGCAATCGCCCCTCGACTGCTTGAAGTGATCTGAGTTACTGTTTGCCTGAAATCAGATTGCTGCATGCTGAATCCAGTCAAATACGTTGATGCCAGAACAGCTGAGACTCCAATCAAAGCAAATGCTACTACTAAAATTGATATAATCATAACAGAACCTTTTCTAAACATTCATCTAACCTTCTGCAGGTTCCATTAATGTAATGTTAAGAAGAATAACATCATATTTCACAGTTGAGTGATATTCTTTGAGCGATCGATTGATAGATGCTGCTTAAATCTTGAGCAGAGGGTGAATAATAATATCCATCCGTCTGAATATCATTTAGATAGAGTTTGATTCAGTTCATTAGTTGGCCCTAGTCCTATTGTGAAAATTTTAACGCCCATATTTTTTGTTACCGTTGCTGATTGTAATGCATATTGACAACCAAGTTTCTCATTGGTTCTGATCCTTGATGACCATCCCAATAATTCGCGACACCATCAGTCAGTAAAATCATTACCTTAATGTCATGTAATCTCCCATCAGTTTGAAATTCATTATTAGCCTTGATTTATTCCACCCATCATATCAGTTGATCCACCGACATTTAAACTGTTTATTTTGTTTTTAACACTATATGTAAATCACTCGTTAAAGCAGAATCCAATGATGAGATGCTTGCGAAAGAAGATAAACCTACTTTATCGGTGGTAACATTTAACTCTGTTACAAAATCTTGAGCAGCTTGTTTAGCATAATATATTTTTGGATTTTTATCGCCTAGATATTTTATCATTCATACTTCCAGATCTGTCTATCACTAGCATTACATCTAGCCAAACATTATTTTTTTGTAACGTAGGATATGATAGAGAATATACTCCTTGAGTGGTAACTGTGTTTAAATTCTGAACGTCTACATTATTTATGTTATTTATATTACCTAAAGTTGTATTCGAAATTTTACTATAAAAAGTAATGTTATAGTAAACGTCGGCTGGAATTGATGAACTCACGATTTCGTTTATTTGACTTTTCCAATCGGAACCATTATTATTTATTCCGATTAATAAGTTCTGATTTTCCAACGTATTTAATAGATTATTTGCTGTGTTCTTTAAATCAGAACCATTTTGTATAGATATGGAATAGTTGGATTTTTCTAGAAAGAAAAAGGTTGTTAAAATAAGGATACAAGCGATTATTGATTCTAAAATCCTCATTTGTCCTCATTCTTTTCCTCATTTCATCAACTCCACCATAAAGTTAATTTACAAAAATAATTCATGTCATCTATTATGACGCTTCTATAAACTATTTCAACGTTATAATCTGAAGAAGAACCCATTGAAGATTTTATTGACGTTATAAGATCAGTACAGGATGCAGGAGGAGTAGTAAAGGATTTTATGGCTAAGGATTTTACATCGAGTTGATTAGCCATAACGATTAATGTGTTTCTTGACCCTAATTCAGAGTAATTTAGTATACATTGTCCTAGTGTATTTGTTGTATTAATTTAATAATAGCATTGTTTAGATTACCATTTATGAAAGATGTTATTTGAGTTGAGTTTACATTGATAATATTCGTATATGCAGCCTAGTTACATTTACTGTGGAGACTGGTACGTTCCACTGATTTGTTACAGTTATTAAAAATTTTTGGTTCGAAATACTTTGAATATTAACCCCGTATATTGGGTATATTTCGATTGAAAGATAATAATTTTGACTAAGGCCTAAGAGATCTCTCACATCGGAAGCTGGTATGTAGTTATCGGAGGTATTGCTTAAACAGCTGACTTTCTGCCTATCAAGTTGGTAAGGCTGTACCGCATTCCCGAGAGCAAGCCCCATGGATGTTGGCGGATCAATTGATTGCCCCCAGTTAGTTGGGTTACCTTGCGATAATAGGAGCGAGTCGATTATTTTGTCGGCAATTTTCAAGTCTGAAGTCTGCTCAATACGAGCTACTCTATCTGAAACCATGTTATTTGTAAACCCAGCAGTCACTCCGAGTATTAAACAGAGGACGATTCCGGCGGAGATATATTCTATTGATGTTTCCAAATTGATCTCTCCTAACTCAACCGGGTAACTCCGAATCCAATGACGATTGTGCTACCCTTCTTCATGCACCACATCATCATGGAGGCTGGTTTCTTGATGATAGCTGACTGGGATGATGCACAATCGCTTTTTACGTGATTAGCTAATAAGAGATAACCACTTGGAACAACTTGGTTTGAATAAATACTTACATTTGATTGAGTAGACCAAGGCAGGTCAACCGATGCATAATGATTTAGTTGATCTATAGAAGTGACTATCTGCGCAACCTCTACATCTCCTTTCGAGGAAGGCATCAATACTAACGTTATATTGTATAAATTTTCGTCTATTGAATAGGGTACTGTTACCTGTTTTACTAGAAATTGGTCTCCTGGCGTTATTTGAGCTAATGTAACGAGATCAACCATATTTGAAGCAAGATAGCTCGATACTTGATTTAATTGCTCATTATAACTCTGTTGATTTAACATCGCAATGTAATTTTCATAATAGCCGCTTAAAGCGAAGAACACCATCAGAAGAGTTACTGTCCCTATAACATGGCCTATGACAACGGAGGTCAAGCCTAGGAAGCCTCCATCGTGGTTGCTGATAAATGGACTTTGCTGAATTCAAGACGAGTTGGGTAAGCGGGGTTTCCACCGATGCCTGACAGCGAAATTTGTGAACTCCCAGCGTCTCTTGTGGTTACCATCATGACCCAGTTGCCACTTAAATTGAAAGTATTCGTATCGATGCCATTGTTTTTCAATATAATCAATGAATTATCGGATGTACTTAAATTAGTGAAATTCATTTCTAATGCAACAATTTCAACAATGTTATATGGTTTTGTTGTTGTACCATCAAATAGATAGGTTATGCCTGAATAGGTATATTGAACGCGTTTATAGTCGAGGGATACACGCCAGTTATATGGTTTTGATATATAGATTCTTCCAAATGATCCAAGATAGCTAGGTACAATTAGTGAACTATTTCCTTGGAGAACATAATTGAATGCTCCACCTACACCTTGGATAGTTTCCATGTTTAAATAATTGAGATCAATTGTTTGTTTTGAACCGCCATTAAACGTTACGTTCATCTTGGTTCCCGTTTTTGTGTAGCTCGGAGAAGTGTAGCTAAAGCTCGTCTGGATCGTTGCTGAAGCTCCTGGTTTGAAGATGAGTGAGTTTATTTCTGAATCGATAGATTTCATGAGGTTTTCTGCCGAATCGAATTCTGTGGCTGCCATTTGATTTCGTAGGATATCATTGGCTACCCCGGTAGCTACTATCATCGTGGTTAGTAGAACTGTGCTGAGGATCACTGTCGATATTACATTAGATAATGCGTATCTCGATTTTATCGATCGACGTTTTCCCGCATTTAATCTCACAGCGAAAGGCCCCCATGACCAAGGAGCGCCACAGCCCATACACCGCCAACTGAAACGAGGACTAGGAGCATTGCATGTTTGAAACCGGCTGAGACACGCCCAGAAGTCATTTTTCCCGTGACTAACCCACAGGTAAAAGCATGCAGGCAGAGTGGCGTTAGTAGAGTCTTGTAAAGTTCAGCTGCCGGGATTGTTACACCCATCGTCTGCCCCGCGAAAAATGAGAGAAACATCACCGTTGACCCAACCAATAAGGCCATGCCAATATACGGTACCATAATCAAAGGCATCAACAAAGCCCTCTTCTCGTCCTCTAGTCTCTTCGAGGACTCAGCAAAGTTTGCGAGTGACTCTAGGCTCTCTACACTTCCACCTCCAACGTCTAGGGTATCAACGAAAAGATACACATTCATGAGGGCGAGCCAATTCCTAACCTTACCCTGGAACTCGCTGTAGATCTGTCTTATCGGGTAACCCCAGTTAAGCTTCAGATTAATCATCTTGAGATAGGATGAGAACCCCTTGTAGTTTCTACCAGAGAGTGCATCTATGCATCTCTCTGGGCTGAGCCCACTTTTCCTCGTCTCAACGAGGTCGCGAAGGAACTGGACAACCCCATTCTGGATACTTTTATCGCGCTCTACAAGAAGATAATCAACAGCCGCGCCGGGAATACACATAAGAATTAAAGCTATCCCAAGCCCAATCGGAGCCTCGGTCCCCTGAGCAAACCCAAACGAACTTCTTATCCAAGTGATGAAAGCGGGCATCTGTGGGATAATTGTGAAACTTTTATCGAAAAACGGTAAAACAAATTGAGTTGCAGCGAATATGCCTATTGGTGCGAAACATAAGAATATGAGATAAGTTTTGAAATTTGATATTGGATAACTTATCTGAGCTGCGTCGCAAGCGTATATGAATAATAACGCCAAAAAAGGCATTCCAACAAATGAGAAGAAGAAAAACTGCGTCGGGGATATACTTACTCCAGCCATTGGTAGACTCATTCCGACAACAAACATGAGGAAGATACCCAGCACACCTAAAATGCCTATTATTGTATAGGTTTCCATGAGCATTCCCATGTTCTCTCCCATTGCCTTCATGCGTGAGCCGAGACTGAGGAACATGTTCTTGGTTTGATTGTTCAGGTAGTGGAGTGTGTCTCCGCCGGTCCTCAGAGAAGAGGCATATCCGAGGAGGAGCTCGTTATACTCTTGGATGTTCACCTGTCTCGTCGCCATTTCAATTGCAGTGACGGGGTCCACTCCGGTTGAGAGGGCGATGGTCTCGATTCTGGCAACTTCCTTCTGCATCTGTGGAAGCAGATCGAGCCCCCTCATTCGGAGGAGGCTATCATAAGGTGAAAGGCCTCCACTCGCCATTACGCTGATATACATTGAAGCATAGGGTATCTCGATTTTTAACCCAGCTATCCTATTTGTTGCCCCCGTTTTTGGGGTGAGTACACCAAAAGCAACTATGGCGATCGGGATGAGTAGGGTAGCTGGGATGATTATTAGGCCGTTCATCGGAAGTAGTGGAATATTCGGCCAAAAACCCATCAGCCAAACAAAGGTGAGCGCCAACGGGATCGCTAGGGATGCTATGGCACCCGCCGCTACCATACTGAGGTAGACCTCGGGGTGGACTTTCATAGCAGCGGCGTCTAGATCGTTTTCTAGTCCCTTGAAGAGCTTGTTCAGCCTCACCCCAAACCAGGAGAAGTTAGCGTAACAAATGTCGCGGACATCCAAATTACTTCTCCTCCGGTGTAAGGCCCTCTATTTGCCCCTTTGATTTTTCATCTATGATGCTAACGGTTTGAATGAAGTGCTCAATTGGGTCTCGGTGTTTTTTTCATCTCTCGAATCACCCTTTTTCCTGTTATCAAGTTTATAGCCTAGAATCTTAGAAGTCACTTGTCTCTGGTTTCTGACACCGCTATTCACAATCTCCCTGAGATAGAACTCCCGCATCTCGAGCTCAAGGAGGATGTCTTTCATCTTTATGCCCTTGATCTCAGCGATTCTCTGAAGTAGGACGCTGTTTTCGAACCTTGTTTTAAATGTGTCCGTCAAGGGATCCCAGGTCATGACCTCGCGGTATTTTTCGAAGTCTTCGATCTCAACTATCTCGCGTACCCTGCGACCGAAGCTTAGACCTTGTTTCTTTTGGGGGAGTTCTACTTTTTGGATGTGGACAGCACTATTCATTAAAGGAATATACACTGGGGCAACGTTCATTGGCTCCGAAGTGAGCCTCTTCACAGCTCTATCCAAGCTGTCGGCGTGCATGGTACATAAACCGCCGTGGCCGGTGGCTAGTGCCTGGAAAAGTGTATAGGCTTCTTCACCACGAACCTCGCCGACAATAATGTAATCCGGCCTATATCTCAAACAAACTTTGACCAGATCAAATAGTGTGATGCCTTTCGGTGCCTCCGCGCTACTGAATTGGAAGCTCTGCCTTGTGTTGAACTGTGTCCAGTTAGAGACCGGTGGACTGAGCTCAGGCACCTCTTCGACTGTGATGATCTTATCGTTACCCGACATCAAGCTAAGGGTCGAGTTAAGGATGCTCGTCTTGCCCGCACCAGTTCCACCTAAGATCATGAAGCTCAATTTGTTCTCAAGTAGCAACCAAAAGTAGGCGGCTATTTTCTCGTTCAGCGTCCCCATCTGGATAAGGTCGACGATGCTGAGGGGATCCGCCCTAAACTTCCTGATGCAGAATGTGCTACCCTTCGTCGAGACCTCCTTCATGAAGGTCGCGGCGAGCCTGTGCTTCTCTGGGAGCATCCCATCCAGCAAGGGCTGAGCGCTGCTGATGTGCTTCCCAGCCTTGTGAGCGATCTTGACGATAAAATCGTTTAACACCTGCTCATTCGTAAACTGAATGTTCGTTGGAATACTCTCGTATCTGCGATGCCATATAAATAATGGAACATCTACTCCGTTACAGCTAATGTCCTCTATGTTTGGGTCACTCATTATTACATGGAGAGGCCCGTAGCCCGCAAGGTCCTTAACGACGTTATGGAAAATTCTCCCCCACCCTGCTTTTGTGAACTGACCTAGAGATCGGCCATACCTCTCTGCGATCCTCTCCGCCTCAGTGAAAACGTACTTCGCGGGCTCTATCTCCTCATTTACAGGGGGGGCTAGCTCTTTGCTCAGGATCTTGATCATGCGTTGATATGTTTCGTACTCGTAATCGTCAAGAGGGTCTTCAACAGCATAATAATATAACCCTTCTCCGAGTTCGTCCGATTTCACTATTTTGACTGTGGAATAGGGTTCCTCGACGAAGTATTCATCCATTACAAGAAAGGTTGGCTTGGGTTCATCTACTCGGACACCGAGATCAGTCGATGCTGGTTTTCTCTTTTTTCCAAGTAGATCCAAACCTTCCCTCACCCTCTAAAGGTGTAAATTAAAAAAAGGGACGAAAAGAAACCAGATTACACTAGCTCGAGTAGCTTTATGTAATCCATGCCACCAGCGCTGTGAAGTTTGATGTTTATTGAAGTACCTGATGTCAATGCAGCTACTCCAGTTGGCCCAAGCTTTACCGATGTAAACAGTAACTGTACCCGATTGACCACTAGCAAGTGTGTAGCCTGTTGCGGTTGACATCGGTAGTTAAGGTTTACGCTGCGACAAGAGTTCCAGTTGTCGCCAATATTATCATTGACAAAGACGTTTGTTACTGTTGCTGTATTAGTACCTGAATTCTTCAAAGATAGGGCAATAGTCCCAACCTGTTAGAACTCCGGAGTGCATATAGCGGTCTCGATCTCTACCTTTTCGAATTTGGTGTATGAGCTGGTTATGCCGCTCATCCAGTATGAGACTGCGATAGCAACCGTGATGGCTACAGCGACTAGTATCACCGTTGCGATAACGGGACTGATTGCCTTTCTATTCTTCATCTCCAACTCTTTCATTTCCTCCAATCCTTTGTTGATTTTTTTTTCATGCTTACTATGTCAGGCGATCATTAATCGCCAGCCATTAGCGTCAGAAACTACATTCTAAAATGGATATAAGTAAAATGGACATGTAATATAGATTATTAAGAGGTATGAATTTCGTTTTTTATTTTATTTGATATTGCAATTGATTCATTTTAATAAATTTATGTCATGCATATAGAATTATGCATAGTTTATATCGATTAAAAAAAGAAATAATATGAAAGAAGGTTCTATTAGAAGATGATTAATTCAACACCTATAAATTGAGCCGGGGCATGGGGTGTGTGGTCGAGATGGGGGAAAGGAGCGTATACGGTCCCGAGGTAGATTTGGCTCACAGGTCCGGGGACCTCCAAATAAACGAGTCGGATCAGCTGAAGGGATACTGGGCTTCATGGAGCTATCAGACTCTACTGAACAAGAGTTCAATCCCGGAAAAAAACATGAAGAGTCTTGAAAACTCGACCAATGCACTTAATGAGATTTCATCCTTCTTAAATCGCGTGGAAGCTGAGTGGTCAGGTTTCCAGAGAATCATAGGCATCGACCATTACCTCATGGAAACAGCAACCATAAACGAGGCCTCCTTTGATAAGGGATTCGAGAGAATCATCCCAAAGATCATTGATGAGATGAAATATCAAAAAATCAACTTCCACCTATTCCTCGGATTCTTAGACGAAATGGTTCTCGGAAGTCCAAGCGAGGAGACAGATAATTCTCTTCGAGTTCGTGAATCACTGTTTAAATCATTTATATCAAATGAAGGTTGTTCACCCATAATCACACCCATAGTGCAGCTAAAGGACCTCGATTGGGGAAACGAATATAATCGAGCCATATTCGAGGCTGCCGCAAAATATGGAATACCTTTCTTCATGAGTGGTTCCAAGATAGAAATGGATGGGAAGCTAAGGATCAATGATCCTTGGATAGAAGGGTGTTCATCAGAGGTTAACACCGGGGTGCTGGGGTTAGTAACCATCAACCTGCCAAGGATAGCCTACCAAACTAAAGACGAGAGCGCCTTCTTTGAGAGGGTCGATGAAAACATGGATATGGCTCGCGACGGCCTCGAAAGGAAGAGAGCCCACATGTCGGCTCGGATGGAAAACGGAGAAATGCCGTTTACTAAGGCAGCCTCCGGCTCACTCGACGGCTACTTCGACGCAATGGGCATCGTCGGAGTACATGAGACGTTGCTCAACTTGTTCGGCAAGGGGATAGAGTCTATGCAGGGAAAGGCCGTCGCATACAAATTGCTCGAGCATATGAATACCAAAATGAAGGAGTACCAAGAGGAAACTGGACATCCCTTCTGTTTGACAGCGATAGCTTCAGGCAACGCTCCCTATAAGTTAGCGGAAATGGATAGAAGCGATTATCCCGATATCAAAACCTCGGGGGTTGAAGCGCCGTATTACACGAACTCATCATCCCTACCCGTTGATTACACCGAAGACCTATGGGACGCACTCGAACACCAGAAAAAGATCCAGACGCTCTACAACGGCGGGACACTCTTCAACATCTACCTCGACAAAGAGATCGACGACGTCAACGGGTGCATGGCCCTGACTAAGAAGATCGATGAAAGGTTCCAGATTCCATGCTTCGCATTCAGCCCGACCTATCACATGGACCAACGAGCGCTGCATTCATACAGAAGCAAAAACAGCTCAATCACCTACAAGTCATGAGATGAGGGAGTACAGACGACTGGAACTCGAATATAAAAACATGAACTCATACACGAAGGGAGAGTCAGAGGAGGTGAGGCTACGCAGACCCTACGCCATAATAAGCGGGTGGTGAGCCAAGGCTTCCCCGTCGTGGGGATAGACAAACTGAGCCTCTCCGATTACCCCGGTAAACTATGCGCGAACCTGATCGTGCCAGGTTGCAACTTCCGATGCCCATACTGCTCGAAGAAGCAACTGATACTCGACTTCCTCCCGATGAGGAAGATCACGGAGGACGAGGTGATAGCGTTCCTCCATCCACGTGTGGGGTTCCTCGACGGAGTCTGCCTCACAGGCGGGGAACCAACTATACATAGGGAGCTTCCGACTTTCCTGGCGAGGCTCAAGTCCATTGGTAGCCTCGTAAAGCTGGACACTAATGGATCTCACCCGAAGAGGCTTGGTCACGTCATCGGTAGGAAACTAGTTGACTATGTTGCGATGGATCTCAAGGTCCCCCTAGAGAGGTACCAAGAGATCGTCCAGTACAGGATCACGCCAGAAATGTTACTGGATAGTATTCAACTCATCAGGCGTAGTAGAGTTGATTATGAGTTCAGAACCACGGTCGTCCCTGGAATCGTAGACGGAGACGACCTCGAGGAGATAGCTAAGACCCTAATAGGCTCCAAGAGGTATGTGCTCCAAGGCTTCAAACCAGGCTCTACCCTCTCGGAGGATTGCGAGAATTTGGAGCCGTATAGTGTGACTGAGATGAGGCAGTTTAGAGATATGGTGGCGCCCTACTTCGCCGAGGTCAAGCTCCGCCTTTAGAAGTAATGGTGGAGCGGATAAATCATTAAGAAGTGGTTCGTTCAATTAACTCTAAGGTCCTAGATGCCGTCCATTCTACATACTCGTCGCAATGAATCTCTCCCTTCGCCTTAAGTTCATCGTAGCGCTTCGTTCTTTGTTCCGGGGTGCAATTTGGGCATCCGAGGAGCCCACAGCAGTCAACGTGACCCCATCTCGCTGAAAAATCCTGGATGAGATTCTGGGTAAGTTTCCTTTCCATCGTCCTCTTCTCGTCGAACGCTTTGAGGGATTCCTTCCCATCGGTGCCGAAGATTAAACCTATGGCCATTGCTGCACCAGAGACGGCTCCACAGATTTCACCCCAGCCAGCCACTCCTCCGCCGAAGTTAGATGCGATTCTCAAGACAGAATCATCGAATCCGGGTAACGGACGCTTCTCGTGGATTTTCATAACAACGCTTTCGCAGCAGTTGAAACGTAGCTCCCCTTTTACAATCATGCCTCTAGAGCGTGCCTTGTTTCACTAAAATTTAGCGGTCAAGCGTATCCGAGGAGAATCAATATGAGGGGTGTTATCGTCGTCTCGATTACAGCAGCTAGGAGCAGAAGGGGAAATACCCTCGTGATGAATAAGCCCAGAGCATTTTTAACCTCCTTCCAAACGTTGCCGCTCCCCCTCAATTTATTCAGGAGTTCGAAACCCAACCTCATACCCATAGCCATGGCGAGAAGGGTCGTAGGTATCTCGATTATACCATGCGGCGTGAGTCCGGCCACGACGTATACGAGACCATTTGTGGATCCGAGACTGTAGGCAACCCACCCTACGATGAAGCCGTTAAAGACGACGAAGAATAGAGGTAGGATGCCGCCGAGGAGGCCTCCGAACATGAATAATAAGCTCTTCGCTGTGTTGTTAGCGAGTATGTAGGCGAAGATCTCTAAGATGTTCATGTTTTTAATATCCGGGAAGGATCCCATGAGGTCTTGGAGTACGGAGCCTTGCAGAGTGCTTCCGAGGACATATCCCATACCGAGGCTGAATATGAAGAGTAGACAGCATAGGTAGAAGATTGGCGCGATGCTCTTCACGTAGTCGGTGTAGGGTCCGAAGAGCTTATGCAGAATTCCCTTACGCTGAGTTTGTTGAGGCGTTGATCGGTCAAGGAATCTCTTCACGTTCCCTCTCCCTGAGTCGAGCGACCCTGATATCTCTTTCTAGCACTGTCTTCCGGTTGTCCTTCTTCGCATTTTCGACGGCTGCCTCCGCTATCCTCTTGGCAGCTTCACCCACGGCGCGCCTCATCTCCTCTGCCGCTTCCTCACTTATCTTGACATCTCCGTACTTCTTTATGAGTCTCCGCATTGGTGCGAGTGTAAATTCTTCCGCCAGTTACTCCACCGGTGGTTATGCTTGGTGGCAGATTATTGTGTCTTTTCCCAGTTACGGCTCCTTAAAATAAATTAAAAGAGGCTAATGGAAATTGATTTGAGGTTTATAAAAATGGCTGATGTGAATGTTGATCTTGATAAGTGTGTAGGCGCGGGAGTCTGTGCCAAAGTATGCCCAATGAATGTCTACGATATGATAGAAGTGAAAGGTAAGAAGAAGGCCCAAGCGACGAGGGCACAGGACTGTATAATGTGCATGGCCTGCGTTAACGGGTGTCCAGTCTCCGCGATAACTGTGGAGTGAATTCGCTTATAGGTTTCTGATATGGTTATTACCAGCTTCCTCGATTTTATCTAAAGATATGCTAACTACCCTCTTCGTAGAAGCTTCGATAGAACTCGTGCCCTATTCCATTATCCATCATCCCGCTGTGGTGAGGAACGCGAAGAGGGAGGGAAAAAACCCTGAAAGTGTACTGCTGGATCGCAGCTTGCATCACCACGCGATGGTCAAACTTCCAGAGGCCGAGAAGAGGGGTAGACCTGACATCCTGCATTTCTGCCTCCTCGAAGCACTCGGCTCACCACTTAACAAGTCAGGGGGATTAAAACTGCTAGCCCAAACGATTAACGGTGAACTCCTCGATTTCTCCCCCGAGTTGAGACTGCCAAGGGACTGCTACAGGTTCAAAAGCCTAATGGAGCAGCTTTTCACAATCGGGCGGGTGCCTCCAGAGCCTGAGACACCGCTGATTACGCTGACGAAGAAGAGCTTGAAGGAGATCAAAGCAGAGATCAAGCCGAGTAGGACGATCGCTTTGACGAGCCACGGGAGAGGGATGAAGCTGGAGAATCTCTGCAAAGAAATGGCGGCAGAGGCGAAGCCGCTTGTATTCATAGGTGCCTATCCGCATGGGGCACTGAGGGATGAGACGCTAGCTGAGGCCGATGACGCCGTAAGCATCCATCCCGAGGCACTCGAGGCCTGGGTTGTTACCTCCCGATTAATCTATGAATTTGAGAAGGCCTCA
>CAWACK010000006.1:0-20881 GCA_963780545.1 Candidatus Bathyarchaeota archaeon
TGGCGGGCCCGGTGGGATTTGAACCCACGACCCCAGACTTAGGAGGCCTGTGCTCTATCCGTGCTGAGCTACGGGTCCGCGAACCCGCCTAACCTAGTTACTACACCAATTTAAAAATAGCCCCAGAGGAACTAACGGACTCCGCCTCCTCCGCCTCCGAAGCCACCTCCGCCTCCGAAGCCACCGCCACCCCCATGGCCGCCGCCGCCTCCTCTTGAGGGCGGCGTCGCCACGATGATTGGGTAGAACCAGAGATGCATCATTGGGGAGAATCGGGCCACGTCGAGATTGACGTTCAGCTCACGCATCGCCTGCGCTACTCTATCGCCCACTCCTAGTGCTGTTCCGTAGACGAGCCAGTCCCCCCACATCGATAGGTCCTCAGTCGGGTACTTTCTGAGCTGGGCGAGGTCGCCGAGGTGTCTCCTGAATGCTCCCCACTCCAGCTTCTCCTTGTACATTCCCGGTCTCCATCTACCAAGAAGCGTAGATGGGAAGAACGCGGCAATGACGCATTGAATCAGAACAACGACGCCCATCGCAAAGGGAACGGCTAAGAGATAACCAACTACAGGTGCGGTAGACAACAGAATGATAGCTCCGACAAGCACAGCTACGCCTAGGAGGGCGATTGGTATAATCTTCACCCTGCCGCTGACGGCGAATTGCCCAACCGTGCTCTTATCTACTCTGCGGGTGAGACCCTGTAGATCCTCCTGTACAGCAACCGCTTGAGTGTAGCTTCCTTTGCCATTCTTGA
Organism: Candidatus Bathyarchaeota archaeon; assembly: GCA_963780545.1. GTDB lineage: Archaea > Thermoproteota > Bathyarchaeia > TCS64 > TCS64 > UBA8941. The sequence goes on from CAWACK010000006.1 coordinate 761, forward strand.
TGTCATGAGCCATGTCACGTAGGGTGTCTGTGTCGAAGACGCCATCTTTCGCCAGTTTCTGTAGGAACCCGATGACTCTCTTCTCGTAGTCGTCGTCGGTAGACGGGTCAAGTATGTATATCTTCATTCCATGATCACGCGGCTCCAACCGGATCTTCTTACGGAGGTGGAGATCCAGGAGGGTCGCGTAGAAGCCATCCTCGTCGAAGTCGAAGATATCCTTTCTGAAGACGAGGTTGACGAGCCAAGGTTTGCGATCCTTGTTTGGGACGTTACTAAGATAAGTCGGGACGGTAACCTCCTCCTCTCTACCATATCTGAAGTAGATGAAGAGGAGCAGGAAGGGTACCAGGATGGCGATTATCTCTCCCGCCAAACCCAAGCCATTCGCGGCATTGAATTGGAGACTGTACCAGAAGTTGGCACTATCAGTTTTACCTTTCACATCGCTTACTGGGGTTCTGAAACCCTCGATCTGGTGGGCACCAGGCGTCATCAGGAGCTCAACCTCGAGAAGCTCGTCCTGAGCCGCGCTACCTGAGATCGTTATCTGGTTTCCCGTTCGGCTCACCTTGAGGCTTGGCGGGTGCGCGTAGACCGCGTCGACGTAACTCGCGTTGTCTATGATCACGGTGACGTTCTTGTATGGGATGTGCACATCGGCGAGCATCAGGTTCAGGTGGTCGTATGTTGAGTCGTACTCGATTGGAGGGAAGACTTTGAAGGTGTAGTCGATGTTGTAGCTGCCGGGTTGGAAACTTGGAGCATAGTAGCAGCCGACCTCATTGTAGTCTGCGAGGTTATCTATGGTGTCAGCTACGATCTGGTTAGATTCGCCCGGGGACAGTATCGTGACATCCCCATTCTGATCCTTAACGTAGGCTACGGATCCTGGGGGACTGTCAACCTTGATGGGTTGGATGTATGGGAAGTCAAGCGGTGTCAGGGATACGGGGACCTCCCAGCTTCTATAAAGCATATGATACTGTTGGACCGTGAATGTGTAGGTGTAGAACTCAGTCAGGGTGCCGTCGGGCTTTAAATGTGCAATATATTTGTCGACGACGGCGGGACCCGTTAGGTTGAGGCCGCTGATTGTTGTGGAGGCTGCGACGGCAACAACACCGAGTATGAGGGTTACTGCAATGAGTATCGCTAACTGCCTAGTTTCAGCCATTTGGACCAATCCCCGTCAACTTCGGTGCTTTCTCTATCTCGTCGCCGAACTGAAGGTACTCGAGCTTCTTCATCCCGAGCATCCCTCCGACGATATTCGTCGGTATCGTGTCGGTCATGGTGTTGAACTCCTGCACAACGTTGTTGTAGGTGTACCTTTGACGTGCAATCTCCTCCTCCACGCTGACTATGGCATCCATCAGCTTCATCACCGTGGTGGAGGTCTTGAGGTCTGGGTACGCCTCCGCAACGGCTCTGATGGATCCGATTATGCTCTGAGACTCACGTTGGATATCCGCAAGGCTCCCTGCGCTGGCGTTCATCAGGCTCGACCTGAGTTCAGTGACCTTCTCCATTACGCCGCGCTCGAACTTCGCATAGCTCTGGACGGCGCCTAAGAGCTGCTCGATCATGTCAAGCCTTTTCTTCATGGCGACACGGATCTGACCGAGCTCAGCATCCGCCGCATTTTTGAATCGGAAAAGCCGATTATAGGAAGTGACGAATATCACTATAATCGCGAGGATGATAATTACAACTACTCCGATGAGAAGCATGCTTAGAATATCCAAAGTGAGGTTCTCCTGAGTTACAGAGTTAACCAGATGTTAAAAGCAATACGCCTCGCACCACTAGTTTTTAATCAAATACAATATGGGAAGAGTAGAAAGATGGGGCTATCCTGCATCTAGTTTTCATTTTCGGGGTAAATAGGGAACTCTTAAAGGCTAATAAGGCTGTGCTGGGTTAGAAATCGCATGGAGCCGGCTCTCAGAGGCATCATAGAGAAAGTCATCGACGAAGAGCTTGACGAGGACAAACTAAGCAGCAACTTCGGGGTCTTCACCGCCTTCAAGGACCGTGGCCTTATAGACTCCGTCAGCTCCGCGATGTTCGGCCGCGTCTACATGCGGGCCTATCAATCCTGGCTCGACTATAAGGCAAGCCACGCTGAGGAGCCTCGTCCTGAGGAGGCTGTGGAGCTGGTGCGCATCTTCGAGAGCCGTGCAATAGAGATCAAGTCTAAGATCAGCGAAATCGCTAGTCTCTAAAGGAACGTTATTCAGGGTCTATGTGTGGTTAATCTGATCGGCTTGCAGCCCGAGGAGACTTTTATCTCCGAGCAGGAGTACCCAGAATACTTCGCCAATTTAAATGGTTTGAGAAGGAAAGTGGTAGAAGCGATCCCACTAGAGGCGAGGATGAGGGTACTCGACGTCTTGACGGGGTCCGCCTACTTTGCCATAGAGCTCGCTAAGAGAGACCCTAGCCTGAGGATCGTGGGCATCGATGTCTCTGACAGAGCCGTTAAGACCGCAGACAAAAACATAAGGGGAGGATGGTTTGACTCAAGCATCACTATTTTGGGAATGGATGCTACCAGACTCGAGTTCCCAGCATCAAGCTTCAGCATAGCGACGAACTTCCTTGGATTGGAGGATGTCCACATGATGATGGGTGCTAAAGGGGTCCGCGAGGCATTCCATGAAGTGGCCAGAGTCCTGAAACCTCGAGGTTACTTCTGTTTCATGATAATGCCTCCTGAGGAGGCTGAGACACCCGCTCAGAGGCTCGAGTGCGAGGTATACTCCTACGCATGCGATAAAACCTGGCTTCCAGCGGTCAGGTACCAAGAGTTCCTACGGGGTGCAGGGTTGACCCTACTTAAGAGGGAGGTATTCTACACGGGTCGGAAACTAACTTCCGAGCAGGCGAGGAGAGAGATTGCCTCAATAATTGACTCTGCGTCGAAGATACAGGGGATCAAGATCAGACAACTTGAGGATGTGTGGAGGAAATTCGGTGCAGAAATTGAGTCGAATGGGTTGGGGCGCTACTCGAGAACCGTGTTGATGATTGCGAGGAAGACCGTTTAAAGGAGATACAGGGTTCTCTCGGTGTTGGTCAGGAGTCTTAGTCCCTTCTTCGCCACGAGCACGGTATCTTCAAGCTGCAGACCACCCCAACCTAGATCGAGGTAAGGTACATCGATGTTTAGTACCATACCCTCCTCGATCAGATTCTTGTCATTGGGTGTGATCCAGGGGCGCTCGTTGCAATCGATGCCTATGCAGTGGCCAAGACTCATGCTGCACTCCTTGACTCCGACCTTCTCGAGCTCCTTCTGTGCTGCCACGTATACGTCGCTGAACTTCGAACCTGGCCTCGCAGCGTCGAAGGCGGCCTCCTGTGCGTCAATTACTGCTTTGAGCCTCTTCTCCACCTCAGGAGAGGCCTTCCCCATAGCAGCGGTTCGCGTTATCTCGCCGTGGTAGTGGTCCCACGTCGAGCCGAGACTCATCCTTATGAGGTCGCCTTTAGCAAGTTGGAGGGTTGTTGGGATTGGGTTAGGGTAGGCGCTTCGCTCTCCGAAGCCGAAGTTGTCATGGGTGACTCTCCCCCCATCCTCGGAGACGCTGTAGCTAAACATCTGGCTCATGTCGAGCTCCATGATCCCCGGCTGCGCAATCTCTAGGGCATCCTCCATTGACTTCTCCGTAATCTCAGTCGCCTTCTGGATCCGCTCGACCTCATCAGGGGTCTTCACTGCCTTTATCTCCTCAAGGAGCTTCGTGCCGTCAACGATTTTTGCGTCGGGTAGCATCTTCTTGATTAGCTCCCAACGTGAGGGGTTTACTCCGTGGCTGTCGACGGCGAGAGTTTTTTTAGCTAACCCCCTGTTTGTGACCGCTATTACCAGGGCATCGCATGGCGTCTGCTCTGCTTCGGCTTGCGATGCGCTGATTATCGCCTTTGTAATCTCTGAAACATTTGGGTTCTCAGAGGTGTTCACTTTGAGGCAGCCATACCAATGAATGTCCTTTATCCAGGTACCGCTTTCCACTACTAGGTCTGCCTCGACCACAGGCGCCATGAGAGCTGGCTCATGGTTGAGAGGAAGCAAAGCGTACCCTTGTATACCGCAGCCGAGCTGCATACCCATGCTGTAATAGTCGGACACGTAATACACGTTAGAGGGTGAAGCCGCGATTATGGCATCAACGCCTACCTTCTGCATGATCTGCTTCGCTCGCTCTGAATTGAGAGGCATGGCCGAACGGTTACTTGTTACCGTATTAGTTTTTAAAACAAACGCCTTGAATATAGGTTAAAAATAGTTTCATAATGTGATTTTGGTCTATCATAGCTCACGAGGTCTTAATTCTAATACTAATCCGGGCCCTCATCATGCTGCTGCCAAACTTCATAGTAACAGGCTTCGCTACGTAGACAACAATGAGTGAACTCTTCGCCTGTGTCCCTTTTGTTGATAGCCTTGATTGCCCCGCCAATAAATAATCGGCTAAAGCTGAAATATTATCCAGCCAATCAAGACCCATGGTTAGGCCTTTTCTTATTGGCTCAGATAGCGCTAAGGACTTCCTGGAGATCGGTATAGGTCTCCTCCGTGGTGGAGGGACGATAAAGGACGCTGTAGAGCAGTCGATAAGAGGCGTTGAGTCTAACGCTGATGACCACAGCGTTGGCCTTGGGGGCATACCGAATCTTCTTGGCGTCGTTCAACTGGACGCGAGCTTCATGGAGGGTAAGACGCGTTCGGCGGGAGCCGTCGCAGCGCTCGAGGGTTTCCTGCATCCGGTTAGCGTGGCGAGGAAGGTTATGGAGGTCAGTCCCCACGTGCTACTCGTCGGGTCTGGAGCGGCACTCTTTGCTGAGAGGATGGGCGCCGAGAAAGGTGAGCTACTCACAGAGTATAGTAGGAAGTTTTACCAAGCATTCGTCAAGGACAGCATGAACAGGCTTGGTTCCGATTATGCTCTTGACATCGGGTACCTTGAGGAGGACAGGATCAACTACGACTACCGTCTATGGTTCGAGAAGCTCCGCGAGAAACAGCTCGGTACTGTGAATATCCTCGGTATGGATGCCAACGGCGACGCCTGTAGTGGAGTCTCCACGAGTGGGACTTACCTGAAAATGCCAGGCAGAGTGGGGGACAGCCCAATCATAGGCGCGGGTAACTACTGTGACAATAATGTAGGCGCTGCTGCCTGCACGGGCAGGGGAGAGCTAAGCATACGCCACAGTACAGCGAGGATTATAGTTGCATACATGAAGATGGGTATGACCCCCCAGGAGGCCTGCAACGCTTCAATGGAAGAAGTCCATGAGATGGTCGATTCCGCAGTCCTGAGCTGTATTGCTTTCAACAATAAGGGGGAGGTTGCGGCAGCGTCGACGAACCGTGAGCCGCCTCTCTACTACATGGATGTCGATATGGAGAAATTCGAGACTCGGAAGGGTGCATGGATAAAGAAATAGGCGACGCACATCATCTTAGGAACTCACTGCTGGCTCCTTAAGCTGAGGCAGCCTTGGATAAGGCATAATCTACTTGTCGAACTCCTTAATCACGCGCAAATGCAACCTGATTGGATATTGGAATCCGTTCTTAGGGGATTTTAATGTTGTATAGGTAGGCCTCAGCATTGGAAAATGTTCTCACAAAGAAAAACAATGAGTGGTCAAAGACCCGAAATAAGCTTATTTTTAGGTTATTTAGCCTAAATAAACGTTAATTAGGATTATATTGAGATCAATATTTTAGGTTTTTCCAAGGGTCATTTTCTGCATTCGCGAACCTCTTCGGAGTTTTCGTAGATGGGATGTTTATGCGCTCAGTTAAGATAAGAAGCATCCAGTAAGAAGCTAATCCTGGTGCCCATAGAAAATCTTGGAGCCATCCTCATCGAATTCGATCCAACAAAGTGATCACCTCTACAGACGTTGTAACCCTCTCTACGTCGTATTTCAGGTCCTTCAAGCGGTGACACCCCGAGAAGTATTCCGGCAGTATTTTGCGCATCTCAAGTGTGCCACTATTCTCCCCGTAGAAGTCGCATAGTTTACGCAGATGCAGTAGACAGATGTCTTTCTTCTCCAATAGCGTGGGAGGATAATACGGGGAGCCAGAGAACGTTGACATGATCTCCGTGATCAGCCAAGGGTTCCCGATCAATCCGCGGCCGGGCATTACTGCAGCAGCGCCCGTACGACGAAGCATCTCCTCTGCATCTCTCCCGGTGAAGATTCCTCCGTTTGCAACAACTGGAATGGTGAGAGCGTCTACAACCTCCTTTATCCTCTGGTGGTCGACGGGTAAGCCGAACTTTTTCTCACCACTCCTCCCATGGACAGTGATCGCGGCAACCCCAACATCAGCCAGCCTCTGTGAAAGTTGGACAGCGTTTTGACTTTGTTTAGTTGCTCCTATTCTGATCTTGCATGTTACAGGTAATTCGACCGCTTCCACAGCGGCTGAGGCGATTCGTACCGCTCTGTCCTCATCTTTCATTAATGAGATGCCTGCGCCATTCTGGACTATCTTGCCTACAGTACACCCCATGTTTATGTCGACGTAGTCGAAACCGACGCTCTCTACTATTCTAGCCGCCTCACATATCACATCGGGATCACTGCCAACGAGCTGCACGCCTTTGATGCTTGTTCCCCCCGTCTTCTCAAGTATCCGCATCGTCTTTGGACCCCTGCGGGCAACAGCTTGGGCGCTGAGCATCTCAGTGACTATGAAGGGTGGGTTGAACATCGCTAAGATGGCTCGATATGGATGGTCAGTGTACCCTGCTAGGGGAGGCAACATCAGCTTGGATTCTCGAAGGCACCGAGTGAAGGTAGAACTCTTCATGATATGCGTACGAATTCAATGGCTCTTTCTTAATATTCTCTATCCTAATCGTGGCAATTTCCCGACAGATTTAATTCGTTGAGTTCGAATCGAGAATGGTTTTTTAAACTCGGAACAGTAGAAAAGTCCTGATACTCCTTGAATCTCGATAAATCAATCAAGAAGTTCATGAAGAAGAGCCCACTCTTCGTCCTCCCCACAGAAACCCTCGGGGGTGTCGCCGAGAAGATGGGCACAGAGAAGAAGGACATCGCCGTCGTCGAGGACAAGAAGGGCGAGGTCCAAGGCATCGTAACAAGCCACGACCTCTTCGACGCTATGAGGACCTGGGTCCTCCAGAAGGAAATGCTTGAGCAGATTCCAAGCGACATCCGCGAGCTCAAGGTCACCAGCATAATGAAGGGTGCTTACACTAAGGAGTTCATGGAGGCCTGCGGGCTGAGCGGTACTAACGTCTGCATCACGCTGGGCGAGGACGACACCGTCGCCAACGCTGTTAGGGTGATGGCGGTTGCAGGGATCGACCACATCCTCATCAGCGGCGAGGGTGGAGTCGTCGGAACGCTGAGCGACGACGACCTCGTGAAGGCCTTCGTAGAGTAGTAAACATAGAAAAATGGCTTAGGGGTTGATTACCCCTATGCCATCTTTGTAACCCACTTCTGTTCCATAGAGCCTCGAAAGCCGGGTTAGGTCCTCTATTATCTTTCTGGCCTGCTTCCCTTTCGCCATGCGGGGGACGCCTGCAGTCGTCCTCTGCTCGGCGAGGGGCTTCTTCGGGTCATAATCAAGAACAATGGGTATGAGGCGGATCTCCCTCAGCTTCCCCGCCTCGTAGTCCACCTCAGAGACGAAGCTCTCCCAGTAGGATGGGTCATCGAAGAAGACCGCTGGCGGTGTCTCTCTCTTCTCGTAGAGCTCCACCGTCGACTGCTCACCTGTGAGCCCCCAGTGGTCAAAGAGGTCCGAGGGCTGCCTCCTGATAAGTGTACTCTGGAAGACGAAGTTGCCGAGGCTATAGAAGATGGGTTTGCCCCTGTAGATCTCTATCCCCCTCATGACGTGGGGGCCGTGGCCGAGATATGCATCAGCGCCTGCGTCTATCACCTTGTGGGCGAAGTCCTTCACCTCATCAGGTGGTAGGTCGAGGTTTCTATAACCGTCAGGTGCATGGACGCCAGTGAAGTGGTCATGTAGGCTGAAGAGTGCGTAGTCGCTGAGGGCCCGGGCATCCTTTACCGCTCGCAGGTTACCCTCGACATCGCTTTGCCTAGGAACATATTCCCGTCTAGTCTCCTCCCCCTTCATGAATTTGGTTTCCCTATCAGGGAACCTTATGAACTTGGGCTCATCGACGAAGATGTCCGCGGCATGGTCAAGGGCACCTACCATCTCCTTGAAATGATGCCAGTGCTCCGAATTGAGGTGATATACTGTGTCAAGGTGAAGGGGATTAATCCCCGGTCTTCCCGGGAGATTCATGCGAGCGTGGCTGGCGACGCCTAGGTCCCAGGTGCATGCTGAGACGAGGCTGACGACCCCCTGACTTGTATCGATGAAGGCGGGCTCTCTGGCCTCAGCGAGGTTCATCCCAGACCCCGAGTGAACGAGGCAAACCCTGTCGAGGTTTCTGATCGTCGCCCTGAGGCCACCCTCGCTGTAATCCATCGCATGGTTGTTAGCGCAGCTGCAGAGGTCAAATCCGAGTTCCTTCAGGTCGTCTGCGACTGCTGGGTCAGCCTGCCCGTAGGCATCATACTTCCGCTCCCCGATGGGGTACCCCTCATAGCTGTGGATGGCTATCTCGAGGTTGATGAATGAGACGTCCGCGTCCTTGATCCGTTTAAAGAGCGGCGCGACATCTGGCTCGCTTCCATATACGCCTATTCTGCGTGAGATGAAGGCGTCGCCTACGCATAAAAGATGGAGATCCTTTACCATAGGGGTCACGTGTGGGAGCCTAGATGCTGAAAAGCGATTAAAGGTTTGGGCCCCTCGACCTTAAAACCATCAAGCCCCAACAGTTAACTAATGTCAAAGTTGAAGAGAGTCGAGAAGGCGAAGGAGTTCGCGGAGAAAGTTATCCCGGAGTTCATGCGGGAGGGAAAGGTCCCTGGCTTCAGCGTCGCCGTGGTTCAAGGGGGAGAGGTGGTCTACACTCAGGGCTTCGGGTCACGGGATCCAGCTAGGACCCTACCAGCGACTCCGAACACCCTTTATGGTATAGGTTCCTGTACGAAGGGCTTCGTTGCGCTAGCCGTCATGCAACTCGTTGAACAGGGAAAGATCAAGTTAGACGACCCCGCCTCAAACTATGTGCCCTTCAAACTCGGCCTCGAGGGAAAACCCATCACAATCCACCACCTTCTAAGCCACGGGAGCGGCGTCCCCAACCTCGCGACAAGCACCATCGGGCTCAGCCGCGGCGTCGGTGTAGATCTAGGCGTTCCATGGGGGACGACGGATGACTTCTACCGCGTCGTCAACTCCGCGAATTCAGAGATTGCTGCCGACCCAGGTGAGCGGTTCTTCTACAGCAACGAGGGCTTCCGTGTCGTCGGCCACATAATTCAGGAGGTCTCCGGGGTGCCCTTCCACGAGTACATTCACGAGAATATTCTCAGGCCCCTCGGGATGATGAGGAGTACCCTTGTGAAGCACGAGTTCGACGCCGATCCCGACAGGATGGTTGCACACTGGAAGCGGACAGACGGCACACTCCAGCCCACCGGCTTCCCCTACCCAGACGTCTCGGAGAACCCCAGTTTCAGCTGGAACGCGGCTGCGGGTGGCCTCATGGCTCCTATGACTGAGCTAACCAACTACCTCGAAGCCCTGATGGACGGCGGAGTCTACAAGGGAAAGAGACTAGCCTCGGCGGAGTCTTTAGAGAAGATGTTCACACCCCACATCGATTACGCCGAGACCTACTGGGGAATGTCAAGTTACGGCTACGGATGGAGCATAATACCGAACTTCTACGGCCATAGGCAGGTGAACCATGGGGGGAGCCTCAACGTCTCCACCGCCCACCTCGCAATGGTCCCAGACCTCAAGCTAGGCATCGCAATGGCGGCGAACACGAGTCACCCTCCTTTTGCAACCATCGCCGACGGCATCTTCACATCACTTATGGGCCGGGATCCCTTCGACCACCCGCACCTACGCCTCCGGGAGAAGATGAAAAGCCTAACAGGAGAATATCAGATACACTTAGGCCTCGAAAAGCTACGCATCGTAAACAGGGGTGGTCTACTCTACGTGGAACAGAAGGATAACTTCATAGACGCCTTAACGCCTCTGATCCCAGAGGACCAGAAGCTCAGCTGCCTAAGTTTTTACACACTCACTGAAGGAATTAGGCAACCGGTAGAGTTCATTGAAAAGATCGACGGAGGCATCGACCTATACCTTGAAAGATACAGATATCACAAGGTTGGATGCTAACCTCGAGCACGCATCCCCTACGTGGACATGAGTCAGAAGTTGAAACTTGAGAGATTATTAGCAATGAGGATCCAGACCCGGGTACCCTCGACCGTAGTCAACCCCTCGATGTACTACTCGACCACCAATAGCTGGTCGGCTAGCGAGCCGATCAACCAGCAAAGTCAATTAGTCTAAGCAGCCAGCTGCCTCAAGTCGACCTCAAACCTAACCCATGAAGAGTTAATCCCCAAACCTGGCACACGCGCCAAGCCTTTGATAAAGCTCCATCATACATATAGCGCGACTGATTAAATGAAAAGTCTGACAATCTAATCTGGGGAGTGCTGTTAGTCATCCGCGGTAGCGCTCGTTTCTGCCACGCTTCCGCTCATCCTTCGCGTACTCCTGCTTCCTCTGACCCTCTATCCGAGCGCGCCTGAAGCTGCTCCCTCTCTCCGCACCCTGGATGTGCTGGTTGATGGTGCTGTAGAATAATCCGTAGTCCAGTCTTGCCATCGTGAAGTTTTGTGACCATGTCATTCAATTCTTTCTTCACCGCATCATCGGAGGTATCGAAGACTTTACTGTAGGCCTCCCAAGCTGCCGTGAACTTAAAATCGAGTTTATCCGTGAAGGTGATCTTCTCGGGCGTCTGCTCCTCTGGTACGCCTTCTGTCATCACCCCTTCAATACTGTTCTAGTCATATAAATACGTCTCCTGAGGCGACTCTGCATGTTTATATCCGGTAGCCCTTAGCCTTCATTGATGTCGGGGATCGCCGAGGGTTTTCGGGACGGGGATACGGCAAAGCGGGTTGTCAGGCTCATAGGGGAGCTTGCAGGTGGTAAAAAGATTCGAATCGTCCACGTCTGCGGTACCCACGAGGACGCCATAACCAAATATGGACTCAGGAGTCTGCTCCCGAAGAACGTGGAGGTCCTGATGGGTCCGGGTTGCCCCGTCTGCACGGTGCCACCGAACCGCATCGACTTCGCCATCAGGCTCGCTGAATCGGGTGCGATCCTCACAACATTCGGCGACATGATGAGGGTTCCAGCAGGCCTCGGCAGCCTCGCAGACGCCAAAGCGAGGGGCGCGGACGTCAGAATAGTCTACAGCATCCACGACGCTGCCAAAATGGCGAAGGAGACGGATAAGATGGTGATCCACTTCGGCGTTGGCTTTGAGACGACCGCCCCAACTACCGCCTCTGAGCTTCTCGCGGACCCGCCCGACAACTTCAGCGTCTACAGCGCCCACATCCTCATCCCGCCGGCGATGATGCACCTTCTCGAGTCGGGGGAGACCGCTGTTGACGGCTTCATAGATCCCGGCCACGTCAGCGCCATCATAGGTGAGGCGGGATACGCTGAGGTCGCGAGAAGGTACAAGGTGCCCCAGGTCATCGCCGGGTTCGAACCCCTGGACATCCTATTCTCCATCGCCATGATCTGCAGACAGATTAAGGAGGGGAGGGGTGAGCTTGAGAACGCCTACACCCGCATCGTAAGGCCGGAGGGAAACCCCCAGGCATTAAGGCTCATGAATGAGGTCTTTGAGGTGTGCGACGCACCTTGGAGGGGAATAGGCACAATACCGAACTCCGGCCTCAGACTCAAGAAAGAGTTCGAGGACCATGACGCCTCGAAGCTCTTCGACTTCGAGTCCGAGACAAGCTACGAGATGCCCCACGGCTGCCGATGCGGCGAGGTCCTCCGCGCAGTCTGCTACCCATGGGATTGCCCCCTCTACAACAACGTTTGCACACCCGAGTCACCGGTCGGTCCATGCATGGTGAGCCACGAGGGAAGCTGCTTCATCTCGGCAAAGTACGGTGTGGAGCAGCCGTGATCAGGGTCCACGTCGTCGTCTCCGGCAGGGTTCAAGGCGTCGGCTACAGGGCGGGGGCCCAGAGGTACGCCAACCAGCTCGGTTTAAGCGGTTGGGTCAGGAACCAACCGGATGGGTCTGTTGAGATTCTCGCGGAGGGACCCGATGATAAGGTGGAGGAGCTTCTGACATGGTGTCGGAGTGGCCCATTTTTGGCTAATGTAGAGAATCTAAACGTCGAGAGACGAATATTCAAGGGTGACCTAAAGGGCTTTAGTAGACTCTGATCTAAAGGGGTTTATCCGGCTCGATGCGCCCTGAGAAGACATGGCGTCCGGTGATAAGTGGGCGAACTACCTAATCAGCTTCGGCCTAATCCTGATCTTCTTAGCGCTCGTTATAGTCTACGGCCCCATACCGGGCGCTAGTAGCTTGTTTCTCTACCCGAAGGACCTGACTCATTGGGTGGGCTGGTTCGCCGCCCTCACATTGATTGCCTCCATCATTTTGACTCTAAGATTCAAGGGGAAGCTAGCCCGAGACCTCCACTGTGTCCTCGGGGGAGTATCCCTGTTGGCCGCGCTTTACCACGTCAATGAGAGGCTCAACCCGTACACCGGAACCCCCATAGGCTTCTGGATAATCAGGCCGATCGACTACAGCAGCCTAATTGTCCTGGTGCTGATGACGGTGATAGTCGCGAGTGGAGTCCTAAGGAGGTATCTCCCCAGTAACCGATACGTGAAGGCGTATGGTCGCGCCCTTCACTTACCTCTGACGGCGGCCTTTGCTCTTATGCTCACGTATCACGTCCTACAGAAGACCGGGATTTTATAGGGCACCAAGGCTTTAACGTGGATATGCATCGTTTCACAACATGGATCGACCAATAGGCGTCACGCTGCTCGCCTCCTTCTTCGCCCTCCAGAGTCTCGTAAACGTCATTATTCTCTACGGTTACTACGTAACTGGTTACCCGTTAGATACAACGCTCTACTTCATGGTTATCAGCGTCGCGGGTTTCGTGGCCGCTTACGGCCTGTTCAGTGGGCGCAGGTGGGGTCGCTATGGGATGATGCTTCTCGCGGGGTGGGAGATGCTTCTAGGCATCCTTGGGACATTTATGGCGTTTGACCTCGAGCCAACATCGCCCATCCAGGCGACCACTAAACTGATTGTCTACGCGATAGTGATCTATTTCTTAACGCGTCCGGAGATCGCTGATTATTTCATAAAATAGGGGACTACTGGGTGAGCTCCGCGTAGACCTCTTTCAGGGCGTCAAGCATCTGGTTGATGCTGAGATTCGGGATATAGCCCATATTGCCTATGCGGTAGGTTGAGTCCTTCAAAGCGCCGTAACCCTGCGCCAACTCGAATCCCTTCGCCCTCATGGCCTCATAGACTTTGGGGCCCGGGACGTTCTTAGGCGCCTTGACGCAGCTCACCGTCGGGCTCTCCGAGCCCCTCTTGGGGTAGACTGGGGTTCCCAGCTTCTTGACGGCGCGGCGGATTCGAGCGTTCCTCTTCTTGTAGAGGTTGAAGTACCATTGCTTACCCCCCTTCTCCTCGACCATTCGCAGGGCCGCATTAAGCCCCGCGATCTGGGGTATGACGCTGGTGACGGGCGTACCTTGCCCCTTCTCATGGTCCTTCTGCCAGAGGAGGAGGTCGAAGTAGTAGCCCCTGTTTGGAATCTTCTCCGCGACCTCGAGACACCTCTTGCTCACGGAGCCGATGCCGAGACCCGGCGGGACGCCGAAGCACTTCTGGCTACTGCTGAAGCAGATGTCTATCCCCCAATCATCGACCTTGATCTCTGTGCCGCCCATGCTGCTGACCGCGTCTACGAAGATGAGCTTCCCATGCTTTGTTGCGACAGCGCAGAGGTCCTTAAGGGGGTTGATGAGGCCTGCGCTCGTCTCGTTATGAGTTATCGCTACGGCCTCGGCTTCGGGGTGGTGACGGAGTACGTCGTCGAGTAGCTGAGGTGTCACAGGCTCACCCATCGGCGGCTCAACAATCTCGGTTTTCCTTCCGTTCGACTTGGCGACCTCGGCGAAGCGCTTCCCGAAGTCACCGTTGACGCAGACGATGAGACTATCCTTGACACAGTTCCTGACAGCGGCCTCCATGAATCCCGTCCCGGTCGCACTGAAGAGGTAGATAGGGTTCTGGGTCTCGATATACGCCTGGAGGCGCCCAACAGTGTCGTAGTGGAGCTTCTTATACTCAGCACTCCTGTGACTATACATCTGCTCACCCATCGCCTTGAGTACGACGGGGTAGCATGCCACTGGACCCACCGTGAACAGCTTCAAACCTGATTCCTCGTTGAGAAATAATGTAATTCAGAATAAAAGTGTAGGGCTCGAGATGCACTAATGCTCAGCCAAATTCCGTTTCTCGAAAGCGACCTCGCGATCAGGATAAAAGCCGCCATATGCCGATGTGACACATGGAACGCAGGATCCTTAAAGGAGAAGAGGCTGATCAGTTGATCATCCAACTTCTCAAGGAGGCGAACCGCCCCCTCACGACTAGGGAAGTCCAGGCAGAGACCGAGAAGAGGCTTGTTCGCTGCCCCGACTCCACTGTGGTCTTCCTCAACAACCTCAGGATCAAGGGCCTCGTCAAAGGGGAGATGTCTAAGGAGAGGCGCGGCTGGATCTGGTGGGTCTAGGTCCAGCTAACGGTCTTGTTGCAGTATTCGAGCAGTTTAACCCAGCCCGAGTAGTCGACGAGCTCAACGTTTATGGCGGGGTCCATACAGTCCACATCTAGGGCGTAAAGCCTAGCGAAATCGAGAGCCTCCGTCCAAGCCGGCTTTTCAGCTATCCTACAACCTTCGCCAATGAAAAGAATTACGAGCTTCTTTCCCTGTGCAGCTACGCGGCGTGCGATCCTGAAGGCTGTTTCAGCGTCGGACTTACCAATGATAAGAAGAATGATCAACAACTTCTCCTCCTAGAAAATCGCCACCACCTTGCAATCCGCTGCCTTCTCCGACAGCTCGTCGAGGGTAATCACCTTTACACCCAAAGTAGGGTCCAAGTCGCCGTCCCTAAACTTCAGGTCCTCGAGGCTGATGTCGAGGACGTAAATCCCGGCGAGGTCCGCCGTCGTCTTCAGGTAGTCCCTTAGTATTTGGAAGGGCAGTGCGTCAGGGAGTAGAGCCCTAACGGCTTCATCCATGAAAACTATGATAGGTATATGGTCCATGCCGACGAAAGCAGCTGACATGCGCAGTCCTTCCCAGAAGCGGGAGTTCGGCTTGACGGGGTCCCGGAACATGAAGAGTGTCTGCTCCGCGTCGTTCATCCCAGGAACACCACCCTGTCGGCTCCCTCAAGGAGTTCAACGAGCTCGGCGAGGCTGCTCATTCTCGCATTGACGGCGAGGTCGTCCTTCGTTATGTTGTAGTCGACTGCGCTGGCTCGACAGGCGAGTAGGTCGGCGTAGAGGGACTCGACCGAGCTCGGCGATTTGAGCAGCTTAACTGACTCCTCATTAAAGAACACGGTGACATCGTGCCCAGCCCTTGAGGCGGCTGTAGTTAGGCCCTCAACGTCCCTAAGCTTCTCGGGGGTTGAGACTACGAAGAGAAGCCGCATAGATGCTCCTAACCTAAACGCCTCCCTTAACCATTTCTCCAGTATTCAAACCCCAGGAACTCACACCTGTGATTATGCCTGGAAGTAGATTCTAGCCGATTCCTTCGGTTGGATTTTGTAGATGGAATAGAAGCTGATCGGGCTACAGTTTATCTTCCTCAAGTTCATCGGGTCGCTCCTCACCATCACTGGATACGCCTTTAAAATCTATAAGAGAATCAATAAGACGTCGCGCCCGCGACGACGCGTTTAAGAGAAAACATCTACTTGGAGTTAAAGGACTCCCTAGCTTCCTTCAATATATCCGGCTTCGCCAGTAACTCCACCAAGGTCATGGCTAGAGCCTTGGTTCCTAGTAATCATGGCTTCGAGGCCTTCCTTGCTGACCGACGCGTCTGCGAGTTGTCTGCTGTGGCCGGGGGTTCCCTCGGGTGCGACGCCTATGTAGCTGCCTGCCGCCGGGCACCTCTGGCTGACATCGCCAAAGTCGGTGGAGGCCATCGGCTGACCCATGGCAGTCTCCTGCCAGGGAGTTATCTCGACGCCCAGATCTTTGTAGTTCTGCCAGAGCACAGCTACGAGTGGGTAGTTGACCTTCATGCTACTGTAGAGTTTTTTCTTCGTCACCTTGACTGTGGCACCGGTTGCTAATGCGGCGCCCTCAGCGCACTTCTCCACCTTGTTAACCATCTTGACGAGGTACTCCTCGTCACTGCTGCGTACACCGAACTCGCAGACAGCGCGGTCGGGGATTATATTACTCGCCAGACCGCCCTCCGTGATTATGCCGTGGATGACGAGGTTCGCGTCCCTGCGCGCCTCCTGGCGGAGCATATGAGTCGCCATGTAGGCGAGGGTGGCGGCGTTGAGAGCGTTGATCCCCTTCTCAGGTGAGGCAGCTGCGTGACTCGTCTGACCCTGGAACTCCATCTTCATCTGCCAGATACCGAGCGCCTTTCCGCCGGCTCCCCAGCTATTGGCTGGGTGGAGCATTATAGCTGCATCGACGTCGTCCCAGAAGCCCTTGTCGGCCAGGATGACCTTGCTCCCCGCACTCGGGCCGTGCCCCTCCTCTGCGGGTGTCCCAACTACGAGTACCTCTCCCGCCAAGTCGCCCATCGCCCTCGCAGCGGCGATGCCAGCACCTATACCTGACGCTGCGATGAGGTCGTGACCACATCCGTGCCCAACGCCTGGCAGGGCATCGTATTCGGCGAGGACCGCTACCTTCGGTCCCTTATTCTTTCCCTTGAATGAGGCACAGAAGGCGGTGGGTATACCTAGGAGCTCGCGCTCCACTTCGAATCCCTGTTTATCCAGTTCCTCAGTCAGGAGTTTGTATGCCTTGAACTCCTCGGAGCCGAGCTCCGGGTTCTGGTATAACCACTTAGCGATCTCGATGAGTCGGTTTCTCTGAGAGTCAACTTCCTTCTTCACGGATTCCTTCAGATCCTTGACATCGACCAAATCAATCCAGTTAGAGTTCACCAGTAGGCTGATATCGTTTGTGAACAGGCAAATTAGAAACATTAAAAAATCATCTGAACCTTTGCTTGACATTGGAAAGAATACAACATTCGACCCCTCCTGCTATTTCATCCAAGTATAAATCCCAATCTAGGATGGCATTCTTTCCCTAACCCACTTTCACTCGACTCCCCCATCACAACGTGTGCGTACGCATTATAAGCGATAGTACACTCCACCGAATCGATCAAGATGGCAGAGGAAGTCGAAAAGACCGACTTTATAGATCTAGAAGGCGTATCCAGCACAACCATGGCGAAGCTGAGGAAAGCCGGCCTCAGCACATACGAATCCATAGCGGTCACCCCCAGTAGAGAGATAGAGGAACTCACGGGCATGGGTTCAGACACAGCCCAGAAGGTCAGCCAGCTCGCACGCGGTAAGGTTGACCACGGCTTCATTCCCGCCACAGAAGTCCTCGAAAAGAGGATGCATATGCTCCGCTGCAACACGGGTAGCCCCGACTTGAACAGGATCCTCGGCGGAGGCATAGAGACCGACGCCATCACAGAACTCATCGGCGAGTTCGGCTCCGGAAAGACACAGATCTGCTTCACCCTCAGCGTCCTCGCCCAGCAACCCGTCGACCAAGGTGGCTTCGGGAGCAAAGTCTGCGTAATAGACACGGAAGGAACCTTCCTCCCCGAACGCATCAAGCAGATTGCGGAGGCCCGCGGCCTCGACTCAACCCAGATCCTCCAAAACGTCCTCGTCGCCCGCGCCTTCAACAGCGAGCACCAGACAATACTCATCAAAAACCTCCCCCAAGTCGTCCAAGAGAACAACGTCAAACTCGTAATCGTTGACAGCATGATAGGCCATTTCCGCGGCGAGTACATCGGCCGCGGTACACTCAGCGACCGCCAGCAGAAGATAGGATCCTGCCTTGCCGCGTTGCTGCGAGTCGCGGAGGCCTTCAACCTCGCCGTCGTGCTTACCAACCAAGTCCAGGCGAAGCCTGACACCGCCTACGGTGATCCGAATAAGCCAACGGGCGGCCACGTCATGGCCCACGCATGCACCCACCGCATCTACCTCAGGAAGGGAAAAGAGAACACTCGGATCGCCCAGGTCATCGACTCCCCCTACCTCCCCGAGGAGAAGGCGCGGTTCGCCGTCGATGCCGCCGGCGTCGTAGGGTGCGAGCAATAGCTACCTAACCAGCTCGAAGGGGCTCTGAAAACCCCTGATGGCGAGCTTCTTCCGAACCTCATCCTTGAGAGTGCTTACACCCTCGTCCGTACGAGCACTCACCGGAAAGACCGGGATAGAGGGACCGAGCCCCTCCTTAATGGCGTCGAGGTTATCTTCGATGTACTCCTTCCTACCCTTGTCGATCTTGTTGGCGGCGACGAGTACGTTGACGCCTAGGTCCCTCCTAATGAAGTGGACCATCTCTACGTCGAGGGGAATGAAGCCTTTCTTGGCTAACCGGACCTCAGTCTCGAGAAAAGTGCTTATGTTGACGACGTGAACAGCGAGGGCGATGCTGCCAGCGTGGGCCTCAAGGAAGTCGAGGATACCGTCCTTCGTCTCTTCCTCTCGGGTGCGACTCGATTCTAAGGCTCCGCCCGTAGCCAGGCATGTCAACGAGGGTAAGTCCCTCAGCAATATGGTACTGCTCAATCCTCTGAGTGGTACCGGGGTCCTTCCCGACCTCAACCTTAAGACCCGTCACCGCCTTTATTATGCTACTTTTACCCGCGTTGGGCCTACCCGTGAAGACGAGGAACTGGTCACCCATGGAAGTCAACGAGTAAGAAGTAGCCGGGTTAATAAAGGGGTTTAGAGGTTTACGGTAAACTCGAGGCGCTGGGCGAGTTCCTTGTAGCGATTTCTGATGGTAACCTCGGTAACCTGAGCCTCCTTTGCTATCTCACCTTGGGTGCGACGCTCGTCTGTGAGTTGACTGCTAATGTAGATACAGGCGGCGGCGATCCCTGAGGGGCCTCTGCCACTTGTGAGGCGGAGGTTCGATGCCTTCTTCAGGATCCCCATAGCGAGCATCTCGGTCTCTCCGGTGAGGGCAAGCTTGTTGACGATCTTACTAATGTAACCATGAGGGTCAACCTGCGGAACCTCGGGTTGAAGTTCCCTAAGGAGGAATCTGTAGTTGCGTGCTGCCTCCTTCTTAGTGATGTTGGCAGCGACGGCGACGTCCTCGAGTGTCCTGATGACATTGCACTGTCGACACGCCATATAGATGCTGGCGACAGCGACGCTCTGGATTGTGCGACCACGTATGAGTTGCTTCTGTATAGCGTGGCGATAGATCATGCTAGATGTCTCGATGACATTCCTCGGGAGGTTGAGTTTGTAGGCGATTTTACTCATCTCGCTTAGAGCATGAGCGAGGTTACGCTGGGTAGAGTCGCTGACCTTGCTACGTCTCTGCCACTTACGGAGCCTGTATAGTCTTGCACGTTCCTCGGGACTTAAACGCCTCCCGGAGGCGTCTCTATCCTGCCAACCGATTGTGGTGCTGAGGCCCTTATCGTGGATCGTCCAGGTTACTGGAGCACCTACGCGTGGTAGTTTATCTCTCTGCTCCTGGTCGAATGCGCGCCACTCTGGCCCTTGGTCGATTAGTGTGGTCGAGAGTACGAAGCCACACTTTTCACATACGAGTTCGCCCGAGTCGTAGTCGCGAAGGAGATTCGTGCTTCCGCACTCGGTACAGACAGTCTTACTACGTAGTGTCGCTGCCAAAGAACCACTCCGAAAGACTAATATATTTAAACAGAAGCCCTTTTTAAACTTACCTAAAAAACCTGAGAGTAGACTAAAAGTGGGCTTGTTTAGCGAAACTGAATGATTAAATAGGTTCATTTGACAAAAAACGTCATAAAAAGGGTATAAATAATATATATTATCTT
>CAWACK010000007.1:0-25852 GCA_963780545.1 Candidatus Bathyarchaeota archaeon
CAGAATGCCTGCCATGTCTTCCCAAGCTTCGCAGGCTCCAGGTTGAAGGCGATGGTCTTCAGGTTCGTCATCTCCTCAATGCTGTAACCGATCCCCTCGCGGCCGACCCCGAGTCCTTCCATCCACCGAACGGGAAGAAACCCACGCCATGGCGCGGGAAATCGTTGACCGAAACGCTCCCTACATTGAGATGCTTAGCTATCTTCCACATCCTGTAGAAGCTGGAAGAGAAGACACAGGAGTCCAAACCGTACCTCGTGCCGTTGGCGACGACGAGTGCCTCTTCCTCATCCTTGACTCTAACAATCGTCACGACGGGACCGAAGGTCTCCTCCTTGGTGATGTCCGCCTCTAAGGGAACATGGTCGAGGACCGTCGACTGGTAGTAGCAGCCGCTATGAGTGCCGCCTACGAGTAGCGAGGCGCCCTTCTCCACGGCGTCGTCCACGAGGCCCTGAATCCTGTTCGCAGCGGCCTCATTTATCACGGGCCCCACCTTGGTGGCAGGGTCCCTCGGGTCGCCGAGCCTCCACCCACCCACCTCCTGTAGTGCTAGTTTGGTGAACTCGTCAGCGACGCTGTCAACCACGAGTATGGCGCTTATGGCGTCACACCTCTGCCCCGCGTTGCTCAAGCTCCCCTGAACACACTTCGAAGCGGCCAGCTTGATGTCGGCGTCGTCCAGGACGATTGCCATCCCCTTACCGCCGAGTTCCAAGTGCTGCTTCCTGACCCCGGCGATAGATGCGATGTGCTTCCCCACCTCGGTGCTGCCGGTGAAGGTAATCCCCCTGACTCTGGGGTTTGAGACGAGGGCGTCGCCAATCTCGCTGCCCTTTCCGGTGACGATGTTGAAGACCCCGTGGGGCATCCCAGCCGCCTCGAATGCTCTGCCGAGTAGAAGCAGCGAGATGGGTGTATCGCTTGAGGCCTTAGCGACGACCGTGTTCCCAGCGAGTAGAGCTGGGACAGCTTTCGCGACCGCGGCGAAGAGCGGATAGTTGAATGGCGAGATCGCCGCAACGACTCCGAGTGGCTCCCTGATGACCATCCCAATCTTGCCGACGGCGTCTTCAGCCCAGTCTCCTGGAAGGTACTCGCCGAATATCTTTCGGGCCTCCTGCATCGCGAACTCCATCCTGTCGGCTGAAGCCCTCACCTCCGACTCTGCATTCGGTCTAGGCTTCCCCGCCTCAAGCAGCAGTGTGCCTGCGAAGTCGTCGATGTGCTCTAGGAGGATCTCCCTCGCTTTCTGGAAGACCGTTACACGCTGGATGGCGGGCATGTCCCGTATCTTGGCGCGTGCAGTGTAGGCGGCTTCCACTGCTGTGTCGACGTCGTGGGTGTCCGTGCTCTGGACGTGGGCTATCACTTCGCCGTTGATTGGTGTGTGGACTTCGAGGGTTCTCCCCGAATCTGCCTGAATCCAAGCTCCTCCTATTTGGATTTTGAAGATTGGCTTGCCGTCGGGACCCATATAGTGGGTTGGCTCGAAGAACTTACCAAGTTCGATTTGCATGGTTTCTAGCCTTCAGATGTAGATGTGTTTGCACGTTATAATTTGATTAGGTTTCTCTGCGTGTATGAACCGGGACGCCTAGATGAAGTTCGTAAGAGTTGTTGTTGTCTATGAAGTCCGTTTTCGATCTGATACTAGATCTTTGAAGGCTCTACTCAAACCCATATTGGGGAGTATGGCATCATACAGTTTCTCCTGAAATCTTCAAACATCTCCTCCATAAGGTCGAAGGAGTCTCTCATCTCGCGCGTTAAGGAGATTGTTGATATGGATATGTTAGCCATTTAGTTTATGGCGCACGCGCATAGTATTTTCCCTTAAATGGTATTTTATTCCCGCATCTGGGACACGTCATATCGTCTTTAAGCTCCCATTTGGCTATGCTAAAATCGTGCCTCTCAACCAGAAGTTTTTGACAATATGGACAAATCGTATTCTCGCCATCGAGACTCGGGATATTTCCGGTATAAACATACCGCAAGCCTGCCTTCTGGCAAATTTTCCGCGCCTTCTCCACAGATGAGACCGTGGTCTCCTCGACTTCAAGCATTTCTCCGCTCGGGAAGAAACGTAGGAGATGCATCGGCGTGTCTACCCCCAGGTTATCCACTACCCAACAGGCGAGTTCGAGGAGCTTTTCCTCCGAGTCTCCAACGCGGGGAACGATCAAATTAGTTATTTCTAAGTGGATGTTGTTTCTCTTCATGGCTTTCAGGCAAAGGTAAACTGGGTTAACTGAAGGTACGTTCATCACCTCCCTGTAGAACGTGGGGTCTCCAGCGCCTTTGAAGTCAACAGTTGCAGCATCCAGGTAAGGGGAAATTGTATCAACCGCCTCCGGCGTCAAATAACCGTTTGTCACAAAGGCGTTGAACAACGAGTCTCACGGGCGAGCTTCGCTGAGTCGTAAGCCCACTCGAAGAATGTGGTAGGCTCAGTATACGTGTAGCTAATTCCTGCGCAGTGAAGCCTTTTAGCCGTTTTAACGACCGTTTCTGGGGAGATTTCATCGGTCCCGGATGTTGAGCGTTGCTGACTTATGCTCCAATTACAACAGAAGCGGCAGAAGAAGTTGCAGAAAGGTGAGGAGACTGATAATACCTGTGATCCCGGGTTGAAGTGGAAGAGGGGCTTCTTCTCTATTGGATCGACATTTACACTGCACGCCCTCGCATACGAGAGGGTACATAGTGTCCCCTTCACGTTCTTTCTGGCAGCGCATATACCCAGTGCTCCCTCACCTATGAGGCATCTTCGGCCACACAGGTTGCATCTAACTTTGTTTTCTGGTTGGCTCTCGTAGAGCATAGCCTCTTTAGACGACTAATTCACCCTGCTACTTTCTGGAAATCGTCTTTTGTATATCTTTTCAAATGGGTTTGTCTCGCGCAATCGAACTTTTCTTGGATCATTGTTTCAAACGTGCACATCCCTATGCACACGTCTAGGCAATCGCTAGAACTCTAAACCTTAGTATTCTTCTCGTCGTTGTGAAGATTAGGCTCGATTAAGAGGAACCTTAGGAGTCTATTCCCGGTGTTCTTGAACATGTACCTCTCATTTGGCTTAATGAAGATGAAAAGGCCTGGGTTGAGTGGGCTAACGCCGTTTTCCTCATCTACTATTCCAGTGCCTTCAAGTATGTATACGGTGTGCTCCCCGTGATGGGTGTAGTGGAGCGTGTTTCCACCTGGCTGAACCTCAATCATGGTCGTTGTAACAGTACCGCCCTCCGCTTCGCCGACAAGCTGCCTGCTTGACGTGTCCCTAGCCTCCCCACCGATTTTGACTGCCTCGACCTCAATGTAGTGGTAGTGTATCATGGTGAATCGTGTGGAATTGTGTTGAATAAAGCCATCCAGCCCAGCGCGCTCTTCTGTAAATTAAACACTTCTCTGCGAGGAAACATTATAGCTCATTTGGGTTGAGGTGCTGTACTGAGTGGGTTTCGTGGATGTGCGCGCGCATTTAAGACCCATTGGATCAGTTGAAGCACCGTAATAAATATGAAACATTAATGCGACGACGGTTGCTACTTTGACAGCGCACGTTTCTCCGTTTTTTCTCACGAATTCAAGTAAAGTTTAAACCATTTAACAGATAATTGAGCCACTTCCTTGAGCTTTCCATGTTCTTCGAATAGGTGCGTTGCGCCTTTAACTACTTCAAGTCTGGCAGTCGTCCTCATCTGCTTCAAAGCCGCCTTGTTGAGTCTAAGGACTTCACGGTCTAGATCACCAACGATCAGGAGAGTTGGGGCTTCGACGTTCGGGAGGCTATCCCCGGCGAGGTCCACTCTACCTCCTCTGGACACGATGGCCGTTACAAGCTCCGGTCGAGCGGCAGCGGCAATCAGAGCCGCTGAGGCTCCGGTGCTTGAGCCAAAGTAGCCAATCTTGAGTGGATACAAGGATCTAAGCCACTCCGCCGCCAGAATAAGGCGGGAGGCTAAAAGCTGGACTTCGAATCGGTACTCCATCGTGATAGAGTCTTTTTCAGCTTCAGCCTCGGTTAGCAGATCCACTAGGAGCGTCGAGAGACCGGCTTCTTTGAATATGTCAGCGACTTGTCTGTTCCTCTGGCTGAGTCTGCCGCTTCCACTCCCATGAGCAAAAAGCACCATGCCAGCTGAACCTCTCTGTATATCAAGCTCGCCAAGCAGCTTGACCCTCCCGGAGCCAACGGTCACGGTTTGGCTCGTTTTCCCTCACCTCCCTCCTCGAGGAGTCTCTTAGCCTCCTCATCTGAGACCTGAGTGAAATCCCCGTAGAACTGACCGATGGCGTTGAAGTCGCTGGGCTGCATCAAAGCAATCACCTCATTGGCGATCGCTTTCAGTTCTCTAACAGTATCCGGTGGAGCCACTGGAACAGCCACGACTATCGAGGCGGGATTCCTATTCCTAAGCACCCTCACAGCCATCATCATCGATGCCCCAGTCGCCACTCCGTCGTCAACTATGATTACTGTCTTTCCAACTAGGTTGACTGGCTTGCGACTACCCCTCAGCATCGATATTCTCTCCCGGGCTTCCCGCTGCTTAGCCTTCACTTCTTCATCGATGTAGCTTCTTGACACCGATGCAGCCAATTCCTCATTCAGGTAAAAGGCATCAGGGCTTGCAGCTCCTAAGGCAAGCTCGGGGTTCCCCGGGTAGCCGAGCTTCTTTATCACAACAACCTCGAGGGGTGCTCCCAGCGCTTTCGATACCTCGCTCGCCACCGCTACTCCGCCCCTGGGGATTCCAATCACCACCACATCTGACCTATCTCGATATCTGGATAGAGCCGAGGCGAGTCGAATCCCTGCATCGTACCTATCGGCGAACATCAAACCACTCCAGGACAGAATCCTCATTTCTCGTTCGGTAGAAAAAAAAGACCATAGAACAACGTACCCTATCCTTTCTGAGCGTAGATGCAATCCGTCTTGCTGCCGATTCTCCGGTAGCCGTCATGCAGATACGCGTATATTTGATAGGTTCCCGTCTCCTTAGGCGTGAACTCAGCCGTGTACTTGGCCTCCTCTCCTGCAGCGAGCTCCTTCGTCTCGATCCTCGCCAACTCCTCATACTTACCGGAGGGTGAATCTGCCCAGAAATTTAGATCTAACCCCATACTACTCCGCAGACCCTTGATGGTTGCCTCGACTTGGATGGCCCTCCCAATCGGGGCGTAGGGGTGTGAAAGCACCAGGAAGCGCTCGATCTCCGCCTTCTCCTCACCCACCCTGATGCGGATGTGCCCGGACTCCCACCAGAAAATGTTTCCCTCCCTGCGCGCCTCGAAGGTGGCGTACACGTCAGCTGAGCCGGTTGCGTTAACCCGGAATGCGAACTCCCTCTCCTCATCCGGCTTCAAATAGGTCAGGTAGTGTCCCTCACCAATGACGGATAGATAATATGTGTCCATGGAGTGGAGTCGTACGTCGACTTCTCTGAGTGTCTCTGTTCCCACGTTTTTCAGCTTCAAGGTCAGCCAGTGGATTCCAACATCTATCTCCTCTGGCGTCAACTCGTACCTGATCGGATACTTCCATCTCATCATCTGCCTTTCACCCTTGATCGCAGTATGGCGATTCAATTAGGCGGTAGGAATTTTACTTAATATACCTTAAGTTATTATATTGTTGATGGAAAGTTATGCTTCCGCTTGTGTACCCCTTGCTTTACCCCTCCTGATTGCTACTCTCAAGGCGAAGTGGAGGCTGTAAGATGAGTCTAGTCACTTGGGCTAGGACGAGGTCACCTTGGTTGATACACTTCAATGGGATTGGATGCAATGGATGTGATATCGAAGTAGTCGCGGTCCTAACACCGAGGTACGATATCGAGCGATTCGAGTCACGCGCGCCGCTCTTCTTCCAAAGCATCAGGGAAGTCTACCCCTTGACGACTACTCAGACACATAAGAAGTCGTTAAGGAGATCATTGGCGATAAGCTAGCTATTTAATCTCGAGCGGCTACGCATAATCTCAAAGCCCCTGCCATACACGCGCGCTCACTCTATCTCCTAAGCTCCACGCGCGTGCTTCAACACTATGCAAAAGGGATTGCACGTATGAGTAGTTCCTGTTAGGTTGTTCGTTTCTTCACAGACCTATCGTAGACAAGCCAGGCCTGCTCATACTCGGGATTCTTTTTCCTAAGATCTTCCAACACCTTCTTCCTAATCTCCACTGTACTCGCTTTATCAGTGACCGTCTTCTCTACATCTCGTGCTATCTGTCTGGCCAAATCAACGGGTGTCCCTGTTTTTACCGCACTAACAACAATTTTTTCAGGGATAAACTCCTCAACTCTACCATCCCTCTTCTTAGTCTTTAACCATCTTCATCCATCACCAAATTTTTCTGAGAAACCAAAATATTTAAACCCATTCAACTTATTCAAGCAAGCAAGGCTAATGAAAAATAGCCCTCGATCCACGATTTAATCTCGTCTCTAGTAGATCTGAAAGCCTTCATCTTCTCATCCTCACTACCTTCAACGTCGGACGGATCGTCAAAACCATGTTCGAGGAACCTCTTTGCACTGGGTAATGTGTCGTTGATGATTGCCGGCCTCCCAAATACTAACTCTCCAGGGGAGGAACAAAAAGGGCACCGAAGCGTCGGCGAGCTTTTACAGACAGTCACCACGAGATCGATGTCTTTACCGCGGAACTTTTCGACGCTCTTGGAGAACTGTCCCGAGATATCAATACCGATCTCGGACATGGCTTTGATTGCGAGTGGATGTATCTTTGTGGGGGTGGCTCCTGCGCTGAAGGCTTCGTACCTATCCCCGTATAGGTGTCGAAGTAATCCCTCCGACATTTGTGACCTAGCCGAGTTATGAGTGCAGAGAAATAATACTTTCATCTTATCCAAATAAGGTGGAAACTTGGCTCAGCATCTTCGACTTAGAAACCGCGCGCGCATAATCGACCAAAGCACACCGCATTATTAGTATAATGCACGATGCCCGAAACATGTAGACATCAAACAATTAGAGTACACTGATACTCATCCTGTTTACACATTAAGCCTCTTCGTGGTTTTATTTTCATCGCCAATGTTTATACAGTTGTTTTTGTGAAGACAATAATCGCAGAACCAATTCGCCTCGGAGGCTATCGATACCTCATGAGCGTTCATGAACTGAGTCAACTCTAGTTTTTTTAGGGTGGTGTGAAGTTCCTTAGCCCCCGTGTACTGGTATTTATATTTTCATATTTTCGTACAGATTTACAACGTGTGTTGTAAACTTGTTGTTGTCGCCATAATTGGTTGGCTGGCTATACGTGACAGATGTAATGAACCCAAATAAACCCATGTAAAAGATTAAACATTCAATAAGACGAACAAAAAAATTCATTGATTGAACTTGTCTCTAGTTATTTGGTATAAGTGGCTGTGACCGTCTTCGGGCCGCTCATCACCACAGTAGTTGTGGTTGATTTTCCCGATGCGTCGCCGCTCCATTTGCTGAACTTGTAGCCGCTGATTGTGTTAGCTGTCAATGTGACGGTGGTTGTTGTTGAGTCGATCCAGTAGTAGACGGATCCGGGTCCATTGGGTGTCGCGGTGCTTGCCGGCGATACGGTGATGCTGGATGCGCTGAGGCTGGATGGGTTGATGTACACAGTCAGCTTGTAATGGGTCTTCCAATTGAAGGTGATTGTTTCTGGACTGGTCATCGTAACTGTTCCGCTGTTTAGTGGACCTGTTGTGTAGCCTGTGTAGCCGGTGCAGACGTACTGTGTCCCTGAACTGCCGGAGACTGGGGATTTGACCGAGAACGACGCGGTGTTGCCGCTGTCATACCAGCCTGCTCCCTGCGGAGAGTCGTGTGCGGAGCTCAAGGTAAGGTAGTACTGCGTCTTGTAGTTGGCCGTTACTGTCGCTGAGGTGCTCGGGACGACATACGTGTGACTGATGGCTCCGCCGTCGCTCCAGCTCATATAGACATATCGTGTGCCGGAGCCTCCTGAGACGGGTGATTCAGCCTCTAGTGTGTGCTTTGACCCCACGGTCCAAGTGAAGGTCTTCGTATTGATTATCATTGCGCCGTCGACCTCCACGAACCCTGATCCGGCTGGGCTTGAGGTTATGGTTACGCTAACCGTGTTTGTGGTTGCTGCGAAGTTAGCGGTTATTGTCCCCGTTCCGCTTATCGTCGCCGTAGTGGATATAGAGGCTGCGCTGGCGAAGGTGATGGATCCCGTGCTCGACCAAGAGGAGAAGCTGTAGCCGGGGCTAGCTTTCGCCGATATCGAGAGCGATCCGGCGGTCTCCCAGACGCCTGTGCCCGATGGGTTTGTTGTTCCGGCGCCCGATGGGCTAACGGTGAAGCTGACCTGGTATTGGTGTGTCCAGGCCGCCGTCTCCGTGATCGGTCCAATCATCGTAATCGACGGGGATGCAGTGCAACCGGTGTAGCTGCCTGTGCCGGTGCCTGTCCAGCCAGCCCAAACGTACCGCTCACCAGAGCCAGATGTAGGAGACGTTGCGGAGATGGTCACTTTAGATCCGACATTGTACCATGTATTACCGACTGATGGGCTAGTTGTGCCCAAGTTGGTAGCCATCGTCAGCTGGTACTGGGTCACGTATGTGGCCGTCAGCGTATTTGCGGCTGATACGGTGTAACCTGAGGCTGGACCAGTGCTGCTGGAGAGGCCGTACCGCTTACCCGTCACGCTGCTCGTGACGGGGTTCACGAATGTGTAGCTTATCGAGGCCCCGCTGTCGACCCATACTGATCCTCCAGCCACGCCTATTGGGCTAGTTGCCCCAGAGTACGATCCACCTGATACGCTGAAGAAGACCATGTTGCCGGTAGCGTCGGCGGCGAGGCCTGAACTGCCGAAGGTCTGCTGATACTGAGTCTTGTAGGCACCGGTGACCGTTAAGTCTCCGCTGGGTGTCTGTGGGGAGCTGGGAGTCGTGCTGGTTAGCACGTACTGGACTCCGGTTGCTCCTGGGACAGTTGCTTGGTAGGTATATGTGATACTGCTACCGACGCTGACCATCACATAGAAGGGAACGGTGCCAGTTAGCGTACCTCCACCTATGGAGTAGGTCACGGTCGGAGCCGTGCCTGATCCTGTCTGGGTGAAGGACACCTTGTATTGATTCTGCGTTACAGTTATCGATGAGGTGGTCGCCGAGATCGAGCCATCCGCCACCGTGAGGGTCTGGCCGCCCACCGTCTTCAGCGTAAAGCTGAAGGTGTGGGCTCCACTATCACCCGCCACGTAGGTGTAGTCGCTTGGCAAAACTGCCGCGCTGTCACTTGAGGTGAAGTGGACCATTCCAACATAGTCAGTCTTGATGTTACCGTAGGCGTCGTAGGCAGTTACTGTAGATATTAATCCTACGTCTGAGGTAGTCGATGTTGGTACATTCGTCCACGTGAAGTGGTCTAGTTTAGTGGCTGTTACAGTGAAGCTTGTGGAGTCCTTGAAGCCGCTGTAGGATGCCTCAACAGTGTAGGTGCCCACCTTGGTCTCGGTGTCGGAGCTGCCCACGATGGGGTTGGTGTTAACCGTGTAGCTGGCCGTCACTGGGCCTAGGTCATTCTTGTACTGATCGAAGCCCTCCGCTGTGAAGGTCACGGCGTTACCCGCGACCACGCTTGGGGCTGACTCACCGATCTTGATGCTGGCCAATACGTCGGCCGTCACCACTATGCCTGTCTGGGAGCCCGTGATGGAGCTTGTTACAGTGTCAGTAGCCGTGATGGACCAGGTGCCGACCGTCTCCAGCGTGACGCTGAAGGTGCCGACGCCCTTCGTGAGGCCAGCACTAGAGGGCAGAACCGCCTTGCCGTCGTCTGATGTGATCGCGACCATGCCGGTGTAGCTGGTAGCCGTGTTCCCGTACGGGTCCTGCGCGGTCACCGTGAAGATGTGAGCTTCGCCCGCCACCGCTGGGCTCGGGAAGCCCGTGACCACAAGGGTGGAGGCAGCTGCCGGGTTCACCGTGACCGACACCTCATTAGAAGTCACAGAAGCCGTAGTAGCGTCAGTAACCACAAGCTCAAACTTCCAAGTACCCAAAGTAAGACTACCAGTGCTAGCACTTGACGCAGCCGAGATTGCAGAGCCAAGATCCGAGTAACTTGAAGCGCCAGGAGCCTCACTCACCCACTGATACGAATACGGACTCGTACCGCCAGAAACGTCAGTCACCACAGAAAGCGAAGCAGATTGGCCAACATCAACCGTGTCTGGAGACACCTTAACAGTCGGAGCAGCAAACTCGCGCGTTATCGTTGTAACTGTGCCCTCTATCACGTTGACTGTGGGGGTTGCGATTGAGGACGGAGGACCATTAGTTGAACCCGTCACAGTCTTAACCACAGGAACAACAACAGAGGACGGAGGAGCATTAGTTGAACCCGTCACAGTCTTAATCACAGGAACAACAACAGAGGACGGAGGAGCATTAGTTGAACCCGTCACAGTCTTAATCACAGGAACAACAACAGAGGACGGAGGAGCATTAGTTAAACCCGTCACAGTCTTAATCACAGGAACAACAACAGAGGACGGAGGAGCATTAGTTGAACCCGTCACAGTCTTAATCACAGGAACAACAACAGAAGACTGAGGACTCTGCGTGTTGGTTGAAGGCGACGAAGTGGAAACCGAAGGATTTGTCGTTGATGTTGTTGGGTTCACGATAGATGATGGTGGATAGGATGATGGGGCAACAGTTGACGAGGAAGAACCAACAACAGAAACCGTTGGAGAAACCAACGTGTGCAAGAAAGAAGAACTAGGAGAAACAGTTGACGAGGAAGAACCAACAACAGAAACCGTTGGAGAAACCAACGTGTGCAAGAAAGAAGAACTAGGAGAAACAGTTGACGAGGAAGAACCAACAACAGAAACCGTTGGAGAAACCAACGTGTGCAAGAAAGAAGAACTAGGAGAAACAGTTGACGAGGAAGAACCAACAACAGAAACCGTTGGAGAAACCAACGTGTGCAAG
The DNA here is from genome assembly GCA_963780545.1 of Candidatus Bathyarchaeota archaeon. GTDB lineage: Archaea > Thermoproteota > Bathyarchaeia > TCS64 > TCS64 > UBA8941. The sequence goes on from CAWACK010000007.1 coordinate 11,001, forward strand.
AAAGAAGAACTAGGAGAAACAGTTGACGAGGAAGAACCAACAACAGAAACCGTTGGAGAAACGACGGTGTCTTGGAGTTCAAGAGCTAACGCAGTGGAGACTAGGCAGCCCAGAATGGTAACTAGGAGAAAGAGATATTGTATTTTGCGGATGCCATGCCCAGACACTGCCACCACCCCTCAGCGCAGGCAGCCTTAGCTAAGGCTACCAATACTTGTTAACGTCTGTTTCCGTGTAGTAAACGTTACCTGAAGAATCAACGGCAACGGTCAGGGGTTCGCTGGAGCTGGTTGGAATCGTCCACTCAGTGATCGTGTTAGTAGATGGCACAAGACGACCAATCTTATTCCCGTTGTATTCCGTGAAGTAAACCTTACCCGAAGAATCAACGGCAACGGTCATGGGTACGCTTAAGCTGGTTGGAACTGGCCACTCAGTAAACGTGTTAGTAGACGGCACAAGAAAACCAATCTTGTTCCCGTATTGTTCTGTGAAGTAAACGTTACCCGAAGAATCAACGACCACGCCACGGACTTCGCTGGAGCTGGTTGGAACCGTCCACTCAGTAAACGTGTTAGTAGACGGCACAAGAAAACCAATCTTATTCCCGTTGTATTCCGTGAAGTAAACGTTACCCGAAGAATCAAAGGCAATTAAAAGGGTAGGCTGGAGCTGGTTGGAATCGACCATTCAGTAATCGTGTTAGTAGACGGCACAAGAAGACCAATCTTGTTCCCGTATCTTCCGTGAAGTAAACGTTACCCGAAGAATCAACAGCAACACTATAGGGTCCGCTGGAGATGGTTGGAATCGTCCACTCAGTAATCGTGTTAGTAGACGGCACAAGACAACCAATCTTATTTCCGCTCGTTTCCGTGAAGTAAACGTTACCCGAAGAATCAACGACCATGCTAAGGGGATGCTGGAGCTGGTTGGAACTGACCACTCAGTAAACGTGTTAGTAGACGGCACAAGACAACCAATCTTGTTCCCAAGTGTTCCGTGAAGTAAACGTTACCCGAAGAATCAACAGCAACGCTGATGGGATCGCTGGAGCTGGTTGGAACCGTCCACTCAGAGGATGTGACTTCTACTTGACTTGGAGAAATACCGAATGCTGGTTGGAGCAAGCAAAAGCCTAAACCTGCTGATGGGGAATGTGTGGCGCCAGCAGTTGTGAGAGGATTGGACACTGTCGTCTCGGGATTTGATAGAAGAGTCTCTGGAACAGCATTCCTTTCTGTCGGAGACACGACAGTGGTACTGGCGGACGTTACATGATTTTCGTTAGGGGTCAACCGAGGGGAATTTCCGAAAGTGAAAAACACCATGGGTAACAACATAAGGATTATAAACATAGTCAGTACAAGTCTTGACTTACTCAACTTCAATCCCTCGCAAATTCCGTGCGTGCATATCATTTTTCTCCTTTAAACTTCATTCAACAATACGCGTTGTTTTACAACTATTAACAGTTTAACACATGAGATATTTAACATGGTACAGATGTTAGTTTCTGACGATAAGTTAGAATCATAAGTAAGTGTACGCGACGCGCACGCATAAATGACAACAGGAGAATCGATTTATTGATTTTCATAGATGGAAAGTGTATTCCCTCCTTCACACGCGCAACTAAACCGATTCGCTTCACCATACCAATCATATTAGGTTCCTGCGCGCTCTCAGCTCTTTATTTTAGCCTAGCTAACTAGAGACTAAATCTTGAAAGTCTCGATTATCTGACTACTTATTTTTTTTATACACTTCCGTGATAATTACTTAAACGGTGAGGGCCTTGGATGAGTGGCTGGTCTGGCTTTGTGTAATAATTGGAATAGTACTTGGCATCGTCCTCTCCAATATGGGACATAGAAACCAGCGCGCGCGCTGTGCTGGGTATAATTCTCATTGTTATCTTATTGTCTATCAGAAAACGCTTATCAGCTTAACTTCCTCGATTTTTTATATAATACTTATTTCAGTAATTTAGCGCGTACCACGATAAAATCCTGTACCGACTACACGCACGCACGCGAAGAAGTAGAGAGGCTAGAGACTCAATCAGTGCACGAAATCCGAAGTATAATCTAAGATGTTGGGCTAGTATTCGTTGATTTAGGGGCGAATTTTGCTTCGAGGAAAACGCCAACGACGCTGAATACAGAGACTATCACCGACGCGAGAAAAAGCCCCGTAAACGAGAACACTCCAGGGTTAATCACATGGCTGATTATATTAAGGACAATAACTGATACTATGGTGTAGATAATCGCGCGCGCAGCTACAGATGAGATGTCACTCAGTTGGACCCGTCTGTGCTATTGAACTGTAGACCTTCACCATTGATTTTAATCGAGCCTCCCCCGACATCAGATCCGTTATCCCATCTCGCGTGAAGTCTCACAAATTGGTTGCTGCCAACGTCGCCTCTCTGAGCGCTGACGTAAAATTGGTCGATGCCTATGTCTTTTAATGTAATGTGTTGCCATTTAATCACAGGGATATTTGATTTGGTCTTTCATTTGTTCACATCCCCATAAGCAAAGTTGGTCGAGAATCGGCATCAGGGAGTTTCCCTTTTCCGTTAGTGAATACTCCACCTTCGGAGGAACCTGCGCGTAGATCTTTCTTGCGACAAGACCATCCTCTTCAAGTTGGCGTAGCTGCTTCGTAAGCATCCTCTGCGTGATTTTTGGCCTAACCTTGTTAAGCAACTCGCTAAAACGTAGCGTCTCGTCGCTTAGCATATACATGATCAGAGACTTCCACTTGCCTCCGATTACGTCCATCGCTGCGTCGATTCCATAATTATACTTGTATTCGTTAGCCGTGATATCCATGGTATCAATCCTGTTAGTATGTAACATTTTTGTGCGTATTATGTATATATATCCTTAGTTCTTTTCGTATACTAGCGAGTTTACACAGGTAAAACTAAGAATTAGAGGTATGGAGTTTAGATGTCGAAAAAGATTTGGTTTGAGATACATGCTCCCCCAGAAGGTAAATCATTCGAGGAAATGAAACAGATTTGCCAGACTACGGAAGAAGCGGGCTTTGATCTGTTCACCTTAACAGACCATTTGATGAACATGAATGACCCAAACGGGGTGGGAAATCATCCGCTTGAATGCTGGACAACGCTGGCCGCACTCGCCGCTGTGACGAGGAAGATCAAACTCGGTACACTTGTCACATGTTATGCTTATCGTAGACCAACGATTTTGGCTAAAATGGCCACGACAGTGGACATCATATCGGGAGGAAGACTGGTATTTGGAATCGGGGCCGGATGGCACGAGGAAGAGTTTAAAGGTTTTATGGGAGGTTTTCCGCCAAAACAGGAAAGATTGCGAGGATTGCTTGAGACGGTTGAGATCTGTAAATCGATGTTCACATCGGAGCGTACAACCTACCATGGAAGAATGTATACGGTAGATAATGTGCTCAACTCGCCTCAACCGGTTCAGAAACCAATCCCGATACTCATAGGTGGGGCGGGGGAGAAGGTGACCCTCAAAATACGGCTAAATATGCTGATGTCAGCCACCTCGTAACTTCGGATCTGAGTGATCTCGATCATAAACTCTCTATCCTTAAGGAACACTGCGAGTCCATAGGGAGAGACTACGACGATATCAGAAAAGGGGCATTCATACGCGTGAACACCTCGGCTCCAGGCAATTCAATAGAAGATGTGGTTGACAAAATCGACGAGTACAAGAAGAGAGGAATTGGTCTAGTTACATTCTTGGTCAATGGACCGAACGTACTTAGCGATGTTCAGATATTAACCAAAGAGGTACTCCCACGGTTTCACTCGTAGTTCTTATGTGGACTATGTTTAAGTCAGGAGTATGTCAACGATGAAGATAATCAACGTAAAAGACGTTTCAGCAAATGAGGTATCGAAGGATCCTTTGTTCCTTGGGGGAAATGTAAACACCCAGTTTATTCAAGAAGAAGAGAGCAAAAACAAGAATACCCAGGTTCTTATGGTTAACTTTGCACCTGGCGCCCGCAATAAGCTTCATACTCACTCGACTGGGCAGATTTTGGTTGTCACCGAAGGCAAAGGGATCGTAGCCACCAAAGATCAGGAGCATAAAGTTGCGCCCGGCATTGTTATCTATATTTCTCCGGGTGAGGAGCACTGGCATGGAGCCTCTAAGGATTCGTCCTTTTCTCATCTATCAATAATCGGTCAGCCTAACGAATTGAAGATCATAGAAAAATAGGGGTATTTACTATGACTGACGGGAAGGTTCACAGTATCCTCGTTGCTTTTTTCTACCATTCCGGTAATACACGAGTAATTGCAGATCAAATACGGGAAATCGTAGGTGGTGATATCTTTGAAATCGTCGCCGTAAACCCGTATCCACGCGATTACAACCAGTGTGTGAAGCAAGCACGGAAGGAACTCGGAGAACAGCTTAGACCTAAGCTGAAGATAAAAGTCGAGAACATGGATACATACAACTTGGTTTTCGTCGGCTATCCTAACTGGTGGGGCACGATACCCATGCCCGTTGCAACGTTTTTATCGGAGTATGATTTCTCCGGAAAGACCATTGCACCATTTTGTACAAACGAGGGAAGCCGACTGGGAAGAAGTGTGACCGCCATCAAGGAACTCTGCCAAAAGTCAACGGTTCCTAACGGCCTAGCAATTCGAGGTAGCAACGTAAGAAAAGCGCAGAACGAGGTATCTGAGTGGCTACGTGAACTTGGGATCACGCGTGCGGACACTTCACACATGAAGGACTAGAAGATGCGCCGCGTCAGAGAGCTGGGGTGTCATCTCATTACATCCAGATACTCGATTGAAGACCTGCTGAGAAACTCAATACTTCTCGAAGAATACGGGTAGGTGCACGTCGTTCATGCAATCCAGGAGTGGCTGTAAACTGTGGAATTAGCTGATGAGATTGTTTCTAAGGCTCTTGAGCTAGGCTACTCAAAGTGCGGGATAGTTAAGGTAAATGAGATGAAGGGATACGCGAAAGAGCTTGACAAACGTGTCAAACTTTACCCAGAAGTTGAGCCCATCTACAGACACTTCTACTCGTTCTCTAACCCAAGTGCAGACTACCCGTGGGCTAAGTCAATAATCGTATGTGCGAGGTGGTATGGGCGATACCACCTTCCCGATGGCCTGAAGGGAAAAGTAGCGAAGTACTACCAAGTTGACAGCCGAAGAGACGCTAACTCTCAAGAGTATAAGGATAGCATCGCATTCGAAGCCTACCTCAAAGAGCGAGGGCTGAAGACTGCAACCGATAGAGACTTCGGCATAACCGCACTCCGATGGGCAGCGATGAAGGCTGGCCTAGGAATAGTTAGGAAGAACAACTTCTTCTACACTGAGAAGGGCTCCTGGATTCAACTGGAGGCTTGGCTCGTCAATGAGGAGTTAGAATACATTAGCCGGAACGAGGCTAAGCCTTGCCCGCCCCAATGCAGCCTGTGCATAAAGAATTGCCCAACGGGCTCCCTATCAGCACCCTATACCATGAACCACTTATCATGCGTCTCATGTCTCACAACTTTTCAGGGCTGGGATTGGACTACAGACAAATACCAACCTCAAACGGGTGACTGGATTTTTGGCTGCGAAAACTGTCAGGATGCCTGCCCTTTCAATCATAGGGAGTGGGTTGAAGAGGAAGCGTTTCCCGGTCTCGATGAGATTGGTGAAAAGATTTCCCTCAAGAAACTAGTTGAAATGGACTACGATTTCCTGAGAGATACGATTCAGCCCAAGTTCTGGTATATTCCGAAGGATAAGGTTTGGAAGTGGAAGACAAACGCCTTGAACGCCATATTGAATAATTATCACCCTCGATACTACCAGTATATTGTAAAAGCATGTAATGATCAGGATGAACATGTTCGTAGAATGGCAAAGTGGGTAATTTCTAAACTGAGTAATTCATCTTCGAATTAGGGGCCTAAAATGCTAATCTCAAGATCTTTAGCAAGTAAGGGTTTTGTTGGCGGGATTCATTCAGAGGAAAGACTCAGAAAAGCTTGATTATAGCTCTGAAAGTGGCTTATTATTACTAGTAAGAACAGGTTGGTGCCCCAGACCCTGTACCACACATTGTCCTACTGAATATGAAATCAACTTTTAATACCGTTCACTACCTCAATGATTGAGACCTGAACCCATTTAGGTATAAGTCCGGCCCGGCCCACCAACATTACGGTTCGTCGCGCCCGTTAGAAAAAGTACTTGAGAGAACTCTCTTAAATTTTTTAAAAGCAGACACACATACTCTTCCAGAATTCCGACCATATTGATCTAACACACACCGACGAAAATTACATCAGTTTAAGCGCTGGGAGGTAAACGAGATTAAGCTCATTCCCGATAAGAGAGAACGGGCAATCGTTGCTGTACTTCTATTATGTGCACTTCTAGTCAGGTTTCTTCTATTCCCGATACAGGGCTACAGAGGCGACCTGGATCTATTAAGCTCCTGGCTTTACACCGCTGCAACTTATGGCCCAGGCAGTTTCTATCAGCACGCCTACTCTTACGATTACCCACCTTTCAACGTCTACATCTTCTGGGTCTTCGGTTCACTAGCTAAACAACTCCATCTATTCGAAACCATTCCCCTTGACTCCATAGTTAAACTACTTCCCAGCATCTTCGACGTGGCAACCGTCTTCATAATATACAAATTTCTGAGGGCACAACTGGACTTCAAGACTTCTCTCCTGGTCGCAGCCATCTATGCATTCAACCCCGCTTTGATCTTTGACTCCTCTATCTGGGGCCAAATCGACTCGATCTATACTTTCTTTCTAGTACTCTCGTTACAGCTTTTTAATCGAATCGAGACCTCATACTTTCGGCTTCCGTTTTCAGCATAGCGATTCTGACTAAACCTCAAAGCATCGCCATCGCGCCCATTCTGGCATTCATGATTTTAAAGAAGTACGGTTGGCGCAGCATCTTTAAATCGTTCTTTGCGGTCGTGGCAACAGTCCTTATTGTCATACTCCCCCTGCACCGAGCAAACCCCGTAGACTTCTTGGTTGAATCCTATCTCAAAGGCTACACAGAGTACCGTGTAACATCAGCATACGCCTTAAATATATGGGGATTCGTTGGCTACTGGAAATCCGATAACCAGATATTTCTATTCCTGAACTTATTCACAATTGGGTGGATCTTATTTATTATCATGGTAGTTTTCTCCATATTTCTCCTAGAAAAATGCTATGATATTTCTGGGGATATACTCGTAATTTTTATGGCCTTTATCTTGCTATTTAGCTTCTTCATGCTACCAACAAGAATTCATGAACGATACCTATATCCAGCATTAAGTGTTTTAGCCCTAATGATCCCATTCATCAAGAAGATGCGATTCGTCTATGTCGTTTTAACATTCACGTTTATAACCAATCAGGCTTATTCCATGTATCTTCTCAATACCAACCAAGCCATATTTGAGAATAATTCTTTAACTTTTATGATAAGTTTGATCAACTTGTTAGTTTTTCTATACGTTTTATTACTAATGTGGAAGGAGTTAGAGGGAACTACTTTTATTCGCGCGCGCGAACCCAAAAAAAATCGAGGAACTGCTCAAAGTTAGCTATTAAAATAACACACTAAGACTTGACCTCAAGAAATTAGGCTGAGAGGGGGAGTTATCTCCAAGGATAATCTGCTTTCAGAGAGTGTAAGAGATCTAGTTTCGCATACGCTGCGACTAAAAGCGTTGGCGAAAAGAGGAAGGTTACGTCGCTAAGATGCTCGCGAGCTTCAACAGACTGAGGTCCAGGGGCTTCTCCGTACTGCATGACTCCTCTAGGTCTATACTCGTGATCTTCCCAGCCTGAAGCCCAACCACCCTGTTTCCCTGTTCCTCCGAGAGCAGCTCAACTGATTTCTCTGCGAATAGGCTGGCTAGTAGTCTGCTCCTTGCTGAGGGGTTTCCGCCTCTCTGGGTGTAGCCGAGGACGCTGAGTCTCGCCTCCGCCCCGGTCGCTTTCTCTATATCGTAGGAGAGTTGGCGTGAGTCCCCTATCCCTTCTGCAGCGATTACGAGGTGTGACTTCTTTCCCTTTGCCCTGTTCTCCCTTAGAATCCTGAATACATTCTCGTGGCTGAATTTCACCTCGGGAACCAAGATAATCTCGGCCCCGACGGCGACGCCCACGGTGAGCGCGAGGAAGCCCCTCGTTCTCCCCATTACCTCGACGACGAATATCCGCTCTAGTGAGTCCGCCGTGTCCCTGATCTTATCGATCTCGTCGACCGCCGTGTTCACTGCGGTGTCGAAGCCGATCGTCTCATCGGTCCCATAGACGTCGTTATCAATGGATGCTGGTACTCCGACGATCAAAGTGCTCGTCTTACTGCTCAGGTCGAGGGCACCCTGGAAGGAACCGTTGCCACCGATGACTATGAGGCCGTCGATCTCGTTCGACTCGAGGTTCTCAGCGGCTTTATCCATTCCTTCAGCCGTCTTGAATTCCTGACACCTGGAGGTGTGGATGATCGTCCCGCCCAGGTGCAGTATACCGCTGACGGAGCGGGGTGTCAGGTGCACAGACGTGTTCGTGAGGAGGCCACCCCATCCCCTCTCAAACCCTACGACGTGCATATTCTTAGTGTAAGCTATACGAACTATCCCCCTGATTGCGGCGTTCATCCCCGGGGCATCCCCGCCGCTCGTGACTAAACCTATGGTCTTCAATGATGATTCTCCTACTCGTGGAAATCATAAAATGTTTTGCATTTATGGGAACACTTCGTGCGCGAGAGTCAATTTTCACTTCATCTTGACTGTAACCTCAGCGCCTCGAATGCCCTCCCAGCGTCGTCCTCTCGGAGAATCACAATTATCTCGTTGTTTGCAATTGAGTTGTCGACTGCATACACGCCGTTTTGAGCAAGTATATCGATCACCAAAGTCAGCACTCCTTCGACGCCCTCCAGGTGGTCTGGGAGCCTCATATATATCTCCGCAAAGCCCCCAGTCACATCAACGGAAAAGTCGCTGAGAGCCTTCTTCAACTTTGCAGCGTCTAGGGAATTTGTCATGATACGTATCCCACTCTGCGTTTGACGAAGACTCACCATGTAACTCTCAAAAACGCCCAAACCCACGATTCGGGAAATCAATTCAGTGTGCTTCACAGGGGCCGCTGAGATCAACACTTCCGAGATCCCAGTTACAACGTTGATTCTGGTCCCAGTCAGTGGACTCCTTGGCTCCTCAGGTTCCTCGAGTTGGTTACTAAACCGCATTATGGCTGTTACAATAGTGTTAGGGTCGACGTTATCGCCGAAGGTGGTCTGAACCTCCTCCTGTATGTAGCGGGCGAGAGCACTGTAGTTGACCACCCTCATCCTCAACCCTCTGTAGAGGTACGGATTCCTGGTTACTATGATCCTGACGACATCCTGTATAGAGGATTTACCAGACATTATGCTTCACTTTCCGTTAGGAGCCAATTTAACTCTTTTGACAACTCACTTTAAAACCTTACCATATGTCAAAATTATGACAATTTGACATAATATTTATAAGTGAGCCATACTAACCCTCAGGCAGTGATAAACATGACGTGGAGAAGAAGAGTCCCATTCGGGAGCCTCTGGGACGATATGACTCAGGACTTCGCCGAGTACGACGAGATGATAAGTAGAATGTGGGAAGGGATACAGAAGGACCCTGGAACCCATACATGGTACTATGGATACCAGGTAAACATTGGGCCAGATGGTAGGCCCCATGTGAAGGAGTTCGGTAACGTAGGGCCGAGAGGAGGCCAGCTCAAGTTAGGTGTCCGCGAGCCGCTAATCGACGTTTCAGTCGACGAGAATGAGGGGACGGTCAAAGTTGTTGTTGAGATGCCCGGTGCAGATAAGGAGAGCATAAAGGTCAACGCCACCGAGGACCATGTAACCCTAACCGCGAATAACTCAGGCACGCCATACAGCGCTGAGGTACCACTTAACGTAAAGATCGACCCTGACAACGCTGACGCGAGCTACACAAACGGAATACTCCAAGTCATCTTCAAGAAGAAGGGACCTGAGTCGCCGAAGGGCGTCAATATCAAGGTCAAATAAACCGTTTCATTTTAGATCTTAGGAGGTTAATTTATGGAAAGAATCACACTTAGAGTAGCCGAGGCACCGCAGAATGTCGCGGGCCGAGGAATAGCCGTCGTCGACCCCGAGCTCATCAACAGACTCGACTGGCGAGCCGGCGAGGTCATAGAAATAACGGGCAAAAAGAAGGCCTACGCCCTAATCTGGCCCAGCCAGATGAGTGAATACGGCAAGGGCATCATAAGAATAGACGGCAACATACGCAACGATGCCGGTGTCGGCCTTGATGATCGAGTCATGGTACGCCGCATCGAAGCGAAACCAGCGGAGAAGCTCACACTATATCCCACTGAACCTTTAAGGATCGCGGGCGGCGAAGGATACCTGACCCAACTTCTGGAGGGGCGCGTCGTCTCGAAAGGTAGTGCCATTCCACTTAATATTATGGGGCGGCGAGTCGACCTAATCGTCACAGCTGCTCAGCCACAGGCTGACGCCGTCATCATCGACGAAGACACAGAGATTGAGTTAACCGATAAGGCGCCGAAGACGCAGGGTAGTATCCCAAAAATCAGCTATGAGGACATCGGTGGCCTCGGTAAGGAGATATCCAAAGTCAGGGAAATGATAGAGCTTCCACTCAAACACCCCGAGATATTCGAGCGCTTAGGCGTGGAGGCCCCTAAAGGAGTGCTTCTCCACGGCCCCCCAGGCACTGGTAAGACTCTACTAGCCAAGGCAGTCGCTAACGAGACCCAAGCCAACTTCTACAGCATCGGTGGACCCGAGATCATGAGCAAGTTCTACGGCGAGTCCGAGGAGCGACTCCGCGAGGTCTTCAAAGAGGCTCAGGAAAACGCTCCAAGCATCATCTTCATAGATGAGATCGACTCCATCGCCCCGAAGCGAGAGGAGGTTAGCGGTGATGTTGAGAAGCGTGTAGTTTCGCAACTCCTCACCATAATGGATGGTCTTGAGGCCAGAGGCAAGGTGGTCGTAATAGGCGCTACCAACCGCCCAAACGCCCTCGACCCAGCGCTCCGGAGACCCGGCCGCTTCGACCGCGAGATAGAGATCGGGTTACCCGACAGGAATGGTCGTCTACAGATACTCCAAATACACACCCGTGGCATGCCTCTCGCCAAGGATGTAATCCTAGACAGCGTCGCTGATCGCAGCCACGGCTTCGTCGGCGCAGACCTCGAGGCGGTCAGCAAGGAGGCCGCCATGAGTGCTCTTCGCCGTGTACTTCCCGATATCGACCTCAGCCTCGCAAATATACCCGCTGCGACTCTGAACAAGATAATCGTCACGATGCGGGACTTCGAAGACGCCCTCCGTGAGGTTCACCCCAGCACCCTCCGCGAGGTCCTCGTTGAGAGCCCTAACGTCCACTGGGACGACGTCGGCGGCCTCAGGAGGCGAAGCAGGAGCTCGAGGAGGCGGTCGAGTGGCCGCTAAATTCAGGGAGATCTTCGAGTACGCCTCAGCAAAGCCACCGAAGGGGATCCTCCTCTACGGTCCGCCAGGCACAGGCAAGACCCTCATCGCGAAGGCGGTCGCAACAGAGAGTGGTGTCAACTTCATCAGCGTCAAGGGACCAGAACTCCTCAGCAAGTGGGTTGGCGAGTCAGAAAAGGGTGTCAGGGAGATCTTCAGAAAGGCAAGACAGGCAGCCCCATGCATCATCTTCTTCGACGAGATCGACGCCATGACTCCAGCTCGTGGCTCTGGCATCGGAGACTCCGGCGTCACAGAGAGAATGGTTAGTCAAATACTCACCGAGCTAGACGGTCTGGAGGATCTGAAGGAGGTAACCGTAATGGGCGCGACAAACCGCCCCGATATGGTCGACTCGGCACTACTCCGACCCGGCAGGTTCGATAGGGTGCTCTACATCCCGGCCCCGGACCTTGAGGCGCGAAAGGCTATACTACGCATACACACCAAGGGGATGCCCCTCGCAGACGAGGTGAACATCGATCATTTGGCTGAACAGACTGAGACCTATACGGGCGCTGAGATCGCGGCTGTCTGCAGCGCAGCCAGCATCTTGGCTATAAACGACCACCTCGCTGCCCACAGTGATCCTGATGAGGCGAAGAAGCACAAAGCAGAAATCAAGGTCTACAGCCGCCACTTTGAGGCCGCCTTCGAGAAGATAAAGCCAACTAGCCTCCAGTCTGTGATGTTCGGTAAAACGCCGCCTCCCTCACCACTCAAAGTCGCCTAAAGATAGGCATCCCGAGCTGTCCGCGCTCCTATGATGACATGATAAAGCTCTCGTAGATGTAGGTGTAGCTGGCTAAGCCCTACGTTTCTCTGGCCAGGGAGGCCTTTCCTATGAATAGGCGTATCCGAAGTGGATGTCAAAGTGAGCCAAACGAGCTCTGATAGGTGGATGCCGCCTCCAAGCCAGCCCACCGAAGTAGGCGAATGGGATGAACTACGTGGGAATCGACATCGGGATGAACTGCTGCGCAGCCTACATCGCAGACGAGAAAGAGGAGATCCTGATCGAGCTCACCTACCTGAACACACGCAGGCATAGAGGAGCTCGCCGGAACCCTGTCCGGATAAGACGACTGCCGAGCAGTCCTGGAATCGACGGGGAACATGTGGGTCAGGACATATGAGATACTGGAGGCACACGGAGTACCGATGCGTGTGTGTTCTGCTTGTCTGCGTGGTTTGGTCCGTTTTCTGGGGGTTGCTGTGCTGGCTGTGTGCTCGTTTGGCTGATTGGTGGTTGATCGGGTCGTTGGTTTAGTGGTTTTATTCTATTAGTTTTGGTGGCTGCTGGGTGTATGCTTATTTTAGTGATGAGTCAGCACATGCGCCAAGTAATTGATTTTTATCTTGATGGGTCAAAAGCGCTCGATATCTTCAACCCGAGAATCTATGCGGCCCCATATATAACAATTAGTGTTATTAGAATAATAATTTTGATTGTGGAATCTGAAACGATATTATTGCAGTCATATATAGATTATTATGCATATGTATTAGAATACGAAATAATAGAGCCAAGCTTAATATTTGGTAATTTTAAGAATTTTATTCCAAACATTTGGTAAATTAATTAATTTTTTACTAAACATTTGTGTAATTATTTTGGTTGAGGAGAATTAAACTGGGATAGGTTTTTTTAATAATTATATTTCTTGTAAATAGCACGCACAAGAACCGAATGATATATTATGAGTGGTTAACGTCAAACTACCTCAAAAAATCATCTCAAGAATAACCACTCAAAAATACTTAGGAAAGCACTGAAAAAGGGAAAAGACGGAGCACCCCCAAAGCCAGTGGAAAATTTAGGACGATTAAGACCCCGATTTTCCGCGAAAAACGCATTAAAACAGTGAGATTTCTGCATAATGTCTCCCTTTTCATCGATTTTTTCTGGAAAATTAGACCACTGAAAACAAAATAGGCTCAGAGGGCTGCTGAGTCTCGCTATTAGATCGATCGGAATGGCTGGGTCGCTAGGCTTTGAAAGTCAGAGATCAGTGGTTATCTCATTTCCCGCGGATAATTTTTATATTTAAGACCAGGCGGGTATCCCTGGAGGCTTGATCGGTTTGCCAGAGGTTTGGAACAGGTTGGATAGGCCCTATCACAGGCGAAGCGTCCTTGACCTTACCGGGTACTGTGGGCGTGAAACCTTAGAGGATGCGTATTATTCCGGTGGGAGGGGTTACGATGAAGATGCAGCATTCACCTTTGCGACCCTGTTCGTCACGGGCTGCCGCGCGTGTGAGGCACTCGACCTCCGCAGATACATGTTTGAGTATTCAGAGACGGAGCATGGCACAGAGTTCATTCAGGCGAGTAACGTCCCCGTTTTGAAGCGTCGCCAGAGAGCTGTTCGACGTTTCCCAATCTCTCTGAAAGACCCGCTCGTGCCTCAGTTCCAGGAGATCCTTAAGATTTCGGATCAAGAGGCTGAAAACGGGTTCATACCCAAAGGCTCTATCTTCGGGTTAATCAAGACATATGGCTCCATGTACTATCGCGTTGGTAAGGTTCAGCGTGAGAGAGGCGCAAAGTTGGGTCCCTGGTATCCACAACGGCTGAGGCACGAACGTGCGACCCAGCTCGTGGTCGACCACAGATTCGATGTGCCTAAGTTGATGTCTTGGTTCTCATGGAAGACAGGCGAGGGGTCAACCAAGTACGTTAGCGTATCACCGATGGATTTGATTCGACAGATTTTGGGTGAGGAGGAAAAGGAATAGTCACCAATTATTTGCTGTGACTAAAATAATTCCATAATTTATGCCTAAATTGTTTTCGTAGCTTTAAAATAGTTCCACAAATCCCAGGTAATTAATTCCTATTCCTCTCTGATATTTGACATGTAACCCCTGTAGCTCTCAGGCCGTGTCCAGTGCCCCCGTAAGCAGACATACCTGAATTTGCCAACGTAGTGGAGTTCAAATGTCTCCTTATGGCTCTGTATCATTCTATTGAATGTCGTCACCGTCGCCGTACCATATATCCCAAGGATGTAAGCCCTTAGCTCATTGAGGGGGCAGGTGCAGTCTGGCTGTAAATTTAGGTAATTCACGCTCTCGCTGAACATTGGTCTCTCTCCCTCACCGTCTTGTATATTGGGAGGAATATGAAATTAATGATATACGAGGATTTCGAAATACCTGCTGTTTGGGCGAGTAACACCCCTTCAAACACGCCTAAACAACACAACCAACCCAAAACACACCCCACCCCACCCAAAAACCCATCCAAACCCCATAAA
>CAWACK010000008.1:0-527297 GCA_963780545.1 Candidatus Bathyarchaeota archaeon
TTCCCACCCCTGAATACTTATAACTGTTGGGATACCCATTACGTGGTGTTCCTTCCAAGACTCCGTCCCCGTTATATCCATCTGGTAGAAGTACCCTTCCCAACTGTTCTCGGCTAGTACAATGAGCTGGGGTTTAAGACCTGGCAACTGGGACACCCCTCACTGCTGAATAGGACAGCGACGGGCTTTGAAGCGTGTAAAACCTTCTCAAGAAATTCAGCGTCAGTTATCTCGGAAATCGCCTTTGAATCACCCTTCATGAATAGACTCCTTAGCTTCGAGAGAGGATAAGGTACTTTTTGTAGGCGACTTGGTAGCCGACGTCAATGCCTTCTCGATGGCGATTAAAGGAGTCCCCTCATCGTAACTCACCTTCAAAGTCTTTTGAGGTAGTACCCTGAGACCTCCTCACACCCTTCACCTTCATAACCGACTTTTCCAGTGTGACAACACAGGTGGGGCAATCCACCGGTAATGCCAATCTCCTTAGTTACTTCGGTCAAGGCTACTCCCTCGGCCTCCACCTACGTAGTAGGAGGCTATTACTCACAACAGTTATGCTACTCATAGCCATAGCCCCGGCGGCGAGTATAGGGTTCATCTGTATTCCCCACGGGATGAGGACTCCTGCCGCTACAGGTATCAACGCGGAGTTGTAGGCGAAGGCCCAGAACAGGTTCTGCCTCGATCTTGCTATATTGGCGTTTGCTAAGATCAATCGCCCTTGCAACATCCTCAAGATTATTCTTGATGAGAATGATGCTACCCGTCTCTATGGCTACATCCGTGCCGCTGCCCAGCGCGATGCCAACGTCGCTCGCGGCAAGCGCGGGAGCGTCGTTCACCCCGTCTCCAACCATCGCTACGATGAGGCCCTCCTTCTGGAGCTCCTTAACGACATTAACCTTGTCCTCGGGAAGGACCTCCGCCCTGTACTCCTCGATACCCACCTGCTTCGCTATGGCGTCAGCGGTTCGTTTATTATCGCCCGTTATCATGACGACTTTTAGCCCCATATCCTTAAGCCTCTTCACGGCTCTGGGGGCATTCTCCTTGATTTGGTCGGCACTGGCGATGATCCCAATGACCTTACCGTTTACGGAGACGAAGGCGATTGTTTTGCCCTGGTCATAGAAGGATTCAGCCTGTTTCTTTACTTCTTCAGGTATCTCGGCCTTCATCTCTTCAATGAGGCGGCTTGTGCCGACGACATAGTGTATCCCTTCGATATCTCCTTTTACGCCTCTGCCAGCGAGGGCCTCAAAGTTCTCTGGCTCTCGGAGCTTGAGCCCCTTCTCCTCCGCCTTCTTGAGTACAGCCTTCGCTATGGGTGCTCGCTGAGTTTTCCAAGCTAGCTGCTACCAATAGGATGTCGTCGGGTTTTTCACCAACGATGTCGTGACGGCGAGCTCGCCTTTCGTAAGGGTCCCAGTTTTGTCGAAGGCTACTGCCTGTAGGCTTCGCGCCTTCTCAAGGAACTCACCGTTCTTGATGAGTATGCCATTCTGGGCTCCGAGGCCGGCTCCGACGAGGATTGCGGTGGGGGTGGCTATCCCCATGGCGCATGGGCAGGCAACTATGACGACTGCGACGAATGTGGTGAAGGCGACTCCGAAGGATTCGTGGGCAATGTAGAACCAGCCTAGAGCGGAGATCGTGGCTATAATTAGTATAGTTGGGGTGAAGTAGGCGGCGATAGTGTCGGCGAATCGCTGGATCGGTGCCTTGCTGAGTGCGCCTCCTCCACCATCTGAACAATCTGCTGGAGGGTTGTGTTCATCCCAATCTTCGTGACATCCATCTTGAAGCTCCCCTCCTTGTTCATGGTGCCGCCGATGACCTCATCCCCCACCTTCTTTGATACCGGGACACTCTCACCAGTCATCATACTCTCATCCACGCTGCTTGCACCATCAACTAATAGGCCGTCGAGGGGGATCCGCTCACCAGGCTTTACTCGAAGGATGTCCATCGGCATTATTGTCTCGATGCCCACTTCCTCCTCGAGCCGTCTTCCCTTATAATCCTCGCCATGGGCGGTTGAAGATCCAGTAGCTTCCTCACCGCGTCGGATGCGCGCCCTCTGGCGACCTCCTCAAGGTATTTCCCAATCAGAATAGGGCAAGGATCAGGGCGGAGGCGTCGAAGTAGATGTCCTTGCTTGGCGCTAACTGGGGGAAGAGAACGACGAAGGTGCTGTAGGCCCACGCAGTGGTGGAGCCGATGACTATGAGGGTATCCATGTTGGCTGTTCTCGCCTTAAGAGCCCCCCAGGCGCCGCGGTAGTACCTCCACCCGGCCACGAACTGGACGGGCGTAGCCAAGAGGAAGGCCCACCACTCCATCGGGAGAAGGGCAGGGGGATGTTCGCGAACATTACGATGAAGGTTAGGAAGCCGAGCGCTATGCTGAAGATGGCAAGGTTTCTGAGCCTCTTCAGCTCTCTGTCGGGCTGCTGGAAGGTGAGCATACAGCTTTCGCTGCAGAAGTAGTATGTTTTTCCGCTCCGCTCTACCTTGAAGGCGGCGTGCTCCTCGTTCACGTACATTCCGCAGACTGGATCGCGTGCCAACTCGAACCACTTGGTGACTCAATACCCCGCTTAATTTAAAGAGTGTAACATGAAATGGGTAAAATTAGGGATCAATGGATTCGTGCGCGTGGTAATAATTTCCATGTTAACACGGGAGTCATAATGGTGCAAACCTGTTAACACAAAACCCTTAAAATTTTTAAATGTTAATTACTTTCTTCCGGCTAGGAAATCGTTTATCGTCGGGAAGGGTGGGTCGGGTCCACGTGAGCCTATTCGCCCGGTCGGACACACGTTGTTGCAGTAGTTGCAGGATACGCATGTCTGTGTCTTCTCGGGGAAGGACACTATCGTTTTATCTACTCCCCTTCCAACGAAGCCGATGGCTCCCCCCGTGGCCTCTATGCACCTGTTTACGCAGAGTCCACATAGTATACATTTCGAGTTGCCCTGATCACCTACTGAGCTGAACCTGTTCAGGTCTGCACCGTAATCCGACGATAACCTGTACATGTCCGACGATACGTTGGGTCCGGATCCAACAGCCGCTAGCTCGAGTATAGTCTTCCTTATCTTATCGATCTTTGGTGACCGTGTTGTTACATTGAGCCCCTCTTCAACAGGGTAACTGCAAGCTGTAACTATGTTTCTTTTCCCCGATCTCTCGATCTGGACGGAACAGATTCTACAGCAGCCGAGGCTTTCGGTTTTCTCGCTAAAGCATAGTGTCGGGATTTTGATGCCTGACTGCTTCGCAGCCTCGAGGATAGTCATGCCTTCCTTGGCTCTGATTTTCTTATTATCAATCTCAAATTCGATTGTCTTCAACTCAATTCACCAATCCTAGCTGGGCCTCACCACGTTTCTCTGACGTCTTTACCACGGCGTTGAACTGGCAAAGGTCGAAGCAGGTTCCGCATTTTATGCATTTACCTTGGTCTATGTGTTGTGGCTTCTTTTTTTCTCCGCTTATTGCGCTGGTTGGGCAGTTTTTCACGCACTGGAGACAGGATTTGCAGCTTTCCTGGTCGATTGAGTAGTTAATTAGAGCCTTGCAGTGTTTTGCTGGGCATACCTTATCCTCTATATGTGCCTCCCACTCTTCTCCGAAGTACTTCATGGACGTGAGGACAGGGTTGATCGCGGTCTTACCCAATGAGCATAGACTCGATGTCTCCATCACCTCAGTCACGTCCCTGATGGTCTCTAGGTCCGAGGCGCTTCCCTTTCCTTCGCATATTTTACCGAGGGTTGCGGAGAGTACCCTGAGCCCCTCACGGCACGGAATGCATTTACCGCATGACTCCTCTAAGAGAAAGTCAACGAAGTACTTGGCTGCATCGACCATGCATGCATCCTCGTTCATCACAACCATCCCCCCGGAGCCCATCATCGAGCCCGCATTTGTGAGGGAGTCGAAGTCGACCTTGAGATCCAGGAGCTGCTCAGGAATGAATCCACCTGAGGGCCCCCCGGTCTGCACAGCCTTGAACTGTTTCCCTCCCCGGACACCACCGCCAATCTTATAAATCATATCCCTCAGGGTTATCCCCATCGGCACCTCCACCAGTCCCGTGTTGTTCACGTTGCCGACAAGGGAGAAGATGTTGGTTCCGCTGCTCTTCTCGGTGCCTATACCTCTAAACCACTCAGCGCCATTGAGAATTATCATCGGAACGTTTGCCCAAGTCTTTACGTTGTTCAGGCAAGTCGGCTTACCATCGATGCCTCTATCTGATATATGCACGTATTTTGGCCTTGGTTCGCCTACCCTACCCTCAATAGCCTCAACGAGTGCGCTTGACTCCCCCGAAACGAAAGCGCCAGCGCCCGAGTGAACCCTTACGTCAAAACTGAAGTCAGACCCCAATACTTCTCTACCGATTAGGCCAAACTCTCTAGCCTGCTCTATTGCCGTTTTCACGTTGGCAAAGGCGATCGGGTACTCCTCCCTGATGTAGATGTACCCAACTGAGGCGCCAATCGCGTAGGCTCCTATCATCAGACCCTCAAGAACCTTGTGAGGGTTACCCTCCATCAGCGACCTGTCCATGAAAGACCCAGGGTCCCCCTCATCGCAGTTCACAATAACATACTTAGGGTATTCAGGTGAATCTCTGGTTGCCTCCCACTTCCGCCCAGTCGGGAACCCGCTTCCACCCCGGCCTCTTAATCCAGAATTTTTGACCTCTTCGAGCACCTGCTCGGGCGTCATTGAGTGCAGCGCCTTACTTAGAGCCAAGTATCCGCCTATTGATATATAGTCCTCGATCTTCTTAGGGTCAACCCTCTCGTTATCACTCAGTAGTAGCCTGCGCTGAAATTTATAGAAAGTTACGTCTTCGAGTCGTTCAGCGGCTTCTCCGGTCTCAGGATTCCTTAGCAGGAGCCTTTCGATAGGTTTACCGTTCTCAAGCGACCTCGACACGATCTCCTTTATGTCCTCGTCCTTTACCTGAAAGTAACTTACTCCCCCAGGATAAACGGTTAGTCTAGGCCCCTTCTCACAGAAGCCGAGGCACCCCGTCTCCTTCACTTCGACATCCTTCTCTAAACCCTGATTGGAAAGCTGCTCCCTCAGCGTCTTCATGAGTGTCTGAGAGCCAAGCGCCACACAGCCTGTGCTGGAGCATACCGAGATAATCACCTTCTTAGGCTCAGAACGACTTCGGATCTCCTTCCCGAGTTCCTCAAGATCTTCAGGGCCCATGATCTTCTGTTTAATCATCCACTAAACCTCAGCTGAATTTATCCAGAACCCGATCCAGTCCCTTTAAATCCATTTTGCCGAAGTATTCTCCATCGATAGCCACCATGGGCCCCATAGCGCAGCATCCTACGCAATTTACAGTCTCGAGACTGAATCTTCCATCGATGGTTGTCTCCTCTTTTCCTATACCCAACTTCCTCTCCAGCCCCTCAATGACGGTCTGGGCTCCCCTCACGTTGCAGGAGGTTCCATTACAGACCCTAACGTGGTGCTTCCCTCTAGGCGTCATCGAGAAAGCCTTATAGAAAGTCGCGATCTGGTAGACCTGACCATAGGGGACCTCCAACTGCCTGCTGACCTCCGACAGCATCTCCTGAGGAAGCCAACCGTAGCTCCTCTGGATTGATAGGAGAACCTGTATCAATGACCTCTTCTCATATCCGTGTGAGCTGAGGGTCCTCTCCACGATCTTCGCCACACCCTTTAGTTTGACTGGGCCTCCAGTTGGCGGAGCAATAATGGCTGGTTTGGGACTCATATTGGTCCCCTCGGGTAATCTGACTTTATATCGGCATTGGGGGCATGTGGCGTAGAACCTATTATCTCCACCGTAGTCCCAAATGTATCCACAATGTTGACATTCAAGAAACAACTACCTACCTACCTTCTTACTAGCTGAAATGCAATTTATATATAACTCCTTCTATTACAGCGACTAAAAATAGGAAAATCGACGTACGCTCCAACGATCTAATAATTGCTTTGCAACGTTTCAGGTTTCAGCAGGTACCATTGCAAACCCTTGTGAGCTATTTGCTCTCAAGAAGGTCGCGACCTGGTAAACTTGGCCATATGGGATATTTAGCTGCCTACTGACCTCAGAAAGCATCTCTCGTGGAAGCCAACCGTAGCTCTGCTGTATGTCCAACAGAATTTGAATAAGGTATTTTTTACTGTATTTGTATTTTTTTAGAAGAGCGAAGACTACATCCACCACGCGCTTATCTTCAATGTCATCCTCGACAGCGGATACCTCTGTAGTTTCCTCTAGTATCTCCATTGGTTTCTGAATTACTCTGACTTTATAACGGCACTGAGGGCATGTTGCCCAAAAGTTATGGTTTCCTCGGTACTCCCATATGTAATTGCAATGAATACATTGTAATCTCATACTACCGACCTACCCATAATTTAATGGTGTACACTAGCTTATAAATAATTACTATAATTATTGTAATTACTAAAATTAGATGGTGCCTGACCAAGACACTCGCACAATAACAATTATTGATGGTAGCCCGGGAGAGATTCGAACTCTCGTCAGAGGCTCCAGAGGCCCCGATCCTTGACCGCTAGACGACCGGGCTACTGCCGTTCATAAACCCTAGGGATAATATAAGAATACCCCCAATCGCGCGCGCGAAATTGTGATTATCTGTACTTTAAAAGGAAAGAAAATTTTAAATAATCTATTTATAAACTTTACTATTGCTCCAAGTGAACAGTTCTAGAGGCCTCCTCATGGAGCAGGCCCTCTGTGATGGAAGGCGAAACCAAGATGTGATTGCCATCAAACCCCGTTTAAAAAACCGAAGAGACGGTGAAGACCGCTGTCCAGAGTGTGGGAGCGGGAACATAATACAAGATGAGGACTCGGGGGAAATAATATGTGGTAACTGCGGCCTCGTAATTAAAGACACGTTGGTCAACGATGGCCCGGAGTGGAGGGCATTCACACCAGGTGAGAAGGAGAGCCGCAGCCGCATCGGGGTTCCGCTAAGCTTTGCAGTGCATGACAAAGGACTTACGACGGTTATAGGACGAATAGGGAAAGATGCTTACGGGCGGAACATTCCCCTAAATACTAAACTACAAATGCTGAGGTTACGCAAGTGGCAGATTAGGTCCCGCGTCCACAGCTCAACGGATCGGAACCTCGCTCAGGCGATGGCTGAGCTCGACAGACTTTGTGACAAGCTTCGAATCCCAGCCAACATTAAAGAGAGGGCGGCGGTCATGTACCGGAAGGCCCTTGAGGAAGGATTAGTTAGAGGTAGATCTATTTCAGCAATTACCGCAGCTGCGCTATATGCAGCCTGCAGGATCACTCAGACTCCGAGAACCCTGCGAGAGATAGCTAAGCAGAGCCCGATAGATAAGAAAGACATCGCCAGATGTTACAGGCTAATGCTCAAAGACCTTAACATACAGATGCCAAAACCAGACGCCCAGATGCGGGTCCCAAAGATAGCCGCCAAGGTTGGCGTCGGCGAAAAAACGCAGCAAACAGCCATTGATATCCTCCGCAGGGCAGAGAAGGTAAGGACCACAGCGGGAAAAGATCCTATGGGCCTCGCTGCAGCTGCTCTCTATATAGCCTGTGTAATTAACAACGAGAAAAGAACGCAGAAAGTGATCGCTGACGCCGCTGGAGTGACTGAGGTGACTATTAGAAACAGATACAAGGGGTTGAAAGATGCCCTTAGACTCGATGTTTAAAAAAAGTCTTAATCATACAATCATATATATCCAAGAGCACTAATCGGTTGAGAGTGACAGGAATGGAAGCCAAGGCCAAGACCTTGATCCTGTGCGTAGACCAGGACGACGATATTGGTAAAAAGGCCGCGGTTGCCACACCTGTCGTTGGCGTCAACGCCAATAAGGAGGCTGCAGCCACTCTGGCGATAGCTGACCCGGAGGAGGCTGACTCAAACGCAATGTTCGGCGCCGTAAAGTTGTATAACGAGATGACGGCAAAGTACCCCCTCGAGGAATTTCAGGTTGCAACGATCGCCGGCTCAACTAATGGGGGCATTGAGGCCGACCGTAGGATGGTCAAGGAGCTCGAGGAGGTTCTATCGGGTTATCCTGCCTCGGGGTTAGTACTTGTAACAGACGGATTCGCCGATGACATTCTCAAGCCTATTTTACAGAGTCGTGTACCGATCACCAGTGTTCAACACGTGGTCGTGAAGCATAGCCAGCGCATCGAGGAGACCTATGCAGTTTTAGGCAAGTACCTAAAAATGATAGTTGACGACCCATACTACTCCCGAATAGCCCTTGGTGTACCCGGAGTACTCTTACTAATCTTCGGTTTCCTCATCGCCTCAGATCAGCTTCAGAACGCAGGACTCGCCGTAGTTTTCGTGCTCGGCTTCGTCCTCTTCTTAAAGGGCTTCGGAATATACAACAGGATCACGGAGATTAAGCCAAAACTCCCGCCGCCGGAGGAGCAAATTACCTTCGTATCCAAAGTCATAGGTGCTATGGTTGTCATCGTGGGATGCTACCAAGGAGCCAGCTCCGCTGCTGCCTACATCCCTAATCCTATAGAGCCTCTCTGGAGTCTTAACTGGTGGACGGGAGTATTCCCAACGGTCGTGGGGATATTCATACTGAGGGGAATTGACTTGATTGTACTAGGAATCATAGTCGTCTTCATCGGCAGCGCGGTATCCTACTACTTTAGAAAAGACGATCGTTTCGCACAGAGCATAATCAGTATTAATCTCTCCTTCTGGGTCAGGTTCATAGCAATCGAATCAGCGAAGATATTCGAAAACCCGGAAATTTACCTCACTATGACATCTCCACTCATCTTCTATACTCTCGCAAGCATCGCTACGACGATAATCGCTGTCTATCTCACCTATAAGAGATACAAGCATTTACCCTTCACATAGATGGTTTAGTCAAGGTTTTATCAGGGAGCACATCCTCTAATGTGAAGAGTGATGCTTAAAGACCTACTCTCAGCCCTAGGTGTATACAACATATACAGCCGATGGCTGAAGAGTCAGGTTAGGAGCGAGGAGATGCCTCGCCACATTGGGATAATTTTAGATGGTAATCGAAGGTGGGCACAGGGACAGAACATGGATCCCTGGGAAGGGCACTGGGTCGGCGGAGAGCATGTCAAAGAATTTCTCGAGTGGTGCATAAACCTTAACATTAACACGGTAACCCTCTACGCTTTCTCGACGGAGAACTTCAAACGAACCGAGAAGGAAGTAGATGAGCTCATGAAAGTCTATGAGAAATCTTTCAGAGACATCCTCGCCTCGGATTTGATCAAGAAATACGAGGTACGCGTCATGGCTTTAGGTCGGAAGAACCTTCTGCCAGAGAATCTCCAGAAGTTAATCGCCAATGTGGAGGAACAGACGAAGGAATATGATAAGTTCTATTTAAATCTGGCACTAGCTTATGGTGGACGCGCCGAGATCGTAGATGCAGCACGTGAAATAGCCGAGCTAGTAAAGGATGGAAAACTTGAGCCCGAGAAGATCAACGAGGAACTAATCGAAGAACATCTATACACGAAACATCTCCCACAGCAGGAACCCGATCTAATAATTAGGACCGGTAATGAGTCTCGACTCAGCAACTTCCTCCTATGGCAGGCAGCCTACAGTGAGCTCTTCATAGTTGACGTCTACTGGCCCGACTTCAGGGAGATCGACTTGCAGAGGGTGATTCGTAATTATCAACTCCGAAACCGGCGTTTCGGGAAGTAGTTAAAACACAGCCTCCTTCAACTCCCTGGGGAAGTTTGTGAGCCTCCTCGGGCCTCCAACAGTAATTAGAACCGTATCTTCTATCCTGACGCCACCCTCTCCATGCAAGTAGATGCCAGGCTCATCCGAGACGACATTCCCTGCTTCAAGTTTCTCTACGCTCCTTTGGCTTACTGAAGGGGGTTCGTGGATTTCGAGGCCAACACCGTGACCGAGGGAATGAATATATTGCGCCCCATATCCAGCCTCTTCGACGATCTGTCGAGATGCTGAGTCAACTTCTTTACAGCTCGCACCTATTTTCATCTCAGTAAAAGCAGCATCATGAGATCGATGTATGGTTTCATAGATTTTCACCTGCTTTTCGTTGGGTTCCCCAGCAACGAATGTGCGCGAAATATCGGAGCAATATCCCTTAGACAACGCACCGATATCGACTACGATGAGATCACCCCTTACAATCTTCCTATCCGAAACAGAAGCATGAGGGTAAGCTGACCTTGGACCTGAACCAACAGTGAACTCGAATGCATGAGCCTCGGCTCCTTCTCGCATCATGACGAAGGAGGCCTTAGCAGCAAGCTGATACTCATTGACCCCGATGTGGAGTTCCTCCCTAAGCGCCTCCATGGCGTAATCTGCGAGTCTCCCCGCTTTAGCCATTAATTTTATCTCCGCTGCGTCCTTCACCTTTCTTTGCTCCCAGATGACCTCCTGATTCTGCATAAAAACCGCCTCCGGGATCCTCTTGCTGAGACGGTCCAGGAACTGGAGAGGAATATCGTCGAAGCCGATTTTCCTACTATGGATGCCTCTCAGGATTTCAACCAGCCTGTTGAGTAATCCAGATGGCGTGTAAGTCTCAACGGTGCAGTAACGCGCTTGATCCCTCGTAACGTTCTCGTCGAGGGCAGAAACGAGGAGAAGAGGATCCTTCTCGGGAGCGACAATAAGGTAACTTCCGCCTATACTATTGCTGTAATATCTAATGTTAGGAGATCTAGAGACAATATAGGCTTCTAGCTGATGTTCAACTATTTTTTCTGCTAGCCCTTTGATCCTGTTTGTCATAGGTTATTCTCAGTAGGGAAGGTTTAAAAAAGCGATGTAGCATATGATGTTCTCAACTGATGAGAACAACCTCTAAGGGAGACGATAAAAATCAACCATAATCCCTCAATAATACGTAATAATACTACTAATAAGAAGCCTACATCGAACATCAGTCTTGAATTATTGACAGGATTATGGTAATTCAAGCGTTTGCCCGAGGACAGTTGCCTAGTCAGATGAGTGGGAGACCCGTAAGCATAGAAGGGATCGACAACGGTATACATAAACAAGGTATTAGTAAAAAACTTTAAGTCATTCGGTGGTCAAATTAAACTCAACTTTCAATCTGGTTTTAATGTTATTACGGGTCCTAACGGGAGCGGAAAGAGTAACATCATCGACGCGGTACAATTTGTACTAGGTGAACTCGCCCCAAAGAGGATGAGGGTTCCTGATTTCTCGGGTATTATCTACGATGGGGCAGGTGACTCTGACCAGAACAAACCCATGATCTCCCAGGTCACGATCTACTTCGACAACACTGATCGTGGTATCGCCTCAGACAGAAGCCAGGTGAGTATTGGTCGGAAGGTGGATCGTGAGGGTAAGAGTGATTACTACCTCAACGGTAAAAGGACGAGCAGAAAGGCCGTTCTTGACCTTCTTCACCTCGCAGGGATCGCCCCCGGAGGCTATAATATTGTCCTTCAAGGCACAGCAACTCGGCTAAGCGACCTGACTCCCAGTGAGCGAATGGATGCCCTCGAAGACCTCATCGGCATCAAGGAGTACGATGAGAAGAAGGTCGAAGCGAAGGGCAGACTCGTCGAGGCAGAGAGAAAGATAGAGGTTTCAGCCGCTCGTATCGATGAGGTGAGGAAGCGCGTCAGCGAACTAGAGAGACAGAGGAACGACGCACTCAGGTTTAACCACCTCAGCCGGGAAGAAAAGCGCCTCACCGCCGTTAAACTAAGCTTCCAAATTAATCAGCTTGAGGAGAAGCTTAGCGTCCTTATGGACCAAATGAAGGAGCGTGAGACTGAAGCAGCAAAGCTAGATGAGGAAAAGTCTCAGCTTAGGGATGAGAGGGAAGCCGCTCGCAATAGAATAGAGGAGTTTAACCGCGAGGCATCGGAGCGTGGCAATACCAGGCTCCCGATGCTAAAATCCGACCTAGTCAGTAGGCAGACCCTCCGCACAGGTCTAAACAATAGGCTCAAAGAGATAGAAAATCGTCGCATTGAACTGACAAATCAGATCACTGTTAAAGAACGCGAACTTAAGGCGACGGAAGATGAAATAATCGAACGGAGGAAGGCCCTTGAAACTCTCTCACCCTCCGAAACCCAATTAATAGGCCAGCTAGAAACCAATCGAAGAGAACTCGAGGGAATAACCCAGACAATCAACGGTGCACGCGAGTCTGCCGGGGAGAACCAGAGAATGGGTGAGGAACTCTCCGAGGGCCTCGTCCCTATGCAGGAAAGTCTCAGTGGCATAGAGATTGAGATAAATGGCCACAATACAAGCATCACAATCAGTGGAGAAAAAATCACTGACATAATAGCCCGAAAGATAGAGTACACAAAGACTATTGAAAGCCTTCAGGCGAAGCTTGCTGAGTACGCTTCAATCAAGGCTCAGGAGGCTGGACGCCTCGAGGAAATGCTAAGCAACATCGAAGACCAGATTAAACGGCAGCGCGAGCTTAGAAGCACAATCGAGAGCGCCAACGATCTCGCTAGGGAGGCTGAGACTACCATCACAGAGTTCTCAGCGAAGCGCGACCTATGGAGACATATAATTGTAGAGGAGAAGGCGCTTGAGCGAATCAGGGAGATTGGGGAAGCAGGTGCCCTCACCGGCTATCACGGCCCCGTCCGCAGCCTCATCAAAGTTGATCTCCCCAACCAGCGCGCAGTCTACTCCGCAGCTGAGGGCTGGATAAACGCAATCGTGGTTGACGATATCTCAGTCGCCCTAGAATGCGTCAACAGGCTCAAGAAGACGAAACTTGGGATGACCAAGTTCATCCCACTCGACCAGCTATCAAAACCTGAACCACTACTAGATATCAATGAGGATGGCCTCATCGGACCCATCACCCAACTCATCCGTTATGATGACATCTATGCGCCGGTTGTCCACCTCATCTGGGGCGATACCTACCTAGTCAAGGACGAATCTGCAGCCCTCAAGGTAGTGAATGCGGGCCACAGAGCCGTCACCATTACTGGTGATGTCTATGAACGTGGTGGCGGTATCAAAGGTGGTTACTATAGAAGACCTCCCGACTACTCGAAGTTGATCCCAACTGAGGAGTCAATTGATAGCCTCTCTAAGACCATCAAGGACCTACGCCAGAGACTAAAGACTCGCATGACAGATCTCAAGTCTAGCGGTGGTGGCCTTCGTGATTTCAACTCCTTCATGGATAACTCAAAAGAGAGAATGATGAAGATCGACGCTGATGTCGTCGAAACGAACGAAAGGATTGAACGACTTAAGAAGACCCTCGCTCAGGCCGACGAGACCATAGAGAAATTCAAGGCGGAGGTGGAACGCGAGCAGGGGCTTAACGTAATACTCTCTGAACGGAAGCAGCGTATTCTCCAACAGATCGATGAGTCGAAACGAGAGATCATCCATCTCAGAGAGTTCAAGCCAAGTGATGTAACCGAACTTGAGATAAAAAGAGGATCTCTCTCCAAGTTCATTACAGAACAGCAAGAACAACTAAACAAAGTTCAAAACGAGATCGCTGTCCAGAGAAGCTACATAGAACGTATCCTCACTCTACGCCTCACGGAGGCTTCTGACCAGAAAAGACGGATGTTAGAGGAGGTCAAAACCCTCGATGATGAGCAGATCAGATCCAACCAAAATCTCGTCGAGATCAACAGGGAGATCGAGGCGGTGGAGATTGACTTGGATACCGTGTCCACTGAAGTAGAGGCGACGAGTAAGGTCCTGGATCAGCACCAAAAGACTCTTCGAATGGTCAATCAGAGAATGGAGGACCTTGAGAGGCGTCGCGAGGCTGAAGACAAGAGGATTAACCAACTTAGCCTCGACTTAGAGCGCCTCAAACTCCAAAGTGAGCAGAAACTCGATGAACTCGCTGCCAACGGCTACGAAGATAAGTTTGACATAGCTGGCGTCGAGCCCGAGAGTATTGATAGTCGCCTCCAACTCGTCCGTCAGGAGAAGAACACAATCGGTGCCATCAACATGCTCGCCCTCGATCACTATGATGAGTATATGAATAATTACAAAAACCAAAGCACGAGAATCAATGAGCTCGAAGAGGAGAAGGCTAGCATCCTCAAATTCATCGAGCAAGTGGAGAAGGAGAAGACCGACCACTTCATGGCCGCCTTCAACGAGGTTTGTGAAAACTTTAACACACTCTTCGCTCGTGTCACCGGTGGCGGTGACGGAAGACTCGAGCTTCAAAAGCCGGAGGATCCCTTCAGCGGCGGTGTCGACCTCTACCTTCAGTTCCCGGGGAAACCAATGAGGCTTGGCAGCGGGGCGTCTGGTGGCGAGAGGTCAGTCGCAGCCATTGCCTACCTACTCGCCATCCAGAGATTCCTCAAGGCACCCTTCTACCTCTTCGACGAGATAGATGCACACCTCGACGACATCAACACAAGCAGGCTCGCAGATGTATTGAAAGAGAACAGCAACGAGGCCCAGTTCCTCATGGTGAGCCTAAAAGACATTATGGTTCACAAAGCAGACAGGATCTACGGCGTCTTCGCTCAGGGTGGAAGGAGTCGCGTGCTAGCTCTACCTATGAAGGGGCTACAAAAGGTGGAGGAAACGACACCTTGACGGAGAAAAAGGAGAAGCCCTATTACCTCCGACAACCTTGGGACATTCTCTTCAAGGAAAACAAGCTGGATAAAGTCAGCCCCTGGGACATCAACCTGGTCCAGCTCCTCGCCAGCCTCTTAGAAGAGATGGAGCGCGTAGGAATAGACTATAGAATCGCCGGCACAGCGGTTAACAGCTCAGTCTACATATATCTAAAAAAGGCGGAGATGCTTCTTGCGATGGAAGAACCGCCGACATCCCCAGAGCAACACGGCGAAATCTACCTCCCTCCACCAGTCCCGCTTCCATTTAGGTTTGAGTTTACTACCACCTCGGTACAGGACCTCATAAACGCCTTAGAGAGGGCACTGCAGGAGGAAAGCAGTCACGGTGAGATCCCGAGACTGCCTACTCTCCCCATCCCTGTTCCCAACTTCCTCGACTTCGAGCAGTATCTCTTGGAGATCGAGGCACGAAGCGACGAGCTCCTCGAGAAAATGAGGGCGTCCACAGACGCGGGGATGGAAATGCGACTAAGCCGGATGATGACGGGTTTGAATTGGTTGGATACCGTCCGACTCTTTATGATGCTTCTTTTCCTCGCCCAGAAAATGGAGATCGACTTGGACCAGGATGAGGATGAGACGGATGTAACGATCAAAGTGAGGGCAAAGAATCTATGATGACGAAGCAAGGATAGAAAGCAGGTTAAGCTTGCTGACTTAGAGGCATCGCTCTATTCTGCGGGACATCCCCTCGATGTGGATGAGCTTAAGCAGGCATTGGGAAGCAAGTCAGATAAAGTTGTCCTAAAGTTAGTTGATGAACTCGCAAAGAAGCTTGAGGCACGTCAAGGCGCTTTAGAAGTTAAAATTCTTCACGGAAATAGAGCGGTTATGCAGCTCAAACCCGAGTACGGGAAGATGGTGCGTCAATTTACCACAAAACCACTACTAACAGTCGGCCCACTCAAGACTCTCGGGTACATAGCTTATAACCAGCCCATCGAGCAGGCACAAGTTCTCGACTACCGTGGCGTCCACATTTATACACAACTTAGGCTCCTTGAGGACATGGCCCTCATCAAAAGGGAGCAAACAGAGAAGGGTGTGGTCGTCCAGACAACGCCATTCTTCGCCGACTATTTCGGGTTGAGCCAGGACCCAGAGAAGTCAAGACTCCAGATAACTAAGCTCTTCAGCAGCATTCACCCGGAGCTTGTAGCCCTAGATTAGCAAACCCGAGGTATCGGCTCGCCTATTGGCTTTCTAAGAATCCTTGTCCCCCCCACGAGGGTCTTCATAAGGACCATACCAGGGCGCTCCGCTCTGACTTCGCCAATTATTTCGGCCTCCTTGCCATATTTCGTGGATCTGATTACCTTCAAAATATCCTC
Organism: Candidatus Bathyarchaeota archaeon; assembly: GCA_963780545.1. GTDB lineage: Archaea > Thermoproteota > Bathyarchaeia > TCS64 > TCS64 > UBA8941. Next base: position 16,035 of record CAWACK010000008.1, read on the forward strand.
TGCATTTTCGGGGGAGACACACATTACAGCTTTTCCCTCGCATGTTATTTCAAATGGGTCTAAGCCTAGCATGTCGGAGGCTGAGCGAACCGCTCTCTTAACAGGGATTCTCCCGTCTTCGAGCCAAATGCTCACATGGGACTTCTCAGCAAACTCGTTGAGAGCGGAAGTTAGGCCACCTCGGGTCGCATCCTTCATTGCGTGAACCTCACCCACATCCATAGCAACCTTGATTGTCTCCACAATAGGTGCTACATCTGAACAGAGTTCTGTCTGGAAGCTGAGGCCCTCCCTAACACTCATCAGAGCTATTCCGTGATCGCCTACTGTGCCTGTAACTATTACAATGTCTCCCGGCTTGGCGAAGCTGTCAAGGATCCTTGTGCCCTTGAGGACACCGACGCCTGCCGTGGAGATGACTACCCCATCGAGAGAGTCTACGGGCATGACCTTGAAGTCGCCACCTATTATGGCGACACCAGCCTCAACAGCTGCCTCATTCATGGAGTCGACGAGCCTCCTAAGGTCTGAGATGGGGTAACCCTCCTCGACTATTATCGAATCTAAGATGGCGACTGGATCGGCTCCCATAACCACGGTGTCGTTGACAGCGCCACATACAGCCAGCCTGCCAAGGTCACCGCCAGGGAAGAAGATAGGGTCGACAGTATGACCATCCATAGTAAGTATTACTTCCCTGCCTCCAACCCTGATAGACGCGCCGTCGTCGAGTGCATCTAAACCTACGCCATCGAGCGCTTGCCTCCTGGTGAATCCTTTGAGGAAGAGCTCCCGAATGAGGGCATCCATTGCGGTTCCTCCCGCGCCATGGCTTAGCTTTACGAACTCGTCAACCGCCATAACGGTTCCCAGCTTAATAATTCACAAGAAGAGATATACCTATCCAAAAATGGTTTAAACGTGTTGGAATCAATCTTTAAAAACCATACCTTTTTTATATCCCGCCCTCTTCTCTGGCTATAGCAATTCGCTCTATAGGAGGAGCAGGTTACGGTCTGGAACGACACACTCAGAAAACGTAAAGCGACCGGGGGAAAGAAGAGGCCCTACAGGGCTCATCGAATATACGAGGTCGGTAGGCACCCAGTTGAAACAATCGAGGGCGACCCGAAGTTAAAGACAGTAAGCGGTCGCGCCGGTATCGAGAAGACGAAGATCGTCCGTACGAACATCGTCAATGTCTCCGACCCTGCGTCGGGGAAGACGGAGAAACTTGAGATCATAGACGTCATAAGTAACCCCGCTAACGCTGACTATAACCGAAGGGGTGTAATCACAAAGGGAACCATTGTAAGAACTGAAAAAGGTTTGGCACGCATAGTTTCTCGTCCCGGACAGAGTGGTTCACTCAGCGCCATCGTTCAGAAGGAGTAACCTTACTCACACCTCTTCAAGGGGCTACGAGGGGCGGTAATTGAGATCTAAGAATAAGATAATTATTTGGCCCATCTACTTCGACGTAGCTGCCTCCTGCGGTAGGGGGCGAAGGATTCCAAAGGTGCTCGCTATAAGAGCCCCGAAGACTGAGGATATTGTTAAGGCTGCTGTCGCAGCTGGTTTCAAGGCGGAGTTTCAACCCAGCGCAGCTCACCCCTCACTGCCTTGGGTCAAGACAGGCTACGTTTTGATAGAAAATCAAAGGAATCTAAGGAAAAGGTCATAAGGCTTATAGCAAGTAAGCTTCTCCTAAGCAGCTGAACCACCCAACAATTATAAGCTTCCCTGGCGACGCTTAACGCGTGCCCCACAGAGAAGAAAGTTTGAAGCCGAAGGGAATAGGCAGCGTCATGCATGTTTCCAAGAGTACAGGACAGCTTATTGTCAGAGCCAAAGAAGAGGTGAGCATTGGCGACTTCGTTTACGATGGCAAGAGAAGGCGTGTGGGCGTAGTCTTTGACTTTTTCGGACCCGTCGACGCCCCGTTTATTGCGGTAAAGCCTCACGGTGAGAATTCAGCAGAATATGTTGGTGCAGAGCTATTCGTCGAGCCGCGTGTTCGCCAGAATAAGAGACGCTAGAAATCATGTTTCCTCGTTTTCTAGCCGCGGTCAGTTCTGTAGGTAGTCTCTGGTTTCAACTACCCTGCCGTTCCTCGTGTAAACGCGGGGGACTCGTCGAGCGACTGCGCAGGTCACTTCATGTGGGTTTGTGTCGAGGAGCTTAGCCATCTCCTCTACTCTTGGGGAGACTCCTACACCGAAGAGGGCAACCTCGTCGCCGATCTCTGCGTCTCCTGCTTCGGTGAGGTCGACCATGCACTGATCCATACAGATGCGGCCAACTATGGGGGCTTTCAGACCGTGAAAGTCGATCCAGCTTCTATTAGATAGGGCGCGGCGGTATCCATCAGCATAACCAATGGGAAGAGTGCCTATGATGCTTGGTCGACTCGTCGTGTAGGTGAGGCCGTAGCTGATCCCGGATCCTTCGGGAACCGTCTTAACGTTTGATATATGGGCTTTCAGAGCCATTGCTGGTTTAAGAGTGAGCTTCGTTAGGTCGACTTCATCGCTAGGCTCGTAGCCGTATAGCATGATACCGGGGCGGATCATATCGAGGTCGTATTCAGGTAGATCGATGATGGCAGCACTGTTGGAGACATGCCTTAGCGGTGGTTCAACGCCCTTCTTCTTGAGTTCGTCGAGTACCCAACTGAATAGTTCGAATTGGCCCTTCGTATATGTCTTGTCTCTGATGTCTGAGACAGCGAAGTGGGTGAATATGCCCTCCAGTTCGATGTTGGGGAGAGCCGAAATCTTGGCTATGGCGCGGATGGTGTCGCTGTTGGGCTGGAAGCCGAGGCGCCCCATGCCAGTGTCTATCTTGATATGGGTGATCGCTGTCTCTCCGAGCCTCTCAGCGGTCTCATTGAGGACACTTGGCATGATCTAGGTTGTAGATAGTGGCTGAGACATGGTTCTTGATGAGAATCTCATACTGGTCGACAGGAGTGTATCCGAGGTTTAGAATTGGCGCATCTATTCCTACGCGTCTAAGCTCTAACCCCTCGGTGAGGGTAGCGACGCCGAGCCTATCGGCGCCGTTCTCCAGGAATACGCGACTGGATTGGATTGCGCCGTGGCCGTAAGCATCGGCCTTGATGGCAGCCATAATTAGGGTGTTTTTATTCGTGAGTCTCCTCACTTCGCGAATGTTATGGGCAAGGGCATCGAGGTCTACTTCAGCCCAAGCCGGCCTCGACACTGATCCGTGTTCCATACCCTGAAGGTATCAGCACCCACGATTATCGTTTACCCCAGCTGGAACCAGTTTTAAACTATCGAATGATAATACCAACCATGGCGAAGAGTAGAGTCCTTATTATACAGAACGACGCTACGGAGAACCTCGGATTATATGAAGAACTCATAAAGAAGCGGACAGAGATTGAGGTTTTTCGTGCCTACTCAATGGAGTTTAGGGACTCTTTCCCGGAGACGGAGGGCTATTCCGCCTTCATAATCGGACCAACTCCTATCTCTGCGAACAATGTTAATCATCACCTTTTTCTGACGAGAGAGTGGGAGTTCCTCTCAAGGGTAGTCGGAAGTGGGAAGCCTACACTTGGGGTCTGCTGCGGCGGGCAGATACTCGCTCGGCTTCTCGGAAGTGAAGTGGTGAAGAGCCCCCAAAGGGAGGTAGGTGGTTACACGGTACATTTGACGGAGGAAGGGTTAGCGGATCCACTCTTCCATGGATTCCCTGTGAAGATACCGGTATTTCATTGGCATAGTGAGATGTTCAAGGTGCCACCAGGTGGTAGGCTTCTCGCGAGAGGCGACCTGTGCCCTGTACAGGCATATGCGTGGAGGAACGTTAGGGGGATCATCTTCCACCTAGAGATCGATCACAGGGAGGCAGAGAGGTGGACTACTGCTTACCCAGCAGAGCTGGAAGCTGTTAGGAAGACGCGAGAACAAGTATTAGAAGAGTGCAGGGTCAGAGCGCCAGAGATGAAGCGGTTGGCGAGAAGGCTTGTTGATAACTTCCTCGCTATGGGTTAGGGACTGAAAACCTCATCAACTGGGTCTGTTGATTAGTATGCAGTTGGTGTTTCTGGTTTGAAGATCACGAAGGTGGAGATTATCCCTGTCAACTTGCCAAAGAAAAAGGTGCTCTCTCTCTCCCGATACGGAAGACTCGGTGAAGGTACGCCTTTCGAATTCATCCTAACGCGTGTGCACACTGACGAGGGAGTGTCGGGTGTAGGTGAGTGTCCACCTCTTCCACCGTTATCGCCTGAGAATCAAGGCGTCGTCGCAGAGATGCTGAGAAGGTGGATCGCACCGAATGTAATCGGAATGGACCCATTCGACTTGGAGGGAATTTGGGAGAAAATGGACTTTTGGGCTCCGATGAGTCCGATGGCGAAGGCGTCGCTGGATATAGCTCTCTGGGATATCATGGGTAGGTGCTTAGATGTGCCCGTATACAAGTTGCTCGGCGGAGGTTCTAAACCAGACAAAATACCGAACGTCGCTTTGATTGGGATAGATACGCCGGCGAAAGTGGCTACGGAAGGTAAACGGCTCGTAAAGGAGGGGTACACGGGTATCAGGCTTAAAATCGGGCCAAAGAGAGACGTGACCTGCGTCGAGGCGCTAAGGAAGGCGATCGGTGAGGACGTGACGCTGCGTGTTGATTGCAACCAAGGCTATGTGACTCACGATGCAATCAAAATGATACGAGAGATCGAGGCGTTCGATGTGGAGCTCATAGAGCAGCCGACGGTATGGTGGGACTTCGCAGGGCTCGCCAAGGTGGCGGGATCCGTGGATACGCCAATAATGCCCCACGAGTCACTATTCTCAATGGCTGATGTTAAAAACCTCATAGACATGGGAGCTGTCGGAGTGCTTGGTCTAAAGACGTATCGACCCGCAGGCGGGATAACCAATGTTAAGAGACTCCTCGACATGGCACGTGTAATGAACATCCCAAGCCTGATGCACGACGACCTCGAGATGGGGGTGAGCCTCTGTGCAGCCTCACACATAATAGCCGGAAACGGCAGAGCTATCACCCAGAAATGCGAGCTCTCCGGCTACCCCGAGTGGATCTCAGAGGACATTATTAAGGAGCCGGTTAAGCTCGAGGGCGGATACATTTCAGCTCCTAAGGGGCCAGGTCTCGGGTTCGAGCTTGATGAAACGAGGATAAAGAAATACACTACCGGAATAATATCAGTTGAGTAGTAGCCTCTCTTCCTCTTCACTTATATTCGTACGCGTGCGTACCTCAAAATTCCCACAAAAATTACGGAGTTAATACGACTTATCTAATGATAAATAAAACACATTTGATTTTTTATTTTACACTATTAATAACTTTATTAACGAGGATACCACTAAACTTGACGCTAAGGAACCCGCCGAAGGTACTTGTTAGAACGCGTTCTGACCGAACCCTAGGAAAACAAAACCTTGGCTCTATGGCAGTGAAAAACATGGAGTATACTGGAATAGTTATGAACTATAGTATCGGAGCCAAGATGCAGTACGCAAAACGGATGATAATCATGGTCTCTGGGACCACTTCTCACGAATCCAGAGGACTCGTAGGCGCTAAGGTAGCATGGCCATACGATAAGCCAATCATCTACGGCAAAATCAATAAGATCCATGGTGCCCGCAACGGCTACTTGCTTGCCACATTCAAGAAAGGTCTCCCCGGAGACGCCATCGGAAAGAATATCAAAATAATAAAAAAATAAACCGAAAAAAAGGTATATTTTTTCCGGATTTTATATACTAAAAACGATTACAATGGCCAAAAACCTATCGAGAAACACACATTTAACGATAAGTAGGAGAAGGTGAGTTCAAAAACACAATATTCCCTAGGGATAAACCTAGAAAATACGCTCCAATGATTTATATTTAACCCATTGCGCCCTAACTCCAAGGAGTCCAACGACAGTATTGTCCCTGGAACCTTGTCCAAGAATTCTGACGGGTGGCACATTAATAGATGGAACAGGTCACCCGCCAATAAGAGACAGCATCATTTTGATGAAGGGCGACTACATCCTAGCCGCTGGTAAAAAAGGAAAAGTCGAGATACCACCGGGCTCGGAGGTCTACGACGTAACCGGGATGACGATTGTGCCTGGATTTATCGACAGCCACTGCCACTTCTATGAAATGGGCATATCGATGATCCGAGAAATCCAACTCCGAGAAACTCCTACACTTGAGGCCGCAATCATGCACCTCAAGGATAAAGCCAAAGCCATAAAGGATGGGGAGTGGATACTCGGAAAGGGCTGGGACGAGTCTAAATGGCCCGAGAACCGTTACCCAACAAAAGATGACATCGACGCCGTCAGCAAGACCCACCCAATCATGATCGTCCGAATCTGTGGTCACTTACTAACACTCAACACTCTCGCCCTCAAAATAGCAGGCATCACAAGTGATACACCTCAGCCCGAAGGCGGGCACATCGATAAAAGCCCAGGTGGCGAACCCACCGGCATTCTCAGAGACTGCCGCCAACTCGTCGAGCCCTATATACCGCCTGTGACCGAGGAGACCGCCGTTGAAGGTCTAAAAATAGCCTCGGACTATGCACTCAGCCTAGGTTGCACAAGCGTCGGTGACGCCGGCCTCGGCGGAGACGCTCTCAAAGCCTATCAGACCGCTCTCGCCAGAGGCTACCTAAAGATCCGGGCCTATCTATTCCTAAATGACACCATCCAAAAACAGAGCTACTCGATGGGTATCCGTACTGGTTTTGGTAACGATATGATCAAGATCGGTCCATCTAAATTGCTAATGGATGGCAGTCTAGGAGCCCATACAGCAGCACTCTTTGAACCATACTCCGACGAACAAACCACAAAGGGCATCCTCGCCATGCCCGAGGAGGCACTCGACGAGAAGGCGAAAGAGGCCCACAGACACGGAAATCAGCTCGCCATCCACGCCATCGGCGACTACGCTATCGAGTGTGTAATCAACAGCATACAAGACGCCCTAAAAGAAAAGCCAAAAAAGAACCATCGCCACAGAATTGAACACTGCGAGATCCTCACCGCTGGTCAGATAGAGAGAATAAAGGAACTCGGCATCATACCCGCAATGCAACCTAACTTCGTCGGTGAGTGGGCAGGTCCCGGAAGCATGTACGAGCAGCGCTTAGGTGAGGAACGTAACAGACTCAATAACCCCTATAGAGTTCTACTCGACGAAAATATCAATGTAGCCTTTGGCAGCGACGGTATGCCATTCAACCCAATCTATGGCGTCTGGAGCGCCATAAATCACGGCATAAGAGACGCTAGAATCAATTTAGTAGAAGCCATAAAGTGCTACACACTCAACGGCGCATATGCGAGCTTTGAGGAGAACTTAAAGGGAAGTATCGAGACTGGAAAACTCGCAGACATCACCGTGATCGATCGCGACCTCACAGAGACTAAAACTGAAGACATACGTGATGCAAAGGTCTACATGACCATCATCGGTGGTAAGATCCTCTATCACAAGGGACTCTAATTCCTCCATCTACCACACGAGCCAGTTATTATTGATAATAACGCAATAATGAGACAGTATCTGGTCCTTCCCTTGATTAAATTGGTTAATCGACTGTCTCAACAGTCGAGAGACCTTTAACGTAATTAGGATCGAGACTGTGCTCTATCGCTCCCTTGATCATGAGGCCAAGGTACCTCTTCGTAGGCTTAAATGGCCCTCCCGGGTTCGTTGTCCTGTATGTCGCCGCCTTCACCGGCTTTCCCTCATCATCGATGACGTAGATTGTCTGCCTATAGTAGATTCCGTCAGCGACTCCCTCTACCTTATCAAGGTGGAGAAGCTCCTCATCGTTGACTTCGTAGAGAACACCGCGTGTGAGCCTCGCTGCCGCGGGCTCTATTCCCGTGACACCTCCCTTATAGGTGCTGCTGAGAAAATTGAACTGAACTTCCCAGTTAGGGAGAATTGCTTTACAGATATAGGCTGCTTTTGGGCAGTGCCTTCTTAATGTCTCTGAGTCGAGAAATGAACCATACGCGAAGTATAACATGGGGCTTAAGGGTGTACTTCATACTAAATAACTTACTTCATTCAACAGTGGGTTTCTGGAGCTGCTTATCTCCCAAGATGAAGCGTCTATGCATCCAGCTAGCATGTTGCGGGGTTAGTTTCACTCTCATTAGGTCGCCCTCTTTCGGGTGGGTACCGAGGTATTGCATTCCTGCTCCCAGATACCAATCGCGGAGGCGCCGACCCTTCTCATCCATCTCCTCGGTATGGCAGCTGAAGTGGGTGTAACCGTTCTCGTAACAGTATATATGGACTAAGGAGAATAGACTACTTCCTATTCCTTTTCCCTCTACAACGCTCGCGAGGGTGTCACCGTAATAGCTGCCCTTGAAGTTGGGGTCTTCGTATCCAAAGAAAAAGGCGACAGGTTCAATACCGAAACGCACGACAATGAGCACAAAGCCATTCATCTCCCCTTTCTTTTGCAACTCATCAACGCTGTACCTTAGTTCATCCCTAAACATGCTGCGATCTATCCTTTGTACCTCCTCGGCTAGCCGGTCATCTAGAAATACATGGACACCGATCTTACACTGGGCTCCAAAGAGGTTTCCCAGCTTCTCCTCAACCTGCCTAATGGCTTCCTCAAAAAAGGGTGGTTCCTCGCTCATCGAGAGACTACTTCACTCCGTACCGCTTAAGGGCTGCGTCAATGACATCCCGGATCATGTCGTCGTAGCTCCAGCCTCCCTTCAGCCACATGTAGGGGTAGAAGCTAAAGTCATCCTTCTCAGAATCGCAGTCGATGCCGGGGAGTGGGTTGATCTCGAGGAAGTAGAGTTCGCCGCGACTGTTGTATCTATAGTCGAGGCGCCCCCAATCATAGCATTGAAGAACCTTAACAGCCTTAAGGGTTGTCTCCTCGATCTCCATCTTCAGTTTCTCTGGAACCTTGGCGGGGCAGATGTAGTTAGCTGAGGTATCGTAGATGGTTTTCGCTTTTTGTCCGAGGACAGTGCCTAACTCCGGTGCAAACTTACTGAAGTCCACCTCGAATATAGGTAGTATCCTCGGCTTATTTTCTCCTAAGTAGTTACCGACGATGCCGACGCTGAACTCCCGACCATCTATAAACTCCTCGGCGAGGATCCCTTGTTTGTAGACTTTAAGCATCTCACTCAGTTTCCTTCGGAGCTGCTCCTCGTCGTGGACGACGTTGTCTATGTTAATACCCATGCTGCTGCCCTCATGGCTAGGCTTCAGGATAAGAGGGTACCTGAGCTTTGGGTCGATGGGATCTTTTTCCTCAAAGAGAACGGTGAATGGAGCTGTCTTGATACCGTGCCACTCTAGAACCTTCTTCGTTGTCGGCTTATCGAGACAGATGGCGGTTGCCATGATGCCTGCTCCCGTGTAGGGAATGCCAAGCATCTCGCAAAAGGCTGGGATTTGACTCTCTCTGCTTTCGCCGCGTATTCCCTCCGCCCTGTTGAGGACGAGATCCGGTCTCTCCTTCATTAGTGTCTCGAAACATGTCTCGTCAGCCTCAATTTGCAGGTACTCATACCCAGCTGCCTCTATGGCGTGCTTCACCAGCTCGATGGTGTGCATTGGTTCGTACTCTACCTGAAACTCGCCCTTGTCTAGGCGAGTGTTACAACAAAACGCGATACACAGCTTGTTTCGGCTACGGGACGTCCGAGAGGACCTCCTTGTAGATGCTCAGGGTCTCGTTCTTGATCTTCTCGGGCATCGTGATCGCTTCATGGACGCCGAAGAAAGTCTTATAGAGCTCGTCTTCCCTGCCCTTCGCCTCTTCGAGGAACCTCTTCTCGAACTCCTGAACGAGTGGGCTCTTGTCGCCATTCTTCCACGCGAGGTAGAAGGCGAAGAGCTGCTCGTCACGGCCTCTGCCTGTGAGTGCATATGTGTTGATGTCGCTGCCACCAAAGAGACTAAAATACTCTTTGCAGTCATCGGTGAGCATATTCCTCGTTATACCGACGCTCTTAGGATCAAAACCGGAGGCCACGATGAGGAGATACATCTTGCTGCAGACGCTGCAGCTCATGCACCACCTAGTGTCACGACCCGCTTCTGTCTCGACGAAGCAGCTCATGTGATACTTTGCGACCTCAGGGTAACGTTTGTAGAGAGAGTATACGACAGCGATGTCATTGAGGGGCTCTATTACGCTCATCGTACGGACTCCACCGTTTGTTAGGAGTCTAGTGATGACATCGATGTTTGTGGTCCATTTGTGGCTCTGGTCGAAGGCGGGGTAGCAGACATAGCCCTCACGGTCGTAGTAGTATTCACTGCAGCTCTGCTCGTTACCAAATAGGATGTACTTGGCTTGGAAGGTGTTGGCAATGGGTAGCAACATCATGGCATATTGTGTATTCTGGAGTCCCCAGCCGATCTCCGTTTTCCCGACTCCGAGGCGTATACCGTCTCGGAGGTGTCCTGTCGTGTGGATTATCTTGTTTAGCTTTACATTGAATTCCTTCTCGAACTCCTTCGCTAGGACGTCTTTATGCTTCTCCTCGTAGAGAAGTAGAGGTTCGACTACGTAAGCCGCCTGCGGATTTAATCCCAGCTCTCTGCATACCGCCCAGGTTAGTAGGCTGTCTTTTCCAAAGCTGAGGGCGACGACGCTGCTGTCATCTCTACTTGGTTGTTTATAGGTGGGGAACTTGACGTCGTAGTCCTTGAACTTGATCTTAAGGTTCATGAACTCCTTGATCAGTTCTGAGGTGCTTGTGCCATCGACATCTGCGCAGCTTGGCAGATCCATCACAAGGTTCTGGAAAAACTGTGTCTGGAAGAAGGGAGCCGATGTGTTATACCTGAGCTCGTTCTTCCTTAGGGTCAGGGGAAGATGGACGGTCTCCGCATAGACTAGGTTGTCGAAAAGTACGTCCTTCGCCTCCTGGGGGTAATTTTTCCAGAAGCCATTGGGGTACTTTACTACATACCGCGAACCGCGGAGGTTTATTTCATAACCCGTCTCAATCTGTCTCGCTTCTATAGAGAGGCTCGACACTATTCACATACCTGTGGACTTTGTATCCAGATGCGATAATCATTAATGCATCTTAATATTGCTTACCATTGGGTTAGAGCCAGATCTTGACTGCAATGTTGCAAGAGGAATTAATCAGCCATGGTATTGGGGACACGGTATTCACACGTTCCCGTAATATCGAAAAGTTGCTTGGATACAGCAATATTTACCTAAAATTTGAGGGGGGTAATCCGACTGGAACGATGAAGGATCGTGCCGCCTACGCATGCCTCAAAGTAGCAAAAGAGGGAGGTTATGTGGAGCTGGGGATAGCTTCATGCGGAAACTTCGGAGCAAGCTTCGTCCGACTCTCACAAATATTCGGTATCACGACCCACGTTTACATCCCGAGCAAGTATCATACTCCACGCATAGCCGAGATCGAGAGACAAGGCGGTATAATGCATAGGGCCCTGGGAACCTATGAGGAGGTCGTTAAACTGTCACGACAAGAGGCAGCGGATAAGGGTTGGTACGACGGAAATCCCGGGACCTCGATAAACCGCGCCGCTTCACTTGAAGCCTATGCGACTATCGCTTACGAGTTAGTAGATGAAATGAAATGCGTACCCGATGTCGTTGCAGTTCCGACCAGTAACGGGACCACCCTAGCCGGTATCAATCATGGCTTCAAGAACCTACTCAGAGCCGAGAAGATTGATAAGCTACCTAAGCTCATCGCAGCAAGCACAGATGGTGGCAACCCGATCGTGACCAGCTTCCTGAATGGGAAGAAAAGGGTCGAGAACCTGAGACCAGAGGGGATCACAGAGACGGGGATCAACGAGCCACTTGTCAGCTGGGAGAGCCTCGACGGGCAGGAGGCTCTAGACTCGCTTTGGGAGAGTCATGGATGGGCGGCAAGCGTTTCCGACGGAGAAATGTGCCGATTCTCAGACATTCTAGCAGATGAGGAGGGGCTATCGGTCCTCCCCGCCTCATGCGCTTCCCTCGCCGCTATCTCCTACTATGTGAAGGAGAAGAGATTAAACGAGGGACTAAATCTCGTTTCGTTCCTAACGGCTAGACGTTTCTAACCACTTATAAAGTGCGCGCATTACTAACTAAACAAGGCATGTCTGAGTAATCTCGAATGAATAAAAATTAAGGTCGGTGGATGGAACTCACCATTTTTATGAACGTAAAGAATGTCTCATTGCTCTAAGCGCAATCGGAGCTGTAGATTACTGATATAATAGCTATCATTTCGATCATGATCTCGGCTAATGAGAACACAGCCTAGATCATACACCAATAACTTTTCTTAATATAATGAAGTTTTAAGCAGCTTCTCCACATTCAGTTTTGATGTCCTCTATCTTTGGGCTGCTCCACCCCCGGATAAGAGAGGTCTTGGCTAACTTCGATATTGTGGAGCCAACACCACCTCAGAAAAAAGCGATACCCCCAATCTTGGCGGGGGAGAACATCCTCCTTGTAGCGCCGACAGCCAGTGGTAAAACCGAGGCTGCACTTCTACCTGTTTTCGACGCCTATATTCGAGAAGGCGATCATATCGGTATCAATATCATTTACATCACACCTCTCCGAGCGCTCAATAGAGACATCGACAAGAGGATGGTAACGTGGGCGGAGAGCCTTGGTATTGATGTCCAGGTCCGCCATAGCGATACCTCTCAGAAGCAGAGAAGGCGCCAGATCAGAAAGCCACCACAGATGCTTATCACAACTCCTGAGACACTACAAGCTATACTTCCAACAAATATGCGGAGTCACCTGACCTCTGTCCGTTGGGTCATAGTTGATGAGATTCATGATCTCGCCGCCTCGAAGCGTGGGGCACAGCTTACCGTGGGGCTGGAGAGACTTGAGGAGGTAACTACCAAACCACCCCAGAGGATAGGCCTTTCCGCAACCGTCGGCAACCCAGAAATCGTAGCTTCTTTTCTTGGTGGAAGACATCCCGTCAAGGTTGTTGAGGTAACCGTAGATAAAGACTACATCTATGATGTCGAATACCCTGAGGTAGGGGAAGAGGACTTCGATCTAGGCAACGACCTGAGCATGACGCCGATTGCCGCCTCTCGACTCAGGACGATAAGGGACCTTGTACGGACACATAGATCCACTCTCATATTCGTTCAGGGACGCGGTCAAGCGGAGAGTCTCGGCCATAAGCTCGGGATGCTCGACCAGGGCATAGATGTCCACCATGGGAGTCTGAGCAGAGAGCAGCGCCACATTGTTGAGGATAAATTCAAGGCTGGGGAGCTCAAAGCCATTGTTGCCACATCGACTCTACAGTTAGGCATAGATATCGGAAACGTAGATCTCGCCATTCAGTACAACAGCCCCCGTCAAGTCTCTACTCTTATCCAGCGGGTAGGTCGCGCGGGTCACAGGCTCAGCAAACTCTCACAGGGCATCTTAATTGCTGCATATGGTGAGGATGCCTTAGAGTCCCTTATCACAGCAAAGAAAGCCAAGCGAAACGAGCTGGAGCCCACAGAAATCCACCTAAAACCCCTCGATGTACTCGCCCACCAAATAACTGGTTTAACACTCGACTACGGTGAAGTACCCGAAGCAGAAGATACTTGAAACGATCCGCCGAGCTTACCCGTTCCGAGATCTCACGGAAGAGGAGTTCAAGTACGTTGTTGGTTTTCTCGACGCCATAAGGGTAGTAAATAGGAGAAGTGATAAGCTTGAAAAGACCAAAAAAGGGCGGAAATACTATTTCGAGAACCTCGGTATGATTAACGACGAGAGACGATACCCCTTCATCAACGTAGTCAACGACAAAGTCATCGGTACTGTCGGCGACGAATTCTGGACACTTCGCGCAAGGGTAGGCTTAAACGTCATACTCCGCGGTCGCGTCTGGAAGATACTTCAGATAGACGAGGATGAGGGACGCCTGTTCGTCCTCCAAAGCGAAGACCCACTAGGGGCTCTCCCCGGATGGGACGGAGAACTCATCGGCGTAACACGGAGTATCGCTGAGGAGGTAGGTGATCTCCGTTGGAAAATCGCAGAGAGGATCAAGGAGAAGGGACTTGAGAGAACAGTCAAGGAGGTATCTAAGGAACTCGGAGTCAGCGAAGCCACGGTCGCTGTCGCAGCGAAAGAAATCGAATCTCAACTAGCCCAAGGTTTCCCTGTACCAACAAAGGATCTCATCCTCGTCGAGTCCTACGATCGATACTTCGTGATTCACACCGTCTATGGAAGCAAAGTCAACACCACTCTTGGCTGTATCCTCGATGCCATCCTTAGCGAGAAGGACCTAATCCTCGGTTGGTGGAGTGATGCCTACCGCATCCTCATAGAGACACCCCAGAAGGTCACAAAGTATGACATAAATGATTTAGTCAATGTTCTACAATCCCTCAGCCCTGAGGAGTCGGAGAGAAAGCTCACCGAATACATGGAAGCCAGGTTTCCCTACGCCTACAATATGAAGTTCATAGCCGAGCGATTTGGCGCAATCCCACGCGGAAAGACATACAGCCCCGAAACTCTACACAAACTCTACCGCCGCTACAGGAACAGCCCAATCTACACTGAGGCCCTCCGCGAAGCCTACAAGGAGAAACTCGACCTCTCAGCCGTAAAGAGCCTCGCAGGAAAAATCGCAACTCGAATGACAAAAATAGAGTTTCACATTTCGAATGAGCCTAGTCCACTCGCCCGTCACATACTAGAGGTCTATGCCGACGTCGAGGAGCTTATGGAATCCAGCATCGCCATTCCAGACCAACTCGAGTACATGAGGAAGAGCATTCAAGCCCGCGGCGTCACCCTCAGTTGCATGAACTGCAACCAATGGCACATAGAGGCTCGTATTAGGGACCTCCCAGAGAGGCCCGTATGTGCCAACTGTGGTTCTGGCCTTCTAGCTGTACTCCACCGCAACCAGAATCACTCTCAGTTTCAGTCGCTCCTAAACCGTATGAAGGAGGGGGAGCAACTCATCCCCGAGGAAGCTGACGCCATTACTAATGGCCGGAAATCTGCCGATATGGTCCTCAGCTACGGTAGGAAAGCTGTTGAAGCCCTAGCTGTCCATGGCGTCGGCCCAATCACTGCCTATCAGATCCTAAGTAGGATGCACAAGACAGAGAAAGACTTCTACTCAGACCTACTTAAGGCAAAAATCCAGTATATGCGAACTAGGCAGTACTGGGACGAAAGAAAAGAGAGGATGAAGTAACCTACTCGTCTTCCTCTAGGTACTTTTCGTCGGGCTCGGCGTCGAGTGCGAAGTTCATATGTGCGAGACTCGCACCCATGTTGAGAGCAGCCGCGACCGCGATCACCTCGGCGAGCTCCTCCTTCGTCGCTCCCGCCTGAAGTGCCCTCTTCGCGTGGGCCTCGATGCAGTACGGGCACCTCGTTATGTAGGTGGCTGCGACCGCGCACAGCTCTTTCGTCTTGACATCGAGCTTTCCCGGCTCGAAGACCTGACTGTCGAAGGCATCGATCGCCTTCAGCGTTTTGGGATCGAAGTATTTTGATACTTCTCTGTTCCTCTTCTTGGCGTAGTAGTAAGCCATAACCTAGCGTCTCCACCTGACTATATTCAAGCCTTATGGTGGAAGCTAGCGATGCATTATATTCGCCAGGGCGGAGATACTCCTCTCGACTCCGTCGCCTATATGCTTCTTATTTAGTTCAGCTAGTCTGTTTGCATATGAAGCGTCTCCGAGCATCTCCTCGACTAGTAACAGTAACCCCTCTCTTTCGATATTCCTCTGATGAATTGCGTGAGCTACCCCCAGTTCCTGTGCCCTTCTAGCGTTCCCATACTGCTCAGGATGTTTCGACACAGGTATGATGATCGATGGCTTGTTATAGCAAATACTCTGCATCATAGTCTCATGCCCCCCACGCGAGACAACTAAGTCGCAGGCATTCAGAAGATCAAATCTGTCCTCAACCCAGCTCAACTTGACCAAGGAACCTCTCCTCACAGGTTCTGGTCCTCCGTTTGGGGTCCCCGTTGACATTACGATACTATACTCGTCTGGGAAAGACTCGAATATGGGCTCGAGCATATGCTGGAGAGGAATCCTCTCTCCCCTAGGGCCGCTTATTCCCGCGTAGATCAGCTTCTGTTCTTTCGAGATCCCTAGGCTCCGTCTGACCTCACTTTTGTCTCTTGCCTCTATAGGTTTCTTGGGCAGAATGGCTCCTACCATCTCCACCTTTCTCTGATAGGGTCTCGGTATTCTTAGACAGTCGATGCTCAGCGTATACGGCACCGGGAAATCCGGAATAAGAATCCTTTCGCTTAGCCCCCAGCCTCTTCCAATCAAAGTCATAACAACGCCGTCGGCAACCTTGAAGAGCATAAACCTGTCTCTCTTTCGAGGGATGAGGGGCGTAAACTGGTTAAGGATCAGTAGTGTGGGTAACCCGAGCATCTTCGCTGCGAATATCGAGGAAAGCCTCGAGTCCGATACCACAACGTCAGGCTTGAATGACCTCATATATCGGAGCTCGAAGTTGACCTGCCTCATGAACGTCGGGAATGCCTTAATCCCCTGATTTATCGACGATAGTTTTAGGTCGATGCTCCCTGAGGAATCGTTGGACATCGAGATCGGAGGCGCCTCGACGACCGGAAACCCCTGTTTCTCGATGTAGTCTACACCCTCGAGGTATGTGGAAAAGAGAATATCTGCACCCCGTGTTTTCAGCTCAGACGCGATTGACTGGCTTCGGCTCGCATGGCCCAGCCCAATACCACATGGGCTGAAGTAGATACGTGAGTCGTCGAATCTCTCCAACCCGACTTCTCCTAGCCGCTCTGAATCTCTTCCCTTTTCACCGCGCCACCGGGTGCCTCCTCAGCGAAGATTATTGCTTGGAACCTAAAGACCTCTGTTCCTGTGAGTAGCCAAGAGTCCGGAGACAAACCCGCCTTCACACAGCACTGGCAAAGGAACTCCTCGGAGTCCCATCCCCACTCCGTTGCGACCTGTGGTAGAAGAAGACCACTCCGACCCCCTCTCTTCACTATGAGACCGTCAACACCGACCCTAACCATCGACGGGTACCGCTCGGGCTTGTCTACCTTTATAGATTCGGGTGGGGTTAAAACACTGACCTCAACAATGATCTCGTCAAGTTCTTTCCGACTGAGCTTCGGGAAACGTGGGTCTTCGAAGGCCGCTGCATAGGCGACATCGCTCACGGCCTCAACCAATGGCTTTATGGGGTATGGATAACCGATACAGCCTCTTAGATCTTTTTCCTCACCCTTAAGCCTGTTAATGGTCACGAAAACACCACATACCTCTCGCGTTTTTTCAGGGGCGTCATTTATATTTATTTTCGCCTGGCTGAAGCTTCCTTCAATCGCCTTCCTGGCGAGTCTCACTAGATAGGTTCCCTCATCTAGAGTTAGGGCGAAGGTCATCGAGGCTCCCTCTTTCACCCAATCGGATACCCAGCGCCTTTTTAAAGCCTGCCGAAGCTAATTGAACCCCTAGTAGCGCGGTTTAGGGTTTCCACGATCCTCGGCCAGTGACTTCCCCGCCAGTAGATGCCACCACACTGTGGGCAGATCCAGTACTCATCAACAACCTTGAATGTTCCCTCTGGAACCTTATCCATGACCTCCTCCTTCGTTGCCTTCAATACTATGTGGTTACACTTTGGGCACCTCGAATTCATGGGGTCGAAGGTCAGATTTAATTCACCTGCAAGCTGACTGAGCCCATCTTTATCTGAGATCCCCCTAACGTAGATGGCTTTCACACCACGCTTCCGCGCCCTCCTGACGAGCATTTCGTCGCGAGTGAGGAGAAATCTGTCTTCCACCTTTGCCTCCTCGATGAGTTCATCGTCAGGCCGATCCCTCCGATATTCAGCGTCATAACCTCCTATCCTGAGCCAACGCGATAAGGAGCCTAACATACCGTCTACAAGGAAACGCTTCTTCATTATATCATAAGAACAGCTTGTGCGGAGGTTTATTCTTCCTTCTCCTCGGCGCGGCAGTCTTCACAGAGAAAATCGCCATCGACCGCACGGAGATTAGTGGAGTACATCTCGCAGCGGTCGCAGTAGCCCACAGTTGAGGGGCTGAAGCTGTTGGAACCCCCATTTATCTTGGAGTTTTCAGTGATTATCTCCATAATCGTAGGCATGATTCTGATGATGTCCTTATGACTTATTATCCCGACGAGTTGACCCTTATAGCTGACACCGAGACGCCGAATGTTCAACTTATCCATCGTCTTCATAGCATCCACGATTGGTGTCTCCGCTTTGACGACCCTAAGGGGGCTAGACATCACTTCTGATGTCTTCACACCTTTAGGTGATCGCCCGTCGGCGACGACTCTCATCACGATGTCTCTCTCGGTGACAATGCCTATTGGCTGACCGTCGGGGTTATTGACTACGATGGCACCGAGCTTTTGCTCACGCATTAGTTTGGCGACTTCGGTGATGTCACTGTCCTCGGGGATCGCGATGACGGGGCTAGACATAGCTTCCCGTACAAGCATCTTCGGCGCAAGATCAAGACTCATAGCCCCAGACCTCAGAATTGAAGAAGAGTTCAGGATATAAAAAGAGTATGAAGTAGTAATCAATAATGGGTTTGAGATCAATCGCGCGTCGCGGCTCTTCATCATTACATTTCTTCGCCGTAGAAAGTTCCCTTGTTAAAAAACGTATAGTCAAAGAATAAAAAATCAATTCGATCAAAATGCATTATTTAAAGACTTAAACAGCGAAAGGGGTAATACCTATAAATCTTTGGAATCTGGGAAAAAGGAATAGCACGTGTGATAAAAGTCTGCGCATCAACCATAGAATCACTGGTTACAATCAGTTGGAAGTTTGGATAAGATTATCGTGTTTACTCCTTAACTACCTTACAGTACTCATCAGGAGCCTCATAGCCCTTGTAGTTCGGATCCCTAACCGCCTTCATCCTCATTATCTCCTTAGCGATATACTCGAAGTTCTCAAAGATGTCCTTACCATACCCTCCTATCTCGACATATCCGTAGTAAATCGGCTTGAACTTCAGCCAGTTATCCATAATAGCTTCACCGCATATCTCGTAGACTGACCCGATGTCTAAGAGCCCCTCCTTGACCAGGTAACCAACATAGTTGACGGTTGCGCGCGCGCAAATATCCAAATGAACATTTCAGTAAATATTGTATTTACTGGATTGATTCTATGGTTCATGAAGAGACTCTTGACCCTGAGAACTCGCGCGCGCTAATTATCTAATCAGACCTCACTCGAGGATTGAAGCTACGTGTCCGCGCCTTTTATAGAGGTAAACACTCACAGCCAGAATAGCTGGAACATGAAAAATGCAGATCTCAAATATGGGATCAAGGAACATTAAGCTGGAACGCTGAACTGCAAATATTGTCAACGAAATGATACCCATTATTATGGCTGTGTTTCTCCAAGAAACGAGATCTTCGGTCGTCAATCTTTCATACAAACACGGCCACCCGTAAAAAGGCTTCACTAAAACTAACTTAGGTCGACCAGGGCTATATCCTGGTGGGTGCCATTTGGCAGCGTCCTCCTTATTGTCATCGGGAGCACACCCTCCTTCAACTCTGCTAATGCGATATCTACAGGGTCGCTAACCTTTAGGGGTAAATCTACAAGAATTGGAGCTCCTAGCGAGACCTGGAGCGCACGCGCACCGGCGATCCTTGCCCTCTCAAAGCGCGTGAGCTTCGGGGGGCCAATCTGGACGTTGCCACTCATAACAGACACTTCAAACAGTTTCAATCTACATCATCGGTGGCATACCACCGGGCATGCCTCCCATTCCGCCCATACCACCCATACCTTCCTCGGCTCCTGGTGGTGGGCCCTTGCTCTTGGAGGAGGCGATGACGTCGTCGATCTTCAGCAGCATCGTCGCTGCCTCTGTCGCTGACTTTATCGCTTGGACCTTGACGACCATCGGCTCATAGACGTTGAGCTCCTCCATATCAGCAACCTTTCCATTTATACCGTCCACACCAACCCACTTCTGTCCTTTAGCGTGGCTACTCTGCAGTTCGGCCATTGCGTCGATGGGGTCCATACCAGAGTTCTCGGCAAGAGTTGTAGGGATTACTTCAATGGCGTCCGCAAAGGCAGCGACAGCTAGCCTCTCCCTACCCTTAAGCTTGGATGCGTATTCGCGGAGCTTTCTTGCGACCTCGATCTCTGGCGCACCGCCTCCTGCGACGATCCGTGGATCCTCGACAACGTCCTTGATAACAGATAGAGCGTCGTGAATACTCCTCTCAGCCTCGTCGACGATCCTCTCGGTTCCGCCGCGAATCAGTATACTTACTGCTTTCGGGTTCTTACAACCCTCGATAAATAATAGTTTGTCATCGCCAATCTTCTTCTCCTCGACGGAGGCAGCGAACCCCGTATCTGAGGCGGAAAGCTCGTCGACGCTGGAAACAACTTTTGCGCTGGTGGCCTTGGCGAGTGCCTCCATGTCGCTCTTCTTGAGACGGCGAGCCGCCATGATTCCTTCACGTGCGAGGAAATGTTGAACCATGTCGTCGATTCCTTTTTGACAGAGCAGGACGTTAACACCCGCCTTCTTGACCTTCGCTACCATGTCTCGCAGCATCTTCTCCTCCTGGTCTAGGTAAGCCTGCATCTGATCGGGGGTCTCGATGCTGATCTTGCTGTCGAATTCGGTCTTTTCGATCTCCATTGCAGCGTTAATTAGGCCAATCTTTGCGTTTTTGACGGCTTTTGGCATATCGCTGTGGGAGACCTCTTTGTCTATGATAAGTCCCTTAATTAGCGAAGTGTCAGTCATGGATCCGCCTGGCTTCTTCTCGATCTTTATCATATCGAGGTCAGCCTTCATATTCTTCTCCTCCTCTTCGGCGACTTGTAGAATCGCTTCTACAGCTATGTCACTTATGTATTCGCTGTGGCTGCTGACAAGTTTGCTTGCCATGCTGGTCATCGCAATTTTCTTTAAAGTCTTCTTGTCCCTTGGCTTGACCTTAATGGCGATGTCGTCGAGAATTTTGAGCGCTTGCTCTTGGGCATCACGATACCCATCGATAATGACAGTGGGGTGGATCTTCTTATCCATGAGATCCAATGCTTTCTCAAGGAGTTCACCCGTTAGCACGACAACGCTGGTTGTACCATCGCCGACCTCGTCATCCTGAGTCTTAGAGACCTCAACCATCATTTTAGCTGCAGGGTGTTGAACATCCATCTCTTTAAGCATCGTGGCACCATCGTTTGTGATTGTGACGTCGCCAAAACTGTCAACTAACATCTTATCCATTCCCTTGGGACCGAGGCTGGACTTAACAGCCTCGGAGACAATGCGTGCGGCCATGATATTGGAATTGCGAGCGTCGTTTCCTCTATTACGCTCCGTACCTTCCTTAAGAATAATAATCGGTTGTTGACCAGCATCAGGTGCACTCAAAGTATCCACCTTGAAACTAACCTAGCAAACCAGATACTCTCAATATAAAGGTTGCCTAATAACCCTTTCACGACGATTAGAACCGTTAAAGAGACGGAAAATCAAAAAAATTGATAAAAAGGGTTTAATAGACTATTTTTCAGCCACTACTTTGTTCCTTATTGAACCGATCTTCTCAATGCCAACCTCGACAATGTCACCCGGCTTGAGTAGACCAAGGGGATGGGCGGAGCCGACGCCTGAAGGAGTACCAGTGGCGAAGATGTCTCCAACGTCAAGTGTGATCCCTGCAGAGAGTATGCTTACGATCTTCTTGATGTTGAAGATCATATCGTTTGTGTTAGTGTGTTGCCTCTCAACATCATTGACCTTACACCAGAGCTCCAGGTCTTGAGGGTCGCCGACCTCATCCTTCGTAACGATCCATGGGCCTGTTGGTGCGAATGAGTCGAGACTCTTACCCCTGTACCACTGTTGGTGCTTCATCTGGAGGTCCCTAGCTGATACGTCGTCGAAGCACATGAATCCGACAATATGATCATAGACTTTCTCTTCTGGAATATTTTTTCCCTTCTTACCGATTATGAAGGCTAGCTCTGCTTCGTAGTCGAGCCTTTCAGTCACCTTCGGGTAGACGATGTTGTCGTATGGGCCCACGACGGCGGTCCAGGGTTTTGTGAAGAATATGGGTACTTGGGGGAGGTTAGGCGTACCCCCCTTGCTTCCTTCCTTCACATGCTCCGCGTAGTTAAGTCCCAGGCAGACGATGTTTTTTCTCGGATGTGGGATAGGGGCCATCAGCTTCACTTTTTTTAGAGGAATAAGGTACTTGGAGTTCTCTGCAACCTTAACAGTCTTCTTCGCTTCAGACAATCCTTTCGAGCCGAGATCCAAGAAGCTGAGCATGTCGAGGTGCTCTATTTTCTCTCCTTTGAAGGAGCTACCCAAATGTGCCTTAAAAGCAGTATTCAGGTCGAGGATATCGTCCCCGATTACGATCCCTATGCTCACCGCTTTACCGTAACGATAAGTGACTAGTTTCATACCAATCTCTTAAAGCAACATGCTCAAGTTTTTAACATTATACGATTAAACGGGAGTAAGAACGAGGAATGAATATTAAAACTCACGAGAAGATATCGAATCAACTCGTTGGCATGCCGATTGACGTTGTGGATGGAGTCAGTGCGACAGCGGAACTCATAGCCAAAAATGAGATGGTCACAGATTCCTCAGGCCTTATTCATGGTGGCTTCACATTCAGCCTCGCTGACTACGCTGCAATGATCGCTGTAAATCATCCAAATGTTGTTCTAGGTTCAGCCCAAGTAAAATTTATTGCCCCTGTAAGAAAAGGGGAAACAATGAGGGCGAATGCCAAGGTTAAGAATACTGAAAATAGGAAAACGGAGGTCAGCGTAGAAATAGATGTGAATAGTAGAAAGGTATTCGAAGGCATCTTCATTTGTTACACACTCGAAAAACATGTTTTGGACAAATGACAATTAAAAACAAAGCAGTAGACTAACCTAATTCTTTTATATTCGATACCAGTCAATAGACTGCGTTCAGGTGCGACAAATTGACGATCGTCATTGATCCTTCAAAGCAAGGTCTCGAGAAAGTCCTAAGGGACTACCAGATTGAGGCTCTGCAGATCATTTGGAACAGCGACAATAAGGGCATGACCTCAAGAGAGGTCTACCAAGCCGTAAACAGGTCATTGGGAAACAAGACAATCTCTAGGGCCTCAATAATCAACTTCCTCAACGACATGTGCGACGAGAGCGTCCTCAAGTTCGAGGAAGAGACCTGCAAAGGAGGAACCCGCAGGAAGTACTTTACTGGCCTCGATGAGGTAGGCTTCGAGAAACACGTGGCTAAGGTAGTGTTCAAGAGTCTTATGAAAGACTTCCCAACACAGACAAAAGAAGCTGTCGAAGAAGCCCTCAACGACAATTAGCTATTTTTTTAATCGGATTCTTTAAACATCTCCTTTAGGGTAGTTTTTTAAGACTTGCGAATTACTGTCGAGGTCAAAGCAGATTCCAGAGAGGAAAGCGTTGAGCGACTCGACGAGGAGCGCTACCTCGTCAGAGTAAAGGAACCGCGTCAGAAGGGAAAGGCCAATAAAGCAGTCCTTAAGCTTCTAAAAAAGCATTTTGGCAGACAGGTGACCTTAGTATCTGGAGTCACCTCTACAGTGAAGATCGTCGAATTATATGAGGATCAGGTTTAAGACCCATAGGTTATCCAGGAAGATACCTATGGTCAAGGTCACCGAAAGGATCAGAGTCGTCGAGGTCTCTAAAGCTGACGGTCTTAGGACGGAGGTCTACATACTCGAATGTGACGGCGGTTTAATCCTAATCGACGTTGGATTCACCCCAAAATGCTTGCAGAACATAGGTGACGAGCTTGCGGATATGGGTAAGACATGGGGAGACATCAAACTCGTGTTGATCACCCATGCTCATGATGACCACATTGCTAACCTTCCGAAGATTCTGGAGATAACTGGCGGTGTTGAGGTCATGCTCGGAGAGGACGACAGGGATTCTTTAAAAAAGCAAACTGGTATTGAAGCTGACATGGGGTTGGAACACGGAGACATCATAGAAGCCTGTGGGGGAATAGAGATCGTCCATGTCCCCGGTCACTCTTCTGGGAGCCTTGCCTTTTACTTCAGGGGCGAGAAAGCGATGATCGTCGGTGACATTCTCTTCGAGGATGAAAAAGGTAATCTCATCCCCCCTCCCGCGAAGTACAGCGAGGACGTCGAATCAGCGACCAGGGGGATCAAACGGCTTCTCGACTACGACTTCGATGTTTTACTTCTAAGCCATGGAAAAAACGTGTTGATGGATGCCAAAAAAAGAGTCGAGAAGCTCGTAGAAGTGACATCTTAGTCGTAAGAGCACCTGACTTATTTCATCGACATTGTGTGAGGATCTATTCTCTATAAAAGGTGGCGGTGCTAAGATAGAAGAAAATCGCATACGCGTGAGAATACAGATAATAAGGCTAGCCGAAGTTAGCTAATACATCTTTAACTATCTTTCCAGGCTCGAAGCCGAGCTGCTTCGCCTTCGTTGTCGCTGCTTTTATGGGGGCGTTGAGGACGTCGTCGAAGGTTTTCACACCGCTCACTATGGCTGCCGCAGAGCCAAATTTCTCGGCTGCTTCAATGTTCAAGTAGCCACACATGACATAACCTTTGGCACCTTTGATGAGGAGGAGTGGTGGAGCACCATCTGGGAGCGTTGACTTCATGGCTTGAAAGGTTTTCCCGCCTACTTCAATCTTCTCAATCTCGAACAAGTTGAGTCGATAGATGTGCTAAAAGTTGAGATATAATCCCTTCGGGTGAGAGAAGCATTAGAATAATTTCAATTAAATGTACGTGTACAATTTCGGGTAAGGAAAAATAAAGGCCGAAGAGACTCAGTCTATTTTATTTTTAATTGGTCTTGGACTTGAACATTGTAAAACCACAGTTACCGCATGTGTAGCGATCACCGTGATCAGCCATGAAATAGCCACGTCCACACCTATTGCAGAAGGGGCGCTTACGCTCAAGTTTGCCGTCTTTGATCTCGTATTTCTTGTAGATCGAGTCTGCTCCCTTTGCAACCTTCTTTTCTACAGGCTTCTTATCGCCAGCCTTTTGGGACATCACTTCTTCTCCTCCACAGGTGTCACGGGGACCTCAGCGGGTTTGTCCTCCGACTTTTTGGCCTCCTTTCCCTTGTTGCGAGTAATTATGTACTTAGGCTCCACTGCCAGCGCTGTAGATGCATCGTTGTAGACGTGGGCAACGCCTGTGGTTGTCCTTGTACCGGACTTTGCTTCCAAGCTGCGGACGTAGACGTTCTCAAGATCCGTCCTCATGAGGACAGCGATATCACGTCTAACATCGGCTCTGCTCGGAGTGGAGGCCTCAACTACCTTGAAGGCAAGCTCCTTCCTACCAACCACCTTGTTTATTTTGGTGGATGTAAGCTCCAGCTTCACTGTCTATTCATCTCCATTCGGTTGAGAAATCCTCTGGCCCATTCCCGCCTCTCCTTCGACACGGTCACTACAACAAGCCCTTCCTTGGGCTGGCCGTAGGCTATCACCGAGCCGAGGGGCATCTCAGCCAACAGCGGGAGGACCAATAGGTCCTCTTCACCTTCCACGACTACCGCCACCCTCCTTTTAAGGGTTACCGCCTCCCTTAGGACTCGCCAAGCCTCTGCGCTAATTGTCGCAGGGGCGTTTCTAACCTTGATTTCCTCCATACCGTGTTTTACGGGCTTGATCTCTAACCTAAGGGTCTTATTGTCTAAAACTACGATCTGAGGAGTTATTCCTGCAGCCAAAACGTTAGCGGAGACGAAGTCACCAACGACCGCGAAAAGTGCAGGGGTCTCTTTTAATCTAACTTTGAGACGCGCAGCGGTCTCATTTGGCTCCCCCCTATATAGTTCTCCTAGAGGAGTCTTTAATTCGCTGCGCATCGATTCGGGTAGAACGAGGGTCTTTATAGTGATGTTTTTAGGATTATTGGTTTTAACGGATCTTAAGGGCGTACTGCCCCGCCTCTTTTAACTTCATCTTTTCAGCAAGTTGGCTCTTAGAAGCGTCGAGTATTATAACGAAGCCGAGGAAGTCCTCACTAAGTTCAGAGCCTTTACAGACAGGGCAGACGTTGTCGTTAGTTACGACTTTGCATATCCTGCATGCCTTCGGGGCCATTACTTCTTTTTCTCCTCCTTAGGGTTCTCCATCGCCTTTACCTCCTCCTCAATCCACTCTATCTTGCCGAGTTGTGGCTGGCGTGCTGTTACTCCTATCTTCCCTGAACTTCTGCCCTTTGGGAAGCTAACTGCTACCATTCTTACTCTGAAGAGGTCACCTCTCTGAATTGTACGGCCACTTTCCTTTCCAAGAAGTATACCCTGTCTCTCGTCGTAGCTAATGAAGTCATCCATTAGTTGGCTGACGTGGAGAAGTGCATCGACTGGCCCAATTCTGAGGAAGGTGCCGAAATCGGCTACCTCCACGACTTCCCCCTCAACGATCTCCTGGAGTTGTGGGAAGAAAGTCATGATGCTGAATGTTACCTGGTGATGGGTCCCCCCATCACCTGGGACGATACGACCTATCGGGTTGACCTCAACTTTGATTACGGAGATGACATATCCTAGGTCCTCGTCAACGAGGCCTTCATACTTACCACGTAGTTCTTCGTATGCGGCGGCGTCGAGCGGCTGACCGAATTTGTTTGGGCTGATCCTGATAGTGTCTTTCAAGGTGATGAGGTTAAACATCGCATCGCCTCATGTTAGCCGGGCCGGGTTGATAAAAACGTTGTTGAAACTCACAGCTCTACGTTCTATTATTCTATAGAGGAATGTCGTTGGAAGGAGGGTGTTTTTCAGCGTAGTTTGGAGTGTCAACCGATCTCACACGACCACACAGTCATTGTTTGGAGGTCCCGTATTAAAAGTAACACGTTTGTAGCCAGCGCGCGCGTTTAAAGACAAGGAGATGTACTTCGCCTCGATCAATTCGTTCTTCCTGCACAATAGAGTTGAGTTGCCTCGGGATTCGAGTTTCGTGTGCGTAAGATAGCTGATGCTGACAATGCTCATTTTCATCATTTATGGCTGGTTATTATGAGATTATTTATATTGAAGCCTTTAGACTTTACAGATTCTTTTAATTGGGAAAGGAGCACTTCATCCATTTTGGGAGTTCTACTCAGTATCCAAAGATACCTGCGGTTTGGCGAACCTACAACGGCATAATCATAGTCTTTACCCAGGTTAATAATCCAATAATCACCATAGAATGGCCAGAAGAAGGTTACTTTAAGTTTCGCTCCAGAGTTCTTATCAACCACTTTTGCCTTGCCATTTGCCTTATTCGGCTTGCCGTTTTTTATGCATTCGTTGAGCACAGATATGCTGCCATCTTCGGATAAAGCATAAGTTGCCGTCGTATCATCGCAGCCTTCTTGAAATCTGGCTGGAAGGTGTGCAATCTCATACCATTTGCCTAGATATTTTTTAATATCGACGTGCGACACGACTTCAAGCGTTTTATTTTCCTCTTTCGTCAAAATAAATCACGCAGCATAAAAAGCAAGGCATAAATGTATAGGTTTCGGTGAATCTCAGCAATTAAATTTAACTCACAGACTGGGGCAAAGCGCGCATGCAATTTATAGCTAGGCTAACAATTAATTTCAGTTGAATCCATCAAATGAATCCCATTTATGATTGAAACATTAGTTTTTACATGCACGCAATTAAGCAAATTGATATGAAAGAAAATTTTCTCCGCGATGATCATTTAAATGCAAATACTGTGCTAATAAGTCATTGTACGGAGGACATACAATGAATCATTTTCCAAAACTTTTCAGTACGATGAAATTAGGTCCCTATACATTAAGGAACCGAATTGAATCAGCACCTATGGGAGCACATGGCACACCAGAAGGATACATTACCGCTGAGAATACAGCCTATTATGAGCTCCGGGCGAAAGGCGGGGCAGCCATTGTCACCCTCGGAGAAAGCATGGTAGATTCGAAAGGAACATCTCACGGGAGGGAAAACCCGCTGGATGACCCGGGAATCCTGCCATCTCTAATCAACACCACAGATGCGATTAAAAGACATGGTGCAGTTGCCTCCATTGAATTATTGCACGCCGGAATCCGGTCAAGGACACAGCTGCCAGACGGGGCAGTGTACGGTCCAAGTGCGGGAATATCCTTCTATGGCAAACAAATCATTGAGATGGGAGATGCAGAAATCGAACAGGTAGTGAATGCCTTCGGAAATGCGGCTGAGATGGCTAAGTTGGGTGGTGTACAGATGTGCATGATCCATGGGGGTCATGGTTGGCTCCTATCACAATTCCTCTCCCCTTTGCACAACCATAGAAAAGACCGCTTTGGAGGAAGCATTGAAAATAGGGCACGTTTGGTGTTGATGATTATTGAGAATATACGAGAAAAATGCGGACCAAATTTCCCGATTGAGATCCGCCTGAGCGGCGATGAGTTTACGGAAGGCGGGATGAAGCTAGAGGAAACGATTGAACTTGCAAAAATACTGGATGGCAAAGTTGACCTGATCCATGTATCCGCAGCAACTTTTAATGACCGAACTGCCGGCCTCAGAATGTTTCCAAGTATGTTTCTCCCCCGGGGCTGCAATGTGTATCTTGCTGAAGCAATCAAGAAAGTTGTGAAGACTCCAGTGAACACAGTTGGGGCATTGAACAATCCTGCTCACATGGAAGAGATCCTGGAGAGTGGAAAGGCAGATATGATAACACTGGGAAGAGCGCTTTTAGCAGACCCCTACTTACCAGAGAAGGCTAGAAAAGGGAACGAGGAAGATATTACGCCGTGCATCCGTTGTAATTATTGCATCAGCCAGTCATTTACACCATATGTGAAATATCCAAGGTCGGTCGCCAGGTGCGTTGTTAATCCGATCATAGGCAGAGAATTTGAGAGCCGCTTTGTTCAAGTAAGTAGCGGAAAGAAAAAGGTGATGGTGGTCGGAGGTGGACCGGGAGGGATGCAGGCGGCGATCACAGCTGCAGACCGGGGACATGAAGTGATCCTCTGTGAAAAAAGTAAACGACTTGGTGGGACGTTGAATTACGCTGAACGTGAATACTTCAAAGAGGATACAAAGAAGCTGACTGAAGTACTGATCCGACGAGTGCATGAACGACCGATAAAATTAATGATGGATACGGAAGTTACTCCTGATGTTGTTAGAGAAATCTCTCCAGATGTTCTGATAGCTGCAGTGGGAGCCGAGCCACTCATTCCTGACATACCTGGGATAAAGAACAAGAATGTAGTTGTTGCAGCTAGCATGTATGATGAAGACGCTATCGGTAAGAAGGTAGTAGTTATAGGAGGCGGGCTGGTGGGTTGTGAGGAAGGATTACATCTCGCTCACCTGGGTAAGGAAGTGACCATTCTGGAAATGCTTGAGAAAGCGGCGGCAGATGCACCTTACCTGCACTGGCTGGGGCTAATGAGAGAGCTTGAAAATAGTGTCAGGCTGGAAACACGTGTAAAGTGTACACGAATAACGGAAGGGGGTGTGTTTGCAGTAAATGAGAAAGGAGAAGAAAGGTTTTACGAGGCGGATACGATATTATTGGCAGTCGGGCTGAAGTCGAGAGCAGAAATGGTTGAGTCCCTGCGCAACTGCGCACCGGATTTTGTAGTGATTGGGGATTGTCTACGGCCAGCAACTGTTATGGAAGCGATACATATGGGCTATTTCTCCGCCATGAATATCTAAAATTTCATTTATTCTCTGTAAAATGCATGGAGTTCAACCAAGGATGCTACTGTCACAGGGTTCTTCGAGAGTCTCGAGGCTTTTATGAGAAGATGGACCCGATTATTGGTGAGTTCAAATCTATGACGGATGGTAAGCGAATATTCAGTGAGTTCGAGTATCTGTATAAGGAGTTAACTTAGCAGTGCTCGCAATGTAGCAATATTTTGGTTCGCGCTGCAACTAGCAAAAAAGGGCTTTTTAAGCGCACGCACATTCATTTTTATTACTTTGAATATAAGGAAAGTAAATCTGGTTTACTTCTCCCCAACATGCACAGGGAAGAAAATAGTCAATGAAATCGCTTCAGCGATGAAACTGAATACCGATACGATTGATCTCACTCCACCAAACATTGACCATCATCATAAGTTGGGGGGAGACGAACTAGCGATATTCTCGACGCCTGTTTACGAAGGACGAGTTCCTTCAACTGTAATCGACCGACTTAAAATGGTCGAGGGAGATGAAACTCCAGCCGTAATCGTTGTAATGTTTGGAAACAGAGCCTTTGAGGACGCATTACTCGAATTACGTGACACCATAATTAAACAAGGATTCTCACCAATAGCGGGTGCTGCCTTCATCGGTCAACATAGTTTCAGCAGCGAGAAAACACCCATCGGAGCTGGAAGACCCGATGAAATGGACCTTAAGAAAGCACATGAATTCGGATTTGATGTACTGAAAAAAATTAGGAGTCTTGAAGAGTTTCCGGTATTGAAGGTGCCTGGTAGTTATCCTTACAGTGAGAAGACTCGGATTCGTACGGAGTCGATCCGCGCAGGTGCGCATCCAATTACAGATTCAGCGACTTGTAAGCTGTGTGGTGATTGTGCGAGTGTTTGCCCAACGGGATGCATCGAGGTCTCTGACATTGTGAAGACTGAGGTTGAGAAATGTATGCTCTGTAGTGCCTGTGTTCAAAGTTGTCCAACTGGAGCTAGACGCTGGGAGCATGAGCCTATACTTCGTGTCGCTAAATTTTTATCTACTGACCTCGCACGCGGCAGAAGGGAACCTGAAACATTCCTCTAAATGAAGCTGATATCTGCACACGCGATTATTTAACTGCTAATAAGTCATCAGACGCCTTTTTACCACCTTTGGAAAGGAACGCTGAACACTTCTTGTTAGATAGTGGTTTACTCTTCGTGCACCTACCGCCCTCGAACCAGATGCAGATTTTACATGACATTCCGATCACTCAGTCAATGTTAATCTAAACTTACCGAGTAATAAGGCGATAATGAGCACGTGTAACTATTTGTTCATACCTCGAACGCGCATGATGTCAGGAGATATTCTGTAGCGCGCGTATATATGACAGTTGAACCGTTGTAAGACAACTATTGACTAAGGTCTTATGCTATAGGTGGTGTCAAACTTTATACAAAAAAATGAGTTTAATGTGATTTATTCGTGATTTTTGACTCAGAAAACCTTTATTACAGCTCTATAAGCACCTCGAAGGACTCCTTGCTTATGATCTCGCCAAGGTCCTTCTTCCACTCGTCGCCTACAGCGACTAGTATATAGATGCCAGCTATATCCGCTCTTTGATTTCTTACTAAATCGACGAGTGCCTTAATAGTTTCACCCGACCTGACGACGTCGTCTATAATTAGAACGCTGTCCTTCTTCTTCAGTGAGGCTTTAGGGACATACATTGTCTTCCGCATAGCAGAACCCTTTGGTATGAAGGATTCCTCTAGGAACTCGTTGATACCAACTTCTCGCGTCTCTTTCGCAATAAGGAGGTCGACATCAAGTAGATTTGCAACGAGAGTCGAACATGGGATACCATCCACAGCTGCCGTTAAAACCTTGGTGACACGTCTACCGGCGAACTTCTCCATTGCGTAGTTTGACATTATTTTAAGCCAAGTGATCTCCGCAACAAGAGGAGTATTGTCGAAGTATCCTTCCTCGTCGAAGTTGATCCTCTTCTTCAGCTCCGATTTGATATCGGTGATCTCCATCAGTTTCTCGTAAAGGCCCTGGGCTCTGTCGTAGCTGGGTAGAACGTGCCCTCTCATGTATCTGCTGAGGATAGGAGGACTAAGTCCGAGATAGTCACTGAGTTCCTGGTAGGTGTGGCTCTCACTTGCGACCTTTAGCAGGTCGGTGATCATCATCCTATATTTTAGTTCCCTAACCCTTGTCTCAGCCATCTTTTCCATTCCCCAGTTTGACGGAGCGGGCCTGAGGGGATTTGAACCCCTGACCAACGGCTCTCCTCGACCGAGGTCTTAAAAGGCCGCCGCTCTTCCTTGCTGAGCTACAGGCCCACGGCCCTAAGCGTTTACCAAATAGGATAATCAGCGTATTTAACTGTTGTTGGGTTTGCTTTAATCGTTCAATTTAAATGCTTTTTTATGTTAACTTTGCAAAATTACGAATAATGTGCCCAAGATGTTATTCTCGACATACTTATTAGATTGAGGGGAATTATCCTTGCGGTGTCTCTAAGCGGCCGTAGTCCAGCCTGGTAAGACGCCAGCCCCCCAAGAGCTTTTTCGGGGAAAGTTGGTAACCCGGGTTCAAATCCCGGCGGCCGCACCAAAAAAAAGACTTAATTATGAAATCTGTAAAATAGGAAAAAAGTAAATATTGGTGATGAAATAACTAAGTTCAAACCGGGTTATTCTCTATTTCCTTAATCAGAGCATCGATCCTAGATACCCTAGTGAATAAATTCGCTCTGAGTTTCTTGAGAAATAGGAGCCTTGTTTGATTATCGACGCCATCGTTTATCATAATTATAGCATCTCCAAAGAGACTAATGTCTTCGTTGGCAAGATTGATGACTGAATTTAGGATGTGTCTCTTGAGTTCAGGGGACATCCATTTCGCCATAGCTGTAAGAAGCCTTACACTGAACTTTATCTGAGTTTCCTGACGAAGACCGATCTGCTGGAGGAAAATACGACCTTTATCGGTTATATAGTAGAAGTCAATGCCATCTTGAGTCTGGGTCTCCAAGAGACCCCTTTTCTCTAGACTTCTTAGGGCAGGGTAAAGAGTCCCAGTCTTGAGCTCCCAAACCCCTTCGAAGGTCTCCTTGATGGATTTTAGCATTTCATATCCATACTTCGGAGACGCCTCGATCTGAATTAGTAGAAGGAACTGTAGTGGGCTTATCTTAAGCCGTATATTTGGCATTGTACTTTTCATTGGAGCCAATAAGTTGACCTCTACCTAGTTGTTTCCCCAAGTGAAATCAACAGACCTTAAAAATGTTATGCAGCTTACGAAATGCATCTAAATTATAATGCAAATAGTTTGTGGGTCTTCAATATTTTAGTGGTTTACTAGATTTATCGGGGATTCTAGCGGGGATGCTTATTTACCGGGTACCCGCTGACTATTGCGGGCGCAATGAAGGTCTTAGTGCTCTATGGTTCCGTTCCAAGTAGGAATAGCGAGGAGTTGATTGAGGCAGCGAAGGAACAGGGACATGATGTCGTTGCGGGGCAAACAGCTGCGGTGTCAAGTGAGATTTCGAAGGAGGGTTCAAGATTCTGGCTGAGGGATATCGAATTGACTAGCTTTGATGTGTGTCTGTTGCGTAGTTTTGGACCCGGCTCATGTGAGCAGCTAACCCGCCGAATAAGTCTGATTGAGCACATGGAGGTCACAGGCATCAGGGTTGTGAATCCTTGTTATGCTTTTAGGAGGGCGAGGGATAAGTATGCGACCCAGTATACGCTCGAAGCCAAGGGACTTCCAATTCCCACGACTTACACGACTGAAGATATGGCAGATGCGTATCGAACATCTGAATTATTTGGTGAATTCATCTACAAGCCTATTCTAAGTAGTATGGGAAAGGGAAGCATCAGGTTTACTGACCCTGACCTGGCTTACAATGCCTATAAGATGTTGGATAGATTCAGTCAACCTCTGATTCTACAGAAATTTGTGCCCAACCCGGGGAGGGATATCAGGGTCTTCGTCATTGGTGATAGGGTCGTAGGATCAGCCTACAAATATCACCCAGAAGGAAAATGGAAAACGAACGTCGCCCAAGGAGGCAAGATGGTCGATGAGAATGTGCCCAACGAAATACTCGAGCTAGGTGTAAGTGCCACAAAAACTATGGGCCTAGACTACTCAGGAGTAGATATTATTGAATCGTCGGATGGACCGATGGTTTTAGAGGTTAATGGATCCCCTGGTTGGCAGGCGCTTAACGTAGCTGCGAATTTAAAGGTAGCAGACGAAATCGTGAGTTACGCGGTGGGTTTGGTACATGGGTGAGAGTCAAGCGAGGATCGCAATCAGGGTCAAAGTCGCTGAAGTCGGGGAGGCAGCAGGGGAACTCAACAGACTTACTGCACCACTGACGGTTGGAGACATTTTGAAGATACTTCCTATAAACGGGCGTACTACTCCGGCTCAGGACTGCGTCTCCATTTTAATCGGCTTGAAAAGAGGCGTTGAGAAGGGCGTGAATCAGGTGGATGCTGGGACAATAGCATTCTGGCCGCGGTCAGGTAGCCTGTGTATATATCCTGAGGCTACAAAAACCTACAGTCCTGTTAACAGAGTGGGTTTAATAACTTCCAACCTGAGTATATTTAAGAACCTTAGAAGTGGTTCCCGAATTATTATTGTGACTGCCTAGTTGGCCTTAGCGAGGGCATAAACCCTCAAGTTGTTGGTGTGAGAAACAAGTTTTACTTGCCCTTTAGTGTCAAGCTCCTCCAGTAACTTCTTTGCAACGCTGACCTTAAGGTTGAACTGACTTGCAACTGCGGGCGGCGTGACGGCCTTCATCTTCTTAATGGCATCCAGGAGCTCTGGGCTGTTAGAGTGGATGGCGTCTACGGAGCCTATAATCTTCTCCTTCTTCTTTTCCTCCTTCGGAGCCTCGGTGTCCTGCGTTTTTTCCATCTTCTTCAGGCTTTTCTTGCCAGGCATGTCTGTCACGGAAGAAGCGTGGAGGGCTATTGATAAAGCTGATGCCGAAATTGGCATTTAAGCTACTTCTTAGCGAGGCCGAGGAGTAGCTGGAGACCATCTACTTCGTACTCTCCGGTCTTAGCGTCC
This sequence comes from Candidatus Bathyarchaeota archaeon, assembly GCA_963780545.1. GTDB lineage: Archaea > Thermoproteota > Bathyarchaeia > TCS64 > TCS64 > UBA8941. The sequence goes on from CAWACK010000008.1 coordinate 50,958, forward strand.
TGTGGAGGTATGTCCTCCTTAAGAAGATCCGTAAGTGTCTCAGCTTTAATGTAGTCGGCTTCCTCCTGGAAGACTTCAATTATCTCAGGGTCGCCACGGTAGTATGTCTCTATATGGTCGTTAATGTCGAAGTTTGCTTCCTTGCGTAGTGACTGTATACGTCGTACTATGTCCCTGGCTAAGCCTTCGCTGCTTAGTTCTTCGTCTATTGTGGTCTTAACACCGATTAGTAGGCCGTTCTCCTCCATGATTGAGTAGCCTTCGATTGGTTTAGACTCGAGCTCGACCTCCTCCGGTAGGATCTCTACAGGATGGCCATTAACGGTGAGGGTTACAGGGCTACCGCTTGCTATTTGCTGTGTGAGTTGTGAAGTCATGGTCTTGATGGCTTCGGCGACGGCGGTGAAGTCCCTGCCATGTTTCTTGCCTAAGAGGCGAGGAATAGGTTTAGCGGTAAAGGATTGGAGTATGTCGCGCTCGTTTGTGACTTTGACGTTTTTTACGTTGAGCTCCTCGCGTATGAGTGGGGAGATCTTCATGATTACCTCTATTTGATCCTGACCTGCGACGACGATAGCTTCGCTGAGTGGCTGTCGGAGTTTTATCTGGCTCTTGGCTCGAGCTGCCCTACCAAGACTGCTGACGCTTATAGCGAGTCCCATCTCGGTCATAAGTGTCTCGTCGATAGCAGACTTGTCAGTCTTGGGCCAGTCGTTGTGATGGACACTCTCAGGGGAATCGGGTTCAGCGATTCGAACTAAATGCTGGTACATGGCCTCAGAGATGTGAGGTGTGAAAGGTGCCATTAGAAGACTAACAGTCCGTAGGCAGGTGTAGAGAGTTTTATATGCTGCCTTCTTCTCGTCATCCGTCTCGTTCTTCCAGAAGCGGCGCCTACTTCTCCTTACATACCACTTGCTGAGGGTGTCGACAAACCGCTCAAGTTCCTGCGTCGGAGTAGCTGCATCGTAGTTCTCCAGCGATGAGGTAACGGTATCAACTAAGGTGTTGAGTCTAGAGAGTATCCAGCGATCGAGCTGTGATAGCTTATCCGGCTTTTGGTCTGGTGTCCATTTGTCGAGGTTGGCATAGATTGTGAAAAAATTATAGACGTTGAGGAGGGTCATGAAGTACATCCTCCTCACTTCGTTGGCCTTACTATAGCCAAAGAGCACGTCATTCTCTGGCTTTGCGCTGCAGTAGATCCAGCGCATAATGTCTGCGCCCATAGTCTCAGCGGCGTCGTCGAACCAGATGGCGTTTCCCGAGCTCTTATGCATCTCACTTCCGTCTTCAGCGAGGACGCTCCCGTGGCCGAGACACACCATGTATGGGGTCCTCCGCTCTATGATTGTGCTCTCTGCGAGCATCGCGTAGAACCAGTTTCGGAATTGGCCTGGGAAAGACTCTGTGATGAAGTCGGCGGGGAACCACTTCTCCCAGTAGGGGCGGTCGCTACGGTAGCGTAGAGTGCTGTAGCCGACTATGCCTGCGTCTAGCCAAGGGTTGCCTACCTCAGGTATTCTGTTAGCCTCACCTCCACATCTCTCGCACCTGATCTTAACGGCGTCTATAAACGGGCGGTGAGGACTATGACCCTCGAATTCTTCCCAGCCGGAGATCGCTTTGCTCTTTAATTCTTCCTTGTCGCCTATGACTGTGAACCATCCACACTTACACTGCCAGATTGGGAGGGCTAGACCCCAGTAACGCTTCTTGCTAATCATCCAGTCGTCCATATTTTGAAGCCAGTCAAGCTCGCGCTTTAGACCGAACTCGGGTATCCATCGGACTTGATTGGCTGATTCCATTATCTGATATCTAAGGTTTAGGTCCTTTTCTTCTTCGCAAACCTGTTCGTATGGTTTGTCGATTTTTTCGCCCATGTTTATGAACCACTCATTGACTAGGCGGAAAACTAGTTCAGAGCCACATCGCCAGCATGTGGGATAGCGGTGGGTAATTTTCTGAGTGCGGAGTAGATATCCACGTATTTTAAGGTCTTCGAATATGGGTTCAGCGGAGTTGTAGACATGTATACCGGTCAGCCAACCGAAGCCGGGGATTATTACGCCATATTCGTCGAGAGGCGCAGGGGCAGGAAGCTGGTTTAGCTTGCCGAGTTCGAAGTCTTCCTTGCCGGCTCCAGGGGCAATGTGTACGAGACCTGTACCTTCCGTTTCTCCTACCGCATCCCACATGATGACTCTGTGAGCTTCGGGTACGCCGAGTTTCCTTGGAACCTCAAAGTCGTCGTAAGGACCGGTGTATTTCCAACCTTCGAGATCTCTTCCCTTGAGTTCCTCAAGAACCTCATAGCTGCCCTTCTGAGTAAAAACGGTTGTCAGAGTACCCTTGCTCAAGTAGAGAATATCATCGCCATGTTTGACTTTAACATATGTGAGATCGGGGTGAGCGGCTACTGCTACATTACTGGTTAGTGTCCAGGGGGTAGTCGTCCAGATTAGGAGGCTCCCATCATGGTCCTTTAAAGGGAAGCGGACGAAAACAGTTGTGTGAGTTATGTCCTTATAACCCTCTGTGACTATCTCGTGTTGACTGATGCCTGTACTGCAGCGTGGGCACCAGGGCATTGAGTCCTGGCCTTTATAGATCCATCCGCGCTTGTGGCAGCTCTTGAGAGCGGTCCAGATCATGTAGTTGTTTTCGTCGCTTAGTGTGTAATAGCTGCCGCCAACTTGGGGCATACCGAGCTGACCAACTATCCACTCGGCTGTACCCTGAATGGGGCCATAAGAGCCGATGTAGGTTGTCTGCTGCATAGGTGTTTCCATGGCTTTGGCGAGCTTGCGAAGCTCTTCGGGGTCGTTCCAGTCGCACCAGTAACCTAAGCGGATGCTTTGCTCTGTTTGGCGGGCTGAATAGTTGAGAACTCTTTGTTTGCAGCGTTTAACAAACTCGGCTACACCGTAAGCTTCGATGTCACGTTTGGTCTCGAAACCAAGCTCCTTCTCAACCTCGACCTCAACCCATAGACCTTGACAGTCGAATCCGTTCTGGTAACGAATGTCGTATCCGCGCATGGACCAATAGCGTTGCCATAGATCCTTGTATGTGCGACCCCAGGCGTGGTGGACTCCCATGGGGTTGTTTGCGGTGATGGGTCCGTCTATGAAGCTCCACTTTGGCTTGCCCTCGTTGAGCCTTCGACGTTTCTCGAAGGCGTTGGTCTCGCTCCAGAGCTTCTGTATCTCCCTTTCAAGGGTTGGAATGTCTACTTTGCTATCTATGGGTTGGAAGGTCATCTCTGGTCCTCGTTTGGGTCTAGAATTTTGATGCTACGTGTGTTTTGAGTGTTTCGGCTAGATTTTATTGTCACCGGACACCTTTGGCACCGATAGGGTTGGTTGCTCGAGTCAATAAAAACGTTGGGTTTTGCGTGATTGCAAAACATCCCTCTAAAGACAAAAATTTTACCGTCTAGTCAATGATAATTTTTAGGATTTTTGATCTTGTACAGGTTTCTATAATCTTTTAGTTAAGTAATTCCTGTTTTATCTTCTATTAGGTTAAATTGTCTCTTTATTTAGACTTGTTTCTCATAATGCATGTCCTTTGGTAGCATCCATTCGAACCATAGTTTGTATCCTTGCTGTGTGTCTTCCGCGCCGGCCGTTATTGTGCCGAGTAGGCTTGCTGAGGGTAACGCTGCGGACCAGTCCTTTAATGTGCCTTTGAACTCCCCTAGCCAGATGGAAAGGCGTGAGCCCTTAAATTCGACGTATTTGATTTCTGCAAGAGTATCGAGCTGGGTCAGGAAGTCAGCTACTGCGAAACCGTCGAAGGTGTACTGGATTCCCATGGCCTTGAACTCTTCGATTTTGGCTGCGAGCTTCTCGTGCATGGATAGGGGTATTCTGGGCTGGAACTTATTTCTTATCCTAGTAAAGCTCGGGGCTAATAATTAGCTGTAAACTGCAGTTATGCAGAAAATGATCGTGAAATAAGAGGGAGTCAGAATATTCTAGGCTATAAAAAAAATGTGGAGTCAACCATATGTTGATGTTCTAAGGTAACGTAAAGGTTGATGGACATTCCGGAAATCACCTTCAAAGATTGACGTTGATGGATTTGTTGTGTACGCGCGCGTAAGTCGACCACGCTTTATATTGGTTCGCGGAATTTTATTCTGGTTCTGCGATGTTTGCTGACCTTGTGCTCCGAGGTGGAAAGATAATAACGGTAGACGGGAAGGAGTCGACGGCTGAGGCCGTCGCAAGTAAATATGGGAAGATAGTTGCTGTCGACAGCAATAATGACGTGAAAGCGCTTATCGGCCCATCTACAAAGGTCATTGAGCTGAATGGCCGGGTTGTCATTCCCGGTTTAATGGACTCACATAGCCATATGGCTGATGAGGGTGCAGGGAGGATGCGCTTCGTCGACCTCAGTCAAGAAGCTGGCGTCAAGTCGATAAAAGATATTCAAGAGAGGCTTGCTGAACGCGCCAAGAAGACCCCCAAGGATGCATGGATATTTGGTTACCAAGAGGACGATTCCAAGCTAGTTGAGAGGAGACACCCTACCCGATGGGAGCTGGACGCAGCTAGTGAGCGCCATCCCATCAGCATCTCCACTGTCGGCGGCCACTTCTCAATCATGAACAGTAAGGCTTACAAGATGGCCGGCGTCACAAAGGAGACCCAAGACCCGGTTGGCGGCAAATTCGACAGAGACGCCAACGGAGAGATTACTGGGGGGGCCCACGAGAAGGCTATAGATCTCATAATTCCCCGGGATGTGCAGGAGCCTACGTTTGAGCAAAGCTACGAGGGCGCAAAGTCAATTCTAAAGGACTGCGCCTCCGTTGGCTTAACGTGTGTATATGACCTCGTCGACAGATACCAGATTAGGGCTCTGATAGACCTGAATAACCGTAGAGAGCTGCCGATAAGGATGAGGATGGATGCAATCATCGATCTCTTCCCTGAGCTTAATGCTACGGGCATACACCAGATGTTTGGTGACGACATGCTGCGGCTCTGTGGACTCAAGTTTTTCTTCGATGGCGCCATTTCTGCGCGCACTGCAGCGGTGACGGAGCCCTATTGTGACAAGCCAGACTTCTACGGCGTCATGTCAACGACAAGAGAAATAGCAGAGGACGTCCTCGGGAAGGCGTATGCGGCAGGGTACAGGGTGAGTTGCCACGCAAATGGTGACCGTGCAATCGCTATGTATCTCGAAATAATGGAGAAACTTCAGGCTAAATATCCCCGAGAAGATCCAAGAAACAGAGACATTCACTGCACTGTCATCAATAAGGATCTTGTAGCAAAGATAAAGAGGCTCGGTATATTACCCACAATCTTCGGCCCCTATCCCTATTACCACGGGGACAAGCTTCTCATCCCGTTTGGGGAGGAGAGGCTCGAGAGAATGTTCGCTGCGCGCACCTTCCTCGATGAGGGCATTATGGTAGCGGCTCATAGCGACCATCCCTGTGCCCCCTTCCCGCCCCTAATGGCTATACATGCTCTCGTCAATAGAACCACAAAGGCGGGGAAGCCCATAGGAAGAAGCCAACGCATCACGGTTATGGAGGCGTTGAGGCTTTACACCGTCAATTCGGCTTATCAGAGTTTCGACGAGGACCGACTCGGCAGTATCGAGGTGGGAAAACTCGCCGACTTCGTCGTCCTCGGGAGAGACATCCTAACTATTCCCATTGAAGAAATCAAGGACATACCTGTGGACTTCACGATAGTCGATGGGAAAATAGTGTACGAGAGGAAATAATCCGATATGTCCAGAGCTTTTAGCCTCGCGCGCATTTTTTAAAAGATCAGGATCAGATTGGCTAGCTGTTGCTGGGAAAGACCAGGCTGAGCGGTCCCTGTTTGCCTGGCTTGGGCCAGCGGACCGTGACCTCCTTTTGTTTCGTGTAGAAGCGTATTGAGTCTTCGCCACGCATTTGCAAGTCGGCGAACGCGGACGCTTTGGTACCTCCGAACGAGAGGTAACCGGCGGGTACTGGGATCGGGATATTTACTCCGATCATTGGAACGTCCACCTCGAGCTCGAAGCGCCGAGCAGCCCCGCCGTTTGTGGTAAATATCGCCGTTCCGTTGCCATATTTGTGGCTGTTGATCATAGCAAGCGCTTCGTCATAGGTAGCGGTCCGCACGATTCCCAGAACTGGCCCAAAGATCTCCTCCTGATAGATCGTCATATCCGGGGTTACTTGGTCGAACAGCGTGACGCCTAGGAAGAATCCATCGGGGTTAGTCGGGTGGCGGAATGGTCGACCGTCGACCACCAACTCGGCTCCCTCAGCGACGCCGCGGTCGATCCATTTAATGATCGATGCCCGGTGCTCTGCCGAATAAATCGGACCCATGTCCACACCGGGTTCGTTGCCTGGCCCGATCCGTAGGTGGGCGATCCGTTCTTCCATTAGTGGTCGTAGGCGGTCAGCTGAGTCGCCGACAGCGATGACGAGTGCTTGGGCCATGCAGCGTTCACCCGCTGAGCCGTATCCCGCGGCGATCGCGGAATCCGCTGCGAGTTCCATGTCTGCGTCAGGTAGGACGAGCATCGCGTTCTTCGCACTCGTATAGGCCCCGACCCGTTTGCCAGCTTTTGTGCCGCGCTCATGAACCATCTGGCCAACGGCTGAGGAGCCAACGAATTGAATGGCGTCGATGCCGGGGTGGTCAACTATGGCCTCAACAGCCTCGCGCCCGCCATAAACGATGTTGAAAACGCCATCCGGGAGCCCTGCCTCCTTCCACAGCTCAGCCTGAAGCTGTGTGGCGCTAGGCGTGTGTGACGAGGGTTTCCAGATGAAAGTGTTGCCACATGCTAGGGCAATCGGGTAGATCCACATGGGGACCATCGCCGGGAAGTTGAATGGGGTGATTCCAGCTGCTACGCCGAGTGGTTGGCGAAGAGTGTGGGCGTCCACATTCGTCGAGACATTTGGCGTGTTCATTCCAGCGAGATGGACCGGTAGACCACAGGCGAACTCAACAGTCTCGAGGCCACGAGTAACCTCCGAGAGCGCGTCTGGGTAGGTCTTCCCGTGGTCCTGTGTTATGAGCCGAGCCATCTCTTCGCGGTGCTTCCAAGCGAGCTCCCGATAGGCGAAAAATATCTGGCTACGGGCAATTAATGGCAGGTCGCGCCACGCCGGAAACACTCGGCGGGCAACAGCCACAGCCTCTTCAATCTCCTTAGCCCCACCCCTAGGGACCCGAGCAATGACTTCGCCAGTCGCCGGATTGAATATAGGGGCGGTCTGCTCGGGTGAGACATCGACAGGGTGCCCATCGATCCAATGGCTGATAATCGGTACCATGCTACATTCCCTCCTTCTCTATTTTGCTCAGCTCCTCACTCATCACGGTGACGGCCTTGTCGAGTTCATTAGTAGTGATTATGAGCGGGGGCTGGAACCTAACGACACATGCCTTGACACCACCAGTGCCTATAAGGACACCGCGTTTCCGCATAGTTTCCTTGAGCTGATTCGTCTCCTCGGAGGCGGGAGCTTTTGTCCTCCGGTCCTTGACGAGCTCAATACCAACCATTAGGCCTCTTCCCCTGACATCACCGATGAGGGTGTGTTTCTCTTGTAGTTCTTTGAGTCTCTTTAGTAGGTACTCGCCCTTCTTAGCGGAGGCCTCGACGAGTTTCTCTTCTTTGAATATGTCGATGTTTGCTATTGCGGCAGCGCAGCATACGGGGTTTCCGCCAAATGTGGAGAGGTGGTCGCCGGGCTGGAGGGAGTTGCCGATGTCGCTGCGGGTGATGCATGCACTGAGGGGGAAGCCTGCGGCTATGCCCTTGCCCATAGTTAGGATATCTGGGGTAACACCGTAATGCTCGATGCCGAACATCTTTCCGGTGCGCCCGAAGCCGCTCTGGACCTCGTCCACGATGAAAAGGCTGCCGTGGTTGTCGAGTATCTTCTTTAGTATCTTGAAGTACTCGGGTGGGGGGACTATGATTCCTCCCTCACCCATTACAGGCTCCGCGATCAGTGCGGCAACATCGTCGGAGGAGTGATAGTTGATGACGTCTTCGAGGCGGCGCGCGCACAGTACTCCGCAGCTTGGGTACTCCTTCTCGAAAGGACATCTGTAGCAATAGGCAGCTGTGTTGAAGCTAACTCCGCTAAGGTAGGGGCCCATGTCGATGCGCCTTCTCTTACTCTGCCCAGTTATGCTGAGTGTCCCTACGGTTCTACCGTGGAAGCTGCACTCGAGTGCAACCATCTCCTGCTTTTTAGTGAATTTCTTCGCTAGCTTCACGGCTGTTTCATTCGCTTCGGCGCCGCTGTTTCCGAAGAAAGTCTTCACTAGGCCTTTTGGGGCGACCTCAGCAAGCCTCTCTGCTAGCTCTGTGACGACGGGGCTGTGGTAGACGTATGGGCCGTAGTGTATCAGTTTCTCCGCCTGATCCTTCACCGCTTTCACAACCTTTGGCGGGCAATGGCCTGCGTTCACGACCGAGATGCCAGCGTAGCAGTCTAGGTACTCTTTGCCCTCCATGTCCCGCAGGGTGGCCCCTTTACCACCAACAACCGCAATCGGCTCAAGCTTAGTGAAGCTGAGAATTCTATACTTCTCGTCCTTTGAGAAAACGTCGCTCGACATGACGAATCAAGAAGTATTGTTGCCTTAGCAATAAAAAGCCTAAGACAAGGGAGCATGTACCAGAAGAAAATTATGATATTTGGAAGGATTACTCACCATACTGTTCATGGCAGTTGATGGAGCTCTCCTGATATGGAATCACGCTGTACTCGAGATCGAATCGATGCGGTCGATGAAATTAGGCTACACAGCGGACTTTTTCGCGCAATTATTGGCTTTTGCTATCTCTGCGATGATGTATATGTTCAGCTCATTAAATTACTCACCCGATAGTTGAGTAATGTTCAGTTAAGGGTTTATGGAGGTTTTGTGGTTTCCTCTTTTAGCTTCCACTTAGTATACTCGACTAGACCTATGATGTTGGGGATGGCTGTACTTCTTTTATCGTCATCCGCGTCGAGAGAGAGACGAAGGATTGGGTCTTGCTCCTTGAGTAACTCCCAGATTCCGTTTATATCGAGTCCTTCCTTGACCCCATTTTCCACGACTTCGACCCAGGTCTGAAGCTCTCCCTTGTAGAACGTCAGCTTCTTCCCCGCGTCGTAGGAGTAGCCGAAGTGGCTGTAACAGACGATCTCGGGGCGAAGAGCGATTAGCTTGTCGAGGGTCTCTAATGCCTTCTCGGGGTTAAATGGTGGTGGAGTTATCGGGAAGATATTCCCACTTCTCTTGCTGAAGCTCCCCCCACAATCACCAAGAATGATAATTCTATAGTCAGGTTCCCAGAAACTCTGTCCGTGGCTCGCGTGTCCCGGTGTCCAGATCACCTTTAATGTCGCGCCTTGGAGGTCGAGGACTTCACCTTCCTTTGACTCCTGTATTTTCATGGGGTTGAGGCCACGTACCTCCCCATACTTTTGGTAGGAGGAACCGAAAAACTGCTTCGCTGATTCGATGAGGCGACTAGGATCAACTAGGTGTTCCACAGCCTTTGGGTGGGCGTAGACATCGGCCTCTGGGTGAACCTCTATCATCTTCCACGCTCCACCGCCATGGTCAAGGTGGATGTGTGTAAGTCCCACGTATCGGAGCTGTCTAATCCCTAGTTCCTTCAACCCCTCTAAAACCCCTGGTATTTGGCTCGTTGGCCCAGGATCGATTAGTATGGGCTCCCCGCCTTTTACGAGGTATGTCCCAAGTACACCCTGGGAGCCGTGATAAGGTGAATCGATTAAGTAGACTGGACCGAGTATCTGCTGGGTGAGCACAATTCACCCGTGCAACATCATGTTTTTAATCCCTTCGAAGCGAAGACCATGTGAAGGAATTTACGATGGCGCTCAGCACGATCGTTGCGCCAATTATTATTATGAATCCGGGGAGTAGGTCCGCACCGCTGATCGTCCCTTGCCCGTATAGCATAATAATATAGGCCACTGCGAAGCCGCCGAGTGCACCTACGACATTGCCAATACCTTTCATAACGCGGCCGGAAACCATTCTAAGGGACCCCTCAACGAGACCCCAAACCGACATAATAATGAAGAAGAGAAAAATCGGCTCAGTCAAACCTATTGGCAGCATAGTGGGGCCATTCACCCAACTTCGAAGCCAAGTTATTATCTCACCCCAAACACCCGGATACTGTAGATAGACCCAAGCAACGTCGATGAGGAAAACGCCAAACCCCACACCATCGAGGTAATCAGGGCCGCGATCAAACCGTTCGAAACGCATCTCCATGCGTCTGTCGAATCTTCGACTCCACTGTCCTTCGAAGGGTTTAGCAGGCGCATCCAGCTTCTGCCCGCACCTATCACAGAATACAGCATCAGCTGGGAGCTCCTTGCCACACTTGGCACAGAAGACCATTATAATCACTACGATGCGAGTGAGTTGGGAGGGATATAAGGGTAAAGGAAATACCGGTAACTCATTTTAAAACCAGCGTGCCCACTTACCCTCTGAACAAATATGCGCGTAGCGGTCACAGGTGGGGCGGGCTACATAGGCTCCACACTCGTCAGGAACCTTCTGGAGGAAGGCCACAGTGTGGCTACAATCGACAACCAATTCGCAGGAAATTATAAACACATAAAGAAACTGAAGACCACGAAGCTGGAAATCATAGAGGGAGACATTAGGGACCAAAAGGATCTCGACAAATCATTCAAGGGGGCAGACGCCATAGTCCACGCTGCTGCACTCTCAAACCTAGATATATGCAACAAGAGTCCTGAGGAAGCCATATCCGTTAACATCTATGGCACATACAAGGTCCTCGAGGCTGCTATGAGGAACGATGTAAAAAGAGTTGTCTTCTGCAGCAGCGCAGCGGTTTACGGGATCCCAAAAAATATACCGGTAACCGAGACACATGCTACAAATCCCCTGAACCTCTACGGTGTAACCAAACTCAGCGGTGAGAAACTGATCGATTCCTACAACTTGAATCACGACTTGGAGACTGTAAATCTCCGATTTGGGAACGTATACGGCGTCGGTCTATACACGAACTGGGCTGGTGTGATTCCAAAGTTCGTCGCACAAGGCGTCGAAGGAAAACCCCTTACGGTTTATGGCGACGGGGAAAGTACAAGAGACTTCGTACACGTTGAGGACATCGCGTGTGCAATTATTCTCAGCCTCTCGGCTCAAAATATAAAGAGCGAGACATTTAACATAGGAAGCGAGACAACCACAGTTAACGAGATAGCGGACATCGTATCACAGGAAGTTGAGGAAACAACGAAGAAAAGCGTCTTGATTACTAGACTCCCACCCCGCTTAGGTGAGACTAAGGAGTTCAGTTACGATACCTCGAAAGTCGAGAAGATTCTTGGGTTCAAACCGAGATGGAAACTTAGGGATGGCATTAAACAAATAATCCTTTACAAGCTAAATTCTGATAAACCGGGGATTACAAAAAGTTGACTATTCGAGGACGACCATTGTGAGCGTCGACCTCACATGATTGAGGCGCCTAATCTTGCTTGTGATGGCGTCCTTAATCTCCTGCATTGATGGAGCCTCGAGGCGGACAACGAAGTCGTAGACGCCATATACCCCATAAACCTCCTTTACCTCCGGTATCTCCTTAAGCGCCTTGCTGACGTCTGTTCCTTCTCCGAGGTCGGTATTGATTAATACAAAGGCTACGCTCATGGCTTCACCTGAGTATCTCTTCACTTGAAGGTCATTTAACGTTTTCTAAGAATATTTCCCATGAATTTTTATTCAATATACCATCACATTACTCTAAAGACAGCGACGTTATTCGTCTTTTGTCGAGACAGCTTTCGTCACAACTCTTAATCTCCCCGCTGCGGAGGGTGTTCTAGGCTGAGAATTTGGGTCTATACAGGGGCGTATCCATTGTCGGGGCGGGTATGACGAGATTCCATAATAAAATCCACGCGGATAAGACGGGTAGGGAGCTTTTCGTGGATGCTGCGTTAGAAGCGACTGCCTCCGTCGATAAAGGTATCAGGCTCCGGGACGCAGGAGCCCTCTTCTTAGGAAACTTTACGAGCGATGTCTTCGAGGGACAGGGTCATACTGCGGCAGTGACGGCGGATTGGCTTGGTATTAATCCAATACCTGCCTTCAGAATCGAGGACGCGTGTGCAAGCTCAGGTGCAGCACTCAACCTGGGCGTAATAACGATTGCTTCCGGGATGGCTGATGTCGTCATCGTTGGCGGTGTAGAAAAGATGAGCCGCCTAAACACGGAGCAGGTTACGGATGCCCTCGCCCTTGCTGCTGATGCCTCATATGAGGTGTCTGTCGGCTTTACATTCCCCTCAATTTATGGTGCATTGGCTTCTGCTTATTTCAAGAAATATAACGCGACCTGGGAACAGCTCGCAGCTGTCACAATTAAGAATCATAGGAATGGTGCCCTCAACCCGAAGGCCCATTTCCAGTCCGACATCAAAACCACCGCCATTAAGATTGGTGAGAAGGATGGCAGAACATTCAAAAATGAACTTGAGTTCCTAAGATCCGACTTCAACCCCGTTGTCGCGTCACCGTTGAGGCTCTTCGATTGCTGCCCGGTCTCAGATGGGGCCGCGGCTGTGATCCTCGCAGCAGACGACGTCGCACGGAGATATACCGACACTCCAGTCAAGATCGCTGGGATTGGGCAAGCCTCTGATACAATTGCATTACACAGTCGGTCCGACTTCACAACTCTCAGAGCCACAGTTAAAGCCGTCAAAGACGCTTACGCAATGGCGGAAGTGAAACCCAAGGACATACAGGTCGCTGATGTGCACGACTGTTTCACCATCGCTGAGGTTGTGGCTACGGAGGACCTCGGATTCTTCCCATATGGGCAGGGTGGTAGAGCGGCCGAGGAGGGGCGAACCGCTTTGAACGGCGAGTTACCAATCAACCCTGATGGAGGTCTCAAAGCTAAGGGTCATCCCGTCGGGGCAACAGGTGCCGCCATGGCTTACGAGATGTTTAAGCAGCTACGCGGCCAAGCAGGTAAACACCAGGTTGAAGGTGTGGAGATTGGACTAGCCCAGAACGTGGGCGCGTCGGGTGCGAGCGTAGCAGTACAGGTATTCAGGAGGGGTTGAGAATGAGTGAGTTTACTACAAAGGTGTTCAATGGGTTTGTATCCCAAGGGAAGTTGATGGGCACTAGATGTAAATCATGTGGTGAGATCCAAATTCCGCCTAGGAAGATTCTGTTCAAGGTGCAATTCCCAGCTACAAGAGTGGTTTGAGCTCAAAGGAGAGGGAACATTAGTGGCGGTGACGCTTAATAGAGTGCCCTCCAGCAGCTTCAGGGACAAGTCACCCTATGCAGTGGGCATTGTTCGACTCGACGAGGGACCCTCCATCTCGGGGCTAATGGAAGTGGAGAAGCCCGAAACATTGGAGGTCGGGGTGAGAATGAGATTCATACCAATAAAGGATGGGGAGAAGACTATCCTTGGCTTCAAATTCCCCTAGTGTTACTCGCCTGTGAAGACTGGTTTTCGCTTCTCCTTGAAGGCTGAGACGCCCTCTATGAAGTCCTTGGTTTCGAATATCTTTGAAAACTCCTCCGCCTCGGAGTTGATTGACTCCTCCTTGGGACTCGGGTTAGTCAGCCTTTTCACGGCCATGATGACCGTTGGGGATCCTGATGCTAACCTTGCTGCGAACTCGTCGGCTTTAACGGTAAATTCAGCTGAGGGGAAAACCCTGTCGATGAGGCCTAACTGCTTCGCTTCCTCCGCTGTGATTGTGTCGCCAGTGACGATAAGGAGCTTCGCTCTCTGCTTCCCGATCAATTTGGCAAGGATCTGTGTACCACCCCAACCGGGGATAACTCCTAGGTTTGCCTCAGGTTGACCCAGCTTTGCCTTGTCGCTTGCGACCCTGAAGTCACACCAGGAAGCGAGTTCGCACCCACCACCGAGGGCGAAGCCATTGATTGCTGCTAATGTGGGCTTTCTTGCAGCCTTGATCTTCATCATCGCATTGTGGCCAGCCCTACTGTATTCTCGTGCCTTAGTTGAGGTAAGTTTGCTTAGCTCGTCGATATCAGCGCCAGCCGAGAAGGCTCGGTCGCCAGCGCCTGTGATTACTATACATCGAACCGCCTTTTCTTTATCCGCCTTCTCAACGGCGTCAGCGACTGTGTTTAGCATCTCGGAGGTTATTGAGTTGAGTTTGCTGGGTCGATTCAAGGTGATCTTTAGTATCCCGTTCTTGGTCTCCGTGAGAATTGGCTTATCTTCTATGCCAACGCCTGCCTCTATGCGTGCCTTGAGTTCGAAGGGCCCCATCGGGATGTTAGCACCCAATTTTATGGCGAGATCGACTGACCCGGGGTCAGCTATTCCTTCGGCGACTAGCCTCTCCGCCTCAGCTATGAAGGGCTTCAGGAGAGTTGTTGGGTCGAAACCCTTTGCTTGTTCCTCCTTTACCTCCGGTTTTCCGTAGACATAGAATCCTTCTCCAGTCTTTCTGCCTAGCTTTCTCTCTTCGAAGAGTTGTCTTATTGGCTCCGCCGCACGGTAGGCTGCTCCGAGGTTATCTTCAAAAACTCTTAGGATGTTGTAGGTGATATCGAGGCCGATGAGGTCAGCAAGCATGAAGGGCCCCATCGGCATTCCCGCTCCGTACTGCATCGCTGCGTCGACCTGCTCCTTCGTGTATCCCTGGTTAAGGAGCTTCGCCGCATCGTTTAGATAAGTTATAAGAACACGGTTGACGATGAACCCTGGGGCGTCACGTTTGACGATGACCGGAGTCTTTCCCAGTTTCTCAGCTAGTACTTTGACGGTGGCGATGGTCTCCTGACTCGTCTTCTCCCCTGGGATAATCTCTACTAGCTTCAAGATGTTGGGAGGGTTGAAGAAGTGCATCCCAACGAAGCGCTCAGGGTTTGAGACAGCTTTAGCCATTTCAGTGATGCTGAGACTGCTCGTGTTGGTTGCCAGGATGGCGTCGGATTTCGCATGCTTTGATACCTCGCTCCAGACGGCGTGTTTGATCTCCATTTTCTCTGGGACAGCCTCTACGACGAGGTCGACCTCTCTGACGGCGTCAGGGAGGCTGAGCGTCATTTTGATCCTACCGAGGACGAGTGAGACATCTTCCTGCTTTATCCTCCCCCTTTCGACTAGGCGGGCTAGATTCTTCTCTATACCCGCTTTAGCGCTGTCTAGGAAGCTCTGCTCTATGTCCCTGATGGTGACCTGTAGACCCGCCTGGGCCGCTATCTGGGCTATTCCATGGCCCATGACGCCTGCTCCGAGGACTGCGATCCTTGTAACCTCTTCGGGTTTCATGGATAATCAACCAGACTACCACAGTTTGGCTTAAAGCGTTTTTCGGATGTTATCTAACATCTCGAGGTCTGAGTGTCAGAGCGCAAGATGTGGTTTACTTCCGATCAAGTATCCAATTAGGAGCATTAGGATTAAACCGACGACGCTCATAATGAGGTAGTCCTGCTTTGTACTCTTGAGTTCATCCTCTAGTTGTTTAATGTTGGTCTCTTGAAGCTGGTTCACGTTGAGGACCGTATTGAAGTCGTTCTCCAGCTGTTTGTTATTGGCTTGGAGGGCGTCGTAATTCGTCTTAAGGTCTGGGTATTTATTTGCCGTCTTAGCCGTGGAGTTCAAGTTGAGGTACAGGATGTCTATCAGCTTGGGTTGCTCGAACTCGTAGTAGTTCTGTATCAAATCTAGGGCGTTGATGTAGTCGCCTTTGATGATCGTGGAGTTGATGTCGTTAAGAATTTTAGCGTAGTAGTCTTTACCTATCTGGACCTGATCACTGTTTATGTTTTTAATCTGCGATATCTCTTCCTTGATATCCAGCAATTTTCCTTTTAGATACTCCTGCTTAACGAAGTCGATTACATAGTATAGGTTCCTCTGAGTCTGAACCCTCTGCCCCACATTTAGTTGATAGACTCCATCCTTGTCGGAGTAGGTTTGGACGAAAACGTTGACTCTGAAGTATAGGACCAAGTTCTCGTCGGGACGAACCCCCAGCACCTCATACCCTTTTGTGAGGTTGTAAGTGAGGTTCATCTCAATCTTCCCCGTCTGTGGAGGTATCTTAATTGAATAGTATTGATCGATTTGCGTGTTGTTGATCGATGTTGTGTAACCCACAGATTGTCCGCCGTAGAATAGTTGACCCTCTTTGCGTAGCTCAAAGTCGGCCTCGACGGTGAAGTTTCCGGAGTACCTCACGTTAGGCTCAGAGGCATTCACGATCTGCCCCTGGGCCACGTTGACTCCTAGGTTCTGGATCGTAACATTGAAGACGCATTTGTCGCCGGAGGTGAGTTGGTTTAAGTAGGGCTGGGGTTTTATGATGGTCGTTATACTCACAAGACTCGTCGCCGTGACACAGTGTGCTACTCCCTGGATGTTTAGGAGAACGATGATGAGAAAGACTAAGCAAACGATCCATTTTTTAGGCATTTCAATATCGTTCTCCGCTTAAGGGCGCTCTTAAAGTCTTGGTTTAGGCTAACCTCGCTTGAGCTGAGCTCATAGCTACTTCGTCAATGGTCGAAGAAAGGTTCTAAGAATGAGTGAAAAGAGATAAAAAGGGCGCGCATTGGAAGGCTTCAAGGCTGATTAAGGTGACAAGGATAATAGTCCTCACCAAGGATATACCCGATCTAAGCGAAGTAAAAATTGACCCTTCAACGAGGCGTCCTCATACTGAGTCTGCGAAGAGGAGGCTTAACGACCTTGATAAGCGGGCTTTGGAGGCCGCCATCAAGGTTAAGGAAGCATCTGGGGCCGAGGTCGTGACCCTCTCCTTTGGCGACGAGAGGACGAAGACCAGCCTCTTGGAGGCACTCGCCATGGGAGCAGACGCCGCTTACATCGTGAGTGATCCCGGCTTAAAGGGAATCGATGCCTACGCGACGAGTATTGTTCTTGAATCGGCTATTCGCAAAATAGGGTCATATGATCTCGTCCTCGCTGGGGAGCTCGCGATGGACAGTATGGGTGCCCAGGTCGGCCCAAGGGTCGCTGAACTCCTCGGCGTCCCCCAGGTCACCTATGTAAAGGAGTTGAAGCTGGAGGCGGGCAAGTTTAGGGCTGTTAGAGATCTTGAGGACTTCGATGAGGTTGTTGAAGCCGAGCCACCCTTCCTAGCGACCGTAGTCAGGGAGATCAATGAACCCAGGATACCTAGCCTGATGAATATAATGAAGGCGAAGAAAAAGCCGTTGACGGAGTGGAACGCGGAGGCTCTCGGAATCAAGGCAGAGGATCTCCAGGCATCATCTAGAGTTGTGGTACTAGATGCGCAGGCTCCGGAGGTTAAGAGGAAGCGCATCATCATAAAGGCTGAAAGCGTCGAGGAGGCCGTGGATAAGCTGGTCTCTGCTTTGTCGGATGAAGGCGTCTTGGAGGATTAGGTAATGAAGGCGATCACTTACTCAGAGAACACGGAGCTCTCCCTGCAGCTTCTAGGTAAGGCGCTAGAACTATCTGGAGTAGGAGCATCAGCGGTAGCCTCAAACCATGAACAGGCCAAAGTCCTGTCCTGCAGTGGCGCCTCTAAGGTCTATTTGATCAAGGAAACAAATACCGACTTTTTGAAGAGTGGTATCTTGGAGGCTGTTGGAAGGGAGTCTGCTGACATTGTTTTAATTGGCTCCACTAAGAGGGGGAGGGAACTTGCGCCAAGAGTCGCATCAGCACTGAAGGCAGGTTACTCAGGTGACTGTTTCGAGATACAACCAGATGAAGGCGCTTTCAGGGTGAAGAGGTTCGCCTACGGTGGATCGACCATAGCAACGGAGCTAATTAAAGGAAAGCCGGCGGTGGTTACAGTCCCAGCTAGGACCTTCCAGAAGCCCGAGGGGGAGGTAATTAGCGGTGAGATCGTCGAGTTGAACGTCGCCTCAGCTGTTTCTAGGATTAAGGTATTGGAGAGACGTCCGAAGAACACCGGCGATGCTGGACTCGAGAGTGCGAAGATCATCGTCTCCGCTGGCAGGGGCTTCAAAAAGCGCGAGGATCTTAAGCTCCTTGAAGACCTCGCCTCAGAACTCAATGCCAAGATGGGTTGCTCCCGCCCTATCTCCGCGGACCTAGGTTGGATGGATCAGTGGGTCGGAATCAGCGGCAAGAAAGTGGCGCCACGCCTATACGTTGCCTGCGGGGTCTCTGGAACCATACAGCACGCGGCGGGGATCAGGGACAGTCAGATTATCGTCAGCGTCAACAGTGACGAGTCCGCGGGAATCCATGAAATAAGTGACTACAGCATAGTTGGCGACATCTACGTCGTTCTCCCAGCGCTGACTAAGGCGCTTAGAGAGCGCGGCAAGTAGAGCCAACTCTTTTCTTCCCTAAACTCAAGTCTATCTTTGTGCCACTAGACGAGGATGTTTTAGCCACAATTCGTGAAGCGGCTAAGCTGATTCAGGAGTCTAAATATGTTACAGCTTTGACTGGCGCTGGGGTTTCAGTCGAGAGTGGTATACGTCCTTTCAGGGGCCCGGGTGGGCTGTGGACGGAGTTTGGGGAGCCTCCGATGAATGGCTACAGGAGGTTCGAGGAGGATCCGAGGAGATACTGGGAGGAGATGCTTCACTCGGCGAGGGTGAGTAGGTTCGGGAGCAGTTTAGAGGAGGCGAGACCGAATCCCAGCCACTACGCCTTCGCGGAACTTGAGGCCATGGGTTTGCTCCGTTCTCTTGTTACTCAGAACATCGATAATCTCCACTTTGAGGCGGGGAGCGTGAATGTTATCGAGATCCATGGGAACCGGCTTAAACTTAGGTGTGTTCAGTGTGGTTCCAGGTTTCCTAGGCTGGACTTCGATCTCTCGATTTTGCCTCCGAAGTGTCCCAGCTGCGGCGGAGTCGTGAAGGATGATGTGGTAATGTTCGGTGAACCTATCCCAAGAGAAGTTCTTAGGGCCTGCTTAGAGGAGGCAAATAGGAGTGACTGCATGATTGTTGCGGGGACATCTGCTGTCGTCTACCCTGCCGCGGGGCTGCCTGTGACAGTGAAGGAGAGAGGTGGAGCGATTGTAGAGATTAATCCGCTGAAAAGTGAATTAACCGACATTTGCGATGCGTCGATTAGAGCGCCGTCGGGTGAGGCAATGCCAGCTCTCGTAGATAGGTTAAAAAAATCACGTTAATTTCTTCCGGGTCCAATCCGCTACTTCTTTACCCGTGGCGAACCAAACATCGCCCTTTTGCTCCATCTCGGTGATTAGCTTTTCGAGCATATCCAGTCTGCTAATCCTACCGGTAGCCTGGGGGTGGCAGGTGAGACCGAAGTATCGACCAAGACGGTGGATTCCCTCGAACTCCGGCTTCCACTCCTTATAGGCGTCCTCGGGGCTGCGGCGGTAAGTGTCATACTGGGGCCAGTCGTCTAGCATCCACTCGATGGGGAGCTCTACTAGGCCGGTGGGTTTCCCACGCCACTCGAGCATGTAGGGCATGTCGTTGTCCATGAAGTCGCTGTCATACTTGAAGCCAAACTGCTTGATTCGGTCGATGGTGCGGTCGCTGATGAGCCAATAGGGAGCGCGGAAGCCTTCGGGTTTAACGCCGAACTTCTTTAAGGTTGTTAGGCTCTTCTCAAAGACACTCTCCTCTAGCTCCCAGCTTAGCTCGGCGAGGCGCTCGTGGGTGTAGCCGTGGGCGCCTACCTCGTGACCGTGCTCGATTATTGACTTTACTGACTCTGGGTACCTGTCAGCAGTCCAACCGGGGACGAAGAACGTCGCTTTGAGTTTATGGCGGTCGAGCATCTCTAGGATGCGTGGGATTGCCACATTCGGGGCGAAGCGTCCCCTACTCTGGTTGACTATATCTAGTGGGGTACGCCATATGGTGGCGCTGTCCGAGTCGTAGTCGAAGGAGAGATTCACACAACACTTGTATCCGTCGGGCCAGAAACCCATCCAATTCACCGCTGAGTTAGATGAGTATGGGTGTATTTTAGACCTTGCTGAGTTTATCGGTTTAATGAACCAAACCCATAGGTGCTCATTCGCGCGCGCACGAGCACACTAGGTGTTGAGAAGAACTTCGATGTTCCAAGTGTCACAAGAATTTCTCCTCAAGAAACGAATTCGACGAGCATAAGATTAGCGTCCATCCGGGGGACGAACGTGCTTCTTGGGAGAAATATAGCGATAGGAAGAGTTAGTCCTTCGAGTCTACACCCTAAGTGGGTTGTAAAATATTTTCTATTTTTTAGAATCTTCTACAACTTCAACACGTGCACCGTGTAGTGCAGCTACAAGTTCTGCGACCTGTTTTATCGTCATCGTCTCACCCTTCATTAGTTTTGTACCTTTTCCCTTCCTAAGGTAACCGAGTAGGTTCTGGGCGCATTTGTTGACGGTGATAAGTGTGACTGGCGTATCCTCCGGCGGATGGATCTTTACGATACCGGTCTCCTTTGCAGCCTTGTTAAACCGAGGAAAGAGGCGGCTGTCGTTGGGATCCCTGCCCTCTAGGTCGTAGATGTTGGGAAGCCTGATTATTGTGAAGTCGGGTAGTTGTTCGACTAGCTTCTCAGCCTCTCGCTTCGCGGCTGCATAGGGGGACTGAAGCTGGCCGCAGCACTGGCAGCGAAAGTTTTCCCCGGCAAGCTGGGTGCTAGTGAAGATAAGGCGTCTTTCATGCTTTTTGCAGGCGTCGACGACGTTGGCTGTACCTTTAACGATGTTTTCCCAGTACTTCCAGGGGTTTTGAATGCTTTCCTGTACGATGCACGGGGAGGCGAGATGGTACACTATATCGACGGATTCGATGGCTTCTTCGATCCTCGACGCGTCCCGGATGTCGTCTTTTGGGTTAGATGCGATGTCGAAGCTGATTGGGTAGTTGCTTGATTCCCTGAGAACCTTCAGGAGTTCGGAGCCTATGTAACCTGCGCCACCTGTGACTAGGACCTTCATCCCTCTAGGTTTCGGCGGGGTGCTTATTTCCGTTGCCTATAGTTTTTGATATGCTAATCGAAGAAGAATTCAAGAGACCTTTGAGCCGTTAGGTACTTCACGCTCCGTTGTGAGGAGGGAAAGTTTTCCGTCCTTCTCAGCTGTTAGAAGCATCCCGTTGCTCTCGTTGCCGAATATCTTCGCGGGTTTTAGGTTGCAGATGATGCATATTACTTTGCCTTTGATCTCATCGGCTTTGTAGTATTCGACGAGGCCTGTGATTACCTGGCGCATGTGGTCGCCCATATCGACCTGTAGGCGGTAGAGCTTGTCGCTTCCGGTGATCTGCTCGATCTCTTTCACTGTTCCCGTGCGGATGTCGAGGCGTTTGAATTCTCTGATGCTCACGATCTCTGGTTCGGACATGGCTCTGGATTAATCTCGATGCCTTTTAAGCGTTAATAGATTTACCAAAGAGTGCGTTTAGGCTAGACGAGGTAGTGGGCTGCAACTAAGGCGTATGCTTTGCTTACCTTTGGGAGCCAGTCTAATTCGACGTACTCGTTCTTCTGGTGTGTTCCTCCGGGTTTTGGACCGAAGTGTATGCAGGGAATCCCACCCTCACCAGTGAGTGTGTTGGCGTCGGTGATGCTCTTCGGGTAGTTGTACTCTGGTGCAACGCCGAAGACTTCTCTGTAGACCTTGTCGAATACTTTGACGATGGGCTCCGTTTTCTTGATCTCGTAGCTGGCGTATAGGGGGGCTTCGTCCGGACCTCGACGTTGCTCTTGAGATTTAAGCTCTTGATCAGCCGCTCCATGTCTTTGATCGCGTATTCGACGGTTTCACCGGGGACGAGGAGCCTATTGACTTCGAATCGGCATGTGGCGGGGACTACTACGCTGTAGACTGTGTATCCTCCCTCGATCTTGAGTGTGCTGTAGTTACCTTGACCGAACTTTGGGTGTTTCTTGAACCTTAGCCCTGGGAGGTTGGCGAGGATGATGCCGGCTTCCTCTACGGCGTTAACGCCTTCCTCTGGATCGAAGCCGTGGGCTGCTTTCCCGTGGACGCGTATATCGTAGAGGATCTTTCCTGTTATGCCCAGGTGTGTCCCGTTACCGGCTTCACCCGTGTTGGCTTCCCCGAGGACCACTGCGTCGACCTTTCCATAGTCGGTTTTGAGCATCGCCTTTGCTCCCTCACCGAAGGCCTCCTCGTCAATGACGCCGGCGAAGCTTAGCTCTCCGGCGAACTCGTATCCACTGTTAGCGAATGCGCGTAGCATGTTGAGAGTGCATGCTATGCCTCCTTTCATGTCGTTGGAACCGAGGCCATGCAGCCTGTTTCCCTTCTTCACCGCTTCGAAGGGGTCCATGGTCCAGCCCTCAACCACTGGGACCGTGTCCATGTGGCCGCAGAAGTTGAGACGCTTACCCTTTTCCCTGCCCTTGAGCTTGCCATAGACGTTGGGGCGGTTGGGCTCCACCTCTTGGAACTCTGTTTCGTACCCCAGCTTGTCGAGTTCGGTCTTCAGGTATTCGGCGAGCTCCTTCTCCTCCTTCACCACGGAGGGTATCGAGATCATCTCCTCCAGTTTTTTGACGGTGTATCGGTCGTCGAGCTTCTTGAGAAGGTCCTCGTACATCTTTGTCGCTGCATGGATCTCTGCTTCCGGTTAAATGGTTTGCTTTGAGGAACATGGGAAATCTGTTTACTTGTTGAGGAAGGTGTCCGCGATCTCGACGTACATTCTGCTCACCTTTGGGAGCCATGTGACGTCAACGTACTCGTTCTTCTCGTGGGTGCCTCCTCCCTTCTTCGGATCGGAGACGCCGCGGGCGGGGCCGAGGTGCAGGCAGGGTATCTTCCCAACCCCCGCGAATGTGTTTGCATCGGTGATCCCGTATGCGTACTGGTAGACCGGTGGTTTCCCCATCACTTTGTTGTATATGGGGTCGAAGGCCTTGATGATCGTTTCATCCTTCGACATGACGTAGGCCTCATATTGGGGCGGCTTCGTTTTCACCTCGACTGTGCTCTTTAGGTTAAGAAAATCGACGAGCCGCTCCATGTCGGCGATGCAGCTCTGCAAGGTCTCACCAGGCACGAGAAGCCTGTTTACCTCGAATCTAGCGGTTGCGGGAACGACGACGCTGTAGATCTGGTACCCACCCTCAAACTTGAGGGTTGAGTAGTTGCCCTTATGGAAGTCTGGATGGTCGTAGAAGCTCAGCTTGTCGAGGTTCGCAATTATCTTGGCGGCGTCTTCAACGGCGTTTACGCCGAGGTGTGGGCGGAAGCCGTGTGCGGCCTTACCGTGGACGGTGACATCGTAAAGAATCTTTCCGGTGATTCCGAGAGGCATTGGCTTCGACTCGTCGCAGGGGTAAGGCTCAGCCAATATTATTGCGTCAACCTTCCCATAGTCGGTTTTGAGCATCGCCTTGGCGCCCTCGCCGAAGGCCTCCTCGTCAATTACTCCGGATACGGAGAGTTCGCCCTTGAGATTGTGACCTGAATCCTGGAGCGCCTTAAGCATCGTGAGGACACAGGCAAAGCCCGCCTTCATGTCGCAGCTGCCCAACCCAATCAGCTTCTCTCCCATCCTGACTGGTTGGAATGGATCGGTCTCCCAGCCCTCCACGACGGGGATAGTGTCGAGGTGGCCGTTGTAGTTGAGTCGCCTCCCCGACTTGTCTCCCATTACATGGGCGTAGACGTTAGGCCGCATGGGTGCGACCTCATGTATCTCTGTCTTTAATCCGAGGGACTCAAGTTCTCGTAGGAGATATTCGGCTAGTTCCCCCTCGTTGCCAACTATGGAGTTGATTCTGATCATCTCCTCTAGTTTTCGGAGGGTGTAGGAATCATCGATCCTCTTCACGGCGTCATCTAGCATGGCTTTCGCTGCATGATACCGCCTGATACATGTATAATACTTACCAATTCGGGGTTGCGAAGTATCAAATACATGGTTCAGGGGAGTTTTAGGGGATCCAGTTTGAAGCTCGTTACGTTCAAGGTCCACACCGAGCGCAGGCTCGGCGCAATAGTGAAGCAGGGGATCGTCGACCTAAACTCCGCTTATGCGCTATATTTGAAGGAGAAGGAGGGGGAGCTCTACCCTAGTCGCGTCGCCTCGGCGCTGATTCCCGCTGACATGGTGGGCTTCCTAGAGGGGGGAGAGAAGTCGAGGAGGGAAGCCGAGAAGGTCCTAGAGTGGCTGGGGAACAGGAAAGATGCTTTAGGCGTCGACGGAGAAAGGATAGTTCTCGGCGAGGAGGCACGCATCCAAGCCCCCATCAGTTACCCAGGGAAGATCTATTGCACCGCAGTCAACTATTACGATCACGCAACCGAGAGGATGGCCGACAAGCCTGAGGAGAGGAAGAAGGAGATAGAGCGCCTCAAGTCGCTTAACCTAAAGGTCGCGGACTGCTTCCAGAAGCAGCCCAGCCTCATCATTGGAACAGGTGTACCCATCATCAAGCCCAAGGTCTCTAAACAGCTCGACTACGAGAACGAACTCGCCGTCGTCATCGGGAGGAAATGTAAGGACATCAAACCAGAAGAAGCCTATGGCTGCATCGCTGGCTACACGATCCTCATCGACGTCAGCTTCAGAGATCAGGGATTCCCCCAGGATGTGGATTTCCGCCTCTACAAGGGTGACATAAATTGGACGAAGGGAAAGGGGATGGATAACGCTGCTCCGATGGGTCCATGCATTGTCACCGCGGATGAGATACCGGACCCCTACAGGGTACCGCTGAGGCTTGTGACTCGAGTCAACGGCAAGACGCGCCAGGACGGCACCGTGGAGAATATGATAATCAGGATCCCCGACCTCGTCAGCTACATGAGCCGGGGCACGACGTTAAATCCTGGGGACATAATCGCAACGGGGACATGCGCGGGAGTCGCAGGGAGCTGGGGCCCCGAGGGCTTCCTCAAGGTCGGAGATGTTTTGGAGTGCGAGATTCAGCCCATCGGCGTGATGAAGCATACAGTCGTCGAGGATATGGGCCCTGTTTAGATTCTCCACATATTAGCATGTGGAAGGGCTTTTTTTAAGCTGGTTAATCGAGGTAGATTCCCTTCACTATGTAGTCTGAATCGTCGAACTTGTAGCCGTGGCGGGCTAAATCCTCGCCGATCTTCGTGAGGGTCGCCTCGTGGAAGCAGCTCAGCTGGGGGATGCCTCTCTCCGCAGCTTTCCACGTGGCGAACCGAAGGCACGAATCCGCGTCCCCGCCCCAGACGCCGATGTGGAGGGACTGCTCCTGCATGAAGCGGGCGCCGAGCGTCACCACGCTGCCCGTTTCCTGGTCCTCGTACACCATCCCTTTTTTCGCCATGTCCTCGCATAGGGCTGGGGTGAGCCTGTAGAATGTGCGGTTCATCACAAGCCAACCCAACCAATCGTTTTGATGAGGCATTAAGAGGGCGGTGGCCCTCTTCGGGTCTGTGTACGGGCGTGAATCCACCTCTCTCGCCAGCATCGATGTGAATCGGTAGTGTCGCACCCTTGAACGTCCCCTGTAGAGTTAACCCATATCTCTCAGCCAAGCCACTGCTCACAACATTCGTGATGCCCGTGTACATCCTCATCGCCTTCACCCTCTGGGTCCGGGCGAGATCGAGCCAGTGCTCATAGAGACGTTTACCAAGTCCCAGCCCTTGCCGCTCGGGTATAACGCGCAGAGTCTCAAGCCACGCCGAGCCATCCGGCACAATCGTATACTTTCCACAGGCGACGAGTTCACCGTCCAGCTCCTCGACGCTGAACTCCCCCACCTTATCGTCGACGAACGTATCGAATACGTACGGCAGATACCTGTGGTTCGGCATCGACTTGGACTCAACCCACAACACATTCTCCCAATCCGCCGGCCTGGCCCTACGAAGCACGATGTTCATGAAGCCACCATTTGATAACACTCGATACCAAAATAGTGGCGTAAAACGCTTCCGATTAAAAACCACCAGGAAAAAACATTATGTGCAATAGACGATTTTTTTCGCGATAAAATTTTGGCTAGTTAACTAAGTTAACCTTCGTCCCCCTTCTCAATCTGCTTGAGCTGCGACCTATACATATCGAGTAGTTCAGGTATTGTCGTCGCTTCCTCAGATGACTTGTCGTCTCGCCACCTCTGGAATCGGGGGAAACGTACAGCTAGTCCCGCGCCCTTCCTAACTGCGTCGAAGCCCGCTGTGTGGATCGGGCTCAGGGTTAGTTCGTCGCCTAGGACCTCCATGACCTTCTCCGGGGCGAACCAGACATCTGCCTTAAGGAGGCTGTCTACGAGAGGGTGCTTTCCTTCGTGTTTGAGGGGCTCCAGATCTTTCGGGAGTGTGGCCAACACCTCGTCGGTGAAGCCGGAGCCGACCTTGCAGACTGTACGATACATGTCAGCGTCGCGGTCATAGGCAGCGCCGAGGAGGGCGCCGTAGCTACCTGCTCTTCTCCCCATGCCATGAAAAGCACCGACCACAACAAGGTCAACTGGGTCCGACATCTTGCTCTGGTAACTCCTCTTAAGTTTCACCCAGAGCCAGCTTCTCGCCCCTGCGCGGTAGATTGATTCGTTGGCTAGGCTCTTACATACCAGCCCTTCTGTCCCGTCAGCGATAGCCTGCTCGAAGAACCGCTCCACCTCCTTCGGGTCCTCAGTCTCCAGTGAGTTGACTCTGTGGAATCTCTCCGACTCGTCTATGATCTCTTTGAGCTTCTCTTTTCTCATCGGATAAGGTTCAAGGGTGTAGTCTTTCCCGTCGGCGTAGAGGCAGTCGAAGAGGAAGATCGTGACGGGGAGTCTCTCCATAGCCTCCTGGATGCCGTGTTTTCTTCGACGCTGCATGAGGGTCTGGAAGGGACGCATCTCGCCGGTGTCGGTATCGACGGCTACGACCTCTCCCTCGACTATTGCGCTCCTCGCCTTGATCTGGTTCTGCGCCATCTTGACTGCATCTGGGTACATGTTGGTGATGTTCTCGAGGCGGCGACTGAATATCTCGACCTTTTCGCTTTGCTTATGGATTTGGAGGCGTTCACCATCGAGTTTGTACTCAGCTGAAAGCCTCCCTAGCTTCTCGACGATTTCCTCCGCCGTGCTTAGCCTTTGCGCTGCCATCGCCATTATCGGCTTACCAACCGTTATCTCGAAGTTTTCGATGGCTTTCATACCTTTCTCAGCGAGAGTCTCAGCGACGTCTCCGAGGTCGCTGCTAAGGTAATAGGCACGCTCCAGTGCCTCGCGGGCGTCCTTCGAGCCGGTTCTTGCTATAGCGAGGGCGTCGAGTATCGTCATGTCGCCTATGCCTAGTCGAAGTGCACCGACAACGGTACGTGCAAGATAGCGGGCTGCTGTGGGGGAGGCGTTCACAATCAGCTTTACGAGTCTGTCTACCTTTCGTGCGGAGCTCCCCTGCCCCGACTCGTTGGCGATGGCGTCGAGGGTGTTGTAGACCTCGGATACGGTGGGCTTCTTCCCTCCGAAGGAGGCGATCTTCTTCTGCCTGAGAGCCGCTTCAGCCGTGTGGCCGATGTCCCCGGTCTCAGAGATGAGCTGCTCCACCTTCGACTTTTGGAGCCCAGTTGCCTTGATGATGGCTTCCACGACGCTCTTCTCAGCCATACCTATTTCGGGTTCGCCTGTCCAGTCTGGGTGGATCTTTCCTTGGGTTAGGTAGATCAGCTCCGCCATCTCCTCTGGCTCTGCCTCCCGAAGCAGGTTTGCAAGTATCTCGGTCATCTCGAGACGCTTCGTCGTCGCCTCCAGCTTGACGTAGGTCTCAACCAGGGTATCGTAGAGCATTGGGATCGAAGAAATGAAGATTGGAGGCGATTAAAACCCTGCGCCTAGAGTCCACGCTCGCGCATTACATAATTAGAAATATGAGAGTAAATTAATTATTTTCTTCCTTGTGGCACACAAGCCCCCTAAACATAATGCCAACTTATTAGTAGGGGTGACTATCCCAAATTCCATACGCGTGAATACATTAGATTCAAGAACTCAAGACCGTAAATAGCAGGTAGATCTACATGGAACCCCACTCTGGAACCGCATACCAGCGATTCGCCGACTACTGCCATAACCGTGACATAGATGAGAATGAGGCTGTTATCGCGATGACTGTGGCCTGTCAGCTTGACAACCTGCATCTCATCACGAGGCAGGGGCACGGCGCGGGCAAGCTAACTAGAGAGCCATGCCACATATTACAAAAGGCGGGTGTTCTCTACGTGGGAGTTGGTAATCAGCCAAGCCACGTAGACTGGGAGAAGGTTAAGCATTACTTATCCATCAGCGATAAGCTTAGGGAATCATGACGTGCGAGCGACTGAGTTCTATTCTACTCATTATACTCCTAATACTCGCACAGATGAGTCTGTTCAGCTAAGTGAGATAGAGCCCAGCTACACCGACGTATCGTGTTCCGTGTAATCCTAGCTCTTGCCTTAAACCAGACAGACTTTCCTTAACTCCACACACTCTACAAGTTGGCGAGCTAGTTTTGCAAGCCAAGGGTGTCAGTTGGCACATCATATGGGCCTGCGCCGCTCTTCTGCTTGACGAGCACCATTTTATTCAGGTCCTTGGGGTGCTTCCCATCTACCTCATCGCGAAGCCAATCGGCTATGTATGGGTAGATCTCTATACCGCCGATACCCTCACGGAGGCTTATTCGGTGGAACTCGTTTTCAAGCACCCAAAGTTCCTTGGGACAGGTGAGCTCGTTGAAGAAGTCGACAGCAGTCTCGAGGTGACAAAGAGGATCATATTCCCCCATAGTGAGCAGGGTGGGACATCTGACCTTCTCAGCGTATCCCGCGGTATCCATCTTCTCCGCCATTGCGTCGAATTCGTCCTCATCGCTCAGCCCCGCTATGTACATGAACATTTGCTTGAAGCGGGGGGATGCCTCGCCGAATATGGCCTTCTTGGGGCCGACGACGGCGTATGATGTGGCGTAGTGCCCTAACTCGCCTATCTATCGCAGCCGTTCTGACGCCCCAGTGACAACCGAAGCTGATTCCCGCGATCACGATCCGAGTTGGATCAACCTCTGGTCTACCCACAAGCCAGTCGATGGCCGCCATCGCCGCTCTTTCGTAGTTGTCGTCGGAGACCCGAATCTTCCGGATGTTGCTTATCCCCTGCCCCGGGCCGTCTATTGAGAGCACATGCATCTCCCTTCGAAGAAATGGATTGGCTAATGGATTAGGGAACACCTCTTTCGTCATATCCATCCCTGGAAGAAAGAGGACAGCTGGTGCCCTCCTCCTGTCCCTGAGCAGATGGAAGCGACCCTGAATCTGGACGCCCTCCCATGGGATCTCCACCTTCTCAACTGGGTAATCTGCGTAGCTTGCTACCTTGTCGTAGCACTCGATGTGTTTCCCATGGAGGAATATCTTCTCCTTATTGTCGTCCTCGAAGATGCTATGCTGGGCCTCGTGGTAGACCTGACTCGCCCGACGGTAGAGCTGACGAGCCGTGTCTATATGTCCCGCAGCCTCAGCGGCCTTCGCTATCGTCTCTATGTGACGCGCCTCCTTGCAGAGGACCCGCGGTATCATCCTATACGACTTAACCTCCGGCGGAAGGTCCCTCTCGTCGTTAGCGAAGTTCTGGACGCGCCCCGTAGTCTTAACTAGCCAGTCGAGTACCCACTGCTGGTCGTCCCTCTTCATCCTGCTCCTCGTCACCGTGGACACCTTTGGCTTATCCGCCATTGGCAAAGAGAAGAAACTTTCGAATTCTCCGCCAACGCGAGTATAAAGAAAATATCTATGCTGTGAGATTCTACTCTAAAAAAGTGATCCTTAGTTACTAAATCGTGCGCTAGTGTGTGTCTTTCGTCATTATAAATTCCTATAAAGAGGGAATGAAAGATTTGATTAGACCAATAATGGACCCCTCTAAGCCTAAGCTCTGCCTATTCGCGTGGCGTTGCATCAAGTACACAGCAAACGCGGC
This sequence comes from Candidatus Bathyarchaeota archaeon, assembly GCA_963780545.1. Taxonomy (GTDB): domain Archaea; phylum Thermoproteota; class Bathyarchaeia; order TCS64; family TCS64; genus UBA8941. The sequence goes on from CAWACK010000008.1 coordinate 80,910, forward strand.
GGCGTGCAACCGCGAGGGTGGTGGTCCCTTCTGCGGGGAATGGAGAAACTTCAACGGATATCACACTAAAACCCCACCAAGGAATTGAAGGCATTATAAAACACTCATATTTTGTTGAAGTAAATCATCAATTAGAGTGCTCGAACCTCTTTTAACCTCAATTTCCCGATTCCTAACTAAGTGGGAGTCTTGGCGGTCTCCGTAACTGAATGGGTGGAGGATCACAGAAACGAGGCGATCCAGCTACTACAGGAGCTTATCAAGGTGCCTAGCCCAAGTGGCCACGAGAAGGCGTGCGGTGAAAAGCTCGCTGAGACGATGCGTGCCAATGGCTTTGACGAGGTCAGAGTCGACAACCTCGGGGATGCGATGGGAGAGTTGAAGGGATCCGAGAGTGGTCGCAGCCTCCTCATGAACGGGCACATTGACCATGTTCCACCAGGTGACATGGTCGATCCATACTCAGGTAAGCTCATGGACGGTGCACCCTTCGGAGCCTCGGGAGAAGTCATCTACGGACGCGGTGCCAGCGACATGAAGGCGGGAGTAGCCGCGATGGTTATGGCTGGGGCTTACCTCAGAGACGTTGATGTCAAACTGAAAGGCGATTATAAGCTCGCAGCTGTCGCTCAGGAGGAGTTGGGGGGTGAGGGAACAATATCAACAATTGAAAAAGACCGGTTCCTCGGAGACGTCGTCCTCATCGGGGAAGCGACGAATATGGGACTCGCTTTAGGTCACAGGGGCTCCATGAGAATGAGCATCGTCGTTAGGGGGAGAAGCTGCCATGCGAGCGCGCCCGAGAGGGGCATAAACGCACTCTACAAGGCCACCGAACTTATCACCAGAATAAGAAATGAACTCATCCCAAAGCTCCCATACGACCCCCTATACGGAAAGACGAGTCTCGCCGTAACAACGATGGAGGTGAAGCCTGGCACATTCAACGTCATTCCCGAGGAGTGCCGATTCCAAATCGACTGTCGTAACACCCCCAACTACCAGGCAGACCAACTATACATCGACCTCCAAGACCTCATCAGAGACCAGTCCACGAAGGATTCCGACTTTAACGCCACTATCATCTCAACTCCCACGATAAACGGCAAGAGGGGTTTCACCGGCTTTTACACTGACCCGAATGCTTTCCCAGTAGTTGAGGAGGTGGAGTCCGCAATCGAAGCGATACAAAAAGAGAAACCAGTTAGGAAAACCTGGACATTTGCTACCGACGGTCGTTTCTACAGTTGGTTAGGTAAACCTGTAGTCGGCTTCGGCCCCGGGGAGGAACGTTTTGCCCATACAGCAATGGACCACGTAAAGGTAGATGATTATCTCGATGCAATCAAGGTCTATGTTTCTATAGCCGAGAAAATTTGTGGGGTGAACCCTTGAGCATAGCCTACGTTCGATATTCCTTCATATACAAACGACCTTTTACATTTTGGCTGCGTAGCTAGAGTGACGGGCATATGAACAGCCGTGACCGAGTCATAAAAGCCGTGGAACATGGCAGCCCTGATCGTGTGCCCAACGGCTGCTACGCGTTACCATCCAGCTATAGTCAACACTGCGGTAAGTTGGAGCAAATATTCCAACGCTATCCTAGCGACTTCCACCAGTTTGTGACCAGCTGGGCGACGGTGGCAGGTGACAGCATCCCCTACAAGGGAGGCTTCAACAGGGACCCTTGGGGCGTCGTGTGGAGGAACTTAACACCCGGGATCTATGGACGCGTATCCGAATACCCTCTAGCGAACCTTGAAAAGCTTGAAGGCTACGTGCCCCCAGACCCGACCCAACTTGTTGACTTCGGGGAGGTCGAGAGGAGCATCCGAGTAAAAGACCACGACCACTATGTACTAGGCGACTCCGAGAATTTCTTCGAGCGCCTCCACTTCCTTCACGGCTTCGAGCCCACCTTAATCGACCTCATAAGAGGCAAGAGGGAGCTCCTTAGGCTCATCGACTTGCTTTTCGATTTCAAGATGAGGTTCATAAAGCGGTGGCTCGAGCTAGACATCGATGGCTTATATTTCCTGGACGACTGGGGGACGATGCAGGGTTTAATGATCAACCCAGGCCTATGGCGCCGGATATTCAAGCCACTATACAGAGAGATGTTCAACACCGTTCACGGATCCGGGAAGAATGTGTTCTTTCACAGTGACGGGTACGTCGTGGACATCATTCCCGACCTTATTGAGATAGGGGTCGACGCGCTGAACATCCAAGTGAATCTAATAGGCATCGACGTCTTAGGAGAGAGGTTCGGTGGAAAAGTCTGTATCCTAGCCGACGTTGACCGTCAGCGCATCCTCCCGTTCGGTTCAACGCAGGAGGTCGAAGAGCACGTGAGGCACATTATCAGGGTGCTGGGCTCGAAAAGCGGCGGACTTGTATCCTGGGGTGAGGTGGGCCCAGATGTTCCACTGCGGAATGTGGAAACGATGCTTAGCACATTTGAGAGATATGGTAAATATTAAGTATCAAAATACATGCTCATCGCACACGCCAATTAATCGAAATGAAAAGCAAGTCACGCCTAAGCTTCATCTAGCCTCCCGACTTAGTATGACTAGGTGTGTTCATGGCGACGCTGGCTGGAGATCTATTCATAGAAGATACGAAGACTCAGTGCAAGACCCTCAAACAAACCATCGAGAGAGCCCTCGCGCAGGTTAGCGACGAGGAGTTCTTCAGGAAGCCGGGGGAGGAGTCCCACAGCATATCGGTGCTGGTTAAACACGTCGGGGGAAGCCTCCGTAGCAGATTTACGAACTATCTTACAGAGGATGGGGAGAAACCTGACAGGGATAGGGAGAACGAATTCCACATCCTAGAGGGGGAGAACAGGGCTATTTTGATGGGGAAATGGGAAGACGGGTGGAGTAGGCTCCTAGGAACCCTTGACGAGTTGAAGGGAGACGACCTCACACGTGAAATACAGGTGCGGTGGAAGAAGCAACCCGCCCTCGAGGGCATCTACCAGCAGGTCCTCCACGCCGCCCAGCATGGGGGGCAGATTATCTACCTCTCCAAACTCTATAAGGGACACGACTGGAAGTACCTCACGATCCCCCCGGGAAAATCGGAGGAGTTCAACGAGCAGAAGCGCCGCGAAGCCGGCATTATCAAGTGAATTCCTTCTCATGTTCGTCGCCTATGCATCGTTGTATACTGGATCACATATGCCAAAAATGTAAAGATTCTCGCCTAATAGGCTGAATACTTCAGAATGCTTATCTGGAATCCGATTGAGTTGTCATCAATGTCGCAGCCTAATAATTGGGGCTGGGTAAACGTTCGAGACCAGATACGCGCGCTAGCAGGCAAACTGGGATTCCCCCCAGTAGAATACCTCGATTTCCTGAAGATCAGACTCGACTTGAATAACGGGAAAATGCTTGATCAATTCAAGAATATGGAGCTCGATGCAAGTGACCAAAATCAGGGTTTCCTGATCAAGACCGCATATTATATCCTCTTAGGATACGCTGGGGCCCGAAGCGTCGAGTTGACGGGGAGACTCATCGCCTACAGAAACCTGAGAGGCGCTAAATTCGGGGACTTCTCAAACAATTTAGCGCGCGAGAAACTCATGACACTATTTGTGGGTGGCGACACAAAGATTAGGCAAGCTGTCAGACTCCTAGGCGGTCTAGGGGTCGACTTTCCGTACGGCGACTACGCCTTCAAGATCAACGCGTTGCCACTCATCCCATTAACCTTCGTCATCTCATCAGGCGACGAAGAGTTCCCCGCTGACGCGAGGATATTCTACGATGAAAGCATAGAGAACTACCTCGATGTTGAGAGGATAAATTTTCTCACCAACCTTACAATTGCCAGATTAGATGATGGGATAGAAATACTATAGCCTCTGAAAACACTAATTAAGCCAACCTCATGAAAGTCCCAATTCGTTGTTACTAATTGAGTATTCTTCTACGATGACACGCGATCAAAGGTAACGTACGCGTGCAGGAGGGTGCTCTGTTTTATCTGTCACTACGTCTACGATGGAGGGCAAACCCGAATTGAAAGCACTCTTTAGAGCTTCCCCTATTTCTCCCGCCTTCTCAACTCTGACCCCGTAGCAACCAAAGCCTTCTGCTATCTTCGCGTAGTTTAGCTCTGTGAAGGGGAAATCCTCGTTACCTAACACAGAGTTGTTATTGACGACGGTCACCATGGGGGCACGTTGATCATTATACCTCTTCGCGGTCTCCAAGTCTGCCAAGTTGTAGCCCATACCGCCGTCTCCGGTCAAATGGATGACTCTCCGATTCTTCCCAGCGGCGAACGAAGCACCAATTGCCAAGGCGAAGCTAGAGCCCAATGTCCCTCCCGCCGGGAGGTAACTAATACCTGTATCATTAAACTTTAGGAAACGAATGGTCCAGCTGAGCATGCTTCCCGTGTCGCTCACGACGATGTCTCCTCTACGAATGAACTTTGATACCTCCTTCATTAGTCGTTGCGGTTTTATCGGGACTGCATCAGAATCAAGCTGCGTAATTGATTCCTCGTATTCTTTGACTCTTCTTGATAACTCCTCAAGTCTTCCACCATTCTCTAGTGGTTTAGTTTTAAAAGTCTCAAGAGTCGCCAACAATTCTTGCAGGGTTGCCTTGGCGTCTCCAACCAAGGCCACTTTGGTTCTGTAGTTTCTGCCAATCGCCGTTGGGTCGATGTCCAAGTGTATTATCTTGGAGGTCCCAGGTTGAGGAGAGGTGAACTCTTCCATCTGCATACGACCGGCCCTGGTCCCGAGTAGAAATATGAGGTCAGCCTCACGCACAATGTCGTTTGTGACTGGTCGCCCATATGTGCCCATCACCCCCATGTATAGTGGATGATCTTCGGGGAAACAGCCTTTTCCGTTGGGGTTAGTTACGATTGGTATACTAAGTTTCTCTGCTAGGGCAAGCAACTCTTCGCTGGCATCGGAAAGACGCACACCGCTGCCGCATACTATTACTGGATTACGGGAGTTGATCAGGAGTTCTGCGGCTTCCGTGATTCTCTCCTTCTCAGCCCTCGGTCTGAATGGTGGGACCCTTTGAAAAACTTCATCTCCATAGATCTCCGGCATCTCAGCAATTTCATCGGCCATATCAGTGTGCATACTGATGTGTGTGGGTCCTGGGCATCCACTCACGGCAACTTGAACCGCTGTACGTAGATATTCCGCAAGCCTTGAGACGTCTGTTACATCCGCGTTAAACTTGCACGTTGGCTCGAAGTACTTCATCTCATAGCATTCCTGATACGACCATGAATCCTTCTTCAGAGTCGGATAGGAGCCTGTTAATGCAACGACAGGGCTGTGGGCAAACATGGGCTCATACAACATTGATGCGAGGATTGCTGCGGCTGCGCCATGCTGACCATAGCAGACAGTTGGCTTCTTGGTCACACGAGCGTAACCATCCGCCATGTTGGTGGCCGCCTTCTCATTTCGACATAGAACAGTCTTAACCCCTGCGTCTTCTATCTGGGAGTAGATCATCATCCCACCCATAACGTAGAAGAAGAACTCCACCCCTGATTCCTTCAGCGCCCTGGCAACGGCCTCTGCCCCCGTTAATCTAACCATCTTCATCATCAATCACATTGCAACTCTGATTCTGGAGATAAATTATTAGCTAATAATTGTCAAAATGATTGAAGGTAAAGCCACCATAACTAAAAATATCTGTATAAATGCGTGTGTTGGGAAGCGTGAAATAGCATTCATCCGCATATAATCCCTGATTAAAATGGGTAGACTCGACGGGAAGGTCGCAGTAATCACCGGCGCAACTGGAGGAATAGGAAAGGCGAGCGTCCACCTATTCGCAGCGGAAGGTGCGAAAGTCATCGCCGCGGATGTGGAGGATGGAAGAGGAAGAATTCTAGAGGAGAAACTCAAAGGCAGAGTCATCTACAGACACACAGACGTCTCAAATGAGGCAGACGTAAAGGATGCAGTTAAGGCCGCGGTTGACACATGGGGCCACCTCGACGTCTCTGTTCAACAACGCAGGCATCGTTGGCGCAGTCGGCCCTATCGAAGACGTCTCAGTCGAGGACTTCGACAGGACACTCAGGGTTAATCTCAGGGGCGTCTTCCTGGGCATCAAGCACGCAGCACCTGTGATGAGGAGGCAAGGCTTTGGCAGCATCATAAATACCGCGAGCACCGCAGCGGTCCTTGCCGGCTTCGGTAACCACATCTACAGCGCCTCAAAGGCTGGCATAGTTCAGTTGACGCGCAGCGTCTCAATGGAGCTGGGGGAGGCGGGGATAAGGGTGAACTGCGTGAGCCCCGGGTATATCCCAACTCCCATGATTGTATTGTCGCGCACACGCCTGACACGTGACCAGGCGGAGGCGAAGATGCACGTGGTCGAGGACGCCTTCAGGGACATCCAGCCCCTTAGGGGACCCATAATGCCTGAGGAGGTAGCCAAGGCAGCCCTATTTCTGGCGAGTGACGATTCAAGGTTCGTCACCGGGCAGAACATCTTCGTCGACGGAGGCGTCACGGGGGGTAAGATGTGGAGGGACTACCAGGAGGGCAGCATAGCCCTCAGGGAAGCCCTCGAGAATAATTAACTCTATAGTGTCGATGCTAGATGCAGCTATATGGAGCGCGCATCGTCATTAATAAGAACTGAAACCTCATCAAGAAGACCAAACCAGCACTCTGAGGCGCGCATTAGAATATGACGAATCAAACCTAAACCGTGTACTGGCTAGCGGACTTTTTCCCTATCGACTCAAACTCCTCGAAGGCTTCGATGAGGCAGTACCTCCCAGCGTTCTCGGTGAAGAGGCTGAAGACGTAATCGGTCCCCTTCTCCGCCTCAATCATCGTCAGGAGGTTCGGTGGGAAGAAGTTTACAGTGAGCCTATCCCAGATCATGTCAAGCTTCGGGACACCAGCATATCGGAGGGCGACGAAACTCCGGAAGTGAGTAACCATATCGACGTAGTGGCTGGCATTAAGGTTGGCGAGCTCAGCCACCGTCTTTATGCAGTCGGTACCCTCCCCATCCCTTATGAACTCCAGTGCCTTCTCAAGCTTATCCTTGTGCTCACGGAGCATGTGATCCCGAGTCATTCTCAGAAGCTTGTCTCCACCGACCCAGTCGTCAGCGTGGAGAACTTCGTGAACAGCACTGTAGAGGGATAGAGTAGACGCGAGCTCGGGGATGTCTAGGGGCCTGTCGCTGAAGGGTAGGTTCCTGTCGAGCAGGATGGTCGAGGGAGGCGAAAAGCAACCGAAGTCCATTCCATACTGGTTACCTCTAATGTTAATGAGGGAGTCGGCGAAGCATTCGCCCTCATTCAGCCTCTCTTTGGTCTCCTCTATGTTGTAACTGAGTGGTAAGTTAAGCCTAAGCTGGGCCTCGCGGATGAGTTCGATTGAGCCAATGACCAGCCTCCGAACATCCTCGTCCGTCAGCTGCCTCCGCTCAATCAATGAATATCTTCTGAGTAAACGAGAACCCCCTTAAAAGTGCGATGGTGTAATTATAGTATAAATACACGACGACTGTCGTATATGAGACATAACTACTTTATCCCAACCTTATCGCCCTCAACAAGGCTCAATACGCGAGCGTCAAATCGGCTTCGAATACGGAGGCGATTATCAGGGAAAGCAAACGGTAATAACGCTGAATGTCTCCTAATCGATAGAATGACCCTCGAAGAGTGGCTCACAGAGCACAAAGTTTGGCACAGATTCGTCGAGAAGAAGGAGACCGTCCACACCGCCGACGCATCCCAGGCGACTGGGATAGACCTCCACAGGATCACCAAGAACCTCGTCTCCGTCACAGACAACGGAGACCATGTAGTAATAATCGTCCCTGGAGACAAGAAGGTCAACCTGAGGAAGGCGGCGGCTGCCCTCGGCGTCAAAAACGTCCACCTAATGCCCTTCGAAAAATCTGAGGCCCTCAGCGGTTACCCTCCAGGGGGAACCCCAAGCCTAGGCTACACGACCAAGATGAGGGTCGTTGTCGACGAGGAACTGAAGAAGTTCAAGACCTTCTACTGCGGCGGCGGAAGCCGAGACAGACTTCTAGAGGTCAGGTTTGAGGACGTTGTCAGGCTCAACGACGCCGTCGTCGCCCCAATCACTTCTTAGAGTCTCAGCCCATATGGCAGGGGTTTACCATCTAAGTAGACGACTCCCTTATCCAAAGCGAATCGTCCCTCACTTATCATCTGGACCGTAAGCGGGTAGATCTCCCAGTCGCCCTCCCGCTTAAGGCGATCCTGATGCTCCTCCACAACGGTCTTCAGTAGCTCCCTATCATCCCTCAACCTCTCCAGTGTGACACCGCCTGGGAGCCTGACCTCAACTGGTCTGGAGAGGACGAGGATCTCACCATGATCCACCTTTTCTCGGACGATGTGAGTCGTAGCCCTTAGCACCTTCTCTCCTCCAAGGATCGCGTCCCTGACCGTGTTCACGCCGACGTACTTCCTTTCACCGCCAACCATAAGCGAGAGATCAGCGGGATGAACGTTTACAATCCTCCCTTCGTATCGGTCAAGCAGCGGTTTGGTCGTGATGCTCATATAGCCTGCTAGGGCGATCAGATCGACGTTGTGCCCCTCGATGGCATCAACGACGAGTCTATCGAAATCGGGGCGGAGGCTAAGATCCCTCTTTGAGGTCTGACCTCGAGATTTATAAAAGTCCATGATGTCGACGCACTCGTACTCGATCCCGAACTCCTTGGCGATGTCGAGAGCCCTACAAGCTTTAACTCCATCTCTGCCAAGAGTTCCATCCTTTACATCCGTGAATATCAGCTCAACCTTAAAACTGGCACCATACGTCTGGCTCCTCTCAATGATCTTCCTCGCATTGGTTCCTGAGCCTGACATGAAACAGGCAACCCGCATGGTTTGCCCCGGCTCGGGTCTGTAGATTGGGGTTGGTGCCATGATGATACCTTCCCACGATGCCGAAATAAACATGCTGGGTCACTTTCTCCCGGCTCCCTCCCCGCTGATGCTAAGTCCGTTTTATAACATATCTCCGGATGTTTATCTGCGGGGTTTAAATGGCGCAGGATACGGTCGTTGAAATACCAAATCAAGAAGACGAATCAGCTCCAGTAGTGTGTAAGGGATGCGGGAAAATCGTGCCTAAGACAAATCTATGCCTCTACTGTGGCTCACCCATCCTCTTCAAGAAACCCGCGCTCACCTAACGTACAGGCGTTCAACTTTTCTTCACTTCGCGGTTAGACCTTTTAGATCCAATTCAAGATTATTAAATAACTTAGGATTAACGCGTTTGAATGCGAGCACGCCAGCATGTACATAAACCCGTGTACGCGAGTTTCAACTCAGTGAACTAGGTACATAGCGTTTGACCACGCGACTCTCCCCCACTCATCAGCGACCTCGACCCTGACATAGGTCTCCCCTCGACGACCAGGATACGTGTACTCGACCAGGTTAGCATCATTGGCGGTGAATCTTGAACCTAAACTCGGAGTCGATAAAAACGTAATATGCCTCACAGGGCTGGTCTCAACATGGATCCCCTCAGGTTTGAAATCAATGCTTCTGAGAGTTGGACCTGTACTTGAGTAAAATAGGCCCTTCTTAATGGCCTCAACTATAGATTCGAGTGCCTTATCTCTGGCCTTAACTATGATCCAGGCCCCACAGGCATCGCTTGGCTTCATGGGCTCTGGTTCACCGTGGTGGTCATCAGTCGCGAATATCAGGGGGCGTCTCCCCGCTGCGAGCAGCGCATCTATATGCGAGCCAGAGTATCCAGTGCCCCTATATACGTCGCAGCTGGTGTTATAGATTTCAACTCCAAGGTAGCCCTTGAGTCTAAGAAGGTCCTGGGTGTGTAACCCCGACCAGTAGGGATGAGCCAATATAGCGAAGCCACCCTGCTCGGCTATCAGATCTATCGCTCGTTGGGGATCTTGGGCAGGGTCGAAGTCGCGTAATGGGAGGGTTTCTTGAATGTTAGCGGCTACGATGTGATAAGTTGTTCCCGCTTGGCTAACCCCGATGCATATCTCTTGTCCTGGGATCAGGACCATCCCACGGTTGTTCAATCGGGTGGTGTCGACTAAGGTTCCGTGGTCGGTTATGCTGAGGAAGTCGTATCCCTTTTGGCTGTAGTGATCTATCGCCTCTTGAGGAGTTTTGACACCGTCGGACATTGTCGTGTGAGTGTGTAGGTTCCCTTTCAACCAGATGCCTGGCGTTGTAAACGGGTTCGAGTATTCGAGCTTCATGGTCTCCTATGAGCGGAAGAGTGTATAGAGTTTCTGAGCCATTCGTGTTGCGAATAATGAAAGTTGGGCATCGCACACGAATCGCGCGCGCGACAGTAATTTTAGAAGACCCAGCTTTCAAATAATCTCAGGTGTTGGGTGTACCAAATCGGAACAGGGAGCCCCGATATTACTGGGAAAAATATAATAAAAACCGCTGTAGCTGCGGCTAAGAAAATGATAACGTACTTCCTTTCTCTGGGTTTACTCCATGATTCACCCAACACAGCAGCTAAAGCGACGACGATGACCGGAACATCTGGGTAAAAGTGGTAGATGAATAGAATCCTCGAGATAAACACATAGGGGATCCACTGAAATAGGAATAGTACGCCGATGAAAAGGTAGGATGGCTCTCTTTTCCCGATTCCCTTCCAGAGAGCGAAGAAGATTATTGGAAACCCAACCCACCAGATAACCGGGTTGCCCATTTCAGTGATGGTTGAGACCACATCATTGGGTAGGGCTTGGAAGTATAGCCAAAGCGGCTTAAAGATTAGTGGCCATGACCACCACGCCGAGGAAAATGGATGTGTGGCCTGCAGCTGTGAATGGTAGTTGTACATGCGTAGCTGGAGATCATATATGTCCCCCAAGCCGTGTCCCATCAACGCCCAAGGGATGTATGTTGACAAATATACGAAGCCACCTGCGATGAGCAGAATCAGCGTAGCTAACAGAGGTTTAAGAAACGATTCGAGTTTTGAGGCGATGCCTTTAACAGATATGGGAGAGCCCTTGAAGAAAGCTAATGTGATTAGGATAAGTTGGCCTATTAAGCCAAATAGCGCGGTCCATTTCACTGAGAATGCGAGGTAGAAGAAAAATATTCCCAGAGCCAGATATTTGAAGTTAAATTTGTGGCTGGATATGATGCTTGCGTAATTCATGTAGAAGAATAGTGTGGATATTATCGAGAAGAAGACCAGGTAGGTGTCTATCGACGCGATCCTACCCATCGTGAAATGCATGAAATCCAACGCGATCAGAGACGCGGAGAGAATGGCTGCTACCTTGGAGTCAAACATCGAGTTTGCGAGAAGGTAAAGAAGGGGGATCATTAGAGTGGCGAATATGACTTCAAGTATCCTCCACCCGAAGGGGCTGAAAGAGAACGCCTCGATTCCGGCCGTGATGATCAGTTTCCCGAGGGGGGGCTGAGTCCATTCGGTGGGTTCCTTTTTCTGTATGAATTCTTGTGCGGTTTTAACGTAGTATATTTCGTCGAAATATGTCTCGGATTTGAACGTTGGTGGGTTTTCAAAGTACTGTTGCTCATCGATGAGCTTATAGAGCTCATGGTCATTGGAATCTGATCCTCTTATGTTGGCGATGTTCAGTTTTTTGTTTGAGATATCGGTTGCCACAACCTCGTAGACTTCTCCGGTGGATTTTTTAAATTGTAGCTTAAGGCTCTGAGTCGTAGCTTTAACGTCTAAGTTGACCCATAGATAATATCCATTTCCACTTAAATTGTCTACAACTGTCCATACGCCGTTTTTCAGTGCGGATAAGGTTGCGGTTACGTTGGTTTCGCTGCTGAACAGAATGTAGAGGGAGCTGACGTTTTCACTTTTTGGGAAGTTAATTGATATGGACTCCCCGTTAACTATTTGCCAATAGGTTACCGGGGTTTTAGTCAGACCCAGATTCCATGATGCTAGGGAGAAGAATGCTATTGAAATTATGGTAATTGCTATTATTTCCCTCTTGGTTATATTCACCGCGTCTACCTTTGGTATCATACCTTTGTATAATTGGTAATAATTCTTTTCATACGATAATTTAATTACGCACTTTAATGGGATACAGATTCAAGCGCCGTTACATAAACAACGATATTCATTATTCACAAGTCGATCATTCTCTCAGCCACTAACATAGCAATCGATGACCTGCGCGTTTTCATTTTATGTCTTTTATGAATCGCCCGCGCCAACCCAATATAAAAGAGTAAATGAACATTAATGAGTTAATCAAACTCAAAGTAAGCGCAAAAGGATCCCCATTCGGAATGAACTGATTAATATTTAAGACATGCATCACATAGGATTGATTCATAAGATAGGTAAAGCTCAAAACATAGAGAAAAGGTCTCATCTTCTTAGAAAAAGGAAACATTATAGTCAATATACCAAATACTGGGAAAAGGTACCGCTCATGTATACGAGTTGGAAGCATGAAGAAACTGAATAATAATAAAAAACTCGAAAAAAGGATAAAAAATTCGCTTGAGGCCCTGAAATTTTTATTTAGTACATATAGTGAAAATATCGTTGAACATGCAAAAAATATCCAGCCGATGATAAAAAAATTGAGAAAACCAAAAGATTGTAAATCAGGTCTCCAGAAGCCAATAAAGTCCCAAAAGTTAAATGCGTTGATAGTTGTGTATTGATAGCCACTGTAACCCGCTGAATAAATGTTGAATAAGAAAGTAATTGGATTTTCCCATCCAAATGGTATTATAACAATGAGAATAGTAGTTATCACAGCAAGAATTGATGTGATAAATTTTTTATATCCATATTTTTTTAAGATGAGATAGAAAATTAATGGTGCTAAAGCAATGCTTTGAGGCTTTGTCAGTAAAGCAATAGTATAAATAACTGCGGATTGAGTTGGTTTTGAATCTATTAACAACATGAGTGATAGTATAAGGAAGAAGGTGTAAATTGCATCATATTGACCCCAGATGGAGGTATTGAAGATTGTTGCAGGATTAAATAAGTATAGGGATGTGGTAAACAATGATTTTTTAAAATCTGTCCGCTTCCTCAAAAAAAGGTATATCAGAGTTGAAGTTGCTAAATCAAAAATATTGGCTGGGAGCTTTAATAGATATATTAGGGAACTTGTTCCGAAAAGTGATAGATACTTGGCCAAGGAGCCAAAAACCCAGAAGATATATGCGTTAAATGGTGGGTAATCGGACCATGTTTCGTATAAGGAGCGGATACCATTCTCTGATACGGTTTGAAACCATGAAGCAAATGTTGATAGATCTATTGTGTTTCCTTGAATGGGTGACAGAAGTATTCTAATTGTCAAAGAAAATAGGAATACTCCAACTACTAGGATAGCTTCACTTCTTGATGAAGTGGATATCGACGCTCCCCCAGAGTCTATAATTGTTGTGTATTATGAAAGGGTTTATCGTACCCGCGCTTGCTGTAGTGGTTGAATATACGTAAAGCAAAAAAAAGAGCAACCTGGAATAAAGCTCGCAAGTATCAAAACTGTGAACAACCCTTATTATATCTGGAGTAAGAGGTTTTAGTCTTGGAAATGATGAACAAACGTGTGTTTATCTCCATAGATATGGAGGGCATTACCGGCATAGTCGACTGGACCCACGTGGACAGCAACCACCTCGAGTATAGCTACTATAGGAAGATGATGGCGGGTGACCTAAATGCAGCAATCGAGGGCGCCCTCGAGGCGGGGGCGAAAGAGATCGTCGTCAGCGACGCCCACGGTGGGATGAGGAACCTTCAACCCGAAGACATCCACGAGGCGGCGTACCTCATCAGAGGAAGCCCGAAACCCAACAGTATGATGGAGGGGATTGACGACGGCCACTATGATGCTGCCCTCTACGTCGGCTACCACTCGATGAACGGAACGGAGAGAGGGATCCTCTGCCACACCATCTCCAGCTCCACAGTTGATGCTGTGATCATAAACGGGAGGGAAACCGGCGAGTTCGGGATGAACGCCGCCCTCGCGGGCTGGTATGGGGTACCCAGCGTCTTCCTAGCAGGCGACGCAGCCGCGACGGCTGAAGCTGAGAGCTTCGTCCCAGCCATCACAACGGCACCAATCAAGTGGGCCGTCGGCAGATACTCAGCGAAATGCCTCCACCCCAACAGGAGCCGAGCCCTCATCAAGGAGAAAGCTAAACAGGCACTCTCAGACATCGGAAAGGTATCACCCTACTGGGTGAATGAGCCAGTGGAGGTGAAGATGAGGTGGCTAACAGCCACGATGGCAGACGTGGTCTCCGTCCTCCCCTACATGGATCGCGTTGACGGTAAGACAACTAGCTGTGTCTTCGACGACTACCCGAGCGCCTTACGAGGGCTGCGAGCATCAATAACCATAGCGGGGACCGCCGAGAAGCGGTGATCCAAAGCTAGGTAGTTTTATCACCTCCCCAGCCGAGTCTCCCCTGATGGGCAGCCGGATCGTCCTAATAAGTGCTGGAAACGCTGCCTCATGCTACAATTCGCTCATCGATGCCGTTAACACACCTGCCCTGAAAGGTGCTAATATAGTCATCAATGAAATCGACGTAGAGCTGCTAGGGACCTTAACCGACGTAGCTGAGAAGATGAATGGGGAGATGGGCGCCGGATTAGAGATTCAGGGAATCATAGATAGAAAAGAGGCGCTTCGTGGTGCCGACTTCATCGTCCTCAACATCGCTGTGGATAGGATGCGCCGCTGGAGGATGGACTGGGAGATTCCCTTCAAGTACGGGATCAAACAGGTGACCGGCGAAAACGGCGGGCCGGGTGGCCTTTTCGTACCCTCAGGATGGTGCCGCCAGTCCTCGACATCTGCCGAGACATCGAGTCCCTCAGCCCCGACGCGCTGCTGCTCAACTACTCCGACCCTGTGCCCCGAATCTGCTTGGCTATAAGCAAATACACAGGTGTCAAGTCGGTTGGGCTCAGCCATGAGGCTGCTCATCAGGTCAAACGATTAGCCCCTATTATCGGTGTCCCAACTAAGCTCCTCGAATCCACCAGCGCGGGCCTCAACCAACTTAGCTGGTTCAAGGAGCTGAAGCTGATAAACGGAGACGACGCCTATCCCCTCCTTGAATCGGGCTTAAGGAACACGAAGGGCTTCCAGCCCCTCTGCAGGGCCCTCCATAAGAGGTTTGGACTCTACCCGAGTTCCGAAGACAACCATGTGGGTGAGTTTCTAGCATACGCCTGGGAGGCATGCCCACCGGAGACCCGTGGCCTCGAATGGATTAACAAGATAGAAAGAGAGCGAGCAGGCTACCCGAGATATGATTAACTATTTCAAAGAGGGAAAGAGGAAACTCGACATCGAAGGTAAGCTCTCAGGTGAGGCCGCGATGAGGTTAATCGCCGGCATCGTCTCAAATTCAGGCAACACCGAGCCTCAAGTCAACTTACCAAATGAGGGACAGATAACGAACCTCCTACCGGATGCGGTGGTTGAAACCCCCGCGTTAATAGATAGAGGTGGAGTCCACTCTACCTTCATCGGTAGTCTACCTAAAGGCATCGCTGCCATCTGTAACATACAGATTCTACTACAGAGACTAGTAGTTGATGCAGCGATTCATGGCGACATCGGGAAAGCGAAGCAAGCCATCCTCGCAGACCCTGTCGTCCAGGATAACGAAGCGGCGAAATATGCATTTAAAGAGCTCTTCGAAACCCATAAGGACCTCCTCCCACAGTTCAGGAAAGGGTAACCTACCTCGGTAGCCCAGTTGAAAAAGATAAGGTCACAAACAATTGTTGGCAAGGCTTTTACGGGATACACCCACTATTCACAAAGGTGCTTTAGTTGTCTGGAATGGACACAATGGTGCAGCTCAGGGACGAGGAAGGCAGGAAACACTCGGGTCTCCCGAAAGTCGACTACCACTGCCACATAAGCATGACAGAGTACGCTGATCCCTCTCACCCAACCATCATCTCAGTATCAGTAGAGGAGTTCCTCGCGGACCTCGACGAGGCGGGAATAGACAAGGCCATCGTTCTCAGCGACATGCGAACGAAGCCCGATCAGGTTGCTGCCTTTGTTAAGCAGGCTCCTGACAGGCTCATGGGGTTCGGTTACGTCAACCCCCTAATCCACGGCGCTGACAAGGAGTTACGACGCCAACGTGATGAACTTCACCTCTTTGGTCTCAAACTTTATCCATGCACAGATAGCTACAGCCCGGATGACCCGAACGCATTCGAGGTCTACGAGGTTGCTCAGGAGCTTGACATACCCGTCCTCCTCCACCACGCGGGTATGCCTGAGGCACATGACCTCCTATATCACACCGACCCCGCTCAGATAGACGTCGTCGCTAAGAACTTTCCGAAGATGAGGATCATCCTCGCCCACCTCGGTTACCCACGCGTGGATGAGACACTCTACGTCCTCCGGAAGCATAAGAACGTCTACGCGGACATCAGTTGGCCGTATGGGAACATCAACCACCCCAGCTACCTCTACCTACTTTGGAGGGATCTCCTCACAGCACTAAATCTAGGCGTCCTCAACAAACTGGTCTTCGGAACCGACTACCCAGGCATCAGACAGAAGCCATACCTCGACATGCTGATGGCTGTGAACAGGTACGCGCCTCATAGGGATCTCCACATCCCAGCCGAGAAGCTGTTGGCCATGTTGGATGAAAACGTACAACCCTTGATGCCCTAGGAGAGCTTCATCCTTCCCTCCACCGCATCCTCGACGACGTAGGGTATGAACTGCACAACATCCTCGGGGAGGATATGGTAACCCTTCTCAGAGTAGACCGCGTCGCCTGAGGCCCCATTTATGAAGGCGCCTGCGCAGGCCGCCTGCATCGGCTCAGCGCCCTGGGCGATGTAACCTGCAGTTATTCCGGTGAGGACGTCGCCGGTACCTCCAACGGTCATCCCAGGGTTCCCCGTCCAATTATATCTCGTATGGAAACCGTCGCTGATGACGTCTACGGCGCCCTTTAGGAGGATTACTGCGCCGAGGCGCTTCGCCTCCTCCTCGACTATCACACCCTTCGCCCTCCAATCCCCCTCCGCCTTCCTATCAGTGAGGATCTCAAACTCCCTACTGTGGGGCGTGAAGACTGCAGGCACCTTCAGTTTCCGACGTTTCTCACCGAATGCTTTGAGGGCATCAGCATCAATGACCATCGGCAGCTTCCTCGACTCCGTCTCCTTGATTAGTTGAATCGCCGCCTTCTTCGTATCCTCATGTAGTCCTATGCCTGGACCAAGGGCAACAGCGTCCACCTTATCAAGGAAAGGCTCCAGTTGACGGAGGTTTTTAGGGGCGAGCCTTTCGCCCTCAAGCTTGACAACAATCATGCTCGGGGAAATTACTGAGACGCCATCCGCGGCTGATTCTGGGACGGCAGTGTAGACGAGGTCCATACCTATAGCGTGGGCACCCATGCTGGCGAGAGCCGGAGCACCGTGGTAGGTCTCACTGCCACCGACTACGAGGAGTCTACCGAACATCCCCTTATGACTCTCTGCCTCACGCCTCCTGTGAACGAGGAAAACATCGCCAGGTCCAGTGAACAGCTCAGCCTCAACTGGTAGCCCCAGCTTGGCTACTATCAACTTCCCCAGCTGCTTCGGCTTTTTCCTGAATCCGATCTTTGGCTTATGAAATGTGACTGTGACATCCGCTTCAACACATTCCTCAGGCGTCTCGCCTGTATCTACTACCAGACCCGTCGGCGTGTCGACAGCGACCGTGTAGGCGGCTGAAGCGTTTATCGCGTTGATCATCATTTTAGTAACCGGTTTCAAGCCTCCACGATAAGTGTAGCCAATAAGGGCGTCCACAACTACATCAGCCTCAACCGGGACGACTTGGGAGGTATCCTCAATAACCTCGACTTCTAGGCTCCCCGTCATCAGCTGAGCGACTTCGAAGTTGTGATGTGTTTCCTCAGACCTAATAGAGTTTGGGTTCCCGACGAGGATAGCCTTGACGCGGTATCCACGACCCGCGAGGTGGCGGGCGGCGACGAATCCGTCTCCTCCGTTCCCGCCGAGGCCACATGCAACCAGTACCCTGGAACCAGGCTTCACCTTAGCGGCCACAGCGTCAGCTACTGCGCTACCTGCACTCTCCATTAGGAGGAGGTTGGAGACGCCGAGATAGTTCGCGTTAAACTCGGTCGCCTGGATCTCCTTGGCCTTCAGAAACTCGTCGAGGATCATGCAACTTCAGATTCTCAGGTGCTCCGGGAGGCTTTAAGACTCACGGGTGGACGGCGATGTCTGTAACTGAGTCGATGTGATATAACTTACGTGATGACGTGATGTTTAACTTACCCACGATCAACGCCGCCCTAAAGTCTGCAGCCTCTGCGGCCTCCGCATCCACCAACTGATCACCCACGTAGACGGTTTTTGAGGGTGCGGTCTCCATCTTTTCGCAAGCTGCTAGAAGGAGGTCTGGGGCAGGTTTGGGATTCACAGCGTCCTCGGAACCCACAACAACCGAAAACAGCTCACGAATGTTTAGAATGGTTAACAGCTCTTCCGTTATCCTGCTGGAGCCATTTGTGGCTATTCCCAGCTTTAAACCCGCTAACTTGAGACGTCTTAGACATACCTCGACGCCCCTGAAGAGGTGAGGTGTAAATTTTTTCATCTGGATGGCATCCGCATCGGAGTATGCGGCTTCCGCAAGAGCCCTCGCCTCATGCCAGCCCCGCCCCGTAGTATAGATGGCGGCTGCGGCGATTGCCATATCCTCCCTCCGAGCGGCCTCAGCTACAGGCCCGACCATGTCGATGGAATGGCGGATGGGATCGTATCCCCCGAGGGGTGCCCATACATCTGCAGCCTTTTTACCCGCCCTCGCCTCGATTGCTGAGAACCTCAGTGCTGCTAGATTCCGGTACCTTTCTTCGTTATCCACAAGCGTACCGTCCACATCGAAGAGTGCGAACTCGCAATAAAGCTCATCACCGTTGACTAGAATAATCGGCATACAGTTTACACCCGTCAACAGCCTGGTGGATAATGCTCACAACTGGTAACTTTTAAGTACCTTCGCTCCAAGAGATGTACGGTGGATTACATGGCAACGGCTTTCGTGTTGATAAATGCGGAGATAGGAGCAGAGACCGAGGTGCTGAAGGGCCTCAAGGATATCAAGGAGGTCAAGGAGGCCCACATGGTATACGGCGTCTACGACATCATCGCCAGAATCGAAACAGACACCATGCAGGAACTCAAGGACATAATAAGCTGGAAGATCAGGCGCCTCGATAAGGTCCGCAGCACATTGACCATGATTGTGGTCTAAACCCTTCCCACTTTCAACAGCTTCTTTCGGTTAATTATTATAGTTTGAAGCTCATTTTCAGCCCCATTACCTCCTCATTCTCCATGATGAGGCGGTCCCTCCCGAAGCTCCATCGGGGGAAGTGGATTAGTATGTCCATGCCGAGGAGGCTGAAGACGAGCTCCTTGGGTAGTGGCTTGAAATCTGGGCCAGGCGGGAGGACTGCAAGGCTCTCCATCGGGAAACTGACGTAGCCTCGCTTATTGTCGAGGAGCCCAGCGAGGACGGGGAGGATTATTTCTGCCTGGTGTATAACTTTAAGGTCGACTGGTCCCTTCGCGGTCACGATCGTCTTCGTCACCGACTGGAGGCTTAGGTGGTCGATGTTGAGCCTCGCGACATCGTCGGGGAGTAGGCAGGAGTTGGAACTACCCGTATCCACGAGGAGGGTGATCTGCTGATTCTGGTAGGTTGGCGGGTACCTGACGTAGCCTTCGACCCTGGCTTGCTTGAGTTTGTCAATTTTACCTATTAGCCGCATTGTGCCTCGTATCCGTCTATAGGCCAACAAGTTTATAGAGCTTTAATCAACAGTCGAAGCGAGCCCCCATGCTCCTCCACATCGGGATCGACGACACCGACTCACCTCAGGGGGGATGCACCACCTATATCGCAGCCCTCTTAGTTGAGAGGCTGGAGGCCATTGGTTGCAGGTTTGTCGACTACCCTAACCTACTTAGGCTCAACCCAAATGCACCTTGGAAGACTAGGGGAAATGGTGCAATCTGCCTCAGGGTTGAGGCGCCAGATAATGAAGCAGCGATTAGGAATGAGGTCATTAATATTTTGAAGACCCATTCCGAGTTCGACTGCGACAACACCAATCCAGGAGCAGTCTTCCACGAAGGGCAAATACCATCGGAGATTAAGGGTTTCTACGAGAGAGTCGTCCAAACAATCGTCGACCTCGACGAAGCGGAACGCCTGATAGATGAATATTGTTCTGGGGCCGTTGCTTGGAAAAACAGGAGGGGTCTCATCGGAGCTCTCGCTGCTATCGGTGGGACACTGGAGGGAGACCACACCTACGAGCTTCTCACCTACAGAACCCCAACTAACAGGGGCACACCGCGAAGGGTGATTGAGGACTCGATCAGAAGAATGGATGCGGTATCACCCGACACGTTTAACAGCGTTGACCCAGAAACTGGCCAGGTCCTCATCACGCCGAGGGGCCCAGACCCAGTTCTCTACGGTGTTAGGGGCGAGACAGCGGGGGCGGTCCTTCGAGCCTTCGGGCTCATAGGAGTAGAGGAACAAATCGAGAGGTGGGCCATATTCAGGACCAACCAAGGAACCGATGTGCATTTTGCTAGGACCTATAAAGTATCCGAACTCAAACCCAGGTACCCAGCCGTCATCACAGGACATATCTATGGAGCGCCCAGAATCATTGAGGGTGGACACGTAATAATTACTATCAGCGATGGTTTAGGCTGTATCGACTGCGCTGCCTATGAGCCCAGCGGAAGCTTCAGGAAAGTGATCCTGAGGCTCAAAGATGGAGATGAAGTCCGCGCTGCAGGAGGTGTTAGAGAGACTAAAATGGGGCTTACTCTCAACTTAGAGCGCCTTGAGGTTCTCAGCATCTCAACCGAATACAGATATTTGAATCCTAGATGTCCAAGCTGCGGCGGCTCAACCGAATCGATGGGGAGAGGACAAGGGTTGAGGTGCAAGAAGTGTGGCTACAGAGATAAGGAGTTGATTAGGATCCGTGAGAAGGTGCCTCGAGATCTAGAACTAGGAATCTATCTCCCCCCACCTAGGGCCGAGAGGCACCTCACCAAGCCACTTAAGAGATACGACCATGAGAACATAGGCGTGCCCTCTAAGCTCTTCGAACCATGGCACTCCGGTTAGGCTTTTAATTCACTGAGCAGAGTTCTCCATCATGCAAAAGCAGCGGTGCCCAAAATGTGGTTCCGAGGAACTCATAGAGAACATGTCCCACGTTTACAATGAGTGGGGTGAATTCGCCGGGATTGAGATTTATAAGAAGTGTAACAAGTGCGGGGAAATCATTAGAGATGAGACTAAGATTGAAAAAGAGCCTGCCAAAGACAAAATTTAGCCAGGCTGGACCAGTATCCTCAATCGTGATGGTGACTTCAGTCGACGCAGACGATAAACCCAAAATCGTAAAGTTTGGTTTTTAAAGATACGAAAACTCATCTTAGAGAATTTATATCCAAATGTTGTTTTACTCGAAAGCTTCGTCCTAACGTTTTTAATCGGATATACCTACGAACCTCACATGCCGAAAGTCGAGATGCCAGCGAATAAGATGCTTCAGGCTGGACCCACGGGGAACGTCGTAATGGTTAGTTGCTGCGATGGAGATGGTCGAGCAAACATCATAACGGTTGGCATGTATATGCCGATCAGCATCAACCCTCCTCAAGTCTGCATAGGCATCGCACCTGAAAGGTTCAGCCACGATCTGATTTTTGAACAGGGTGAATTTGTGGTTAACTCACCCAGTTTTTCTCTTAAGGATAAGATGCATCTCTGTGGAATCAAGTCTGGGAGAGAAATCGATAAGTTCAAGGTGTTCGGATTGACACCGATCCAAGCGAAGAAGGTCAGACCTCCACTCATCAAGGAGTGCTTTGGACACATTGAGTGCGAGGTAGTTAATAGTATAACATGTGGCGACCACACGCTTTTCGTTGGGGAAGTTGTGTCAGCCTCTGCAGACAGGGAAGTCTTAGCTGGTACAAACCTAGATGCTTTAAAAGCACAACCGATAATGCAGAAAAATAATGTATATTTTACGATCACAAGTTGAAATTCATATATTCGGAATGAGTGCCATCTCCATTATGATTTAACTTGGAATGTAAGCGTGTCGCGCGTGCGATAATAGGAGGCTGTGACTTAACCTTATGTTACAAAGTATCCGATTGCCCCACAAATAAAGAGGTAAACTAAAACAGTGACTGGAAAAGATAGAGGCGAAACACCCGGCGTTAGTTGAAAGCCACCAACCCAAATACCAGACCCATTATTCCACCTATCAAAATATTGCTAATTAACTTTACAGTTATTTTCTTAGTTAAAGTCTCATCCACTCATCTATAAAATGCCTCATTTCTATTATTTTATCTAGCACATAAAAAAAGGAAACATGTTTTAAATATCAACTAGATAAGAAGGCTACTAAGTCAGAGAGGGTCCCGTTGAATTTTATTTGATAAGCACCATTCGTCGTATCAATGTTATAGAGTGTAAAATTAGTAATAGTTTGACCTTTGGATAACCAATAGTTGTAGTATGATCCAAGCTCCGCTGCTGCGATCTTTGGCGTAGCCACATCATGATCCATCGTCACATACCCTCCCGATAAATCAAAAATACATACCTGGCCCCCCGCAGAGGGACAAAATATGGCTGAGTGAATTGACTCATCTGAAAACGTTAAGACACCAATGTAGGCGGAGTTCAAGGTGTACTTAATGTACCGATCGTAGTACTTCATCATCGCGTACTCGAGTATGGCTTGATTCTCGGAGTCTCCCTGCCCCGTTGATAAGGTAAATTCGGGAGTTTGAAGGTACTCTTCACGTTCAAGTATTTTGAAACCAGAGTTTACATGGGTACCATTATAGTTTATAGAAGTTGTTTCTATGTAGGGAATATTTACATCATTTGTTGATGTTATTCGTCGACCAGTTAACCACGTGTTTATCTTATCATAGGCGGCTATGTAACTAGGCTCATTGGGTAGGAGCTCCGTTACTTTGGCTCCTACTTGTTTTATGTCGCTGTCATTTAACGTCCTAGCAAATGAGGCTGTTATGAAGCAGTAGGATTGGAGGGTGTTATTTAGGTAGGTTAGGTTTCCTGAGATTTGCTCGAAGTAATTCGAGGCTAGCTGGCTGCTGGCCTTTAGTTGAGTGTAGCTGCTTTGAAGCTTAGAATAGTTAGCTTCGATTAGTTGTTTTTGCTGATTTAGGTTATCATAGCTCTTTTGGAGGTCATTTTTCTGGTTTCCTAGTAGTTGATATTGGCTGTAGAGTGCGGTGTATTGTATCTGTGAGTCCGAGAGTTTTCCTCTGATGTCGGTTACTTGGTAGTTGATCGCAAAATAGCCTACACCGGCACCAACTATTAATCCAATTATGAGGTAGATTATTTTTTGTTCCATGTTGTTAAAGTAATTAGTTTAGATTAAAAACTGATGGATCGTTTATACATTACGCGCGCACTTAGCAGTAGGATAATGGAATATACTAGTGCACTGAATCAACTACACACAATAGGTCTATTATTAACTCACTTTACTCTGTGAATCTTGTTAATGTTAATAAAGATGGGTCATCTTCAACCGGGATGAGGCGTTACGATTGAGAAGTTATCTGAAACTCTACGGTCCACCGCTCCTTAAGGCGATGAAGACGCTTGAAAAAATCGCCGTTGATATGCCAGAGGTGTGTATTATGGATACCTTCATCGAAAAATCTTACCCCCCTTTACAAACCAACGAGGATGTGATGAACTACTTCGATGTAGATGACTTGTCTGCGGAGAGGTGCCGTAATATAATCAGTAAGTCGGGTGAGAGGATCGGCGATGCGGATTTCTTCTTCGAGTGGTTCTCTGAGCCAAGTATCGATCAACTAAACCTGCTAATCGAGAAAATTGATGAGGCCTTGAAGCCGCTCGGCGCTAGCTATACGATATCAACGAAGTGAACGCTCAGAGAGTTAGTAAAAACTCTGAACTCATTTAATACCAGCCGAGGGTCCCCTCACGTTTCGACCTGTTCACACCCCACCAAAATACCTTGTATCCCAATGGGAGGAGTACAACGGCAAATATTGTCCCTTTAAGGAACTCCAGTAGTATGGCGGGGTCGGTCATGGAGGGGTTTGTCAACATGGCGACACGGCATAGATGATACACCCAGGTTTGTGGGAGGAACCATGAGATGGTGGATGCCCCCGGAAATAAGATTGTGTCAAGGTATATGACTGGGAAAGCGATGCCGGAGAAGAGGTTTTGCAATACGTTCAGCGCCCAAGTTATTGGGTCTGTAGACTTGGTGAGTATCCTCAATCCAGTTGAGATCATTGCAAGCCCCATCATGATTGCGGCAGAGATGGCGAAGGCGAGGATGACGGCGATGATGTTCGCATTTATCGTGGCGTGGAAGAAGGAGATGCCGATGAAGTAGTAGGGTATGAAGCTGAGGATGGAGAATATGTAGGTCCATGTTATGTTTCCAAGAACGAAAATTGGCGTGCTCACGCCCGTCATGAGGATCGTTTCGAGAGTCCACGGGTTGAGTTGGGTCTGTATTCCCTGGACGAGCGGCATGACAAGGTTGCTCACCATGACTCCGATGAGGAGGAAGGAGATGTAGTCGCTGCCATACATCTCCTGAACTGGTCTTTGGACGTAGGCAGCCTGGACGCCCCAGCTGAATACGGCTATGAAGATACCGACTATCGATGTTATCGCCGCGGTTCTGTAAGTTGCCCAGCTGAACATATCGCGTTCCGTGAAGGCGATTATCTGTTTGAGGGCTATCGGCATCTTCATTGTGAGTTCTCTCCCTCCAAATGTCTGAAGTTATGCCTACCATTTTGACCCGTTATTGCATTGAAGGCATCCTCAAGAGTTGGCTCCTCAGTATTGACTGCAAGAACTCTGAGGCCACTACCAGCAAGCATTTGAAGAATGTTGGTAAGGTCCATATCCTTTGCGACCCTCATTGTGATCCCGTGAAGCCTATTCGCCTGGTCCACCTCCTCTGAGACGCTGTGAACCCCATTGACAGCTTCAAGGTCTTTTAGTAGTGTTTCCTGCCCTGGCCCGAACGATGCGTTGGCGAAGGATACTTTTAGAAACCTGTCTTCTATGATGAAGTGTCTGACGTTGTCGGGGGTGTCTGAGGCAATCACCTTCCCACGCTCCATAATTGCGAGTCTATCGCAAAGCTCCTGGGCCTCTAGGAGGTTATGAGTGCTTAGAACAATCGTCTTACCCTCCTTGCGGGCAAGTCTCTCGATAATCATCTTCCTGAATTCACCAGCAGATGTAGGATCGAGGCCCGTCGTTGGCTCATCGAAGACGATGATCGGCGTGTTTCGAAGCAGGGCCCTGCAGAGGAGGAGCCTCCTCTGCATACCCGTCGAGTAGCGCTGGATACCATCGTCTGCCCTGTCAGTTAGGCCTGTGAAGTCTAGGAGGTAGTCGATCCTCTCCTTCGCCTCAGCATCGCTCAGACCGTAGAGTAAGGCGTAGAACTCCAGATTCTGCTTACCGCTGAGCCGCCAGTTGAACCCACGGCTCTCAGGGAGGACGGCTTGAAGATTTCTCAGCACCTCACCCATCTCCTTCTGCGGGTCGTGGCCGTTTATGTAAACCTCGCCCCCGTCGCGAATGACAAGCGTACAAAGGATCTTGATGAGGGTGGTCTTCCCTGCTCCGTTGGGCCCTAAGATACCAAATATCTCTCCCTCCCTGATCCGAAGGTTCACACCCTTGAGGGCCTCGATAAATGGCCCTCTGGAGCCCTTAATAGCATCTAGTATTATCCCGAATGATCCCACCGACGCTCGCGCGGCGGGGCCGCCACGGAGGACTCCAGCGACGCTTCTCGCTTTAGTTGGATACTTTTTAACTAGGTTGATTGTCTCGATTGCGTACTCCACATCTATCAAGCTTCTTTGTAATCTGGTGAATATGTAGGTGGGAGCGTAGAGTAGGTTAAACCTTATCAACAGAATTGGATCAGGAACTAGTAAAATCATTTTATTTGGGTATATTTCCACGTGACTCGACTTTTTGGTAGAGGTAATATGAGTAAACTACCGAAAAGATGGCAACCGCGAGGACGGGGGTGAGAATTAGGAGTAGGGCGTACTCCTTGGAGAAGAACCCTAGCATCGAAACGATACCGGCAGCCAAGAAAAGCCTACCACCGACCTCGTGAGTCCTATCCCAAACCTCCTCGCTGCTCAGAGTCCAGGGTGTCCGAATCCCCACGAACCAGTTTCGCTTCGCCTTCCCAAGCATCATTCCCAGGTAGATGAACATGCCACCCATCATAGGAGCGAGCAACTGGTCGATCTGGAACGGTATACCCAGCGCCGAGGCAAGTATGAGCCCTTGGAAAGCGAGGAAAAAGACTTCGAAGACGACGATTAACCCGATGTAATATGTATAGAATTTCTCGTAGTTCGCGTGAAGCGGGTCTATCCGTGGTAGGACGAGGAACATAGATGCAAGAAGGAGAGAAAGCACGGGGATTAGAAATAGCCCCAGAGGCTTCGAAGAGTAGCCATTTATCACCCCAGCTGCGTTCCAGTGGCTGGGGATCTGCTCAGGCGCCAACGGGTAAACGTAAGCGGTGACGATTAGCATCGCTACGACTGGCAGATAAACCAGTAGCGCCGTTTTTCTCATGTCGGTACGATCCCTCGTACCAACTTTAAAAGTTTAACAGTGGATGACGGAAAATATTTTGTCTACTAACCTATAACGTCTCTAATGTGAAGCATAAGATCGACTTCAGGATAAGGGAAGCCATCGAGGCCGACATCCCGATTATCATGGATCTCGCTAGGCAGCTTGCTGCCTATGAGAGGTCTCCGGAGAGTTTTGTCGCTGCGGCGGCGGACTACAGCAGGTAGGGTTGGGGCTCAGAGAGCATATTCAAAGTGCTCCTCGCCCAAAACACGGGAAATGAAGAACCTAAGTATGTTGGCTTCGCCCTTTACTACTACACCTTCAGCACGTGGACCGGACACCCGACCCTATGGCTCGAAGATATCTTCGTACCAGAGGAACTCAGAGGGTCTGGCGTTGGCACTGCTCTCCTTAAGAGACTTGCCAAGATCGCCTTGAATAAGGGCTGTGGCCGAATGGAGTGGACAGTCCTCGACTGGAACGAGCCGAGCCGAAAGTTTTACTTCAGTATCGGTGCAAAAGCAATGGATGATTGGACGACCTTCCGCATGACCCCGAAGGAGTTGGAAAAACTCGCCGAGGGCTAACTTTTTCCTATCATTTCATCTCAGGCGACTTGGTTCTAAATGAGGTTTAAATACCCCACACTCAAACGATTAGCAGACAAGGGGCAATAAACAATGTCACGTGGAAGGGAGTACGACGAAGCCATCACTATCTTCTCCCCTGAAGGGCGAATCTACCAGGTCGAGTATGCATTAGAGTTGGTGAAGCGAGGCGCACCAGTCTCCGGCGTCCTCACCAAGGATGGGATTGTTCTAGCTGCCGTCGAGGTTCTCCAAAATAGCCTTGAGGACCCGCGTTTCAGTAAGAAGCTCTTCGAATTCGACACTCACATCGCAGCTGTAATCGCTGGTCTGAGCCCCGACGCCCGCGTACTAGTCAGAGAGGCACGCTACGCCTGCCAGGGTAACAGGATGACTTACGATGAGCCAATAAATGTGGAGAGCCTCGTCAGCAGCATCGGCGACATCTTACAGCAGTACACCCAGAACGCAGGCGTGCGCCCCTTCGGTGTTAGCATGATAGTGGGCGGGATAGACGCCGGTGGTCCCCGCCTTATAACAACCGATCCAAGCGGCAGCTACCGAGGATACAAGGCTGCAGCACTCGGTATGAACAGTGAGAAGGCGAGAGAGATCCTAGAGAAGAAGTACAAACCTGATATGACTCTTAATGAGTCCATTGCCCTCGCGATTGAGACGGTTAAGACCGCGTATTCGAATGACCTCAAACCGGAGAACATAAACGCGGCTGTAATTCCAGTGGAGACGAAGACATTCAGGAAGCTCACGGACGAAGAAGTCAAGAAGTACTTCTAAGCTACTTCACTATCTTCACGTTTCTCGATGCTATAATTCTCCTCTAATCGAAGGGAACTGTTAAACCGATGCCTTCCCAAATTATCAACGATGGAGATGGAGACACGCTACCAGGAGAAGCTAGAAGAGGAGACGGCTCGCTGCATAATCTGCCCCAGGATGTGCACCCTTAAGCCAGGGCAGCGGGGCTTCTGCGGGACTAAGGAGAATCAGAAAGGCAGCATAGTCAACTTAACTTATGGTCTCCTAAGCGCTATCGCTGTAGACCCCATCGAGAAGAAACCCCTCGTCCACTTCTACCCAGGGAGCCTTAGCCTAAGTATAAGCAGCGTCGGCTGCAGCTTCACATGTCCCTGGTGCCAGAACTGGCACCTCTCAACAGCTAAGCCAAGCAACGATCTGAAGCGCGTCCCATCAGAGAACGTCATCGATATGGCACATCGCCAGGAGTGCACCAGCATCAGCTACACCTACAACGAGCCACTTATCAACCTCGACTACGTCGAGGACACAGCCAGGCTCGCCAGGAAGGAGGGGGTGAAGAACGTCCTCGTCACAAACGGATACGTCAGTAAGGAGGCCTTAGATCGGGTTGTGGATGTCATAGACGCAGCCAACGTCGACTGGAAGGGCTTCACAGAAGAGTTCTACAGGAAGCACTGCTCAGCCGACCTGCAGAGCGTCCTCGACGCGACCATTGAGATGCATAGGAGAGGTGTCCACGTTGAGGTTACTTTTCTCATCATCCCTGAGACGAACGACTCCGAGGATGAGACCCGGAAGATGGCGCGATACCTAGTCGACCATATGGGACCAGATGTACCCCTGCATTTGAGCAGGTTTTATCCCCAATACAAATTCAGTCACCTGCCACCGACGCCTGTTGAGACGCTGCTGAAGGCGAGGAAGGCTGCGAAGACCGAAGGCGTCCACTACGTCTACGTGGGGAACGTCCCAGGCGAAGGCTACGAGGACACAATTTGCCCGAAGTGTGGCAAGACGGTGATAGGACGTATTGGCTACGATATCACATCATGGCAGCCTAGATGATTCAAACCACTGCAAAAACTGTGGGCAGCAGATCCCAATCGTTGGAAAGAGGGAGCAACACTAACCCCTTTCTAATATTTTATTACCATCGAGCCCTACACAATAATACACAATTCTGTGATCAACCATGAGTGTAAAGAGAAGCACAGTCATATTCGAAAAAGGAGGAGAGGAACACACAGAGGAGACACTCAAGATCGCGCTTCAGGGAGCGAAGGAGAGGAAGATAGACACAGTTTTGATCTCGACGTCGACAGGATCCACCGGTCTTAAGGCTGTGGAGGTCTTCAAGGGAAGCAGAATCAAGCTCGTCTTCGTCAGGCACCAGACAGGATATCCAGTTAAGGGCAAACAGATGATGCCACAGGATGTCAAAGAAAAGCTCGAGAAATCGGGCAAGCTAGTCACAGGCACAGACCTACTGACTGGAGGCGTCGAGGTTGGTCTCGGGCGTCAGAGACCCGAAAAGGAGCAGCCCCTCGAGGCATCATTGCCCTTCATAGTCCCTCCCACCAACGTGATAGTCGCCAACACGCTTCGTCTCCTAAGCCAGGGGACAAAGGTCTGCGTAGAGATCGCGATGATGGCAGCGGACTGTGACGAGGTAACGACCGACAAACCAGTAGTCTGCGTAGCTGGTAGCCACGCTGGTGCCGACACAGCACTGGTCATCACACCCGCGGCTTCCAACAGGATAAGGGATCTCAAACTCCATGAGATCCTGGCGAAGCCCCTCTAACCCCCAACCTTTTTCCCTTATCATATCTGCCTTTAGCTCAATGGTGGATTTAATCCCATTTGCTGCGGCTTTCCTAACCATCTGGGTTGTGGTGATCGTATGGAGAAACAGGCTTCCGAGATGGGCAAGGTTCGCGCTGATAGCAACCCAAGCTATAGTCATCTTTTTCGCAATTGCATTCACAGTGCTAGGATAAACGAGACAAACATATCCTTGAGCATTTAAGCTCACTTCATCTAGGTGGAGGGTTTGGCTCTCATTCTATTCGTTTCCTTCCTTCTGTTCATAGGCTAAAATCGGTTTAACTAGAAGATGCCTACTGCGACTTCTTTATGCTCCCTGAAGGTCATTCACGGTTGTGCCTTAGCAACTCCTTCACAGAACGAGTGTTCGTTACATCCTTAGCGGTTAACCATCCGCGTCGTGCGACGGAAACTCCGAGGGGGAGGAATTCCATCTGGTTGATAGCGTGAGCGTCTGTGCCAATGCTCATAACGACACCCGCCTCCATTGCCTTCCTGCAAGAGACGTCGTCGAGGTCGAGACGCTCAGGGTAAGCGTTTATCTCCATCGCCACATGTTGTCTAGAAGCTTCCTCAAAAACCCTATCAAGATTGAGTGGGTAAGGTTTCCTCTTCTGTATGATGCGACCAGTGGGGTGGCCGATAACGGAGACATAGTCGTTGTGTATCGCAGAGATCATGCGATTAGTCATGGTCTCCTCGTCGTTTTTGAAGCCGCTGTGGATGCTGGCGACGACGAAGTCTAATTCCTTAAGCGAGGAGTCGGGGAGGTCCATGCTGCCGTCAGCCTTTATGTCGCACTCTATGCCCTTGAGGACCGTGAAATCGTCGAACTCCTTGTTGATTGAGTCGATCTCCTTCTGCTGATCATGGAGACGCTCTTCGTCGAGACCGTGAGCTATACCAAGACTCTTTGAGTGATCAGTGATAGCGACGTAGCTGAGACCAAGGCTCCTCGCCTTCTCCGCAACTTCTTTTATTGTGGCGGTGCCTTCGCTCCATTTGCTGTGGCAGTGGAGGTCACCCCTTATCTCGCTTAGCTCCACGAGTTTTGGTAGCTTGTTCTCTATTGCTGCCTCGATCTCACCCCGGTTCTCGCGGAGCTCTGGTGGTATCCACTGCATACCAAGGGTCCTGTAGATCTTCTCCTCGGTGTCGGAGGCGACGAGGTCATCGTCCTCGCGGCGGAATAGGCCGTACTCGTTGAGTTTGTAGCCGGCCTTCACTCCGATGGTGCGGAGCTTAACGTTGTGGTCTTTTGAGCCTGTGAAGTACTGGAGAGCCGCACCGTAGGCCTCAGGTGTGACGACTCGGCAGTCGACCTGGAGGTGACCTTTAAGGAAGACAGTGCTCTTAGTGGAACCGTGGCTGACAACTCGCTCAACTGGTGGCATGCTGACAAACCTTTCAGATGCAGCATCAGGTTCATTCGAAGCTATTAGGAGGTCGAGATCACCTATCGTCTCCCTTCTCCGGCGGTAAGAGCCCGCGACCTCCGCTTTTAAGACTGATTTTGACTCCTTCATCCAGGCGAGCATGTCGTCGACTACCGATATTACAGAGCCGAGAAGGAAGCGTGTCTGCCTGTTTCGGTAGTCGGAGATACTTTGGAGGATATTCTTCTCCTTCTTCTCTCCGAAACCCTTCAGCTCCCGAATCCTTCCCTCCTTCGCGGATTTCTCTAGGTCGTCGATGGATGAGATCTTAAGCTCATCTACGAGGCGCATCGCGTTCTTGGGTCCGATGCCCTCGATCTCCATTAGCTGTCGGACGCCGGGTGGGAGAGACTCCTGTAGTTCCTCGAGAACCTTAGACCCCCCTGTATCGATAACCTCAGTTATTACGGCGGCTATACTTTTTCCAACGCCTGGAACCTGATCAAGCTCACCCCTCTCCTTCACCTTTTTCACGTCTTCTGTGAGGCTGGCTATTCTCTGGGCGGCAAGAAGGTAAGCTCTACTCCTAAATCGGTCCCCCTTGATGGTTAGGATCTCCCCTATATCGTAGAGCACTGCTGCTACTTCGGCGTTGGCGCTCACAGATCAGGATGTGGTGCCTCTTCTTATAGCCTAAACGCTTGTTCGACATCTCATGCTACCCAAAATAAGGGGAAGAACAGTGATAGGATGTTATCTCATATCTTTACTTTGAGGTTTGTTTCTTAAAACCTAAATGCGTGGGATGGTGCCCCATAAACAGACTTCCATTGAATGTACTTGACTATCTAAAGAAGGATGAAATCGTAGATCTTGGTTGTGATCTAATTCGTCAACCAAGCTTAACTCGCCAGGAAGGCCCTGCAGTTAATTTCGCGAAGGACTGGTTTGAAGATAATGGCTTCGACGAGGTTACGCTGCAGGAAGTTGAGCCAGGTCGTAAACAGGTCATCGCCTGCCTGAAGGGTGATGGTACGGGTAAGAGCATGATGTTCAACGGCCACCTCGACATCGACCCGATCACGGCGTCGTGGGAGTGGGACCCGTTTGAGCCAAAGGTCGATGGGAATAGGCTCTGGGGCGCGGGAATACACAACATGAAGAGTGGTGACGCCGCAATGATGTGCGCTGCTCTGGCGATCAAACGCAGCGAAACTAAGCTCCATGGAGACCTCATCGTAGAGTGTGTCGTCGGTGAGCTCCAGGGTGGTGTAGGAACCGTACACGCACTAAAGGAGGGAATCTGGGCCGACATGGCGATAGTTCCCGAGCCCTACAGCGTAGATAATATTCTTACCAAATGCGTTGGAGTCCACGACTTCGCCATCCACACTCTAGGGCGTAGCGAGCACATTAGTCGCATGGAGGAGAGTATCAACGCTATCACAAAGATGCGGAAGGTACTAGACAGGTTAGACGAGATGAAGTTCGAGGTTAGAGACCCAGATCTCCCCGGCGCACCCAGATGGGTCGCAGGCAGCATCATCGGTGGTCGCAACCGGGACTACGACCTCGCCGGCCCCTACAACATCCCCGACTTCTGCACCATTATCGTCGACTTCCGCTACCCGTCGGGCTACGAAATCAGCGAAATCAACGAGCGTATGATCGCCATGCTCGAGGAGATCAAGGCGGAGGACCCTGAGTTCAAGTACGAGTTCGAGTACCCAATAGACTCCAAATGGCGAGTCGGCGGGATGGTTATGCCCCCTATGGGTGTCAGCCCCAATAGCGAGGTTGTAAAGCTGCTGAAGGAGAATCACAAGAAGGTCACAGGGGAGTACCCAAAGAAGATCGGCGCTGTCCCACCGAGAAGTTACTGTGGCAACGACACCGCCCACCTCGCCAAGGCAGGGATCGAGTGTTGCCTCTACGGTCCAAGGGGTTATCAAGATGATGTGGAGAAGCATGTGCGTATCGACGAGATGGTGACCTGCTCAAAAGCGATGTGTCTCACCGGCTACGAGGTCGTCACCGCACACAATACGAATTCTTCAAGGAACAAACATAAGAACGAAAGTCAATAATCGGAGAAGTTTCTTTTATAAAGGATATTTAAAGAAATCGTACAAATTTAGTTCAGGTATAAACGGGAGCAGAAACATTATACCACCAAACAGATGCGCTGCAGGAACATCCACACAAGTTTATCAGATTACATATAGTTAATGTTGCGAGTTTATGCTACTCTTCTCTCGCCTTCGTCAATTCTATAGCGAGGGATCCACCCTTCTCGAACCTGATCGTCAGCGTGTGGAACAGCGTCTGGAAAATCCTGATCTTCCCATACCGCTTCTCCTTCACAAGTCCCAGCTTCGCCAGCTTCATCAGGTGCCTCTCAACGCTTGTGTAGTTGAGTCCTGTTCTCCGACTCACCTCGCTAATGTTAAGCTCACCACTCTCAGCCAACACCTGGAGGGTTCTGATCCTGCCCCGTGAGCCGAGGAGCTCCTCGGCTTGGGTTCTATTTCTGCTCAACGCCCCTCAGCACCTCCCTCTCAAGGTCCTCGGCGGAGACCTTCCCGAGGGTAATCAGCTGGGTACGGCCCTGACTCCCAGAGTCGACCTTCGACGTGATGATCCCAGTAGCCTTTAGGCCCTCCAGGTACTTCCAAAACTGGGTATGGGCCCTCGGCGTCTCACCTCGCTCCTCGCAGGCGATCCTGTAGAGCTGCTCCACCTCCCCGGTGGTGGCGTGGGGCGCCGTGCTCGTGTGGAAGAATCTGGCGACGGCCAGCAGCGTCAGCCGTTCGTGGAGGCTAAGGTGATTCATTCCCTCCTTCTTCACGGGGGATAGGACGCCGGCGGAGACCTGTCTGACGTGCTCCGGCCTTACCTGACTGGCGCCGTCCATTTCCGCTTTCTTCCCAGCTCCCCAGAGGAGATCTATAGCGCAACGCGCATCCCCGTTCTCTGAGGAAGCGAGTTCCGCGATGAAGTCCACAACCTCCAGCGGCACCGCGCCTTTTCTGAAGGCGGCCTCAGCGCGAGTCGCCACGATATCGGCGAGCTGTGGAGCAGAGTACTCAGGCATCTCGATAAGGTTCCTCTGGAGGCTGCTCAGGGTGCTCCTGTCCAGCTTCTCGAAGACAGCGCGGTCCTTGGTGATGAGGAGGAGGCTCAAACGCCGAGGCGCGTCGGGCTGCGCTTCGTGGACCCGCGTGAGCTGGTAGAGCGCGTCGCTCCCTTCTGTGTCGATGAGCGCGTCAACCTCGTCGAGACAGAGCAACAGCTGTCCGTTGTCCTCCGAGAGGAGCTGCATCAAAGTCTCCATAAGCTCGTTGGGAGCGTAGCCGCGCTCCGGAAACTCGGGGCGGAGAGTCTTCACCACCCTGCGCAACACCATGAAGAGGCTCCCCCTCAACTCCCTACAGTTGACGTGAATGTAGTCGACCCTGAGTCTCTTTCTCTTCGCCTCATCCCTGAGGCACTTACCGAATACCCTAGCGAGGACCGTCTTACCCGAGCCCACATCACCGAAGATTATCGCCCTCTGGCTCATCTCGAAGGGAGCTGAGAACATGAAATCGTAGATGAGCCGAAGAGAACGCAGCTGCTCCTCACGATGTAGCAACCTGGATGGAATATAGTTGATGTCAAGGACGCCCTCGTCGATTATGAGTCTTCGATCGCTCAAGAATGGTCTCCCCCGCGAGAGGCTCCCCTGATGCGGATTTATGCTTTACGTAGGTTCAAGTGGATCAACCGTTGAGAGGTGAGTGAAAGTGAATCCATTTAAAACCTTTAAACAGCCACTCACCAAATAACAAACGGTCCCCAGAGTGCCTCCCAACAGAAGACTTCGAACAGGAAAGATCCCAGAAGATGTACTCAGACGATGCGTCCTCAACCACCTTGGGACCCCCTCAGACAGAGTCATAAGAGGCGCCGCAATAGGCGAAGATGCCTCCGTAATAGACATGGGGAACAAAGTTCTAGTTGCCAAGGCGAACCCCATTACAGGCGCTGAGGGGAACATAGGTAGACTCGCTGTCCACATAAACGCTAACGATGTCGCCACCCGAGGCGCTAAGCCCCTCTGGTTCATGGACACAATCTTCCTCCCAGAGGAAACAAACGAGAACAGACTCTACGAGATAATGGACGAAATCCACACCGCTTGCTGCGAACTCGGCGTCCAACTCATCGGCGGCCACACAGAGAGCATCCGAGGACTCGACAAACCTATTATATCGGGTTTCATGCTCGGAGAAGCTAAGAAGGAAAAATACATCACAACCGAGGGAGCGAAGTCAGACGACGAGATCATCCTCACCAAGACTGCCGGTCTCGAGGGCACCAGCATACTTGCAACAGACTTGGAAGAAAAACTCAAAAGAAAAGTGGACCAAAAAACACTCCAAAGGGCGCGAAGGATGATCGATAAAATCAGCGTCGTCCCCGAGGCCCTCAAGGCCGTAGATGTGGGCGGAGTCCACGCACTACACACACCTACAGAAGGCGGCGTTCTCAACGGCCTCTACGAGATGGCAACCGCAGCGGGCATCGGCCTAAGAGTCGATGAGGCTCGGATACCGATCGCTCCCGAGACTGCAGTAATAGTTGAAACCCTGGGTGTAGACCCTCTAAAGCTCCTCAGCTCTGGCGCTCTCTTAATGTCGGTAGACAAAGGATATACAGAGAGGATTCTCGACGCCCTCGAAAAGATCCACATAAAGGCATCACTGATCGGTGAGGCGACGGTGAAGGAGGAGGGCAGAATCATCACCCGTAACAATGGCACCCAGAAGAAGATAGAGTCAGTGGGCAGAGACGAGCTATTCAGAATACTAGGCGACGAATGATCATCTCTCACAGGTCACACCCATCACGCCCGGGTGGTAGAACGTACTCTCAAAACCAATCCTTTTCAGACGCCTGCTGAACCCCCCTCTGCAGATCGACGCCCCTGTACCGCGACCCCGGCTCACCTGTGTAGTGGAAAAGCCTAGCACCACGGCGCCATTACCCTGTAAAGCTTCCTGTAGAACTCCTCACTATACAGCGCCCCCGCGCGGCTGAGCCTAGGGGGGTCGTGGATCACCCAATTAAAAAAGCCCAAAGGCAACGAGTCAACGACGAAAAAACTATCTCCAAAAATCTGGCTAACATCGCTATCGAAGAGAGTGCGGGACCAGGGATTCATCTCCGCAACTCTAAGGACGGCTGACTCCTTCTCTATAGATACCACAACCTCAGCACCTCTTTTGATTGCTCCAACGGCCGTGTAACCCAACCCCATACAAGTATCGAGAACCCTTCCTCCATGGAGCCCTAGCACCTCCAACTTCTCTTCAGTGTCCCTATCAGGCGTAGTTCCCTTCGTCCTGTGCATCCTGACCCCATCAATTTCAAGAGTAGGCGCACCAGCAGTAGGTACAAGCTTGTAGAACCTCCCGTCTGAGACAGCGATCTGGTATATTGATCCACCTTCAGGGAAATAGATGGCGTTCTCACGTCCCGCAATCTTATTTAAGTCCTTGAGATCGACAACAAAGCCTTCATCGAGTGAAACTAATTCTCCATCAATCGAGACCAGCTTCTCGCTCAATCCCAAATCAAGAGACACTCTTCGAGCCCCACCCAAGATCGCCTTGGCTATTTCCGCAGTAAGCAACGGAGGTATAGACCTTAACATAATGACCCTCCTGGCCTGAAAGAATAGTGCCCTGAGCCATTATTAACTCAGCGACAACACTAAAATCAGCTTTAGCTTCGGTTGAAATAAATTTTTAAATCTACATTAACGACCGCGATTAAAAGCCGTTAAGAGTGGAGATAATCTGATCCCAACGCATATTCTAAATTCAAGATGAGTTTTTACCACACAAAGTTGGAGAGTTTAACTGAGAATTCCCTTAGGATAGTTAGCCCTAGAACCAAGCCACTCCTCGATCCTTAGGAGCTGGTTGTACTTTGCTGTCCTCTCCCCTCGGGCAGGCGCCCCGGACTTGATTTGTCCGCAGCCAATGCCAACTGAGAGGTCTGCCACCCAGGGATCCTCGGTGTCTCCACTTCTATGGGAGGCCATGACGCTATACCCACTGTTCTTTGCCAGATTCGCTGCCTCTAACGCCTCAGTGAGGGTACCTATCTGATTAACTTTCCACAGCAGCGCGTTGCCGGCACCCATAGCAATGCCCTTCGCCAACCTCTTCGGGTTGGTGACGAAGATGTCGTCACCAACGACCTGCGTTGGTAGTAACTTCGTCGCCTTCGCGAATCCCTCGTAGTCCTCTTCTTGTAGAGGATCCTCAATACTGATTATCGGGTACGCTGCGACCAGTTCCCTGTAGAGCTCAATGAGCTCATCGGTTGAATACTTCACGTTAGCGACAGTATATACACCATCATTATAGAAGGTGCTGGAGGCAACATCGATACCTATCTTGACCTCACCCATGTAGTCGGCCTCCTGGATGGCTTTCCATAGGGCTTCGAGTGCTTCATCCGGCGTCTTAACTGGGGGAGTAAAACCGCCCTCGTCGCCAACGTTTATAGAAGTCTTACCGTACACCTTCTGAAGCTGCGACTTCAGATTCTGATAAACCTCCGCACCCATTCTTAGAGCCTCTTTAAAGCTCTTGGCGCCAGTGGGGGCTATCATAAACTCCTGGAAGTCGAGCTGGTTCCCGGCATGCTTCCCGCCGTTTATTACGTTAAAGAAAGGTACAGGAATCAGGTAAGCGTCCTTGTCTATGTACTCGTAGAGGCGGAGACCGTCTGATGCCGCCGCTGCGCGAGCGCAGGCAAGGCTGACCCCAAGGATCGAGTTACCACCTAGCCTTGACTTGTTCTCTGTGCCGTCGAGCTCGATCATGATGTCATCGATCTGCTTCTGGCATCTTACGTCCAAGCCTTTGACCTTTGGCTGGATTATATTAATCACAGCTTCGATGGCTTTTTTGACGCCCTTCCCGCCGTAACGCTTTCCTCCATCACGTAGCTCGACTGCCTCGTAGATGCCTGTGGAGGCGCCGCTTGGTACAGCGGCGGAACCCACTACATCGCCTTCGGTTACGACTTCGACCTCAACAGTTGGGTTGCCCCTGCTGTCCAGAATCTCCCTAGCCCTTAGAGTTGATATTGAGTAACGCAAGAGATGTTTCCCCTTGATAGGGTCCTGAATTGGCTGCTCTAAAAAAAGGTAGCGATTAGTTGCTACTTAACACGGGCCTCGTTGATGTATGCGAGGAGGTCTTGGGCATCGAATGGCCAACCGGTGAGCTTGATGATGCCGTTTACTGCTACGGCGGGCACAGCCATGAGGTTTAGGGACATCCCCCTCTTGATCCCTTCCTCTGTGAACGTGTCCACTTCGATTAACTCGATGTCTGTAAGTCCCTCGATAACCTTGTATACAAGCCGTTTCGCGGCAGGGCAGTAAGGACAGATCGGATTATGGAAGTACTCCAGTTTGATCACTTTTACACCTTCTGTTTAATGTACTTCATCGCAGAGAGGGCAGCCTTTGCTCCGTCCCCAGCTGCTGTAACAACCTGCCATCCAATGCAACTGCAGTCTCCTGCTGCGTAGATACCTTGTATGTTCGTTTGCTGATTTCTGTCAGTGAGGATGCATCCACCCTCGTCAGCGTCAACGCCGGCTTCGACGAGGATGTTGGAGGTAGAGATGTGCTCAAGGAGGATGAAGACACCTTCGACATTAATCCGCTCTACTTCTCCGCCGGAGAGCCTTAGGTGGGTTACGAACTCACCTCCACTTATCTCTACCACGTCGCAGCCTTCAATTACTTCAACTTTGGGGTTGCTCCTGAGCTGCGTGAGTTCGGGAATGTTCTCGCTGTAACCTTTCGAGCCGGGTATGGCGTAGACTTTGGAGGCTGATATCAGCGAGATGAAGGGTATCCAACACGGCCTCGTGGCCTGAGCCCACGACGGCTACGACCTTACCATTAAAGAATGGGCCGTCACAGATTGCACAGTAGCTGACTCCCCTCCCCTTGAACTCCATCTCGCCCGAGATATTCAGCTGCTTCCTTTGCACGCCTGTGGCTATTATCACCGTCTTCCCCTGATGGTATCCACCGCGAGTTGAGATGATCTTGTAAACACCAGCATCTGCCAAACCAATGACTGTCTCGTGTTTGAACTCGACGCCAAACCTATTAGCCTGCTTATGGAAAAGTTCCATTAACTCTATGCCACTGAGTCCTTGTGGAAAACCAGGGAAGTTCTCGATTCTATGTGCCTCGAGAGCCCGTCCACCAATCTTCCCGCCGTGAAGGATTAGAGTGCTGTGACCTTGCCGTGCTGTGTAGATACCTGCAGTCAACCCGGCCGGACCGGCGCCAATAATGATGACGTCCCAGATCTTCTCCATCTAGACGCGCCATAGAAACTGCTGTAAGGTAGAAGAAAAAGGGTTTGTTGGCTCTTACGTCTCGCTATAATTTTTAATTGTCTCAGCCATCTCGACAAGGCGACTTTGGACCAAGAAATTGATCGTGCCCTCAGGGTATTTGCCGACATTATCCTTGACCCCCGCAGGTACGCCAGTGAGGACCTCTATGCCCTCATCTATGGTAGTAACGGGGTAGATATGGAACATCCCATTCTTAATAGCGTCGACGATCTCCTGTTTTAGCATCAGGTGTTTAACATTGCTCGCTGGAATCACGACTCCATGTTTACCATCTAGACCTCTAGCCTTGCAGAGCTGGAAGTAGCCTTCAAGCTTCTCGTTGACGCCGCCGATGGCTTGAACCTCACCCTTCTGATTTACTGAGCCTGTGACTGCGAAATGTTGAATTATTGGTTTACCGGATAGGGCACTGAGTATACCGTAAAGCTCAGTGCTAGAGGCTGAGTCCCCCTCAACGCCACTGTAGCTCTGCTCGAAAACGAGGCGTGCCGTCAGGCTCAGTGGGTTCTGCTGGGAGAATCTGTCATGCAGGAAACCGCTTAGGATCTGAACCCCCTTCGTGTGTATTGGTCCACCCATCTGAGCCTCGCGTTCAATGTCAATAATCCCCCTCTTACCTACTCCTACACTTACCGTGATCCTGCTTGGTTTACCGAAACTGAAGTCACCGAGGCTTAGGACACTTAGTCCGTTGATCTGTCCCACCTTCTCTCCAGTGGTGTCAACTAGGATCGTCCCCTCCTCTATCATTTTCTCCATTTTTTGCTCGATGAGGTTACTTCTGTATACCCTCTCCTCGAGTGCAGTTTCAACGTGCTTTGCTGTTGTGAACTCGGAGCCATCCTCGTCTGCGTAATGGGCTGCCTCTTTAATGATGTCGGCGATCTGAGCGAACCATGTTGAAAGTTTTTCCTGATCTTCAGCAAGACGCGAACTGTATTCGACTATCGCTGCGATCCCGGAGACATCGATGTGTTTTAGGTTCTCCTTTGTGCACAAGGTGCACATGAAGGAGGCATACATCTTGATGTTCTCCTCATTTCTCTCCATCGTTGTGTCGAAGTCCGCCTTGACCTTGAACACCTCCTTGAAGTCGTGGTCCAACTGATAGAGGGCGTAGTAAATGTCGGGGCTCCCAACGAGGATGACCTTGACATCAAAGGGTATTGGCTCGGGTGTCAATGTCTTCGTCGCCATATAGCCGAGCCGCTGGGCAATGTCCTCAACTGTTAGCTTCTTGCTGATTATCGTTTTCTTCAGGCTGTCATATGCTACTGGGTCCATCAGCAGATCCTCTACGGGTATAACTATGAATCCGCCGTTGGCCTTGTGAACGGAGCCTGCTCGGATCATCGTATAATCCGTCAATAGTGCGCCGAATCTAGCCTCCTTCTGGACAAGACCGAAGAGGTGTGGCTGCGTTGGGCTCATCTCGGTGATAACTGGTGCACCTTTTAGCTCCGAGTTGTCGACAATCAGATTGACCTTGTAACTGCTCGTAGGATCCTCAGCTGCACCTGGCATTAGAAATGGAAGTGCCGGCTGTTGTTGAGGCTGCCCAGATGTCAGAATCGTATCGAGATTATCGAGGATGTCGTTTTTTACACTATTAAGGAACTCCTTAACCTCATCGATGGTCCCATACTTCTCGAGGAGGGCCTCGAGTAGGTGGTCCATCGCGAAGGTGGCAACCTCCTTGTTGAACTTCTCTATAGCATCCTCAGCGCTCTTATCGAGGTCACGGAACTGGCGGA
Source organism: Candidatus Bathyarchaeota archaeon (assembly GCA_963780545.1). Taxonomy (GTDB): domain Archaea; phylum Thermoproteota; class Bathyarchaeia; order TCS64; family TCS64; genus UBA8941. The sequence continues at coordinate 122,489 of CAWACK010000008.1, forward strand.
ATGCGCTCCTGAAGTCATCCTGCAGGCTCTCACGACGTGTCCTAATCTGATCCCTAATCTTCGGGGGGAGAGTGGCGAATTGTTCGTCGGCAATGGGCTGACCATTGATTACTGGGGTTATGGCTATTCCGATAGGGCTCCTCTGAAGGATGAAGCCCGCCTCATTTGCCTTCTTATTTATCTCCTGCCAGAGCTGAGTTTTCTCTTCGTCGAACTTCTTAACGGTGCTTGCCCTCTTCTGGGCATAGTCCTCGCTCTCGAAGGCCTTCTGAAGCTCCTTCTTCACGTCGTCTGTGAACTTGTCCATGTCGTCGCTGAATGCCTTGCCCTTGCCAGCCGGTAACTTCAATGCATTTGGTCGGTTTGGGTCCTTGAAATTGTTGACATAGCACCAGTCTGGAGGCACCGGCATCTCCTTAGCCTTCTCCTGGAGGAAGCTCACAATCGCTGTCTTTCTACCCGTTCCGGACATGCCCGAGACGTAGATGTTGAAGCCACCATCCTTCATCTTCAGGCCAAACTGGAGGGCCTTGACAGCGCGATCTTGTCCGATAATCTGCTGAAGCGGCTCTAGCTCAGCAGTGGAAGCGCAGTCATGTATCTCTGATGTACATCTCTTCCTTGCCTTATCGTAGCTAAGTTCGACAACCATTCACATTCGCCTTTTGATCAAGGGATCAGTAAGCTTAGTATATAAACTCGGCTCAGATTCATGTGAGCCTCATGATAAGCTCTTTGAAGGTGAGGCCTTCGCCTGTTTTCAAGGTGTAATCGCCTGGCCTCTCTGCTATTCTGAAGCACCACCCCTTGTACTTGAATTTTCCAGCCAGGACCGCATATCTCCTTGGGTAGATCTTATGGATTTCTAGGAAGGCGTTCAGTTTCGCCACCTGATCCGCTTTATAGTAGGAATACTTAACCTGGCTCTTAACTTCGAAAGCGACGATGCTGCTATTCTTAACGGCGAATACGTCAGGAAGCGGTTCCGTACTCGGTGCGCTGACAGGTACCCTGACGGAGTCGAAGCCTTGCTCCCTCATCATCTGGACTAGCTCCCGCTCAGCATCATACCCCCGCTTCTTCATCGCCCTGACCTGCTTTCCGGTCAAGGTCCGTGTAAAACGTTCACGTCTCTTTTTAGGGTTCGCGATGTCCCTCAGAGACAAAGGCTACTCCTCGGTTTCGTTCTCCTCTGGCAGGGGTAGTTGTCCGTTCTCCAAAGGCTCAAGCGCCAGCTTAAGGAGATCCCTCAGCCAACCAGAGAATGTCGTAGCGTTCGGATACTTTTGATACATCCTCTTATGGGGAACCTTGGCCACGAGCCTAAGTTCCACCATTTTATTGACGTAGAACTTTGCGCTCGAACGTGAAATGTCACAAATCCTCGCAAGGTCGCCGCTCGTAAAAACTGGTTCTAGGTTCTTGTATCCTAGAACTATTTTAGGAGGCATAGGTAACGCAGCCTCGAGAACCTCGATAAGCGACTCCTCCCTAGACACTCTAAATCCTCCTGAACTAGAATGAATAACCCCGCCTTACTAATAAGTCACAAGGGTGGGCCTAATCTTTAACTACGTTGACAAATGTCCTAAAAACCAGGAATTAGTGTAATATCGTCAAAATATTCCATTTTAGCCCTAAACCGTATAAATTAAATATATAGCGCAACCATGTTTCATTTATGACAATGAATTCACAGGATGGGACAAAATCGGTCGCGCGTCTCGTTAGAGAAGCGATACAGATGAGGCCAAGCATCCTCGACGCCCTCAGGATGGGGATCGTGAATTACTCAGCCCTTGCCAGGTTGCTTCAAGGAGAGATCAATGAAGGGAGTATTGAGGCAGTCAAGGCAGCTGTGATACGTATCGCTGAGGACCTCTCGAATGAGCGTCAGCTACAAGAGGAGGAGGTCAGAAGTATACTCAAGGAGTCGAAGGTTAGGCTTCAGGATAAGATCGCAGTTCTAATCAGCCCCATTAAGATTGACGTACAGTACATCGTTACCGCCTACCTCACAGACAGTTATGTTTACATAGTTGACCAAACAAGTCTCGCCAAAGAGATCCCGGATCAAGTTCAGGTGATGAGCAACTTAGTAGCTTTAGTGCTTCTTAGCCCAAACCGGGTTGAAACCACCCCTGGCTTCGTAGCCTTCATAACCCAACTTCTCGGTAGCCATGACATCAACATCATTGAGTTCATCAGTTGCTTTACCAACACCGTTATTGTACTCGACTCAAAAGACGCCTTAAAGGCCTTCAGTCTCCTCCAAAACTATACATAGCTTTAAAAAACTTACTCTGACTGTAAGAGAAGATTAATTTAACTATAGAAGTGCTTCACTTCTTTTATTTTCCAAATAGTCGTTAATGCTCAAAGATTAAAATAGTAAAGCTTTTAGTAGGAGTACCCCAACTCTTGGATGAGAATGGCGGAGATTTGTCCCGTCTGCGGACTCCCGAAGGACCTTTGCGTCTGCGAGGAGATGAGCCGGGAGCAGCAGCGGATAAGAATACGGTTAGAAAACCGCAAATGGAGCAAGACCTGGACCATCATCGATGGTATCGATTCTAAAGGGGACCAGCTCAGGAAGATAGCAACGCAGCTTAAGAATAAATGTGCCTGCGGTGGCACAGCCAAAGACGAACAGATAATGCTAATGGGGGATCACCGTGATGTCGTCAAAGGTGTCTTAATAGAGCTCGGTTTTCCAGAGGAAAACATAGAGGTTCAATAGCATGCCCCTCACAGAGGGGTTAATGGATACCCTTAGACAGATAAGGTACAGACGACCGCAACCAGTTTTCTGCCCTAGGTGCGAGAGTAACGACATCCACCTTATACAAAATTTTGGAATACTACCCGAGAAATACAGATGTCACTCCTGTGGATACGAGGGCGTGATAGTGCTAGAGCTCATTGAGGATAAGGAAACCGAAAACGTTTCCGATGAACGGAAAGTCCTTTAAATACCCACTGGATGAAAAACAGATTGGTCTAAATGGCGGATCAAATCGATTATTATAAGGCAAAGTATCAGTCGATAGAAGACCTGCCATCGGTTGGACCAGCAACAGCGTTAAAACTCAGGGAGATCGGCTTCAAAACAGTTGAGTCAATTGCCATGGCGACTACTGCAGAACTCGTCGCCGCAGGCATAGGTGAGGAGAACGCAGCGAGGGTAATTGAGGCAGCCCGGAAGAGCATCGCCATCACCTTCGTTAGAGGGGATGAACTTGTAGAGATAAGAAAACAGATAAAGCAATTAACGACTGGCTGCCCGAGCCTCGACGCCCTCTTAAAGGGGGGTCTCGAGACCCAGAGTCTCACAGAGTTCTATGGCGAGTTTGGTACCGGCAAGAGCCAGATCTGCCATCAGCTTTGCGTAACAGTTCAGCTCCCTGAGCCACAAGGTGGGCTCAACGGCGGAGCACTATACATAGATACGGAGAATACTTTCCGACCGGAGAGAATACAACAAATTGCCAAGCGATTCGCCTTAGACTCTGACGAAGTGCTGAAGAAGATAATTTTCGCCGAGGCCTATACAAGTGACCACCAGATGGTTCTCCTTGATAACGCTGACGAGGTCATTAAGGAGAACAACATCCGCCTCATCATCGTTGACAGTCTTACCAGCCACTTCCGCAGCGAGTATCTCGGTAGGGAGATGTTAGCGAATAGGCAACAGCTCCTGAATAAGCATATGCACAAGCTGATGAGACTAAGTCGAGCTTTCAACACCGTCGCCGTCATTACAAATCAAGTGATGTCGCAACCTGACGCCTTCTTCACCAAAGGTGTCGCGCCAGTTGGAGGACACATTGTTGGCCACATGAGTCACTCACGGATCTTCCTTCGCAAGGGCAGGGATAATATACGGATAGCCAAATTAACTGTGAGCCCGAGCCTCCCGGAAGGCGAGGTGCCCATCAGGATAACTGAGCAGGGGATAGAAAGCGATGAAGAGATCTGACAAACCTAGAGGAATGACAGCCACAGGGAAGACAAGGGAGGCGGTCATCATCTTCTTCGACGCAATCATAGAACGGCGATTCAGCGATGCCGATAAGGCACTCGATGAAGTTAAGAGTAGGAAGAATCCCAACCCAGAGTTCCAGAATGGCTACATCAAAGCCTTGGAAGGTATTCTAATCTCCGCTCGATCGGGTGACGAACGTGACTTCCTAAATAAAGCCGACTACACCGAAGAGGGGCTTGAGAAATACAGTACGGAATTCAGGGAGATTCTCCAGAAAGGAAGGCCGAAGCCTTTCGATATTGGTTTCTTCTCAGCATGGTCGGATCTCGTCCATTATAGACAGGCCACTAAAAAATTCTTTAAACCATCGGGTGAATGATGGTATAGAATAGGGTCCACGACATTATCCATACAAATATGTATGCCCCTATCCCTACCTTCAGCCCGTGTCCTCTTTCGAGTTTCATGACTCCCGAAAAGACATCAGATATAGCGAGGTAGAAGAGGGTGCCGAGCAGAAAAACTAGGGTTCCGTCTTTAAGGATTGTGAGCTGTAGGGCGGTGCAGAGAACCGCAGCCACAATTGCAAGTACAACCTTGATCCAGTAAAGCTTCTCGGAGGGCTTCATCCGATAATCATCGCTCTTATCCCGCGACGCAATATATGGATGTATCGCATTTTTAACTGATATAATCAGGTCTTTTATCAGAAATTGGAAGCAAATTCGTTTCTTCCTCGTATTGTTCAAGGTGCTTTCTGATCGAAGCGTCGAGGCGCCGTGCCCTATTCTCTAGGAGAGTAGTGTCCAGTTCCAGTTTCAAGATCGAGGCGAGCTTTGTTAACACAGCTTTTGATGAGAGGTGCTGAGGTACATTCGCGTATTTGATTTCCCCCATAAGGCAAGCTCCAGGTATCCCTCTAGCCAAAGCGACACCGATCACGACTCCGTTGAGCCCATTCACAACACCCTCTTCCATTATGATCTTTATCCCCTCTGCTTCGAGGGGAGCCCTGAGAGCATCATCTGTGTATACACCGTAGACCTGTGGCTCTCCTGTATACTCTGATGGGTAGGCAGCCATTGTGAATATCCTCCGAACGCTGAATTTCTCAGCCAGGTCTACAACTTTCTCTGCGAGCCTAATTGATTCCTCGGGTATTGAGGGCTGTGCATCTCCTACACAGATTATGAGATTTTTGTCTGTCACCGAATAGAACCGATGCCTTATTGGAGAGAGTTCACCGATACCATTGTTGTAGATGAGCATATTGTGATGATAAACGACTTCTGCAAATAGCTTGGCGCTGAGTCGTCTGCGAAGATAATCTGCTGATATCTTAGCGATGTAGCCCATGCCTGGCCAGGCAGCGATCATATCAGGGTGGTTAAGCTTTGGTTGACTAATGTAATGAACATCCAAAGGAGTCGCTTAACCCATTCATTGGTTTTCCATTAAACCTTTCTATAACACCCATGATAATCGGTGAAGCGTGTAACCCCTTTAACTGTGAACCCGGATCAATACATGCCGATCACGCCATGTCACAGGGGCGACTCGGCTGGGTAGCGTTTGATAAGTGGATTATGAGTTATAACCTTAATTCGAGGAAGGTGAACTCGTGCGTCTTCAGGAAGTTTATGGTCTGGCTCAGCGCCAACGGTGGTGCGTTCAGTAGCTACACCCCAGATCAGCTTGTGGACTATCAGGACGGCACAACGGGCAGGCGCCGATATGATATCCTTGAGATGGTAGAGGTCTTCGTCCAGAGACAGAACACGGCTCGATCTGGTTCTCTGGGGCATCTGGGCGATGCTTCTGGGCAGGGATCTCATTATGTTGGGTAAGTGAATAAGGTATTCAGGTGACTTTTTCCACTGGACACGCCACTCAATAGTCTTATCCTCACTTCCATGCTCACACATCTATGGGTAGAAGTGGACCATCTTTTTCGGCACAACCCTTAACGTGATATGGTTTTTATGATCGAACTCCGGGTTGAAAGAAGACTCCCTATGATACTTACCCCACACCCACCGCACATACTTGTCATAGCCCTCCTCGGGCGTAAAGTTAAGATCCGCCGAGCCATAAACTAACGCGTATTTGGACGGCGTATCCCCTTCACCAGACTTTGATCCCTGCATGAGGAATGAGAGGGACACGTCGTTGTTTCGCTTGATGTTCTCCACTCTTCTGGATTTCTTTATTGATACGAAGTAGAATACGTTGTCCTTGTAGTTGTACCATATGGGGGCGGCGTGGATGGTGCCGTCCCTGTTATGGCTGCAGAAAATGGTGGTGTAGGACTCCGTAAATAGGCTCTGTATGTCCTCTTGGGTCATCTTGTTGCTACTCATGAAAGTTACATCTCTGTATTGCTGATAGGTAACTCAAATAATAAAGTGATTCACATGCGCACGCCTTACTTCACGCTGGGTGTTATTTGGATTCTGTCTGCACTGATGAAGTCGATTCACGAAGTCAATCCCTTAGCTACCTTAACACCTTCTAGAATCTCGTAGACCTTGAGACTCACTTTACACTAGTGTGCGCGATTAGGTGAACGTAACCGTGCAAGTATATGTACTGGTGCCCTACTCAGGACTATACCAGGTACCAACAAAAACGTGTGTGGAACCAGGCGCAAATGTGTTCCCCCTGAATTGAATATACTGGAGTTTGAACCACACATCTTTGAACTCGGTTCCTCTAAATGTAATATCCATATAGTACCTATAGCTTAACCATAGATTTTGTTTCACTCCATCTACAGTGAGTTCAAAGCGGACATTATTACTAAAGAAATCGCGCTTGGTATCCGAGGAAAGAGTTTTCCAGTTATCATATATCCATCCACTGCAAACGAAACAGGGCTCTTTTGATGGTAGTGTTAAGGTAGACTCCAGGAAGGTAATTTGGGTGCCTTTAAGGAACGGTGGATAAACGCTTTGGTCCTTCGGCTGGGTACATGCGTTAGCGATATTCAGATAGGGTGATACTAAGGCGCATGCCATGGTTACAAAGATTGATATTTTCACAGTTTCTTTTATCATAAATATCAGTTAGAAAAATTATTCTTTGAATATTTAAAATGAGCTAGAACAATGGTTCTAACCAATAGTCCTTGTTTAATGTAACCTAGGGAATACCTGTACCTTATCCATACTTACGAAGTTGACCCTCGAAGTCAAACCCTTACAAGCCTTAGCACAATCAAGAATCTCATACACCTTCATCCTCGAGAACTCTCTAACACTGCCGAGGTAGGAGCAGACAAGCCCCGTCTCGCCATTCAGCGAGTCGGGGAAGGTGATGACCCTCATCACGTTGCAGCTTAGTATGAAGTAGCGCCTATCGAAGCCACCGACGTTGTCGTTCAGTAACTTAGTATACCTGAACCTAGCCACCTCATGGCTCTTCAACGGATTACTCTCATCATAACTAGCTAAATCCCTAAGTTCGAAGTCCAGTACATGAATATGGAAGCCAGACTTGCCACTGAATACGATTCTGATGTCTCGATAATTCGTCTTAATCTGATCGATGAACCTCTTAGCTAATTGCTTAGAGTTCTCGATACAACCCGCATAGACTCCATCTTCACTTTGGTGATTGTGTTTCTTATAATTGAAGTAAGCAGGATCTCAGACAATTAGAACATATATACCTTATTATCTGACTAGACACTTCTCGTCTTAGTTATGGTTTCAGTGACCTTGACACCCCTCTTGCTTAGGCTACTTAAGAGCTCTTCGAAGAGTTCGCCCTGGATGACCCTAACTGGCCATTTGATTCCCTTCTCCTTCACAGCGCCCCTAGCGAGCATTCTTGCAACTATCGCTGCGGTTAGACCTGTGGTCTTGGCCATAGAAGTTATGTTGGTTTTATCATCATATTCATCGACCATATCGTAGGTTACCTCTACATCGACGCCATCCTTCTTACCTGAGACTCTTGCAAGGAGGACTGTTATGTCCCTATCCCCCGCTTGGTCGTCGAACTTGACTATTGGGTAAATTAATTCATGGAAGAGGTCGACTAGAACTATTTCCCTTCCCTGGTAGATTATAGGTTTGCTTCCTACGATGCCTAACTCTAGGAGAAACATCAATTTGTCTACAAAGCCTTCATAACGTATAGTCTTCCCTCGGAAATTTTTGACACCTTTCTCTTGACATAGTTTTAGGAGACTTGAGGGATAACCGTCTATGAAGGCCTCCATATCCTTATAGCCGTCGACGAAGATAGATTCAACATCGGTATATCTATCGAGTTCAGTAAGTTTTCCATCCACTATCATAGGGACCTTACCCGGGCGTATCGTCATCCGTGTTCCTCCGAAGACTATCTTATAATCAAGAGGAGGTTGAGGATTCTTAGGAAGCCCGCCACATGCAAAGCTGACTTCATCCACCTCGTCAAGATTCTCCATCCCCTGTCCACATAACATGTCGATGAGGCCAGGGTCTACGCCACAGCCGGGGATAACAGTAATCCCCGCTTTCTCGACCTGATTGTAGAGCGGTCCATCTTGTGGATACCCTCCCCCAGCCATGTCGAGGACGTTTACCTTCGCCTCCATCGCAGCATCGAGGACGTTTAGACTAAACTTGGCTGCAGTACAATTAACGACTATGTTATTTCCAGTAAGAGCCTCGACAAGCTGCTTGTGGTTGGTGATATCTACCTTTTTGGCGGTGAACTTTTCGTCGTCGACGTAACTCTTCGCAGCATTAAGCTTTGCCTCATCAAAGTCAAGTCCAATGACCTTCTCAACATTCTTGTCTTTGACGCAATCCTTAGCTACAGTTGGCCCCATCAAACCCATACCCAACACGACAATATTCATTTGATTATCAACCTATGATATCAGATTCTTAACATGTATAATTGTTTACTGAGCCTTTTAAGTGCGTTCGTCTTACGCCGAATTTATTAGCGTCTCATTGGAAGCTCTTAAATATCATTGGGTTATTGAAGGAACAAAACCAAGGAAGTGAAGTATTTGATAGACTTTTCATTCACAGAGGAGCAGCAGCTTTTCAGAGAGTCAGTCAAGGAGTGGCTCGCAAAGAACCTTACTCTTGAGCAGGTTAGGGAGAATGACAATAATCACCAGCTTCCAAAGAGCTTCATGAAGGGACTAGGAGACCTGGGTCTCCTCTGTCTGACATTACCTGAGGAACACGGTGGTTCTGGCGCTGACTGGGTTACTGCGACGATAGGTGCGGAGGAGCTCGGCTACTCCGATATCTCTGTTGCATCTCCCGTTTTCTACCTCGTTCAGGCCAGCTGGGGGTTTGTTGTAGATAAGTACGCGACAGACGTTGTCAGGGATATATGTCTTAGAAAGGCAGCGAAGGGCGAAGCTTTCATTGGAATAGGCGCGACTGAGCCGGGTGGTGGCAGCGATGTCGCGGGCTTCAAAACCAACTTCAAGAGAACCGAAAAGGGTTGGTTACTGAACGGTGAGAAATGTTACATCAGCGGCACAGCTGAGGCATCCGAGATGGGTGGTGGTTACTTCGTCTCCGGTTACACCGATAGATCGAAAGGTCATAAGGGCATGAGCGCGGTCTACATGCCTATCAATGCACCGGGTGTTGAAATCACTAAGCGCTTCGAAAACATTGGTAGAATGGCGATCAGCACAGGCGGCTTCAAAATGACTGACGTAGAGATCCCCCGAGAGTGGCAGCTCGGCGATGAAGGGAGGGGCTTCTATTACACTATGGAGGGTTTTGATGCAGCTAGAGTCCTCGTCTCAGCAAGCTGCATAGGTGCAGCGGAGAGAGCGATGGAGTTAGGTATAGATTACATCAAACAACGCCAAGTCTTCGGCCAACCCATAGCTAAGTTCCAGGGGGTCCAATTCGACCTCGCCGATATGGCGGCTCACCACGAAGCCATCAAGAGCCTCGTATATAGAACAGCGTGGATGCTTGACCAGAAGTATAAGACAGGGAAGTTCGACGCTTTAGAGGTTAGCAAATACCTGGGAATGTGCAAGTATTTAGCGCCTCACCACGCATTAGACGTCTTCAGGAGGATACTGCTTATGATGGGAGCCTATGGCTTCACAAAAGAGTGTCCTCTTGAGATGGGTTTCCGTGGCATCATGAGCTACTGTATTGGAGCTGAGGGTGCGGCGAATGTTCAGAAGGTAATCATAAGCCGCGAGGTTCTTGGCCGCGAATGGAAGGCGTAGCCTCCCAACTTGTTATTTTTATAAACGAATTATTTATTTTTTCCGAGCTTCAAGTCTATCGCACATTAATTTACACTGAACAATCTTCCAACCAAGCCTCGATTCCCCGAAGGTTATCTTCACAAAAATTTAAGGAACCATAATAATGTAGTAAGTAGTCAACTTTGTCGAAATTCAGAGATTCTTCTCCTACCTAGAAAAAGACTCCGACTATTATTGCAACAGCAATTACCGCGAGGAGGATATAGTGAGTATAATCAACGTATTCTACTCTAATGCGCGCGATCTTCTAATAAAGCATAAAAAACGTATAAATATTTCCATTAGTATAAAACACGTTTCAGACAGAGTACTAGCCGACCTATCATGAGTATGAAGGACAGGTTCCGCGGAAAGGACTTTCTAACCCTAATGGACTATACGCCCCTCGAGATCAACTATATGCTCGATGTGGCTCAGCAGCTCAAGTACAAGAGAATGATGAAGGAATCCCACGACTACCTCGCGGGACGCACCATTGCCATGATATTTGAGAAAAATAGCACACGCACCCGATTCAGTTTTCAGGCAGGCATAGCCCACCTAGGAGCACAGAGTTTCTACGCAACGCCAGACACGATGCAGCTTGCCCGCGGAGAACCAATTAAGGATACCGCGCGCATACTTGACAGATACTGCGACGCGCTCGTCATCCGAACCTACGGTCAAGAAATCGTGGAAGAGTACGCCCAATACATGAAGAACCCAGTCATCAACGCACTCACAGACCTAGTCCATCCTTGCCAGGGCCTAGCAGACATGCTCACAATCCGTGAACATAAGGGCATGATTAAGGGTCTCAAACTCGCCTACGTTGGTGACCCTTGGAACGTCTGCCACAGCCTAATGACTTGTAGCAGCCTACTAGGTATGGACTGCTATGTAGCACTACCAAAGGGCTGGGCTCCCAACCCGAAGATCGTGAAGTTTGCCAATGAACACGCGAGCATCGGAAAAACTCAGATGGTCGTTACCGAAGACCTAGATGAGGCGTTGAAGGACGCCGACGTCGTATACGCTAACACCTTCCACAGCATGGGCCACAAGGATATCGAGCAGCGCAAAGTCGCTTTCGCAAAATACCAGATAAACGATGAAACAATTAAGCTTGCGAAACCCGACTGCATCTTCATGCATTGTCTACCCGGTTACCGTGGAGAAGAAATGACCGACTCAGTCATTGAGGGTCCTCACAGCGTCGTCTTCGACGAAGGCGAGAACAGGATGCACACCGAGAAGGCGGTCCTCGCCCTTACCGTCGCTTAAAAACCAATAAACACTACTCCAGATATATTCCTCAGCTCGTAAACCTTTATCTCATAGATTATTACAGACTGTAGATAGAAATATTTTTTTTAGTTTATATGTCCACCATCATCGTTATTAATACAATCAAAGAAGCTTAGTCGATAGAACATGCCAAAGGCTAAGGTTCCTAATATTATCACATCCATCCCCGGACCTAAGAGCAAGGCTTTGCTCGAAGAGAGAAACCAATACGTTCCACCAGGTGTCTACCTCACACAACCTATGGGAATCGCAGAGTCAAAGGGAGCAATTGTCACTGACGTTGATGGTAACACTCTGATCGACTTCACTAGCGGCATCGGCGTCTCGAGTCTCGGCCACTGCAAGCAGGAAATTGTTGACACTATTTGTGATCAAGCTGGCAAGCTTATTCATGGCTGCATTCATGTCGTCAATTATGAGCCCTATGTTAAGCTCGCTGAGGCAATGGTAAAAGTTACGCCAGGTAATGGCCCTAAGAGAGCAATGTTCGTCAACAGCGGCAGCGAAGCAGTTGAGAACGCGGTCAAGATTATCCGACAAGGCACCAAGAAACCGAACATAATTAGCTTTGAAAACAGCTTCCACGGACGCACATGGATGGCTATGACTCTCACAGGTAAAGTAGATCCATACAAGATCGGATTTGGCCCATTTGTTCCCGGCATATACTTTACTCCTTACGCCTATTGCTATCGGTGCCCGTTCCACTGCGAATACCCGAGCTGCGACTTCGCCTGTATCCACCACATCGAAAAGAGCATCTTCAAGACCCAAGTCGATCCCTCTACAGTTGGCGCAATTATAGCAGAACCAGTCCAAGGTGAAGGAGGATTCATAAATCCGCCACTCGACTACTTCAAACACTTGAAGAAGCTTGCTGACGACCACGATATAAAACTCATCATAGATGAGGTCCAAACTGGTTTTGGACGAACTGGCAAGATGTGGGCTATAGAGCATTATGGCATCGAACCCGATGTTATGACGATGGCGAAGGCTATTGCCTCCGGTCTACCTCTGAGCTGTGTGGTGGCGAAAGATGAGCTTATGAAGGATACCTACCCGGGTAGTATGGGTGGTACCTACGGTGGTAACCCAATTGCTTGCGCTACAGGACTCAAGGTTCTCGAGATCATCAAGAGAGAAAGGATTGTCGAAAAGTCGGCGAAGATGGGTGCCCATCTTAGAAAGCGTCTGGATGAGATGAAGGACAAGTACGAGATAATCGGCGATGTACGAGGTCTCGGTCCAATGCTTGCAATGGAGTTCGTTACTGACAAGAAATCGAGGACGCCAAATCCCGATGCATCAAGCAAGATAATGGTTACATGCCTAGGGAATGGGCTAATGATCCTTAAAGCAGGCCTATACAATAACTGTATTCGCCTTCATCCGCCGCTTACAATCGAAGAAGACATTCTCGACACTGGCATGGACATCCTTGAAGCGGCTATCAAGAAGGCTTAGACCTAAAAATTTTTTTATTCAACATTTCTACGGCATTTAATGATGAGAATAGGCTTCCACGTCTCAATTTCTGGTTCTATCGACCTATCTGTCGACCGAGCCAAGGAGATGGGTTGCTCATCATTTCAGATGTTTACCAGAAACCCCAGAAGCTGGAACGCCAAGCCTCTGGAGTCCCGGGAGGTGGAGGCCTTCCGAATGAAGCTAAAGGCATCAGGGATAAAACCAGTCTTTTCTCATATGCCTTACATCCCGAACCTCGCTAGTACAAACGAGGAAATCTACCGAAAGTCAGTTGAGACGCTAATAAAAGAAATAAAGCGATGTAAATCCCTGGGTATACCATACCTCGTAACTCACTTAGGTAGCCATGCAGGCGCAGGAAAGAAGAAAGGCATAGCACAGCTTGTATATGCTCTTGGATTGGCCGCAGACGAAGACGGTCCCATTGTACTAATGGAGAATGGCTCTGGCTCAGGTGGCCACATGGGATCGACATTTGAGGATATTCAAGATATCATCAATGCTGTAGGAAACTCCAAGATCTGCATATGCCTTGACACCTGTCATGCCTATGCTGCAGGCTATGATATTGCGAACGTTGAAGGACTTAAGAAAACACTTAGAAATATCAGAAAAACGATCGGATTCGATCGACTTAAGCTAATCCATCTGAACGACTCCGCAAGCGAACTAGGATCCGGCATCGACCGCCACGAGCATATAGGTCTTGGCTGGATTAGGGAAGAAGGGTTCAGACTCATTCTGACTAGTAAACTTTGCAAAAGACCAATGATAATGGAAACTCCCGTCGACGACCGAAGGAGCGATAGAGAAAATATGCGAAAAGTTATGGAGCTAGCTGGGTTAACTAGGTAACTAACGTCATCTGATAAACTTCGGTCTCCTTGCTACCTAATATAATTCGTAAGGCTGTAGATGCAAAGTCATTGAGTTCACGGTCGGATAAGTAAGGATAAAGTCTCCTTCCGACTCTGATTACGGGATCGATGGCCTCAATTCTTTCTCTTTTTCATAGCGGCCTCTTCCTTAGTGTTCTGTACGAGGCGCTCTACCATCGCTCGTCTATTAACAACCTGATTCATAATAAATCAGCTTGACAAATTAGATAATTTCTTAGTATATAAATATAACTCAGTTTATCAGAAATATATTTTGGTCAATATTTATTCTATCTAAAAAAGGGTTTTTTATTGTATTTTATGAATGTATTAAATGACTTAATTGCCAATAATAGGCATAAAAAATGGCTTAATAATAACGTGAAATAACTCAGAGAACTAACGCACGCATGTATATAATTATAATTTCGATTTAGACTTTTTAACATCATCCGATCAGGGATAATATTAAAATGCGAGATCCATGAGACTACAAATGTCTTTGCCCCGGTGGCTTAGCCTGGCCAAAGCGTTTGCTTGGTAAGCAAAAGATCGCGGGTCCAAATCCCGCCCGGGGCTCCACACTTTTAAAGTTTAATTTTTCCTAAAATTAGTCAGAGTTTTTTTTAATTATTCGCATATCTTCAAGAATCAATCTCTATAAAATGGCCCGATTAGTAGTGTTCGCTGCTTATCCTTAGTCGCGCGAACGAAGTTCCCTTCTTGGTTGGTAGTTCTGTAGGTTTACGGCCTTCATGCGTACGTGCGAACCTTCATCCACCTTTATTTCATTGCTACGCCACGATGATGTTTATTCCGACTGGGGCGTTAATAGTCGTCACACCCGTGTCAATCAGGAATGTCACCGTCTGCCCAGCTGTGATCGTGGCAGGGGTTGTGAAGGTCATCGAGCCGAGCGTTGAATAACCTGAGCCCTGATTCCAGGTGACCGTGTACGTGTAAGTTGTACTGGGAGAAGCCGCTGCTTCGATTGTCATGGTGACCGAGTATAGCCAGTGACCAGCTGTGAGGGCCGTTTGGCACGTGCCACCATCCACCCAAGTATATGGTGTACTCGTGGCTGATCCACTACTCTGCACGACGTTGAACCCGTTACTTACCGCCGTAAAGCCCCCCACAACGTTGTAATAGACACCGCTCTGTGTCTGATATGTTGTTTGAGTAACATTAACAGATGCTGCGTAACCTCCAATCGATATGAGTGAGATCGCTAGTATTGGAAGCAGTATTTTCCAAGATAGCTTGTTTCTTATCACACGCATACGCGAGTTTTTTTTTGGCTCCATCTTACATTCGAAGACACTAGTATTCTTTACATATAAAGAAAAGGGAAGGTTAATCTATATTTGCTATCTTTATTCTCGAATTCGTTTAGAGGCTTCACTCAAACCTAAATAGCTCAAACACATCCATCGATAGTAACTTGAATGGTATCAAAATAAAGGGCGTCATCTTCGACTTGGATGCGACCCTCGTTAACCTCGGGGAACATGTCAGATGGAAAGACGCCAAACGCGAAGTTATTGAGATGTATCTGGCTTGCGGCTGCAGTGAAGATTTACTAAAGGAGAATGATTCAAAAGGCCTTTTCAATCTGATACACGAGATAAGCACCTTATTCACTAGCTCCAAATCGTCAGAGGAGGTTAAATCTATCCAGGATAAAGTCTGGCATATACTTGACAACTACGAACTTGAAGGAACTGGAAAATGTGGTTTAATGCCGGGGACACTCGAGGTTCTTGAATGGCTTAAAGCCAATAATTTCCGTACGGGAATATGCACTTCAAACTCCACTGAAGTGGCGAGAATAGTGCTAAACAAGCTCGATGTCGCGCCATACTTCTCGTCAGTAATAGGCCGAACACCGAGTCTAAGAATGAAACCCCACCCAGACCAAATCCTCGCCTGCTTTAGAGAATTGGAGGTGAATCCGAAGAATGGTATAGTTGTAGGAGATAGCCACAACGATATACTGGCTGGAAAAACCGCTGGAGCCAGAACGATAGCCATCCCCGTTTACTTTACGAGGAAAAAGGAGATGGAAGCAGCAAAACCCAGCTTCGTGATCAATTCGATATCGGAACTCCCTAAAGTTACTCTTTTTACTTAATGAATCCGAGGAAGCACCTGTGCGCGCACGAACCGTCAGATCCTAAATTATTTTTTCAAAAAGTCTTTTCAATGTTGAGCTTTTAGAACATTACATAAGAATTGCTAAACTCGGACCCCATTGTTGTTTGCAAACTCGCTAATTCTCATCGATGGAACCCAGTTAGAGATAGCTAAGCGCGTAGCATCCCTCTGTTCCTCATTTTTCTGGATTCTCACGCTGTTATGCATCCCCCAAACATTGCCGTTCTCTATGAACCCTGGGCAACCGCTCGATCCATTGTACATGAGGGAATCTGTCTCATATAATTCAACATCATTTGCATTTCCCTGAACGGGTATGTATGAAGAAATGTAAGCGGATTGGAAACGTAGAGTCAGATTGAATACTAATCGCTTTTTCTGTTGAACGACTCCAGAGAGAGGAAACCCCAGGGAACCCACAGGCGTCCCGCGGGGAGATCAAGTTAGGTTCGAGGTCGACGCAGGATTCGTTCCTTGATTCATCGATCCGAAGAAGTGCGATATCCCTATTTGGGTTCTCAGCTAGGAGGGTCACCTTCTCAGCTTTTATGCCAATATCGGGGGCCCTGACAACCATAAACTCCTTATGAACCGGGTTTTTAATGTCTCCTTTTTGATGGATTACATGTGAGCACGTAACAATTATTCCTGGGTAGATCATGAAGCCGGTTCCTGTGCTATGATCGCTGCTTGAACTGTTGATCTTCGAACGGGCCCATATTCCATATACCGATTGTTGTATATTTTTGGTTGCAGCGACGAACATATTACCATCCTCATATTCGAATTATATACGTATGATCAGCCAAGCGATAACAATAGAAATCGTTTAATTGCTGAAATGACTCATATGAAGCGATAAACAGATTTTTACATTAGATTCTAAGCTAATTGACTTGAATTAGAGGGACTGACTATATCCGACACCGAACATAGCATCATTGGTAAAGGCACTTGGTACGACAAAGCTGCCTCAGAACTAATAGAACGTGAGAAAAGGCTAGGAAGGAGCCTCAAACTCATAAGGACCGAGAGTGGACTAGGCGCCTCCGGTTTTCCCCATATAGGAAGTCTAGGTGATGCTCTTCGCAACTTCGCAGTCGCTCTCGGATGTAGAGTTCAAGGTTACGACGCGGAGCTCATAGCCTTTAGCGACGACAAGGACGGTCTCAGGAAGATCCCTGCAGGACTCCCTAAAGAACTGGAAAAGTGGCTCGGTTACTCCGTAAGTATGATACCTGACCCCGCTGGTCAATGTCACTTGAGCTTTGGAGCCCACATGACAAGCCAGCTCCTCACTGCCTTAGACATAGCCGGCGCCGACTACCACTTCATGAGTGGCTTTGAATGTTACAAGAATGGCATCCTCGATGACGAGATCCTAACCATCATGAATGATCACGAAAAGGTTGGAAAGATTATCGAAAACGAGATTGGGCAAGAGAAATACATGGAGGAACTCCCCTATTTCGTCGTTTGCGAAAAATGCGGTCGCATCTACACGACACACGCCACCACCTACCACCCCAAGACACACACTATCGAATATGAGTGCAAAGGAATGGAGGTCCAGGGTAACTGGCTTGAAGGTTGTGGACACAAGGGCGAAGTCGACGTACTTTCGGGCAACGGCAAGTTAAGCTGGAAGGTCGAATTCGCCGCACGATGGAAAGCACTCGACATAAGATTCGAGGCCTATGGCAAGGATATCGCGGATAGCGTTCGTGTCAACGATAGGATCTGCCGTGAGATCCTCTGTTGGGAGCCGCCCATGCACGTCCAATATGAAATGTTCACTGACCGCAGTGGCAAGAAAATCAGTAAGAGTGCCGGCAACGTCTTCACCCCCCAGGTCTGGTACCGCTACGGTTCACCACAATCGTTGAACCTGTTGATTTTCAAACGCTTCGTCGGTACAAAAAGCGGATCTGTCGAAGACATCAAGACTCACATGGACGAATTAGACGACCTAGAGGATATTTTCTTCGAAAAGGTGAAACCAAGAGATATTATGGAGAAGGCTCAGCTTTCCGGTCTCTACGAATACTGCTGGATGCTAAAGGTGCCAAAGGAAACTGAAGTGCACATTCCCTATAATCTAGTGCTTAAACTTGCTCGCCTCGCTCCGAAAGGTTCAGAGAAAGCGTTCATCAAGATGAAGCTAGGTGAGTATGGTTATCTTGACAAGACTACAAACGGGCTCGATAAGAGGATCGAGTATGCACTAAACTGGGTCGAGGACTTCGTTGTAGAATCACCAGAGATCAAAATGACTGAACAGGAGACTGATATAGTCAAAGCTGTCTTAGTGGAACTGAGGAAGGCCAATAACCTCGACGAGTATCAGAGCATTGCCTTCAACGCAGCAAAGAAAAATGACTGGAAACCTCGTGATGTCTTCCCAATCATATATAGAGTGCTCCTTGGAAAGGGTCAGGGACCTAGACTAGGGCCGTATATTGCCTTAATCGGAAAGGAAAATGTTATCTCTGAGCTGGAGAACGCAGTCAAAAATAATGACTAGTAATGGCTAATTGCTGTAGGGCTTTCCCGCGTTACCCCAGTTATACTTCTCTATGTCATAAAAAACAACGCTTACAGCCTCGGGTTTGCAACCCACAGCCTCACACATCGCCTTCGTTAAGAGTTCCATCGTCTTGGCCTTTGTGGCCTTGTCTCTACCAGCGTACCATTTGACTTCTATCCACGGCATTAATTTTCACCGTAAATACAATTGTCTCATCTTCCGTTATGAAGGTTGCGAGCGGCGGGCTCCAAACTCAAGATCCTCATCACCTGTTCAGAAGGGCAAAGTTATCATCGCCCGCCTGAAATAGCGGAGACGCTTGAGACGATAAATGTTTGCGCGTTGTGAGCTGGAAGGTTTTTATTTAATTCTATTAATTCTTCAACCATGAATCGTCCGGATAAAGACAAGTACTTCTTAGACATCGCCCTTAGCGTTTCAGAGAGATCTACTTGCACACGGCGCAAATTTGGTGCAGTAATCGTCAAGGACAGCACTATTGTGGGTACGGGCTATAATGGAACTGCAAGAGGAGTCGTTAACTGCTACGAAGTTGGCTGCATAAAGGATAAGATGGAGTCACCACAGGGGGCAGCATATGATTATTGCCCTGCAGTCCACGCCGAGGAGAACGCAATTATTAACAGTAATAGGCCTGACAGGATAGGCGCCACTCTCTACATAGCAGGTAAGGATAATGACGGGAAATTGACCTTAGCCGTGCCATGCCAGCGTTGTCGCAGGAAGATCATGAACAGTCAGATCAAAGAAGTTATAATACTAAGTAGCGATGGGAATCCAATACATTATGACGTCTCGAAATATGCTCAAGGGGATAGCGAATGGTATACGGATGCCCTGAAAAAGTCGAAGAAACAAATTTAGTGTGTTTTAAAGATAACTTAGTTAAACTTATAAAGCAAGCCACTAAACGCAGAACCGGAGGCTGATATATGAGTCAGGAGAAAAAGATCAATGACCTCGAGGTAGAAGTAGCAGGTCTAATCGACAAAATTGATGGAATCGAAGAGAAGCTCGAGGAGATAATGGAGCGCCTCAGCGAGATAGAGGAAAAACTCGAGGAACTCTAACCCCCTCACAAATTTAAAAAAACCAATTCGTTTGTTGCAAACGTAAAGAGATAGTTCTTATAGATTGCGTAAATTTGTCGTTGCTTTTTTTGAACATACATCTAGGTTAATTTTGGAACGAAACTCCAAGAACTTCTTAATCCACGAGAAAAATTGATTCTAATATTTTTGCGAACTGTAACTATATCTTCATGACTTCCTCACGTACAAAGATAAAGCCAAACACAGACGACAAAGCACAGATCGTCAAGAACTACCACCCCCAAGAATAAGAGCCTGTCACGTCGATTATAAGGCCAAATAGGGGCGAACCTATAATATTCCCTATAAGCCCGATCATATTGGAGTAGCCAACAGCTAATCCTGCGTTCTCCCTCCCAGCGAACTCCGAGACGAGCACGAAGTTCAGCCCACCCCACCCAAGGGCTGAGAATCCGAACAGGGCGAATATTACCGAGAGCACTACATAGGGAGTGCTCGAGGTTATGTATTGCATTAATATTGAAAAGACAAAAGACATCAATCCTGCGAGCAGTAAAGGCTTCTTTCTGCTCCCACCGAAGAGTCGATCGCTCATGGCCCCGAGTAAGGGTTTCCCGATTGCTCCACCCGAGTTCACAATCGCGAGGAAGCCCCCAGCGAGAGTCACGGAGATGCCAACGAACTCTTTTAAGTATATGATTAGGTAGGTTGTCATGGCGAACTGCACGATCATAAGCCCGATGCATGATAGGCTGATGAGGAAGATGTTTCCTGCGCGCGCGGCATTCTTGTTCGATCTTGACATCGGCTTCGAAGGCGCAACGTCAATTAACGTATTTGGAGCGTCCTTATAGAGGGTGTACGCTATCACCGCGATGATGATTGTAACTATACCTATGTCAACAAAACCGGTGCGCCACCCATAGAATATTGCGACTGTTGGGAGGGTTGCAGCCGTAATTATACCTCCTACGTTCACGGCAGTCTGGTTGATCCCGATGGTTGTCCCTCGCTCCTTGATAGGGAACCATGTCAGAAGGGCCTTCGTTGAGACGGTGGGGAAGGCGCCGCATCCAAAGCCTGCCACGATGAGGAGGACGAGTGCCGTAGGATAGTTGGTCACGAAGTACATTCCTAGAACGAGTGCTCCTGCGAAGGATGTTCCAAGCAAGATCATCTTCCTAACACCAAGATCGTCAACGAGCCATCCAGCTGGTATCTGCGCCACAGTGTAGCCTACTGCCACCGCTGAGACGAGAATACCTATGTCAAATCTTGAGAGATTCAGATCAGTTGCTATGAAGGTCGAGAGGGGAGGCACCGCGTTTCTGATTAGGTGGACGCTCATATAGGTGAGCCATGTCACCATTAGGACAACCTACCGGTAGCGCTTGACGTCCGCGTAAATGGCAGCCAATCTGGGTCTTCTATCAACTTTCCTAATATTATATAACTTTAATTGGTCATATTGAGTACTTCGTTTAAAGTAGACAGATTACTATCAACCAAAGCAACCAAATATTGTACTTGATATTCCTTTAAGAAGAGGTTAGACCTTAAGCGACGACAATATAAATATGCAATCAAACCAGAAGATTTTGGTAATAAGTAAAAGTAGATTAGAGTTCGTGGCTGCTCATAAAAATACAGGCAAAACGTACAGTTAAAACAAATCTAATCTAAGAAGGCTCTAAGCTTATGGATGCTTTTTAAGACAGGCCTAACAACACCAGTACGCAACCGATGCCCGAAGAAGTTAGACCTAAAGAGATCTTGAAAGGACGAGCAATAATCTGCATGCTCAAAACCAATGTTCATGATCATAAAATATACCGTGTCAGACTCGATGAACTAAAGAACCTTGTCGAAGCTCTTGGAATAGAGGTCTTTGGCGAGATCGTCCAGACCCGATATAGACCCTTTGAACGTTATTGCATAGGTAAGGGAAAGGTGGAAGAGATCAAGAAACAAGCGGAGAAACACGACATTCAGCTAGTCGTCTTCTACAACTTACTAAAGAGCAGCCAGAAACTAGCTCTCATCAAGGGCACTGGATGCGATGTTATTGACAGATACGAACTAACTCTCGAAATTTTCGACCAAATGGCTTCCGATAACCTAAGCAAACTTCAGATAGAATCCGCGAGACTCGAAAAATTGGCGCCTTTCTATAAACTCGCTGCCAACGTCCACTTTACTCATGACCGTCCATTCTTTCACAGCGGTGGTGAGTATGGTTTCCGTGGTCAACTCCGAGAGATATCACGCCGCCAAGCCGACATCAGGGAAGATATAGAGTCGATGATGATTGAGAAGAGAAGACAAATCGACAACAGACAAAAACTTGGCTATCCGACAATATGCATCGCTGGATTCTACAACGCAGGCAAGACAAGCCTGTTCAACGCACTAACAGGGGAGCATAAGCCAGTAAGTGACCGTCCTTTCACGACACTTAGTAGCAAATATCAAAAGAGGTACATCGACTCAAATACAACTGTTCTCTTTATAGACACAATCGGCTTTGTTCTTGATCTTGACCACCGTCTCATTAAGAGTTTTCAACTCAATTTTGAGGACATTCGTAGCGCTGATGTAGTCATACTTCTTTTCGAAATAACTGATCCATCCCTCACACTGAAGCTCAAGCTTGATGAGGGTATTAGTCTACTTCGAGATATCGGTGTTCCAATGGAGCGTTTAATTTTAGTCTTCAATAAGATCGACAAATCTCCAGAATCGCCTGCTATTGTTGAAAAAGAGCTCAACTTAAGTCACTACGATATCCCTTGGATATCAGTATCCGCCAAACAACGCAACAATCTAAATGACTTACTCGATCTCATCGCATGGAAGATCAAGGAACTCAAGGAGAAGCCGTTCACTCACGATGAGTCCTTTAGGATACCTCAACCCATCGATGAAGCGATCAAATCAGAGGAGGTCGAAGAAGACTCTGACATCGAAGACGACGAAGAAGACGAAGATGAAAGCTAAAGAGGTACTCAGAAGGATCCTTTCTATTTCAAAAAGTCGTTGGGATCCAAACAGGGGAGACACATTCAAATCACTAATAAGGACTGTACTCAGCCAAAACACCAAATGGAAAAACGAAGAAATGGCCTATAGACGCCTCGAACAGATGGTCGGCATTACTCCACAGCAACTATCTAAGGCCAGTTTAGAAGAAATAGCTGATGCCATAAGACCTGCCGGCATGTATAACCAACGAAGCCGAATCTTGAAACAGATCTCTACTCAAATTATAGAGCTCTACAACGGAGACATCACCCAGATTGTCACTAAATCATATCTAGAAGCCAGATCAGAACTGATGACCCTACCAGGTGTCGGTAAAAAAACTGCAGACGTTGTCTTACTCTTCAGCGCTGGTAAGGAGATTCTGCCTGTTGACCGTCACATCACAAGAATATCAAAGCGACTCGAACTAGTACTCAAGAACGCGGATTATGACGAAATACGTCTAACCCTCGAGGCAGCAGTAGAACCTAGCAGCTATCTAGAAGCACACATTTCCCTAATTCAGTTCGGTAGAGATACATGCAGGGCACTCAACCCAAAGTGTCATGTATGTATACTTAGAGACCTATGCCCATATCCCGAAATAAAGGTGAAAAATAAGCTTCATTCACCCAAACAAGCAGTTCCTGAAAGAAAGAAGCGAAAACAAGCTGAATAAGGAATTATAAAACAATATACGAATCATTTAAATGTAAGACTCGCAGATTCACTACAGCTAATAAAAATTAGGAGAGGCAACGATGCCTAGGCCAAGATCACCTAGAAAAGGGTCAAAATCATTTTACCCCCGACGCAGAACCAGCCATTTCAATGCACGCATTCAGGAATGGCCAGAGGTCACAGAGGGTCCTCAGCTCCTAGGCTTCGCCGGATACAAGGCAGGGATGACTCACCTCTATCAGATAGAGGATAGGGGAAAAGTTCCCGAGTTCGGTTTGGAAGTCAAGGTCGCAGCAACTGTAATCGAGGCTCCACCTATAGTGGTCCTTGCCGTAAGATCCTACAAAGAAACTGTCGATGGACTTAAGGTAATGACCGAGGCATGGATGGCAGAACCCCCCAAAGATGCCATGAAAGTCCTGAAGAATACCAGAAAACCTGATCCAGCCAAAGAACTTGAGAGGATTGTGGCCACTAAAGAGAAGGTTAAGGAGATAAGGATCTTAGGCGCAACTCAGCCTAAACTTACCTCTCTTGAAAAAAACATCTCAGATTTAATAGAGATAAAGATCGGAGGGGGGAGCGTCGACCAACAGATCGAGTACGCAAAGGGTCTGCTCGGAAAAACGATTACAGCCTCTCAAGTATTCCAGCCAGGAGAAACGGTTGATATAGCAGGTGTCACAAAAGGCAAGGGATTTCAAGGTCCGGTGAAACGGTTCGGTATCCGCATACAGCAGAACAAGTCTCGTAAGACGATTAGGGGAGTCGCTTCAATTGCACCCGTTTCACCTAGGACGATTCATCCACATGTTGCCCGAGCAGGCCAGATGGGCAGTCACCACCGTGTAGACTTCAGCAAGCGCATTTTAATGATTGGAAGCGATAATGCAAGGTTTTCTCCAGCGGGAGGCTTCAATAGATATGGACCTATCAAGAGTGAATGCATCATCATCAAGGGCAGCGTCCAGGGTACACCCAAGAGACTTATCCGCCTTAGAAAACCTATGAGGGGCACAAGCTACCCTAAAACTGCACCCCAAATAACATACATTAATACCGAGTGGGGCAAGGAGAAGATAAAGCAATGAAAGTTCCAGTCCTAAACCTCGCAAACGAGAAGATCGATGAGATCGATCTTCCAAAGGTCTTTGAGACTCCAATTAACCCAGAAGTTATCAAGAGAGCCGTCATTGCACAGCAAAGCCACGGCTTCCAATCACAAGGCAGAGACCCAATGGCTGGAAAAAGAAATACCGCTTTAAGCAGAGGAACGGGCCACGGGCAAGCGAGGCTTCCTCGACTTAAGCAAAGTGGCAAGGCGGATTTCGCTGTACAGGCTGTAGGAGGCCATCTGGCAATGCCACCTAGGTCTGAGAAGGTCACTATAAAGAGGATCAATAAGAAGGAGAAACGCCTCGCAATACAATCAGGCATAGCGGCGACTGCAATCAAGGAGATCGTAGCTGCACACGGTCATGCTATCGACAGCGTAGCTCAGCTCCCACTCGTCATCGACGACTCACTTGAAGGCGTTCAAAAGACTAAGGACATTCAGGAGCTATTCACGAAGATAGGAATTTGGGCTGATATCGAGCGCGCGGACCGAAACAAGATCAGAGCAGGTAGGGGAAAGATGAGGGGAAGAGGTAAAAAAGAAGGTAAGGGTCCGCTCATCGTAATCTACGAGGATAAGGGTGTCAGCAAGGCTGCTAGGAACCTACCAGGCGTAGATGTAACCGTGCTAAGAAACCTAAACGCAGAACTTCTGGCACCTGGCGCACATCCGGGCAGACTCGTGGTCTGGGCTAAATCTGCCTTCACAGCCATAGACGAGTTGTGGGAGGACTAGAAATGAAGCCACATGATGTCATAAAATACCCGACAATGACAGAGCGCAGCGTATACATGATCGAGAACGAAAATAAACTCGTCTTCATTGTAAGCCGCGAAGCCACAAAGCAAGATATTGCAAAGTCCATTAAGGAACTCTATCAAGTCGAGGTGAAGGAGATCAACACCCTAATTAATAGACAGGGTGAGAAGAAAGCCTTCATAAAGCTCAAGGAAGGCTACAATGCCTCTGAGGTCGCCATAAAACTCGGTATACTTTAGGTGTGAATAATGGGAAAAAGAATTAAAGTACAACGACGTGGACGCGGAACGCCAGTCTTCCAGGCAGCTCACACGGGAAAAGTCGCCCAAGCCAGATATCCCGAAGCCACGAGTGAGTCAATCTACGGAATGGTTAAAGACATAGTTCACGAAGCTGGAAGAGGAGCTCCATTGATACTCGTAGAACTCAGCAACGGTCAGACCTTTTATACTGCAGCCTCCGAAGGAACTCACGTCAACCAAGAAATAGCAATCGGTGCAGATGCCCCACTCACCGTTGGAAACGTAATACCACTCGGAAAAATCCCAGAAGGAACACTCGTAAACAATATCGAACTCAAACCAGGAGACGGCGGCAAAATCGTACGCGCCTCAGGAGGCTATGCAACCGTCATAGCTCATAACCTTGGAAAGACCGTCGTGAAACTCCCATCAAAGAAAAGCATACTGATACACGCAGAATCACGAGCAACTATCGGAGTAGTTTCTGGCGGAGGCAGACTCGAGAAACCACGACTAAAGGCGGGAGAAAACTTCCTTGCAGCTAAAGCAAACAATAAAGTCTATCCAACTGCCCATGGAGTGAAGATGACTGCCGCCAGCCATCCACATGGTGGAGGACGTCACAGGCGTCCTGGAAAGTCGACAACTGTTAGCAGAAATTCCCCACCAGGAGCAAAGGTAGGCCTTATCGCAGCAAGAGTCTCCGGAAGGGGAGGCTCAAAACGACAGAGAAGTTAACCGATACGAATAAATAAAACGAAATGATGGAGAGATGAAGAATGCCAAAGAACTTCCAATACCGAGGACGAAGCGTCGAAGACCTCAAGGCAATGTCAATGGATGAGTTCATTAACCTCCTACCAAGCCGTATGAGGAGAAGCCTACGAAGAGGCCTAAGCAACGAACAAAGAATAATCTTAGAACGCTTAAGACAAAACAATGGTAAACCAATAAGAACCCATGCACGAGACATGGTAGTTCTCCCAGAGATGATCGGAAAAACCATTCTTGTACATAGCGGTCAAGAGTTCGTAGAGATAAGGATCAATGAGAAGATGCTTGGTCACTACCTAGGAGAATTTGTGATAACGAACAAGCTGGTCCGCCATGGTAAGCCAGGTATAGGCGCTTCAAGGAGCTCAATGTATATCCCTCTGAAGTAAAATAAACTTCAGCTTCTTTATTCATTAATAATATTTATAATAAACTATATTATAATTAGTCATATATTACATTCTTAATAAAACATTAAAAAAAACATACAAAATTACCTTCATAATAAAATTCACAAAAAAACTCATAATAATCCCTTATAGATACAATCAGCAACCGAATTTAGATAACGTTTTTATATAAAGTCCCGATTTCAAGTAAGGCGAACGGTGCGTATATGCCATCCTGGAGATACTCGGTAACAGGTCTAGATCCGGACAAGACAGCAATAGCCAGCGGTAGGGATCTTAGAATCAAGCCAAAGGCTGCTAGAGAGATCTGTAATTACATTAAGGGCATGAAACTCGACAAAGCTAAGGAGACCCTTCAAGAGGTAGTGGAACTTAAGAGACCTATACCTTACTACAGGTACAGGCTTAAGGTACCTCACAGGGCAGAGGCCCAGGGATTTGATGCTGGCCGATACCCCCAGAAGGCAGCAGGTGAGATACTACACGTTTTAGAGGCAGTCGAGGCAAACGCCGAGTTCAAGGGGCTAGACGCAGAAAATTTGAAGATCACACACATAGCGGCTCACAGAGGCCGCAGAATAAGAAAATTCATACCACGTGCCTTCGGAAGGGCTTCCCCATACTTTAGGCACCTAACTCACATCGAGGTCGCAGTCGAGGAAGTGTAATTTTGTCTGTAGTCAAACGTATTATTCGGGACAGCAAAGAGCGTATGGCTGTTGATGAGCTCCTCTCTAAGGAATTCGAGGAAGCCGGTTATGGTGGCATCACACTAACGAAGACGCCGCTTGGTGCCCAGATTAACCTCTATACTATGAGGCCTGGTAGAGTCATAGGTAAAAGAGGCAGAGCAATAAAAGATGCGTCAGAGAAACTTGAAAAACAGCTTGGTCTTGTTAATCCACAGATAACTGTCGTTGAGATCGAAGTTCCAGAGCTTAATCCACATATAATGGCCGCCAGAGTAGCTAACGCCCTTGAGCGCGGAGTTCACTTCCGCAGAAGCATCTTCTGGAGTCTCCGCAGAATCATGGACAGTGGCGCACTCGGTTGCGAGATCATATTAAAAGGGCCTATTAGGAGTGCAAGAGCTAGATTCGAAAAAGTAAGTGAAGGATATATTCCAAAAGCCGGAGAACCTTCCAAGAGATGGCTACGCCACGCGACTATCCACGTCAAACAAAAGAGGGGTATACTTGGCGTAACCGTTAATATCATTCCACCAGATGCAAAGTTTCCAGATAAGATCAGCCTCAAGGACCTTCCTGAGATTGAATACCCGGAGGAAGAGGTATACATGCCAGAAGGCTTAGAACCTGAATCTGAGCAGGGACTGACTGAGGAACAAATCCCACAGCCCATCGAACAAACTGAAGCCGTAACTGAGACTTCGAAAGAAGTTGTTCACGATGAATCAAGTAAAGAGGAGTCAGTCCAAACCGAGGTAAAGCCAGCAGATCACCCAATAAATGTAGAAAAGCAGGAAGAAGAGCGGACCAAATCCGAAACCGAAAAGTCGAAGGAAGGAAACGAGGAGATTTAGTTGCCCTTCATAAGAATCGATGAGATTAGGGATATGACTATCGAGCAAAAGCAACAAAAACTCGAAGAGTTAAAGGTAGAATTATCAAAGATCAGGACCTTAATAAACGCCGGTGGATCCGTTGAAAATCCCGGTAGAGTCAAAACGCTGAAGAAGGCAATAGCAAGAATTGAGACTGTTATAAACGAGGAGGCGTCGAAGTCAGTGACGCCAGTTACCGCTGGTAACATAATACGCCACGAGTTAATTGGGCTAGAGGTGAGGATCAGCAGTGGCAATAACAGGTGTCAAAAACGGATTAAGGGTTTCGTAGCTAATGAAACGCGAAATACACTGATTATCCACCAAGACAAAGAGGAGAAGAAGGTAGCCAAAGGCGATGCGTCTTTCATTTTCAACCTAGATGGAAAATTGGTTGAGGTAGAGGGAATAACCCTCATCGGTCGACCAGAAGACCGCGTAAATAAGAAGACAAAACGTGAGTGGTAGGGCGTAAACGGTTTGATGAGCCTTAAGAGACCCGAGAACGAGTGTAGTGACCCAGACTGCCCATTCCATGGCTCCCTAGCGGTGAGGGGGCGGGTATTGGACGGTGTGGTGGTTAGCGATAGAATGGTAAAGTCTGTCGTTATCCGCATCAACTACACCAGATTCAACAGGAAATACGAGCGCTACTCGCGAGCGAGTAGCCGCATCACCGCACATAATCCCCCATGCATAGACGCTAAGAGGGGCGAGAAGGTACGCATAGCCGAATGCAGACCTCTAAGCAAAACAAAGTCCTTCTGCGTCGTTGAAAAGCTAGCTGAGGAGGAGTGAATAAATGAGTAAAAGAACGGGGAAGAGAAAACTTACGCCACGGCGTAAGATAAGCGGTGGTCTAACATCTGGCTCCGTCTTCATCTGCGCTGACAATAGTGGTGCACGTGTACTCCGCCTCATACAGGTATTCGGCTACAAGGGACGTCGCCGAAGGCTACCAATAGCAAGCGTAGGCGATCTATGTATGGTCAGTTGTCGTGAGGGAACGCCGGAGATGAGGCGACAAATGTTCAACGCGGTCATCATTCGCCAGAGGAAACCATACCTCAGGAAAGACGGAACATGGATCCAGTTCGAGGATAACGCTGCAGTCATTCTAACACCGGAGGGTACCTTGAGGGGATCCGATGTCAAGGGACCCGTAGCTAGAGAAGCCGTAGAACGCTTCGCACGTCTCGGAACAACTGCGAGGATGGTCGTTTAAATGAGGAAAGTAGGCAATACTAAACCCTCTACCGTAAGAAAGCAGCAGAGAAATGCCCCCCTTCATATTCGAAGAAAATTCATATCCGCACCACTCTCACCAAACCTCAGGTCTCAATATGGCGCTCGTACAATGCCAGTTATTGAGGACGATACTGTTGCTATAACAAAGGGTGACAGAAAGCTCACTGAGGGAAAAGTCCTCAGAGTCAATACGAGGGACGCTAAAGTCTATGTAGAGGGTGTTACAAGAACACGCCTCGACGGCTCTAACGTACAGATCCCTGTAAGAGCTGAAAATTTGATGATTATAAAACTAAACTTAGACGATGACTGGCGAAAACGGATCCATTGATAGAAAGGGCTTCAAGTCCAAGGAGGACTAAAAATGGGTAAAAAAGGACCAACTCGTCACATGAAGAGACAATTAGCTCCAAAGTTCTGGACCATCCACAGGAAAGAAAAGGTCTGGTCCATCAAGACCAGCCCTGGTCCACACACATTCGGATCATCGATACCTATAGCGGTACTACTTCGAGACATGTTGAGCTACACCTCCACGCGAAGAGAGGCATCAATGATAGCTAAGCAGGGCAAAATAAAGATCGATGGCAAACCTCGATTAGATGATAAGTTCCCCGTAGGACTAATGGACGTTGTTTCTCTGCCCGATGCAGGCGAGAATTATCGCGTACTCCCCGCTAAGGGAGGGCGTCTAATTCTACATCAGATAAAGGGAGAAGAAACAGGTTACAAACTATGTCGGATTATAGGTAAGATCTCCCTCAGAAACGATATGATGCAGCTAAGACTTCACGATGGAAGAACAATTAGTGTCCCAGCTGGAAGTCACTATAACGTGAACGACGTTCTAAAGATAAAGATTCCTTCACAGGAGATAATCGATTACATTCCATTCAAAGACCAGCTTACAATAGTAATTACGGGTGGCAGGTCCCAAGGCGAGACAGGAATAATAATTGGTCTGGGAGACGAACCAGGATGGAAGAAGACAGCAACTGTGAGAACCACTAAAGGTGAAGACATCCGAACATTAACGAAGTATGTCTTCCCCATTGGCATATCTCAGCCGCTGATATCTTTACCGGAGGGTCAATGAGTTGTCAACCGAAATCGTAGAGACAAACCCAATGAGGGCTCTAAGGATCGGCAAGGTCGTGGTTAATATGGGGGTAGGAGCTTCTGGCGATCCACTCGACCACGCACAAACCATCATGGAGCAGCTTACAGGGCAGAAACCCTGCCAACGATACGCGAAACAGACCATCAGAGGCTTCAACATAAGGAAGAGAGAACCAATCGCTTGCATGGTTACCCTTCGCGGCCAAAAGGCAGAGGACTTCCTAATCAAGGCTTTACAAGCCAACGACAAAAAAATCAAACAGCGTAGCTTCGATAGGTGGGGTAATTTCGCATTTGGTATCAAGGAACATATAGATATCCCAGGTACAAGATACGACCCTAACCTTGGGATTACAGGTATGGACATCATGGTGACTGTTGAGAGATCAGGATACCATATAGATGAAAGAAAACACGCAAGGGGAAAAATTGGAACATATCAAAAAGTAACCCCAGACGAGTCAAAGGAATTCATTAAAAAGAAGTTCGGTGTCGAGGTGAAAGAGGCCGATGAGTGAGCAAAAGAAGCGTACGACAGGACCAGGTAGCAGAGCATGCATCAGATGTGGTACCCATAATGGCCTCATCAGGCGCTACGGACTTAACATATGCAGAAAATGCTTCAGAGAAGTAGCCCCTGCAATGGGCTTCAAAAAGTACAGGTGATATGAGTGGACCCACTAGTAAACGCACTTAATACACTAATGAATCACGAAGGTAGGCGCAAAAAAGAGTGTATCATTACACCCGCCTCTGGCCTTGTTGGGAGGGTCCTACGCCTAATACAACAAAAGGGCTACATAGGTGAGATTGAGTTCATTGACGACGGCAGACAAGGAAAGTTCCGCGTTCAACTCTTCGGTCGAATAAATGAATGTAAAGCGGTCCATCCACGATACTCAACTAAGGTCAAGGCGATGGAAAAGTGGGAGAAGCGTTTCTTACCAAGCCGTGACCTCGGCGCAGTCATCCTATCAACACCCAAGGGGGTTATCGACCACAGACAGGCTAAGGAGCTCAACGTCGGTGGCGTTGTCATAGCGTATGTCTATTAAGGTGAGCATAAATGTCCATACAATTAGTCGAAAA
The DNA here is from genome assembly GCA_963780545.1 of Candidatus Bathyarchaeota archaeon. Lineage (GTDB taxonomy): Archaea > Thermoproteota > Bathyarchaeia > TCS64 > TCS64 > UBA8941. The sequence goes on from CAWACK010000008.1 coordinate 154,164, forward strand.
CACCGTAGAAATACCAGATGATGTTCAGCTAACTCTAGACGGTAAAAAAGTCACGGTGCAGGGTAAAAAAGGCAAATTAACCAAGGACTTTAGTCATACAAAACTCACGATGGTCAAAGAAGGTAATACAATTAAACTAAGTGTCTCGAATCCACGTAGGACTGAAGCAGCTCTCGTAGGAACAATTAGCGCACATATTAAGAATATGATTAAAGGCGTAACTCAAGGCTGGACCTACAAGATGAAGATCGTCTTCGTTCACTTCCCCACATCTGTAAAGATCATTGGAAAAGAAGTCCATATAGAGAACTTCGTCGGTGAGAGAAAGGCTCGAATAGCTGAGATACTCGGGGAAACAAAAGTGACCGTCAAGCAGGAAGATGTAATAATTGAGGGCATCGACCTCGATGACGTTAGCCAAACAGCCGCTAACATACAGACTAGAGCTAAAATACGTAATAAGGACCTGAGAAAGTTTCTGGACGGTATCTACGTCTATAGTAAGGAGTAAATGAACAATGATTGAAACAGAAAAAAGAAGGCTTCTCAAGGTTAGGAAAAAGCTTAGTCAGCACCGTCCAAAGTTCTATGCATTTGAGTCTTGGCGTTTCGTTAAGATCAAGCCAAGATGGAGAAGGCCACGAGGTATCGATAACAAGATGCGCACTAACGAAAAGGGTTGGCCAAGAGTTGCAAATATCGGATGGGGTGGTCCAGCAGATGTGCGCGGTTTACACCCGTCCGGTAAGAATGAAGTGTTGATCAACAACATCAAAGAACTAAAATCAGTCGATATCGAGACCCAAGTCGCAAGGATTGGCGGAACTGTTGGAGGAAAGAAAAGAGCACTCATAATTGAGGAGGCCGAGAAACTCGGCGTAAAGATCCTTAACGTTGGAGCGAAACCCAAGTCCTCAGACTTTGAGAAGTTGGAGGAAGAAAAGAAATGAATCTCACAAACCAGAGACGATTAGCAGCCTCTTTACTCGAGGTAGGCATCAACCGCATTTGGATCGACCCAGAAAAGATCGAGGACGTAGAGGGTGCCATCACGCGCAATGAGGTTAGAAAGCTAATCAGAGAGAGCGTCATAAAGGCGATTCCAGAGAAAGGAACAAGTCGTGGACGCGCAAGAGTACTCGCCCAGAAAAAGAGAACCGGCCGTAGAATCGGTATGGGCACTAAGAAGGGAAAGAAGTTCTCCGAAGTCCCGGAAAAGACTCGATGGATGAACCGCATTAGAGCACTAAGAAGGAAACTCACCGAGCTTCGCGACCAACGCATAATCACAGTCAGCACATATCGTAGCCTATACATGAAAGCGAAAGGTGGAGAGTTCCGAAGCCTAGCCGAATTAGAGAGGCACATAAATGAGCAGAAATTGAGGAGGCGTACATTTGGCTAAGAACGCACGCTATAGGGTCGCTTATAGGCGTAGGAGAGAGCAAAAAACTGATTACCAGGCCAGAAGGATAATGGCCACATCGGAGCATCCAAGGTTTGTCGTGAGGGCATCTAACAAGGGTATTATAGCTCAGGTTGTAAAGGCTGAGTTAGATGGAGACAAGGTACTAACCCAAGCAGCATCCAGCGAACTTCTAACAAAGTACGGATGGCAAGCAAGCGGGAAGAGCATCCCAGCTGGCTACCTTCTAGGACTAATAGCCGGTCATAAAGCTATCAAGGTGGGGATCGATACCGTTTACCTTGACCTAGGTTTAAAGAGGCCAACAAAAGGATCGAAGATCTTTGCTGTTGTAAAAGGCGCCATTGATGCAGGGTTGAATATACCATGCGACAGCGACGTCATCCCGCCACCTGAGAGAATCAATGGCGGTGACATCGCAAAATACGCGCTGATGATAGACCCAGAGGGATACGAGAAACACTTCTCGGTCTACCTTAGGAAGGGCTTAAGACCTGAATCTCTCCCTGACCACTTTGATAAAACTAAAAAGAAGATCCAGGAGGACTGGGCACAATGAGTAGAGAATATCAGAGAGAAGGTCCATCTCTAGAGGACTGGGTTCCCCGTACACAGTTGGGAAAGATGGTCAAGGAAGGCCAGATCACTTCTATCCAGGACATATTCCGAGAAGGCTACAAGGTCAAGGAGGTCGAGATTATTGACTCTTTAGTTCAAGACCTCAAGGACGAAGTCATAGACATAACCATGGTCCAAAAGCAAACCGACGCTGGGCAAAGCTCACGTTTCCGGGCAGTGGTTGCTGTCGGTAACGGGAATGGCCTCATAGGTCTCGGCGTGGGAAAGGCGAAGCGTGTCAGAAATGCCATCGAAAAAGGAATCCGCATGGCTAAGCTCAACCTCTACCCAATTAAGAGGGGATGCGGTAGCTGGGAATGCGGTTGTGGTGAGAACCATTCACTCCCATTCCGCGTTAGAGGAAAGGCGGGAAGCGTAGTTCTCACCCTGTTGCCTGGTCCACAGGGTCTAGGTCTTGTAGTAGGTGACAACGCAAAGGTCGTCCTACAGCTTGCGGGAATCAAGGACTGCTGGTCGAAAGCCACAGGCACTACGACAACAACCACATCTTTCGCCCTAGCTACATTTAATGCATTAAAACAGACTACCAAAATAATGACCCCTCAGGAGTGGACGATGTAGTATGTCAGGTAGAACTCTATTCGTCGTTCGCATAAGGGGAGGTATAGACGCCCAGAAAACCGTTAAGGACACTCTCACGATGCTTAGGATGGAGAAGAACAACTACGCTACGATTCTTATGGAGAGTCCTTCTTATATTGGAATGCTTAGAAAAGCAAAAGATTACGTCACTTGGGGCGAGCCGACTGTGGAGGCGATTAAACTCCTGCTCGAGAAGAGGGGAAAACTCGTTGGTGACGCAAAGATCACCGACGAGACTATAAAGGAACTGGGATACGAGAACATCGAGAAGCTCGCCGAGTTAATCATATCCGGGGAGATTGAGTTCAGTCAGCTCAATGGCGTCAAACCCTTCTTCAGAATGCACCCCCCAAAAAAGGGATTCAAGAGAACAGTCAAACGCCCATACAACGATCATGGTGAGCTTGGATATAGGGGCGAAGCCATTAACGAGCTCATCAAGAGAATGTGCTAAAAGGAGATTAGGTGAATAACATGCCTCACGATCTGAGAAGAACACGGAAATACCGCGGGTCGAGATACTGCGGATGGGGCCAAGTTGGCCAGCACCGTAAGTCCGGCAGCCGAGGAGGAAAGGGATTCGCCGGAGGCCACAAGCATTTCTGGATCCAAACTGTAAAGTACAACCCCCTCAGGTACAGACGCATAGGCTTTGTACCACCATCGCTACTGAAGCCGGTACCAGCAATAATAAACATCGGAGAACTTGAGGACCTAGCTGTTAAGGTGTTGGGTGCAGAAGCAGTTAAAGACGGTGCTGAATTAAACTTAACTGAGATAGGAGTAGGAAAACTCCTCGGAAGAGGAACCCTAGTTACTGCTCTTAAAGTTACGGTGGAATCAGTATCCGCGAGTGCCAAAAGTAAATTATTGAAAGCCGGCGGCTCTATAGTAGAGTGATAGCTTTGCGCTTCCTCGAGCTCTTCAAGCCCATATCCCGGATAATACCGGAGGTAAAGGCGCCAGAGAGGAAGGTGAGCTTCCAAAATAGGCTCATATGGACACTTTTGGCGCTCCTAATCTACTTCATAATGTCAGAGGTCCCAATCTATGGAATACCCCTCCAGCAAGGAGGTGACGTATTCACCGCCTATAGGGTGATTTTTGCCTCGACCAAAGGAACTCTTATGGAGCTAGGAATTGGCCCCATAGTCACAGCAGGGCTCATTATACAACTGCTCGCTGGCTCAGATATCATATCCTTTGATAGGACCAGTGCTGAAGATCGTGGATTATTTACCACAGCAAGTAAATTCTTCTCTATAGTAATGATAATAATCCAAGCCTCACTTTACATAATAAGCGGGCAATATGGAACAGTTACTCTAACAAAGTCACTTTTAATTTTTGGCCAACTCCTATTCGCCGGCATCATAATAATGATGCTCGATGAATTAGTTCAAAAAGGCTGGGGCATCGGAAGCGGAATAAGCCTATTCATCGTTGGCGGAATTACGGCGAATATTTGGTGGAGCAGTCTAAGCTTCATCAACTACGATGGTAGAGCATATGGCGCAATCGTTGCCTTCTTCCAAGGAATCTGGACTCGAATGCCAGTTTTGGAGTGGTTTTATCGGTCGAACGGCGCACCAGATATGATAGGCTTCTTCACTACAATAGTTGTTTTCCTCGCCGTAATATATTTCGAAGGAATGCGCGTAGAGTTACCAATTAGCCACAGCCAATATAGGGGATACCGTGGAAGGATGCCAATCAAACTACTTTACGTATCTAACATTCCTGTGATACTCGCTTACGCAGTGTTTGCAAACATACAGTTGGTTAGCCAGTTTGTCTGGAACAGATGGAACACTGGTAATAATGGTGGCTGGCTAAATTGGATTGGCACCTTTACTCATAACTCACAAGGCACACTCGTCCCAACTGGAGGACTAGTGTTTTACATAACCTCTCCTGGTGGCCTCCAAAATGTTATATCTGCTCCGATGAGAGCCGTTATCTACGCCGTAATCGTAGTGTTCTTCTGCGTGATCTTTAGCCTAACTTGGTTGGAGATAGGTGGTCTTAGTGCAGAAGATATGGCTGACCAACTCCTCGAGTCAGGCATGCAGATACCAGGCTTTAGAAGGAATAGACAACCAATCGTTACACTGTTGAACAGGTATATCCCAACAATAACAATAATAGGTGGAGCCATAGTCGGAGTACTCGCTGCCGTATCCGACTTCTTTGGAGTCTTCGGAAGTGGAATGGGTGCCTTACTTGCAGTTAGCATACTATATCAGTACTACCAAACCCTGGTTCAGGAACAAGTCGCAGATCTATACCCCTTCTTAAGAGGCGCCTTAGAGTAAACCAGGGGGCTGAATCCGCGCACAGACTGAAAAACGATCGAATATGAAAGTTGAGATGATAGAAAAGTTCGCTGTCAATAAATAGTCACGGAACCTTTTTCAATTCTTTACCTCGATATAGGCTAGGTCTAAATGTATCAGCCACCACGTGGGACCCGAGACTTCCTTCCAGAGGAGATGAATAAGAGAAATTGGGTTCTTGACAGGATTAGAGAGGTTTTTGAGGCATACGGTTTCGAGCCTCTGGGGACACCTGCTTTTGAGAGTTGGGAGTTACTCAAGGTGAAGAGCGGAGCGGATGTCATCAACCAAATTTACTACTTCAAAGATAAATCTGAACGAGAGTTAGGCCTTCGTTTCGAGTGGACCGCTAGCCTCGCGCGTGTAGTAGCGACGCATAGAGAACTCCAGATGCCTTTCAAACGGTATGCTATAGGACCTGTCTGGAGATACGAAAACCCAAGTGAGAAACGTTTCAGAGAGTTTTGGCAAGCTGACGCGGATATAGTTGGGGTGAAAGAATCAATTGCCGACGCAGAGGTTCTATCCACAGCAGTTGATTGTCTTAGACATCTTGGATTTGCGGGCTTCGTGATTAAACTAAATGACAGGAGAATCATTGAGGCATTAATCCAAGCAATTGGCATGCCAACAAATCGGGTGTTGGATATAATAAGGGCAGTTGATAAACTGGAGAAGATAGGCAGAGACGGTGTCATAAATGAACTTTCTAAGCTATCAATTGATGAACAAGCAACTGTGGAGCTTTTAGATATTCTTACCCTCAATGGAAGCCCTAATGAAGTTCTTGCTCGAGTCGAAGAACTTTTCAAAGATATCCCTAAGGGAGTCGAGGGGATTGAATCCTTAAGGCAAATACTCGATTACGCGAAATCATTCGGATACGCTGAGTATATTGTCGTCGATTTAAGCCTCGCCCGTGGCTTAGATTACTATACGGGACCAGTTTTTGAAGTTTCGGCGAAAGGGTACGAAGACTATGGAAGCATCGCTGGTGGTGGCCGGTATGATGAGATAATAGGGCTCTTTGGTGGAGATACTACACCTGCAACAGGCATTTCTTTAGGTATAGAGCGTCTTGTTCCTCTGCTTGAACTGAAAGGCGGTTTCGAGGGAGCAAAGCTCGGAGTTGATGTCCTTGTTGCACCTATCTCAGATAACATGAGAAATGAGGCGATCGCTATTTCAAAGGAATTAAGAGATGCAAGAATATCTACTTTGCTTGATCTCCTTGGCCGCCGCCTCTCTAAGCAACTTGAGTACGCTTCGAAAAAGCTTGTGAAGAAGGTAGTTATCGTGGGGGAAAAGGAGTTGTCGGAAGGCTTTGTCATACTACGAGACATGAAAACGGGAGAACAGGTCAAGGTGAAGCGCAGGGAGTTAATCAATCATCTCCGCAGTTAAGCTGTTGAAATCGAGTTTTCCGAGACTATAATATATAACCTCTCCTCTCCTGTCCACGACTGCGAGTTTCAAAAACTTATTCCACTTCATTATCTCATTAAGAACTTCCTCTAGATGACCTATTGTTTCTGTAATGCCCTCGGAAACCGTATAGATATAATAAATGGGAGATTTCTTCATATAACTACCTCGTTCATAGACTTCAAAACCGAGATTATTTTCTTTTGTTTTTTTTACAACGAAGCCCCTTCCACGGATATCTCGGTATACAATATACTTAGTCCAAAGTAGATTGTCTTTTAGTAGTTCCTTATCCAATAATTCTTGGAAAGAAAGTATCTGCCCACCCTCTTCATTGATTACAAAAATTCGCTCCTTCTCAATTAGGCTAAGCGCTTCGCATGGATCCAGGATAAGTACATTAGGATTTATACGTGAACCATAACCGTCTTGATAAAGGTTGTCTGCCTCATTTTGTGCGGGAATTATTATTTTCTTATCACTGTAGATGGCACTTATCTGCTGCACGACTTGTATCCTATGTTTTTCCCTGATAAAAGCTTATTAGACGATTTTCTTTATCATTTATCTTTATCCTTTTCAGATTTGAAAATTACTATAAAAAGACTGGGTGAAGAATTTGTTATGGTGATGAAGGCTTCTTTATCTCCCAACGACTGTCTCGACCTTCTCTTATCCATATTCCCCCAACGGAACGTATCGTATCATTAATCGGACCCCAAAGGTCTCCAAGAAATTTCTTTGGGCTCACAATTGTTGCTTCCTCGCCGTCTTCGATGTTGAGTAAATTTGTGTCGACGCCAGCTGTCTTAAGCTTCTCTTCGAAACTAGAGGGAGGCCACTCATCAGGTTTTTCTTCCTCTATTTGGTGGGCTACCTTTGTTACATTTCCAACTGACAATATGATGCCAATTTTTGATCCACAATCTGGACATGTAAGCCAGATTATTTTTGACTCCTCTTTACTCAAGGGGACCATCTGATGGTTTAGAAGAATGTGACCTAATAAATCCTATTCCTAATAAACTTCGTATTAAGTTCTGTAAAAATTGTTATAACTCTATATACTATAATTAGTTTGAGGGTTGTTCTTGAGTGCTCAGACGAATGAATTTATATGCCCCTACTGCCCCCGAAAGTCCGCTAGTCCTGGAGGAGTGAGGTTCCATGTTAAGCTTACACATCCCGAAAAACTGGATGAGTTTACCTCTATGTACCTTCCTAAGATGACCGCCCAGTTTAAGGAACTTAACCCAGAAACCTGATTTCCGAAGTGGTGTAATATACTCTACATTTTTTGTGCCATGGATAGAAAGTCTGGCCCTAATCTTGAAGGTATACATTTTATAAGGCATAGTTATAGTGTATCGATCTAAGTCCGATCTTTAATGGATATACTATTCGAGATGTAAATTCGTTGAAAGATGAATGTCGCCAGAATTAATTGATCGAAGGATCGAATAGAAGCCTTGGATAAATAAATTGGCTTTCCAATGAATCGACATTAATGCCAACCAATTTATAATCTCATAAACTAGAATAATCCGATTTCCCATGAAACTAACTGAATCAGTTTACCTAGTTGGTGGAGCTGCGTATGGATTATCACCGGCTGGAGACTGTAATGTGTACCTGATTGATGGCGGAAAAGAACTTGCGTTAGTTGATACGGGTAGCGGGCATGGAGTAAAGAAAATTCTGGAAAATGTGAGGATCGATGGTTTCGATCCAAGTAACTTAAAATCGCTTTCCTCACTCATTGCCACTTCGATCATATCGGCGGCGCATATGAGTTGAAACATATAACTAAGTGTAAACTCCTCGCGCATGAAAATGACGCCCAATCTATCGTTGATCTCGATGGTAATGTTTTATTGGATATAGCAAAGGAACAGGGACTTAGTATTAAGGCGCCTCAACTAGATAGCGTGATTAGAGAAGGTGATTGCATAAACGTTGGAAACCTAATTGTTAAAGTGCTGCACACACCGGGACATACCCCGGTTGCATATCCTTATGTATCATAGAGAAGGATGGAAAGAAGGCTATATTCACTGGAGATATAGCATTCGCCACAGGTATGCTAGGTTTCATAAATGGACCAGGTTTTGATTTAGAATCGTGGAAAGTCAGTATTAAACGGCTCATTTCCGAGAAACCTGAAAGAATCTATCCCGGTCACAGTACTTTCATGCTAAGTGGAGCCACCGAAGATCTAATTTTGACCGATAAAAAGATGAATGCGCCTTGGACTACGATAGTGACAAGCGTAGGTTAACAAATTGGAGCACTCTCAGAGACAGGTGATTCTTGAATCTCCCTCACTTGATGATGCTTTTTGTGCTGTGAAGTCTGGACTAAGTCTAAGAAAAGTAGTGATAATGGCAGGAAAATGCACCGTCTGTTACGAAGGAAGAGCGAGTTCACGTTTAGAGGCTGGAGAGAGACTAGCAATCTTCAAACCTGACGGCTCGGCTCTTGTTCACCGCCCTAGAGAATATCCACCCGTCAACTGGCAGCCGCCTGGTAGCCTCTACCAGACGAAGCTAACGAAAGAGGGGCTAGTAGTTAGAATATTCCGAAAAAAAGATCACGAGTTAATGGAGGTAACCTTCACCGAATTAAAAATGGTCTCTGTTCTTGAACTCAAAGACGCAGGTGAATTCAGTTTGTATGCGTCTGAAAATGACATGAAGCAGGCTATTCTTTACCAGCCATCACTGCTTGAGGAGGGTTTCAGACCGATAACTAGTGAGAAACCCGTCGACCCAGGGTTCATAGATATACTTGGAGTTGATAAGAATAACATTTTGACGGTTGTAGAAATTAAAAGAGTAAAGGCCTCTAAAAAAGCTGTTCTACAGTTAAAAAAATACATGAATTATATCAATTTAGATGCAAACAGGCGAGTGAGAGCTATACTTGTCGCCCCTGAATTGGGTGTGGGTGTTAATGAGTTTTTGAACTCTTTTGGCTATGAGTTTAAGGCTCTTTCACCTCAAACGTGTGCTGAGGTAATAAAGCTCAAAACTATCAAGCCAATTACGGATTTCTTCAAATAAATATTGTTTTATGTTTTATTATAATGGGACAAAAATATCAATAAACTTAGAAACACGTTGATTTTTCATTTTATAATTTTTAACTGTTTACCGACATCTTCAATTGTCATTAAGACATCATCAAGCTGTTCTCGATTGAGCTTCGCGCTCATTTGAACACGTATCCTTGACTTATCGCGAGCAACCATAGGAAAGACAATAGGAACGACGAAGATACTCTTTTCATATAGCTTATCCGCGAGAGCTTTTGCAACTTGGCTCTCACCAACTATGATGGGAATAATTGGAGTCTGACTCAGACCTGTATTAAAGCCGAGGTCGTTTACAGCTTTTTTGAAATAGTTCGTGTTCTTCCATAGAATATCCACATGCTGCGGCTCATTCTCTAGAACGTCAATGGCAGCTATCGTAGCGGCAGCTACTGGTGGGGGGGGAGATGAACTGAGGAGCCATGTTCTACTTTTATTCCAGGCAAACTTGACGAGATCTTCGGAGCCCGAGATGTGACCACCGACTGTGCCATACGCTTTACTAAATGTACCCATCTCTACATGAACGCGCCTATGGTCGAGGTGAAAGTAGCTTATGATCCCTCTACCGCTTTCGCCGAGTACACCTTCACCGTGAGCGTCGTCTACATAAACCATGGCGCCATGCTCAGCGCCAAGTTTAGCTATTTTGTCTAAGGATGCGATGTCACCATCCATGCTGAAGACGCCGTCGGTTATGATCAATATTCTTCTATACAGTGGGATGTGCCTTTCTGCGTCGTCTAGGACTTTGGTTAGATCCTCCATATTGTTGTGTTTATAGACGGCTTTGTCTCCCCGTGCTAGGCGAACTCCATCGATAATGCTGCCGTGATTAAGTTCATCGCTAATGATGAGGTCGCCCTCACCTACTAATTGAGGAATTAGGCCTGAGTTAGCTTGGAATCCTGTTGGGTAAGTAAGAGATGCCTCAGCATTTTTGAACTTGGCTAGCCTTTTCTCTAACTCCATATGGAGTTCCATTGTACCTGATATTGAGCGAACTGCACCAGAGCCGACTCCATACTTCTCTGTAGCAGCTATAGCAGCTGCTTTAAGTTTTGGATGGGTTGTCAAACCGAGATAGTTATTGCTGCAGAGGATGAGTACCTGTCTTCCGTCGATGATTGAGATAGGCTCGCTGGGCCCTTGAATGGTTTTAAGCCTCCAGTCCAGCGACTTATCCACAAGCTCCTGATACTCCTTAGCAAGAAAACCTGTTGTATCTCTCATGGAATCACATTGTGAGATAAGTTGCGTGAAACCTTTACGTTTTTTGGGGGACATAGAAGGAGTTATTTGATTCTGAGGTGAGAAATAACATCGGGGGCTACTTTGGGAGGAATAGGGAACATTCTTATAACGGGTGCATCGGGGCAGATCGGTTCTGAATTAACTCCAAAGTTACGCGAGATTTATGGTAAGAATAATGTAATAGCTTCCGATCTAAGAAAACCCCTCATAGATGATGGACCGTTTGAGCTACTTGACATTACGGACGCCAAGAGACTAGAGGAAATTGTTATCGATCACAAGATAGACTCGATTGTCCATCTTGCAGCCCTCCTATCAGCTTCAGGAGAGCAGAAACCAAATCTAGCGTGGCACGTCAATGTCAATGGACTTTATAATGTCCTAGAAATTGCTAGAAAACAGAGAATGATAAGAGTATTTAACCCCAGTTCAATAGCTGTTTTTGGCCCAGAGACCCCTAGGAACTCGACTCCTCAAGAAACAGTGATGAGGCCTAAAACTATTTATGGAATAACTAAAGTAACAGGAGAGCTACTCGGAAATTACTATTTCTATAAATTCGGAGTCGATGTTCGGGGTGCAAGATTCCCAGGTATTATAAGTAATATAGCGCCACCTGGTGGTGGTACGACTGATTATGCTGTAGAGATCTTCTATGAAGCAATTAAAAATGGTAGATACACTTGTTTTCTTAAGCCTGACTCAACGTTACCCATGATGTATATGCCCGATACACTCAAAGGCATAGTTAATCTGTTGGAAGCAGATCTGTCAGAGTTAAGACATCATACTGATTTTAACATGAGTGCTTTGAGCTTTTCACCAGCTGAATTAGCTAGTGAAATAAAAAAGCATGTATCCGATTTCCAGATAGATTACAAACCTGATTATCGTCAAGCGATAGCGGACTCTTGGCCGAAGAGTATTGATGACTCTTCTGCTCGGGAAGAGTGGGGATGGAAACCAGATTATGATCTTCCTGCAATGGTTAAGGACATGTTAGAAGTTCTTGGCGAAAGGCATCGACTTGGAAAATTATAATTTTTAAGAAAACACATACTAATGTTTAAAAATTGTGGGACGAAAATGAAATTATTCTAATTTTTTTAATTTGTTTTTTTTAACTTATGTGTTGACAAGCTTTGAGGTTCTTTTTCTTGTAGAACCTTAGTTAGATTTGTTGCTGCCCTTATTGCCATTGCCGTAAGCGCACGCGACTTTTTTTAAATAAAAGTTCTTTAGGTATGGGTTTATCCTCGCTATCAAATATTTCTAAATAGATGCTTTTTCTAAAATATCAATTGCAACTTTAAAAATCGTCTCGTAACATATCTCTCTAGTTTTGCCAATTCTACTCTTGATAATACATTCTTGTTTATTGTTTGTCCAAGGAACCCTTAAATTAATATTCAGGAAATTTCTGAATATTGTATAGGACGGAAAAAACCTTTGATTGAGTCAAAAGAGCTAAATAAAGAATTTCTGGATGGTCTATTTGATAGAACTTTAAAGCCATTACATAGTAAAAACGCCAGAATAATATACAAAATATTTTACGACAAACAAAAATTTGATCATTTAACCACACATGATATTGAAACTCAATTAGCCGAGTACAGTATCACGCTAAACAAGAAGGAGATAAATGGGTGGCTTTTATCTCTGCAAGAGGCAGGGCTAATAGCTAAGTTAGATGAGAGAGGGAAACCAGTAGCCTCAAATTATGACAACCGATATACCTTCGATTTATGGAAGTTAACGGAAACAGGATTAAAAGTAGGTTATAGGATTTCTAATCTAATGTCAGTAGAGAAGAACGTTAATCTACCTCATTTAAGTGAGCTTACGCCTTCCTTGATTCATGAGCTTGAGGATCTTTACATAACCGTGAAAGTTCTAACTATTCTTCATGAATATGGGGGTTCTATGAGTTATGTTAATCTAAGAAAAAGGTTGGCTGTTGATAGGGAAAAACTAGCTGTATATTCTTGGCCGGATTCGTCACATGCAGAGAATCCGCTCTTTGAGGTTAAAATCAAACCACTGACACTAAAGGGAAAGATCTATAAGCTTTTCGGATGGCTTTCAGAACAAGATCTTAACTTCACGCTTACTGAAGATGGGAGGAAGATCGCAGAAGAGATTATGTCTAAGGAACCTCAATAATTGGACATTTTTTAGGTCCCAAATCTTGAAGGTACACTATTCATAAGGCCTACTGAGGAGCCATTAAAAATTGACATAAGATGATTAAAAAATACAAAATAATCTTAATAATTTACATTTTTTCTAATATAGTCTTTTGGAAATATAAATCGGCTAAGAATATGTGGGCATCGTTTACGTCCATGAAGTTTTTCGAATCGTAAATGTCAAGGATTATAAGATGTAGCTGGATAGAAGTCGATTGATGAGTGCTCAGAGGAAAATTGAGGAGACGCGTCTGTCTAATGGAGTTAGAGTGATAACTGAGACTGTACCCGAATTAAGCTCCGTGTCGGTAGGTATTTGGGTTGATGTTGGTTCTAGAGATGAATCTATTAACTATCAAGGTTGCTCTCACTTTCTAGAGCATTTACTCTTCAAGGGTACTGAGAAGAGGACAGCTCAAGAGATATCTACAGTCGTAGAATCGAGAGGTGGGTATCTTAATGCATTTACAGACAAGGATATGACCTGCTTCCACGCAAAAGTACTGGCTCAAGATATTGAGCTCGCTGTCGATGTCTTATCTGACATGATTCAGAGGCCTCTACTAAAACAGGAAGACATCGATAAGGAGCTCCATGTTGTTTTATCTGAGATAGATGCAAGGGACGACGATCCTGGGGATCTAATACATGATCTTTACTTTGAAACGGCTTGGAGTAGAAATAAGGCTGCTCATCCAATTCTAGGATCGAAAAAGACACTCCAAAGCATGGATAGAGTTTCTATAAAGAATTACTATTTGAATAATTATACCCCTAATAGAATGGTTGTTACATCTGTAGGGGCGATCAGTCATGAAAAAGCTGTAGATCTCTTCGAAAGCTACTTAAAATTAGATGATAATCGATCGAACAAAACAAGATCCAAACCCAAGTATCACCCTCGAAGGAGATATGTAAAAAGAGCCTCAAATCAAGTCCAAGTAGCAATGATCGCTGAAGGTCTTCCACTCGGTGACGAGAAGCGAGACGCACTCACTATCTTAAACTCGTATCTCGGTGTTGGTGCAAGCTCGAAGCTATTTCAGGAAGTTAGGGAGAAGCAGGGTATTGCTTACTCAATATTCACAACTAACTACTCTTTAAAAGACTCTGGCTTATTTACAATACTCGCCGGTACTCAAGACAAATACGTAGAAAAGCTTCTCAATATCGAGTTCAGAGAGCTTGATAAAATTAGAAAAGATTTCCCTGAGAAAGTTTTAGAAAAAATGAAACACAAATCAACTGGTCTATTTGTTATACGATCAGAGAACCCAGAGAGTCGTATGATGCAGATTGGAGTCTCTGCGCTAAGGCAAGGTCACGTGAAGACAATGCAAGAGGTGATAGATGATATAAACCAGGTTGATATTGACACAGTGCAAGGTATAGCAGATAAGATGTTCGAAGAAGGACAACTAGGTTTGACAACCCTTGGCCTTTCTAAGGAGACTGAAATAAAAATTAAGGCTCTGTTTTAGATCTCCGTGCAGAAGTGGCGGTATCCCAGAGGTGTTTGAAGTAGCCCCTGGATATCATGTTCAAACCCACATGATCCGACCATATCGCTAAATTTTCCTCTCTAGCTACTCCTTGACTGAGCAATAAAAGCGTCTCTAAGCCGTCAGCCATGAGTCCCCCACCAAACATATCGTCGCGTATTCGAACTTCAGCCAAATTTAGTAACATTTCAGGTAGAACATTCATTGTTTCCTGAGTCACTAGAAGTTGAATTTGTAATTTACGATCCATCTGAGTTCCGAAGGTTGGTAGGACTTGCTTCATTAATTGAGGTGGGACTAACGGAAGAGCAACCATGAGTTCTTTCTTAGCAGAAAGAATAGTTTCTCTTATCTTAGTAGTGATGTTATCTTGGCCTCTAATTATCCAGATCTCGGGTTTCTCTTTGATCTCTCTATGCTCATAGAGAGCTTGAAGCTCAGAAACCACCATTTCGCGGCTCTTCTCAAACTTAGCCTCTTGGCGCATTTTCTCAGCTCTTAGGGCTTCAACTGGTGAGCGTGGATAATACAGCCTCGGCCGTCCACCCTTAATTTCGACCCAACCTTTTTTTTCGAGCGAATCCAAAATTGTGTAAACCTTAGAGTATGGTATGGTTGTGGATGCGCTCACATCATTAGCGGTGAGTTCACCAGCTTTCACAAGTGAGAGGTACGCCATTGACTCGTACTCTGTGAGACCTATGTCTCTTAGCGCACGTTCAGCTCTATCGCTAACTGAACTTATTGACAAGCCAATCGAAAACTGAAGCAACTGGCACTTATTTACCTCTATTGGTGGGGATAACTACTTTTTAGAAGGTGAAACCTAAGGGAACCTTATTAAATAAATTACATATGTGAAACATAGCAGTAGCCGGGCATAAATTATGAATAAAATTAAGGATACCAAAAGTCTCTGCCCCGAGTGCATGAAAGTATTACCCGCCGAGATCTATGAGGAAGGCGGTAAAGTTTACATAAAGAAAACCTGTCCCGAACATGGCGAGTGGTCAGATTTATACTGGGGTGACTATGAACAATATCTTCGAGCCGAAAAATATTCGTCATTAGGGAAGAAACTAGACAATCCACGTACAAAGATAGATAAGGGCTGCCCTTACGACTGTGGAATTTGTCCAGAACATAAGTCTCACACTGTCCTAGCCATTATAGATATCACTAATAGATGCAATCTGAGATGCCCTATATGTTTCGCACATGCAGGTGCTGCAGGTTATCTATATGAGCCGACTAAGGAGGAAATACGCGGTATATTAGAGAATCTAAGATCCAATAAACCAGTTCCACCCCCAGGGCTTCAGTTTAGTGGCGGGGAACCAACAGTACGCGATGATCTTCCTGAACTTGTCAAGATGGCCAAAGACATGGGCTTCCAACACGTAGAGATCAACTCGAATGGCATCAAGATGGCGGAGAGCGTAGATTACTGTAAAACCTTAAAGAAGGCGGGTGTTAGCACCGTTTATCTTCAGTTCGATGGTGTCACCCCTGAACCATATAAGGTGGCTAGGGGTTTTGACCTCTTAACAATTAAGAAGAGAACACTCGAGAACCTTAAAAAAGCGGGATTCCATAGCGTAGTGCTTGTACCAGTACTCGTTGGTGGAGTAAATACAGATCAAGTCGGGGATATCATAAGATTCGCGATAGAGAACCTTGACGTCGTCAGATGCGTCAACTTCCAACCGGTTGCAATCACTGGTCGCATCAACACTAAAGAGAGGGAGTCGATGCGCGTAACTATACCTGATCTAATGCGCTTCGCCGAGGAGCAGACGAACGGACTGATTAAGAAGAGTGATTGGTTCCCAGTATCAACCCCAGTGCCTTTCACAAATTTTATTGGCCACCTAAAGAATAAGGAGTATATCGACTTCAGTACACACCCACACTGTGGTATGGCAACATACCTCGTTATAGAGGGCGACAAGGTAGAACCTATTACCAAATATCTGAATGTCGATGGATTGGTAAAATCCGTAAAGAGTGCGAATGAGAAGTTTGAATCCGGCAGAGAGACCCAAGCAAAGGCATCAGCGGTAGCAGGATTGATGAAGAACGTAAAACTCGGCACATTCCGAAAATACTTGATCCCAGTATTAAGAGATGGAAGTTATGAGAGTTTAAGCAAGCTCCATCACAATATGCTAATGATTGGGTCGATGCACTTCATGGACCCTTATAACTTCGACTTGGAGAGGGTTCAACGTTGCGTCGTTCACTATGCGACTCCTGATGGGAAGATTACGCCATTCTGCACAATGAATACCTTACACAGGGCAGCAACAGAAAAACGATTTGCACAGCCTCTTGATGAGGCTAAAAATACACCGATTTACGACGTGGAGTCACTGGTTAAGAGGATAGAGAAAGAGAACGCAGCTTAGATGCTTCAGATTTTTAATACGGCGCCTTTATCCGCAGATGAGACAAGGGCAGAATACCTGACAAGGTAGCCTTTTTTGACCTTGGGTTGGGGTGTTGTCCACTTCGCTTTTCTTTTAACGAGTTCCTTTTCGGATACATTGAGCTCTAGCTTTCGGTTTGGGATATCGATTGAAATCCTATCGCCGTCTTCGATAAGAGCGATTGGCCCACCTGCCGCAGCCTCAGGTGAGATGTGGCCAATACATGGTCCCCTCGAAGCACCGGAAAATCTACCATCTGTGATAAGGGCAACCTCCTCTCCAAGACCTATTCCGACGATGGCACTAGTAGCGACAAGCATTTCACGCATGCCAGGACCACCCTTTGGACCTTCGTATCTTATCACAAGGACATCACCGGGCTTGATTTCACCACCATAAATGGCCTTGACTGCTGGCTCTTCTTGTTCGAAGACCTTCGCTGTACCGCTGAAAGTCCACATCTTGGGACTTATAGCCGCCATCTTAGCTACAGCGCCATCCGGAGCAAGGTTACCTTTCAGTATAGCAATGCCACCTACCTTATGCACTGGATTCTCGACGGGTCTGATGACATCTTCATCGACTACCTCAACGCCCTTCAAGTTCTCCTTAAGTTTTTCACCGGTCGCAGTCATGACGCTGAGATCTAGTAGCTTATTGATCCGAGTCATCACGCCAGGTATCCCACCAGCTCTATGAAGATCTTTAATCTTGAAGGGTCCAGCGGGTGCCATATTGCATAAGTGTGGGGTCTTATTGCTAATCTCATCGAAGAGTGTTAGTGGCAAATCATAGCCGAACTCGGAGGCTATGGCTTTGAGGTGGAGAACCGTGTTGGTCGAGCCTCCAAGAGCCATGTCAACAGTTATCGCATTTCTGAAGGCAGCCTCTGTCATGATCTTACTTGGGGTAATCCCTTTCTCCAAAAGCTTCATCACCATATTACCAGCTTCTGAAGCGAGTCTAGTTCTCTCCATGCTAGTGGCTTCGGCGGTAGCCATAAGTGGAAGGGTCATACCAATTGCTTCAGTTAGGCACTGCATAGTCATGGCTGTGAACATGCCACTGCATGCTCCGGGACCCTGACAGCATGTGTTCTCGAGATACTTAGCTTCCTTCTGGCTCATCTTGCCAGCTTTTACGAGACTAGTAGCCTCGAACATTTCTTGGACAGTGATGGTCTTACCCTTGTATTTCCCCCATGTAGGACATCCGGGCTCCATTGGTCCGCCTAAAACAAATATGGTCGGAATATCAATCCTCGCTGCAGCCATGAGCATACCTGGATCGATTTTGTCGCAACTTGTCATACAAACCATGGCGTCGAAGCCATGAGCCTCAACCATGATTTCGATGCTATCGGCGACGATCTCTCTGCTTGGTAGACTCATCTTCATACCGTCGTGACCCATAACGATTCCATCGCAGACCGCGATAGTGTCGAACTCAATTGGGACGCCACCCGCTTGACTTACGCCGTGCTTCACGAATTTAGCGAGTTTGTCTAGATGAATGTGTCCTGGGTTTATCTCATTCCAAGAATTGGCTATTGCAACAAGGGGCTTACCAAGGTCTTCATCGGTTAGACCTACTCCTTTTAGGAGAGACCTTTGACTGAGCCTTTCGTCTCCATCGTATACTTTTGAACTTCTTTGGCGGATATTAGGAACCATAAAGATGAAAAGCCTGAAGAATAGATATTAAACTTCCCAGACGACTCGACGTTTTCAATAATATTTTTCGCGCGCGGGGTTCCTTTCGCTCACGAGTGTGAGGAGTTTTTGAGGAACGTAGTTAGAAGGGTTAATTGAGTTCAAAAAGGCTAGACCAAACAGCCATGAAATACTCAATCAAATACAAGATTTCATACGAGATCACACCGAATGGTGTAGAAATTCAAAACAAATACTAAGCTTGACCATTTAGCCCTGAACTATATCCATATTTTTGAGACTTCATCTTTTTAAGGCGTAGAACATTATGATGCGCCTTACTTCTAATCGGGGCTGTTTTTGAGCCTGTTTATATTAAGAGAGCCATTGTTTGTATACATAAAAGTAGGTTAATTAGGTCCGAGTCTTGGATTCGGATAGTTTTTGTATCCATTGTTAGGGATATCCTGTTGATATATAAATAATTGATGTTATGTGCTTATTCGAAAAGCGGATAACAATCGACGTTATTACTTTAGCTAATGGGTTCTCCCGATAAACGAGATGTGAAGAGTAAATACGATCAATTGGGAGGAGAACTCTATGACTTAAGGTATGAAGAGGAGCAGAATCGTAAATATGATACCGCTCTCCTACTTACGCAACCTGTTAGAAATGAACTGCTTCTTGACAATGGTTGTGGAACTGGAATGCTTCTCAAGCGACTCAATGCCCCTAGTGTTGGGCTTGACCTATCCCCCTCACTCCTTGCCGAAGCTAAAAGAAAACTCAAACCCATGCATTACCTTATCCAAGGCGACTCGGAGCATCTTCCTTTCCGAGGAGGCGTTTTTTACGAGGTGTACGCGATTACGTTAATTCAAAATATCCCTGATAAGGAGACAACGCTTCACGAGATGAGGAGGGTGACGAGATTAAATGGCAAAATACTTATCACAGCCTTGAAGGCCGTTTTTACAATTGTTTCTTTTCGGGAACTCCTTGAGAAAACAGATCTTATTAAAGGTGAAATATTAATAGACACTGATACAAACGATTGGATAGCTTGTATCGAGGTATAAAAAAGTCTCTTTAGATATAAACGAAAATCTGAAAAATATGAATAGCGATTGTTTCAGAAGGTTTTTATAACCTCCCCCTTGGTCTAATTATGAACCTCCAAAGGTGTAGAGCGTATGGAGCCGAGTAAAAAGCCACTTAACGTACTCATCAAGAGCGTCGGTAGTAATGTCACTATTAACCTTAAGGGCCATGGTGAGTACTGGGGGAAGATGACACGCGTTGATGGATATATGAATATCATGCTCAAGGGCGCTAAGGAGTACGATCAGAATGGCCTCACCGCCAATTATGGTGACGTATTTGTTCGAGGTAATAACATAGTCTATATCTGCATTGATCCTGTCGCTCCTCCGAATCCTAAGGGAAAGTTTGGTAAGTCTGACGATGACGACGACGCCCCTTAAATTTGCAAATCTCTAAATTGCGCGCGCATGGGGTAGTTAGGACTTTTGACAAAGTTCTAGGTCTAGTTGATTCAAGAAGTTTCTCATATATTGTGTTCTCCCCGCGGCCATCCTCTTCGCTTCCTCTGTAAAAAGTAGGTCTTCGAGGTTGAGTAGCTTCTCGTAGAAGTGGGCAACGAACTCTTCGATAGGCCTCTCATGTTCCCCGCTAAATGTAGCTGTACGGTAAATACCGACTGCACCGAGAGCGTCGATCTTGTCTGCATCTGATAGGATCTTGCCCTCGAGCGTCTCTGGCGGTTTTTTTCTCGAGAAGCTATGTGTAGAAATCACCATTGTTATCTTGGAGACATTGTCTTCTGAATAACAATATCTTCGTAAGATCGGTTTGGCTTTAACTGCTCCTGCCTCTGCGTGGTTTTCTTCTTCTCGAGCTATGTCATGTAGTAGAGCAGCGGGTAAAAGGATCGATAAGTCTGCTTTTTCCACAGTACCGATATGAAGACAATTAAAGTAAACTCTAGATGTATGCTCGAAGCCGTGTGTCCCATATTTCGGGAGGATTTTTTCGACCTCGGTTTTGAGTTGGGAAAGAATATCCTCTTGCAGGGATTAACCCTCCAGCTTGTGGACATCGCTGTCTCGACCAACGTTAACCTGTAGTATACCCTTGAAAGATGTGACGAAGCAGTTCTGAAGTTCGACTTTATCCCCCACGGATATTCCGCTAAATTGCTCAATCTTCTCGTTCCAAACCGCAAAGGAGATGTCGCCGTGATTATCGCTTATTTCGCCTTCGAGGATGGAGTGCTCAACTCCAGAATATGTCTTCACTTTCCTAACTCCTGTGAGTTTAATCACTCTGACGATGAAGTTTATATGTTCCATTCCTGGTCTGAGAGCGTCTAATTGTGGTAATTCAGGGGTCAATAGTATCCTCCTCCTTTAATTTTGCGTCATTAAAGAGTTGGGTCTTACACTTAAAGGAGGTATAGTTTATTATGAAATAATGAAACACAGGTGCGCGCGCTGGCGTGTTTGGAGCACCGATGAGTAAAGCCTTGAAAACAAGAATCAAGCTCTAAATAGACGGTCTCGTCCTCTCTATTTGTGTCTTCAGCCGAGAAAGCAGCCACACTTCTAACGAAGATCGATCAAAGGGAGATGAGGGTTCTCCAAGGAATAGAACTTGGTATGACAAAATACGAGTTCGTCCCAGTCGATGTAGCAGCGAAGTATTCAGGGTTAGCGGATGAAGAAGCAAAACATTGGCTTAGTGAACTTGATAAGAAGGATTTACTTTGGAGGCAAACTGAGGGATATACTGGCTACATACTGAATTACAATAGTTATGACCTTTTAGCGCTGAATGCTTTGATGAGAGGCGAGGTGATTGATGCCTTAGGGATGCCTCTCGGTATGGGAAAAGAGGCGGATGTACTCGAGGCACTGACGCCGGCTGGCGTAGGAGTAGCTGTGAAGTTTCATAGACTTGGCAGAGTAAGTTTTCGTGACACGAGGCGTAAACGGGAATATCATTCGGGGAGACATCATATCTCTTGGCTTTATCAGTCGAGGTTAGCAGCGGAGAAAGAGTACACTGCACTGACTCTAACGTTCAATGCTGGAGTTTCCGTCCCAAAACCAATCTACCAGAATAGGCACACGGTTGTAATGCAGAGGATTGAAGGACACCAACTTTCGGACGTCCCTACTCTGGACGACCCAGAAGTATTTCTCGATGAGATCTTGGATAATCTCAAGAAGGCCTATAGAGCTGGTGTAATTCACGCCGACATGAGTGAATTCAACGTAATAATTTCGGACGAGGGTGAGATCTATCTAATAGACTGGCCTCAGTATATTCCCTCAACACATCCCAATGCGGTGGAAATATTACAGAGAGACGTGTATAACATTTTGACCTATTTCTCGAGAAAGTTCAAGGTAAAAAAGGGTCTCGACGATGCTATGAGTATGGTTAAGAGCTGTGACTGATATTGAAATATAGAGCCTATCCATTCACATATTTTTGTGGAAGATTTAGTTGATGTCTATTTCGATTATTGTTTAGATTCGTGTGATAGATTGGTTACGTGGTTTACCGGTTTTAAATATAAATTCATTAGTAAAAAACAATATTCAAGCAAATTTTATTTTATTTATAAAAATTGTTATAAAGATAAAATATTTTAGTATATGTTGATGATTTTGAACTCAATGAAGGGTGAAATCGACCAAAGTGAAGAAAATACAGGATTATATGATATCTTGAGTAATAGTGTCTCTAAAGGAGATATCAACGCGATTATTGTTGCTAGTAGAACGGGTAACTTATCTTTAAAAATCGCTGAGAAATTCAAGAACATTAAAATCGTTAGTGTTACAGAGTTTATTTATTCTGACGATATAAAAAAGGAAATGAAAAAAGCTAATATTAACTATATAGAAAAATCCGATCTGCCAATACAGGATAAAGCCACAGTCAGAGATACTTTACTAATGTTTGGTTCCGGAGTAAAAACTGCTATAGAAGTAGCTACAATTGCGGCGGATAAAGGGCTAGTGAGTGGTAGAGTAATTTCAATATCGGGTGGAAAAAAAGGGATAGACACCGCTCTACTTATTAAAACATCTAAAACAAACAATTTATTCGACCCGGATCCTGAAAAAAGATTGGCTATAATAGATTTTCTAATCTTTAAAAATAATATTTAACTAATTTTTTTAAAATAACATTTTTTTTATCTTTGAGTTATTAGTTATGTACATATGATTCTAGGTTTCTGTGGAAGTCCAAGATCTGGTGCCACCGAATATGTGATAAAAGAGGCTCTAAGGATGATTGAAATAAAAGGCCATAAAACAGAGTTCTATTCCATTAAGAATAAAGAAATAAAATATTGTATCCATTGCGATTATTGTCTCCAAAAAAAGGGTTGCATTTTTAACGATGACATGAATTTATTGTATGAACTTTTAAAACAGGCAGAAGGAATAATCATTGCATCTCCTGTTTATAATGGTGGAATTACTGCTCAAACGAAGGCTGTTTTAGATAGAACCAGAGCAATTGTGGCTGCTAATCCTAAGGTATTTGAAGGGAAAAAGGGGATCGCTGTTGCTATTGGTGGAGATAGAATTGGGGGCCAGGAGCTGGCAATTCAGCAGATAATTACTTTCTATATTTTGAATGGAATAATTCCTTTAAGCGGAGGTTTTTTTGGGGCCAATATTGGTGCAACTTTCTGGTCAAAGGATACTCTTGAAGGCGTCAAGGCAGATGAAGAGGGATTTAAAAGCTTAAACAAAACCATAAAAAGATTTTTAGATTATATTGATAAAAAGTATTAAAACATGGAGTTATCTTACTGATGCAAAAAAAAATAAAAATCGCTTGGGGAATTACGGGAAGTGGAGATAAAATAAGAGAAACATGTGAGATAATGTCCAAACTCTCACAAAATTATAAGGAAAAATATGATGTTGAAATATTTGTATCAAAATCTGGTGAACAGGTTTTAAGATATTACAAACTTATTAATTCGTTAAAAAATAATTTTAACAAGATTTGGATTGAAAAAGATGCAAATACCCCGTTCTTAGCGGGACGCTTACAAATTGGGGAATTTAAGCTGTTATTAATTGCACCAGCTACATCTAATACAGTTGCGAAAGTTGCACATGGGATATCGGATACAATGCTAACAAATGGTATTATACAGGCTTTGAAGGTTTATGTCCCAGTATTTATCATGCCTAGTGACTTAAATGAAGGAGAAACTACGACTGTTTTACCTAATAGCCGTATAATGAAAATTCGTGTAAGAAAGGAGGATGCTAATAACGTGAAAACCATTTCGAGTATGGATGGAATAACAATCATCGAAAAGATACAGGATTTAACGCATATTTTTGAATAATTTCAAAGTGTGAGTCAATACCTCCACCCGCTTAGAAGTAAAAGAAAAAGCGAGGCAGCAGTTAAGTCTGCGGTTGTTCCAGGATTAAGTAAACCATCTGTGCCCTGAAGTTCAATATCAAGCTTTTCTGTTAGGCTTCTGCCTGTCTCTGAACCGTATCCACCGTGATCAAGGATCTCTCTCGCCCTATCACTAACAAATTTAGCTGCCATTAAATCATTTTTTCTCACAATGAGCGAGTCTGGGTTTTCGGAGAGAAGATAAAGAAATGTGTCAATCGTTGCTGTATTAATGTTACAAGAGCTTTTAATCGCTTCAACTAAGTAGGGATATCCTTTCTTAGCGGTTATGCTGTACCCTGTAATCCATTCTTTACAAATCGTATCTCTTTCAGCGCATTTCATGAAAACGTCATAAAGAGTAATTTTATCTCTGAGAATTTGCTTAATTGAAGATTTCTCATTGACATCTAAATCCGATGCTGAGCCGAGTACCTTTTCGGTCATTGAATAACGGATCGAACGATAAACAGATACAGCGTCTTTTGGAGTAGTGGACTTCATCGCTTTAATCGCCACTTGAATTAAATCATCAACTCGGATGCTTTCATCTCCTAAAATATATCCAGCAGCTGCAGCTATCGGAGCGAATAATAGGACGATTCCGAGGTTTACATTTCCTCCACTTTGCCATTTGAAAGAGTTCTTAATTGCTGAATAGACACAATTCCCCAATCCCAACTCTTCCCAGGTTTTATGTTCGGTTTTTACATCAAAACCAGCTTTTGAAAGTGTGTTTATTGAAGGTGAAATAGCGATGCTTCCAGCTAGAAAATGTTCATATTTTGTTGTCATAAAATCGTGTAATCGGTGAACATTTCCAGGCTTAGGGTAAGCTGATACCTCAAGAAGTGTAGCTAATTGAGCACAGCCTGCAACATAATTCCCAACTTGAGATTTTCTCAAGGTGAATCAAAGGTTGATCTTAACTGCATCTACTTATATGGTTCGTCGAAAATAGATTCGCTGTGATAAATTATAACGGGTTAATTGAGGGAGATTTCATAGAGACGATAGATGGGCTTTTTTTTGCTGTTAAGGGTTTTAGACATCCAGTGGATCGTGTCATAGCTTATTTACGCTATGTTCCCGATCCTCTTGGGGATAGAAAATTAAAAAACATCAAATATAGAAGAGTATATGATTTAGAAGATACTAAAAATTATCTGATAAAACATTACCCAGTTTATCTAAGTTGGGTTGAATATATATCTCAAAGTTTACAAACTGTACCTCATTCAAGGATAAAAAAAATTTACAAACCTAGAGAAGGGGTTAAGAAAATGTATAGAAACAAAAAAACAAAATTAGATCAATTAACATGTCAATTTATATCTAGTTTATTGAATCAAAGTAAGGTATCTAAAGAAAGTATCGGTGTATCTGGTTCATTACTAATTGGATTAGCTACAGAGGATTCTGACATAGATCTTATAGTATATGGTGAAAAAAATGGTAGAAAAATATATGATAAGTTAATTAAAATGAGAAATTCAAGTGTGACTTACCCTCTTGATCTTAAAAATGCAACTAAAATCTCTATATCTAGATGGGGTAAAACGAGTATAAAAACTGAAAAATTTATCGAAAACGAAATAGAAAAAAAACTGCATGGCCTTTTTAATGAAAAAGAATACTTTATTAGATTAATCAATGTCCCGATGATTGAAGAAACGGCTAAACCATTAAAACTTGTAAAGAGTAGAGCCACTATAAAAGAAGATAAGGACTCAATTTTCACTCCTTGTACTTATAAAATTGAAGACATTGAAGGTTCTGGAAAAATGAATTTACCAAATATCACAGAGTTATGGAGTCTAAGAGGAAAATTTACTGAACAAGCAAAAAAAGGTGATGTAGTTGAATTTGAAGGAACTATTGAAGAAGTAGTTATAAATAAAGAAAAAAAATATAGAGTTGCTTTGATTAGCGATCATGATTACCTAATTCCATTAAGATATTTGGCCGATACATTTTAGTAATTATTATAAATAGTATCTCTTACCTGATTCGATGAATCGAAGCGCTATTAAAAAAAAATTGGATCAAATGGGGTTCGATTATGGTAGCACTATGGAGATAATATTGACGACTTGGAACAATGATGGAACGGTTAACGCAGCGCCTATGGGCATTGTGAGAGACATTAAAGACCAAATAATAATTAGGCCCTATAAATCAAGTAACACTTATAGAAACATGTTGAGGAATAATGAGGCCTGTATTAACCTAACTCAGGATTCAGAAATTTTTTTGAAGACGGCTTTTAAAGATGAAAATTTAGGTCCATATCTTATAAAAGATGGTAAGCTTTCACTTGATGGGTCAGATGCTTCCATTCAAGTAAAAATTATCAATTTTGAATCTGAGAATGAAAATAGATCTACTTTCACCTGTAGTATTCAACAAATTATTACGAAAAAAAGAATTCCTATAGGTTTCAGTCGAGGAAAAAATAATGCGATAGAAGCAATGATCCATGCGAGTCATATGAGATATAAGATAAATGAAAGTGATGAAGACATTAAGACGGATCTAATTAATTTTAATTATAATATTCAAGTAATAAAGAAAGTTTCTGCGGTTAATTCGATTGAAATGAAGGTCGCGTGTAAGCTAGAATCATTGGTTGAAAAATGGAGGCTGATAAAATAAAGGTCATTGTATCCACACCTGCTAGGTTACATTTCGGCATAGTCGATATGAGAGGTGATCTTGGAAGGATTCATGGGAGTGTTGGAGTTGCTATTAATGAACCTAGATTAATTATCAGTGCTACTCGATCTCCCACTCTAAAAGTCACAGGATCTAGGTCAAATAGGATATTGGAATTCGCCAAGATCATTCTTGATGAAGCTGGAATAAGTGAAGGCGTCGATTTTCAGGTAATAAAAGACATACCTGAACATGCAGGCTTTGGATCAGGGACTCAGTTGGCCCTTGCTGTCGGTTCTTCAATATCACGTCTATTCGATCTTGATCTAAACGTCACGAATATAACAATGAAATTATCAAGGTCAAAGGTATCTGGAATCGGGACTCTGACTTTTCAGCATGGGGGTTTCATTGTGGATGGTGGACGAAGGGTCGATAATTTAAGGTCTGTACCGCCTTTGGTATTCCATTCGGATATTCCATTAAAATGGCGCTTCGTTATTGGTGTACCCGAAATCAACCAATTCATAAGTGGGGAGACAGAGAAAAATGCCTTCAAAGCATTCGAGCCACCCTCTCAAGAACTTGTGGGTGAGGCTGCTAGAATTGTATTAATGAAAATGATTCCGAGTCTCATCGAGAAGGATATAGTTGCTTTCGGGGAATCAATGACCGACCTCGATTTCAAGTTTGGTGAATATTGGATGAAGGTACAAGGAGGGCGGTATAGTCACCCGGTTATTGAAGCGGGAGTAACTCATTTGTTAAAGTCTGGTTCATATGGTGCTGGACAGAGCTCATGGGGCCCTGCGTTCTACGGGTTAGCTGATGGGGAAAAACATGCAAGGGAACTCACAGAAAGTCTTAATGAATTCTTGAATTCTAAAGGCAGACGGGGTACAGCATTTTTTACCCAGGCGGATAATAAAGGCGCCATATTTCAGGAAAAAAAAGATAATGATTACAATGGGGAAATTCATTGAAAGTTTTGGCAGTCACCGGAAAAATGGCGGAAAATATAGTCAAAAAATATGTAAAAGAAATTGGCCTCGATATAGATGTCCAAGTACTACCTATCTCTGTTGCTGCATTTATCACACCGGAATTCACTATCGAGCATCTATCATCTATGACAAACAAAGACTATGATATGATCTTATTACCTGGGTCGGTTCAGGGGGACGTTTCAATCGTAGAAAAAAAGATTGGCATTCCAACGTTTAAAGGGCCGACACATGCAGCGGATATAGCCATATGCTTCGAGGAAGGGGTAGAACTTTCAAAAACTCTTTCAGCTACGGAGGTCGTAAAATCGGCTGTTAATAAAAGAGCCTTTGAGGCAATTGATTCTATTAAGAAAAATTGGGAGGAGATTTATCGTAAATATGGAGGTTTAATCATAGGTTCATCAAAAAGACCTTTGGCGATAGGTCGTCATTTCCCTATGCCTATCGTCGCTGAAATTGTCAACGCTCCAATTAGAAGCATGGAGGAGATAATAAAGTTAGCAAGATATTACGAATCGGAAGGCGCAGGGATCATCGATTTAGGGATGATAGCTACAAAACCTCTTCCTGAAACAATACCAAAAATAGTAGAGACTATTAGATCTTCAGTTAATCTTCCCATAAGCATTGACACACTTAATGAAGAAGAAATTATTGCAGCCGCGAGATCTGACATTGATCTCATCTTAAGCATAGATGCTGGGAATATGGAGAAACTAGTCGACACTTGCCATGATACTCCGGTTGTAGTTCTTCCTTCGAATATTAGAAAAGGAAGACTGCCTCGAGAAGCTGAGGCGAGGGTGAGAAGCCTCAATTTTAACATTAAAAAGGCGAGAAAGCTAGGGTACACCAAAATAATCGCTGATCCGGTGCTTGAGCCAGTATTTCAGCCAGGGTTGATAAACTCCTTAAAAGCATACTACCTTTTTCGAATGAGTGATCAGATAACCCCAACCCTATTTGGATTGGGTAACGTCAGTGAACTGATGGACGTTGATTCGGTTGGGTTAAATGGATTATTGACGGCCATCGCTTATGAGGTCGATGCGAATCTCCTTTTCACACCCGAGTATAGTAACAAGACAAAGAAGAGCGTTCACGAGTTATATATAGCATCTCAAATGATGTTCTTAGCTAAAAACAATGAGAAGGTACCTAAAGATATAGGCATAGATTTGCTTATTCTTAAGGAGAAGCGATGGATAGAGCAACCTAGGGAGGAAATAGAGGCTAATTCTACCCCAATTCATAGAGCTTTCAGAGACTCGAAATTTGAACCAGATAGCAAAGGATGGTTCAAGATCCAAGTTAATAGAGATACAAAGAGAATTGAGGCTCTATATCATCACTATGGAGATGATAGACTAAAAGCCGTCGTTTCTGGCAGGGAAGCCACAGAAATCTATCAAACCATCATTAGAGAAGAAATGATTGAAAACTTGGATCATGCTGCTTATCTTGGCAGGGAGCTTGCTAAAGCCGAGATGGCCCTTAAACTTAATCGATCTTATGTTCAAGATGAGAAACTTTTCTAAAATCTTCATCCAATTTTATAATAATTATTGGCGTATGCTCAACGCTATCGAGCATCTCGTATGATACACCCGTCAAGCCTGTACTAAATCTAGTTGACATGCCCCACGCTGTTCTTCCCCCTCCAGGCTCAGTAGTCTTATGCGCGATTTTAGTAAACCATAACATTCTGTCTGGGTTAAGTGGTTCACCTACATATGCAACTGGTGTAGGTCGTGCCCTTAAATTGAATAATCTGCCCAAGATAAAAGAAAAAAATCCACCGAAATGTATGAAACCAGGGGTCTGAACCCTGCGAGGAGCTATATGTAAATTTCTCCAGGAGAATGTTGAGTCTCCGTCCGCAATTATTATATTTACGTTTAATCCCGTTCTCCTAAGTATTTCCTCCCTAATTTTATATGCAATTTTCTCGGGTTTGATTAGAGGTAAACTTACAAAGGAATATGGGAGGTTACTTGCATCGATTCCTCCTTCAGAATAATGTCTAAGGGCCTGTAGAAGGCCTACTTTTCGCAGTGCAAGTTGCTTATGTCTTGCCCCATAATAAATAGGATAGTTTCTAAGGTTTGTTATGGTTTTTTGTTTGAGACCTGTTAATCGGCCTAATGGTCCTCCCCATATTCTCCGCATCCAAATGTTAGCTATCGCATTTGCTACGATTCCTGGCTTTATCTTCGACTCATCAACTACTAATCCACATGCAGTTGCTAGGGCTTTTTCTGAAATTACTAAATATGTACCATCACTTATCTTCCCATTTATATTAGAAAGGATCTCCTCTATCACAGATGTGCCGGGTCTCCAGTATCTCGTTTTGATCTTCCTAATCTTAAGCTTCAAATAACAACCCAGCCCTGGAGTACGGCTCAAATATAATGATGGCTTATAACACCTGAGATTAAGTATTATTCATCTCGATAAGATATTTTTCCAAGTTTTTAATTTCCTTCATCGCAAGCGCGTTCACATTATAATCAATTAGAGAAACACCTTTCATATCAGCTTCGACTACCGAGGAGTCATATGGAATATAAGCCGCGACGTACAAACCGAACTGTCTCATTTTTTCGTCAATAAATTGCTTTTCGTAAGGTGAATTGATTTTATTCCCTACCGCAACCAAGTTTTTTATCTCGACGTCTTTGGCCAGCTTTATGATGTGCCGCACTGTGTCGATGGACTTCATCCTAGGTTCAACAATTACAAGCATCACATCCATTTGCCTAGCAGTACCACGTCCAAAGTGTTCTAAACCCGCTTCCATATCCATAATAATAGCTTCATTTCGTTGAATTACGAGATGTTGAACAAGCACTCTCAACAGGGCATTCGCCCCACACATGCACCCTGAGTTTCCTGCTTTTATGGTTCCCATTACAAGGAGTTTCACACCGTCGGGAGCATCTACACCGAATCTTTCGACGATATCATTCACTCTAGGAGTCATGTTGAAGACACCTCCGAATGTTTGATCCGAGGCTATGCCTGTTTTTTCTTCGATCAGGGAGGCGTTATCAGATAATGGGATGATCTTATCGGCGATTTCTGGTTTTATTCCTAATGCTGTAGCTAAATTTAGATTCGGATCAGCGTCAGCCGCAAGGACCTTGTATCCATCACGTGCTAGCAAACGTGCTAGGTTAGCTGATATTAGAGTCTTACCTACCCCCCCTTTACCCGCCACAGCGATTTTCATTTTTCTTTCACCAATGGGGTGTAACCAGCATTTGTTAGTATGGATTTGACTGAACTATAAGAAGGGGAAGATGAGGGCAACTCCAGCAATGATCGCCCTTCAATATTGAATTTTCTTACATCATCATCCGGAAATATTCTACCCACATATTTGAATGTCTGATTTTTTGCATCGATCTCAAATTCCGGTGAAAATGTGTACCCCCCAACCAAGTAGTAATTTTCAAAGACGATTCCAACCTCTCTCATAATCTTATATGTTCTTTTAGCGTTATCAAGACTTTTTTTAGATGCATCAAGTATATTGAAGACATCCTTTACACTCTTTGTTATCCTGCGGTTTAGATGTTCGACGCCTGCCGGCGAGTCCACGATAACATACCTATAATTTTTGGCCCAGCGCTCAATTATCTGGCCAAGTGAGTGATCTGGAAGGCAGTAGCAACCCTCTATCCATTTAGTTCCTACGCCTACGAAGTCGAAAAAGCTTTTACCTTCATATAGAGTCTCTTGGAAAAGGTATGGCTCAATTTTATCGGTTGGACTCATGCCAACTTTAGTGGTCATCTTCCTTTCCTCAAGGATCTCAGAAAGGACCTCAGCTATCGATTTCTTTTTCTCTTCTGAAATGTTGATACCCAACATTTCAGATAGGCTTTCGTCAGGATCTGAGTCGACAAGAAGTATTGGAGTTAAGCCAATTTCTCCGAAATATCGAGTCATTAAAGTTGTAAACGTGCTCTTGCCGGTTCCGCCTCTTCCTGTGATGACGATGATGTTCTCGTTTTTGTTAGACATTTAGACTATTATAATTAGGAATATTGAGTGTTAAAGCTTGACCTTTCTAAGTTATTTTTATTTTAACTATAGGATGGGAAATATTCTTTATCACCTGGGATGTAAAGGGCTTTCGAATATTCCTCCATGAACTCGACATCGACTAATAGGTCTACGTATACAGTCTTTATGGCAGCCTCCTTTGCTTCTTTACGTTTTTCATTAGAAAGGAGGGTTAAGTACGCGCCTGATAGAGAGCCATTACCAATTGGATGTATTTTTGCATTTGGGAACTCAGGCAAAATGCCTAATTTTGTTACGTTTTCCAAGTCTGAGTATGTGCCAAAAGCCCCGGCAAGGTATATATTATTAACGTCTTTTATGCCAATTTTCAGTTTTTTCATGAGTACTGTGATAGCTCCACAAGCCGCAGCTTTACTATCTATTACATAATCTAAATCAACCTGTGTTATCACAATGTCCTGTCCTATCCCCGTTTTATTTGCTGGTATAACAACATACTCCAAACCCCATTTCCCCTCTCTTATGAATCGGGAAGAACTTGGGATGAATTTCCCTGCAAAATCCATTAACTTAACTCTGTAAAGCTCCGCCACAAGATCGATTAGACCTGAACCACATATACCCTTAGCATTACCACCCCCGATCACAGAGTATTCTGCCTCATGAGTCGTGGGATCGATCCTTACATGGTCTATCCCTCCACGCGCAGCTCTCATGCCATGCCTAACGCCCTCTCCCTCAAATGCGGGACCCGAAGCACATGAACTAGAGAAAAGCCATTGTTTATTACCAAAAATTATCTCTCCGTTTGTACCGAGATCTACGATAAGGTTGACGCCTTCAGATTTGTGGATATTTGAGGCGAGAATGTCACCGATCGCGTCGCCTCCGAGGAATCTGCTAACATTTGGTAAACAATAAAGATACGCTTCAGGATGTAGATCAAGCCCAATTGTTTTAGCTTTAACTATGATGGGATCTCTTGAAACATTGACATTCGCTTCTTCGAGGTAGGATGAGTCGGCTCCGACAAATAGGTGGTTCATAACGGTATTTCCACCGACGCATACGTCGGTAATAGAGGAGGGGGAAACTCCGGCTTCATATGTTAATTTATCTATTATACTCTTCACTGTATCGACAGCCGCCTTTTGGAGCCTCAAAAGGCCTTCTCTTTTTAATGCGTAAGATATCCGTGTGACTAATTCCTCTCCATAGGTAATCTGTCTGTTTAATTCTGATGCCCGACTTAGGACATTTCCGTTATTAAGATCTACAAGTAAACCGACAATTGTTGTGGTGCCTATATCGAATGCTAGACCAAGGTTAATCTTTGTGTTATCTCCCCGCTCAATGTCTATGATTTCGGGGTAACCTCTTGCCCTTGAAATAAGGGCTGTTGCCTCAACATCATTTAAGAAGCTCTGTAATTTATTGTAAATCTCCTCGCTTGCTCTCGGTTGAACCCCCGTATAATTTCTTAGTTTAATGCTTCTGAAGGGAAAGTTATGATTTATACTGGATTTAGTATCGACAAGGAACTTTTGGGAGGGAGGGTCGAGTTTTTGTAATGAAATTTCTGTGTTTAACAGGATCTTTGGGTTTTCTATTCTACTTTCCATCGGAATTGTAAAGACGCAATCATCCAGAATTGTAACCATACAAGCCAAATAGTATTTTTCTCGAATCTCATTAGGATGAAGTAGTTTATCGGGAAGAGTCGAT
This sequence comes from Candidatus Bathyarchaeota archaeon, assembly GCA_963780545.1. Lineage (GTDB taxonomy): Archaea > Thermoproteota > Bathyarchaeia > TCS64 > TCS64 > UBA8941. The sequence continues at coordinate 187,583 of CAWACK010000008.1, forward strand.
TTCTTCTTGATTTTTCCCTTTTCAAGGATTACCTTACATTTACCGCATTCACCCTTTCCTCCACAGAGAGACTCAATCCTGATTTCCTCTCTCCTCATAATATCGAGAAGATTATCCCCTTTCTCTGCCACTACAACTTTCCCAATGGGGTTGAATATTATTTTAACAGGCAAGGGGATCATTATAAATCGTATGCGAGCTTAAAAATTCTAATTAATCCATTATGAAATTTTGGTTTAATAATTTTCCTTAATGGTTAGGGTTAATCTTAAAAATTGTTTCAACATAATGTAATATGTCCGCCTATTCACTTAGGATATGTAATGTGAATTATGCGAAGATGTACGAGGTTGACGCTTTAAGAAGGAACTGAATTTGGAAAAATTGAAAATTGCAATGTACTGGGGTGCAGCGTGTGGTGGCTGCGATATTTCGGTACTGGAGATTGGGGAACATATTCTGGATTTAGTTGCTGTAGCTGATATCGTTTTCTGGCCTGCTGCTTTGGATTTCAAATATGAAGATGTTGAGAAATTACCTGAAAAATATATCGATGTTTGTTTGTTTAATGGTGCTATTAGAACCTCTGAAAATAAGCATATCGCGGAGCTCTTGCGGGCGAAATCAAAGGTGCTAATTGCGTTTGGTTCCTGTGCAGTTGAAGGATGTATTCCGGGTTTAGCGAATCTTAAGAAACGTGAAGATATTCTCTCTCGAGTTTTTATAGAAACGCCTACTACTGTTAACCCTCAACGTCAACTTCCCAGAATGAACGTTAATGTGCCGGAGGGAGATCTCGAGTTACCAGAGTTCTCAGAGAAAGTAGAGACGTTAGCCCAAGTCGTTGACGTTGATTACTTCATTCCGGGTTGTCCACCTGTAGGTGAGCAGGCGTGGAATGGAATCCAGAAACTGATTAGCGGATCTCCACCCCCAAAGAAGTCCTACATTGGGTGTGGAACTAGAGCCTTATGTGAAGAGTGCCCAAGGAAAAGAGAAAAAAAGAAAATTAAGAAAATATACCGAAATTACCAGTTGATTCCTAATACAGAGGATTGCCTATTGGAACAAGGACTTGTATGTGTCGGTCCCGCTACCAGAGAAGGTTGCGGTGCTCAGTGCATTAAGGCAAATATGCCTTGTATTGGTTGTTATGGTCCTATTCCTGAAAATAGTGACCAAGGGGCGAAGATGATCTCAGCTTTAACATCAACGCTTGATGCTGAAAGTGACGTAGAAGCTAAAGCTATTTTAAATGATTTAGTTGACCCGGTTGGGACGTTTTACTACTTCAGTGTGGCTAATTCGGTCTTAAAGAGGTCTAAGCCTTGAAAGTAACAATTGATCCTGTTACGAGACTTGAAGGACATGGAAAAATTGAGATCTTTCTTGATGATGAGGGAAACGTAGCAAATACCTACCTTCAGATACCTGAATTACGTGGTTTCGAAAAGTTTTGCGAGGGTCGACGAGTCGAGGAGATGCCGAATATTACGTCTCGTATCTGTGGCGTTTGCCCTGAAGCCCATAGCATGGCTTCACTTAAGGCTCTTGATTCGGTTTTCCAAGTTGAACCCTCTAGCCCAGTAAAAAAAGTTCGTGAACTTCTCTATAGTGCATTCCAATTTGCCGATAAAGTGACTAATTTCTATATTCTTTCTGGTCCAGATTTCATCATTGGGCCAGAATCTAATCCTGAAGAACGGAACATTTTAGGTGTAATTAATAAAGTAGGGAAAGACATCGGAATTTCAGTAATAAAACATCGGTTAATGGGTCATAAAATCATTCAACTTATCGGTGGACGTCAAATACATTCAAATTATGCTATCCCAGGTGGAATCAGTAAACCCATTAGTGCTGAAGAGTGCAACGAAATAAGAAAAATGGCTGAAGATATGGTTAGTTTTTCGAAGTATACACTCAATTTATTTGATGATATTGTTCTCAAAAACCAGAAAACTTTGGACATGATTTTGAGCGAAAATTTCGCAATTAAAACCTATTACATGGGTACCGTAGATAAACATAATCGAGTTAATTTTTATGACGGAAATATTCGCATAGTGGACCCCGAAGGAAAAGAGGTAGCAAAATATTCAGATGTTGATTACCAGAAATATATCGAAGAACAGGTTGAGCCTTGGACTTATTTGAAATTTCCATATCTGAAGAAAATAGGGTGGAAAGGGCTGGTTGAAGGGGAAGAAAGCGGAGTTTATAGTGCTTATCCCTTGTCTCGATTTAATGCAGCGGAGGGTATGGCAACACCACTAGCTCAAGAAGAATATAAGAAAATGTATGAATCTCTTGGGGGAAAACCTGTACATTATATTTTAGCGGCGCATTGGGCAAGGTTAATAGAGATGATGTATGCTGCCGAAAGGACTTTAGAATTAATTAATGACCCTGAAATTACCGAAAAAGATGTTAGACCGATTGTAACAACGACTCCATCGGAGGGTGTAGGTCACGTTGAGGCGCCAAGAGGGACTTTAATACATCATTATTTAACCGATGAAAAGGGAATAGTTAAGAAGGTCAACTTAATCGTAGGAACAACTAATAATTATGCACCAATGAACATCTCAATTAAAAAGGCAGCTAGAAGCGTGATTAAAAATGGTAAGGTTTCAGAGGGTTCTTTAAATAAAATCGAGATGGCTTTAAGAGCTTATGATCCATGTATGGCATGCGCCACACATTCGTGGTCGGGTGATGATTCAATTTCAGTAAATATTATAGAAGCTGATGGTAAAATTCTAAAAAGTTATAATATTTAAAATTGATTCTATTAAAAACATATTTTTTTTGGGTTAAATATTAGTAAAAATATTTATTCAACTAAATTATTAATTTCGCGTGGCCACTGAGCCTTTTTATAGTCACGTGGTGGATGAAATTTCTCGAATAAATCTAAACGATCGATCGCTTTAAGCCGTTCATAAATGTCGATCCACGCACATGGTTTTGTATATCCACCTACCTCACATTTTCCTTTAACATTCCCTCCGCAAGGACCATTACGAATCTGTTTAGGACACCTAGTGATTGGACAAACACCGCCTGTGTCGGCGAGAATACAATTTCCGCAGGCCCTGCAACGCTCAATCATTTTACCTTGCTCTCTTTCCTGTAGTCCATAAAACATCGAGTTCTGTGCAGGGTAGCATGTCTTCTCTGGGAAAACTTCTGTAATTGCTTGAACCCCGATGCCACAAGCGAAACTGACTATCGTATCCACATCCTCAACTTGGGGACGTAAAGTGGTGGATATTAAATTATTATCGCAAGAGACAGCCACAGTTGTGGCTTTAATTTCAAGTGTTTGGTTTTTTAGTTTCCCACCCATTTCGATTAGTTTAGCGTATAGAGAAGCTTCCTTCAAGCCTCTTGGGGGTTGAGTGCAACCGTCACAACCTACAAAGAGAACTTTTTTACTGGATTCCAAAAACCCGAGGATTTCGTCTATCGGTTTAACTTCTGTGATGATCATTTCAACTATCACCCTTCTCTTTACTTAACTTTAAATTTTTAATCAATAAATTAATGGACCCTGAAAAATCGTCAATGTACTCTGGTCGCACAAAGTCTACAGCTAATTTGTTATCGATTGAAAGCTGCTTTAAAATAGTCTTTAGATTGTTAATCCGAGCTTCGGCGACTTCATTTCCTTTTATTTTATCCATTTTACAACTATCTTTTTTACATCCGACCGCTAAGACAGCATCGAATCCATAGTATAAAGCTTGAACAACATGTATCGAATCCATTCTTCCTAAACATGGTAACGGAAGATATGTAATATTACTGTCATCTTTATTTTCTGTTACAATGTTTTCCGTATTTATAGATAATTTTGGAAAATTGCACCATTGGCAATACATTACCAAAATATTAGAATGTTTTTCAAATTCGAAGTTGAATGAAGTGATTTAGAAATACTAACTATTGTATCTTCAATTTGACGTGAATCATATCCTTTCATTCGGATGGTAATTGCTGGGCAAAGCCCAACACAAACTCCGCATCCAACGCATATATCAGGGTCCACTGAGGGAGTGTCTTTTCCATTTAATTTGATGGCATTATATTTACAAGCATACCAACAGTTCATACAAGAAACACAGTTAGACTGATCAATTTCTGCTTTAACTGAGTTCTCTTCAAGAGTCAATAAGATTTGACTCGTATCCTAGATCATTCATTAAAGATTTTAGGAGTAAGTATCTATAATGCAGTTTTTTGCTGCCCTCTTTATATTTACATAGATCTTCTTCACAAGGTACTAGCACTAGATGTTTCACATTTGAAGTTGTAATTTTTAGTATAGTTTCCGGGGAAACTCGTCCGAGACATGGAACTCTTAAAGTTAAATAATCATCTAATATGCGTATTTGTCGATAATTTTTTAATTTCATCTGCAGAGGGACCATTTCCTTTACATGCTATAACTAGATTCAATGGACCTTTTCCGATTGATAACTGAGAAATGTGATCAACCAAAACTCCACTCTCATAATATACAGTTTTAATTGCAGATGATGGGCAGGAGCTTGGGCAGATACCGCAAGCCTGGCATTTATCTGGGTTAATCTTGACTTCTTCGAGTTTATTTTGTGTAAACTTTCCCTCTATAGCCTCATAAGGGCATGTGGAAATGCAAACCGCACATCTACTACATGCGTCTTGATCGATGCGAACTGCTAATTCACATTCTTGTGGACTCATTTCTATTCCCGAAACCGTCAATATTTTTACACCACTTTCCACACTTTTTCAATTACATCGTTTCTTTTAGAAGAGGCTCGAAAATGCGTTCATATAGGACGGCCATGACGTGAATGCCAGCGGCTTTCGTGGTTTTTCTTATCTCTTTGATGAATGGAGCAAAGAATTCCATGTTAACTTCATCATAAAGCTTGTATTTTCTTTCTTTATCTGGTTCATCCTTTGCCTTTTTCATTTTTTCTAGTAGTTCAGGTGGAACATGGACACCGGGGATGTTTTTATCGAAGAAGTCAGCGATACCAAAGGATTTTAGTGGGAACACACCAACTAGAACTGGACAATTATACTTTTCCACTTCTTTTAAGAAGGTTTTCGTCTTATCAATGTCGAACATCGTCTGAGTCTGTATAAAATCTATTCCAAGTCTAGATTTTCTGCCAATTTTCAAAACTTCTGGTTCCAAAGGATCGGCGTTAGGATTCGCTCCTACGCCTACGTTTAAATCCACTTTTCCGTGGATCTCGTTTCCCGCAATATCTACTTTCTCATCTATCATTTTATGAAGTAAATAGACAAACTGTGTAGAATCAACGTCGTAAACGCTGAGAGCGTCGCGGTTGTCGCCTAAAGAGGTATGATCTCCGGAGATCGCAAGAATATTTTTTATCCCCAGGTGTGAAGCAGCTAAAACATCAGAAGCAAGAGCAAGCCTGTTACGATCTCTGACTGTCATTTGATAAACTGCTTCTAAGCCAACCTCTTTTTGGATGAAATACGAAGGCACAAGGGAATTCATGTAAGCATAAGCTAACGGGTTATCCGTTACATTTGCGGCAATAACATATGGCTTCATGGCTCTTGCACTGGTCAAAATTTCCTCTATGCTGGTCACCTTTTCAGGTTCGAGTTCGCCTGTTAGAACGAACCTACCGGAACGGATCTCATTCACAAGCTTACTATAAGCTGGACGACTGACTCCCATGGTGTAATAGATATTTATTCTCTTTATAATATTTATAACAAAGTTCGTAGAGGTTAGTTGATACAACCAGGTTGTGAACAATTGCCGGATAGAGACTTGAAACTAAAAATTGATGAGTTCTCCTCAACCGTCGGAATGTTCAAAGGTCTAGAGATAGATGTTGGCAGAATTTACTCCGAAGACTGGGACGAGGCAATGGGACCAACGCCATGGCCATCCGTTGGAACTCTTCGGAATTGGGACCGAAAACTTCTATCAAGGTACAAGCCTTTTTACATGCCTTTCTGTGACCTCTGTTGTCTTTGCACATTCGGTAAATGCGACCTCACAGGGGATAAACGAGGTGCATGTGGACTCGATATGCCCGCGCAGCAATCAAGAATCGTACTAATAGCCGCCTTTATTGGGGCTTCTACACATGCCGCCCATGCTCGCCATATGCTAGATCATCTCATAAAAGAATACGGAAGGGATACTCCAATAGAAGTTGCAGTTAATACAGGTGTAGAAGCACCTAATATACGCCTAGTCTGTGGCATTCGACCAAAGACGCTTAAAGATCTAAAAGATGTTCTCGACTACGTCGAGTCCCAGATCGTCCAACTCGTCGCAGCGGCACACACCGGACAAGAGGGAGACAACATCGACTTCGAGTCTAAGGTCTTCCATGCGGGTATGCTGGATCACGTCGCATTGGAGGTAGCCGATATAGCGCAGATCTCGGCGCTAGGGTTTCCGAAGGGAGAGCCGGAAACTGGCCTTACAGAGGTTGGTTACGGCGCTATAGATGTAACGAAACCTGTGATAATGTGCATAGGTCACAATGTATTACCAAGTATAGATATCATAGACTACCTGATGAACAACAATCTCTTCGGTCAGGTAGAGGTGGGAGGTCTCTGCTGCACAGCCCATGATATGAGCCGTTACGATAAGAGGGCAAAAATTGTAGGCCCAATTTCATGGCAACTCCGCTTCATAAGATCAGGGATACCAGATCTAATAGTAGTTGACGAACAATGCATCCGAACAGACGTCATACAGGAAGCTAAGGCTATCGGGGTCCCAGTGATAGCTACGAGTGAAAAAAGCTGCCTAGGCCTCTTAGATGTCACCACCGAGGATACAGAAAAAATAATCAATGACCTTTCATTCAAAAATTTGGATGGGGTTCTAATCACCGATCCCAGGAAAGTTGGCGAGATCTCAGTAAAAACAGCAATTAACATATGGAAACGGAGGAAAGGTGAAAAGAAATATAATATTGGGGACATCGCAGAGGTTGCTAAGGCTTGTAGAGGATGCGGTGCATGCGTCCAATCTTGTCCAAATAACATTCCCATCGATGACGCTATTAAGGCAGCAAAAGAAGGAGATTACACACAACTCATTTCCCTTTACGACCTCTGTGTTGGCTGTGGCCGATGCGAAGAAGCTTGCCCCGTGGACCTACCAATTGTAAGCATGATAAACAAATCAAATGAGAAGGAGACAATTCTGGAAAAGTACCCAATGAGAGTCGGACGCGGCGCTATACAGGATATCGAAATACGTGAGGTTGGCCAACCAATAGTATTCGGTGAGATACCGGGGGTAATTGCCATGGTGGGATGCGCAAATTATCCAGCGGGGACTGGAGATGTCGCTAAGATAAGTGAGGAGTTCCTCAAGCGCCGTTTTATCGTTGTCGCCTCTGGATGCTCAGCCATGAACATCGCGATGAGTCGTGACGAGGAGGGGCAAAATCTATATGAAAAATATCCAGGGAATTTCGATGCCGGTGGGCTAGTCAACGTTGGCAGCTGTGTAGCGAATGCACATATTAGTGGTGCCGCAATAAAGATAGCCAACATCTTCGCAAAACGCCCGCTGAGGGGTAACTACGAAGAGATCGCGGATTATATACTCAACCGAGTCGGCGCTGTAGGCGTTGCTTGGGGAGCAATGTCGCAGAAAGCAGCCGCCATAGCTGCGGGATGCTGGAGACTAGGAATTCCGGTAGTCGTAGGCCCCCATGGTGCAAAGTATAGGCGTATGCTTCTAGGTAGAAAAGAGAAAGAAGAAGACTGGAAAGTATACAACGCCAGGGATGGAAAGGAGGTCTACGTAGGGCCAGTTCCTGAACACCTCTTCTATACGGCTGAGACGCTCGAAGAGGCTATCGTAATGATATCGAAGTTGGCGATGCGTCCCAATGACACCAATAAGGGAAGGGCAGTGAAGCTCAGCCACTACATCGATCTACATCAAAAGTATTACGGGTCAATGCCAGATGACCTTCACTTTTATGTTCGTAGGACTCAGGACATTCCATTCACTATGAGAGAGGAGGTCGTGAAAATCTTACAAGCGCAAAACTGGGTAGAGGACAAGATCGCCTCCCCTGATCCTACTCTTCTGGATAGGCTTGTTAGGAAGCGAGAATGATGCCTGGAAGGATGATTACCGGTCAAATTGCCGAGATCCCCGGACCACAAAAGGCTCTGATTATACAAAGCGCTGAATCATTGGCGGCGATGGTTAAAAGGGCCTCCAGGCCGCTCTTTGTCTTCGGATCGGAGTCTCAAAAAATCACGACTAACGATGGTGATCTAATAGATACTGCGATAGAGCTAAGTGAGAACCCTAAGAACACAATCGTAACAACTGGACATACTATAGCTGAATTCAGAAGAAGAAAGGTGGAAAAAGTATACAGCATGCAGTTGATGAACCTAGGCGATCGCCTCAGGGACCCGGATTGGGGAGGATTCGATGGCAGAGGAGTTTACGACCTTGTTGTCTTCGTAGGTTTCACATATTATTTAGAATGGCTAGTTCTTTCAGGGTTGAAAAATTTCGCTAGAGAGCTAAAGACCATCTCACTCGATAGAACCTATCAGCCCAACGCAGATTGGTCTATGGGGTTGATGACTGAAAAAGAGTGGAAGGATACACTTGAAAAGATCGTATCGATGTTAGTGGAGGTCAAATGAAGTGTCAATGTTTGATGATATCCCTGTCGGTGTAGGGATCATTTACGAAGGTGAGCGTATCAGGGGAAAGGAGATGCAGTTTGAACTTGGGGGACCGAGGGAACCCTATAAGTTCGAACTCGTACAGGCGCGTAAGATGGATGAAATAAATGATGAAAACATCGAGATAATCGGAAAAGACCTTTCTGACCTGGAGGTTGGGCAGAACTACCCGTTAGGGATATTGATCGAGGTCGCTGGTAAGGAGATCGAAAAGGATCTTGAGGGGGTCATCGAGAGACGCATACATGAGTATGTTAACTTCATAGAGGGTTTCATGCATCTCAACCAGCGCTATGATATTCAGCTTCGCCTTAGTAAAAAATCCTATGAGCGTGGCTTCAATACACTGAAGCTTCTCGGCACGGTCTTGATACGCCTATACAAGAGTGAGATGCCCTTCATCGAGAAGATACAAATTAAATTTGTTACGGATCCCGCGGTTGTCAAGGACATGTGGGAGAAGGCGATGAAGATCTACGAGGAGAGAGATGCCAGGGCACGCGGAATGAAGGACGATGATGTTGACGTATTCTATGGATGTAGTCTATGCCAATCTTTTGCCCCTACGCATCTCTGTGTAATCACTCCTCAACGTTATGCAAACTGTGGAGCAATAAGCTGGTTTGACGGGAGGGCTACGGCTAAGGTTGATCCGAAGGGACCTGTGTTTGAAATTACAAAGGGAAACAAGATCGATGATCTCAGGGGAGAGTACGAAGGCGTAAACAAGGTCATAAAGGAGAAGAGCCTAGGGGAGATAGAGCGAGTCTACCTTTACACCGCCTTCGGCTACCCTCATACTAGCTGTGGCTGCTTCGAAGGAGTTGCGTTCTATATTCCGGAAGTCGATGGCTTCGGCGTTGTCCACCGTAACTACAAGGGGGACACGGTCAATGGCCTCTCTTTCGTCACGATATCCGATCTTACGGCAGGGGGCAGACAAGTTGACGGCTTCCACGGTCTATCCCTAGAGTACATGAGGAGCCCCCGCTTCCTACAGGCCGATGGTGGGTGGAACAGGGTCGTCTGGATGCCTGCAGAAATCAAGGAGAGATTAAAGGAATACATGCCACCTGAAATCGTTCCAAAGATTCCAACCGAGAACGATGTAAATACCTTAGATGATCTAAAAACATTCCTCAAGGAGAAGGATCACCCTATCGTGAAGACTTGGGTAGATGCCACTAAGGAGGTCGAGCGCCAGAGTGAAGGGGAGATGACCGTACCAGCACTAGAGGTACCCGCCGAATACTTCCCTGTACAAGGATTGCCAAGTGGCATGAGCTTCAAGATAATTCTGAAAAACGCCAAGATCAAAGCCGAAAAGATGATTATAAAGGCAGAGAAAAGGTGACAACGTTTGGCCATTAAAAAGAAAAACGAAACCCTTCCAATAAGCCTAGACATCCTTGAAGCCCTCGCCAAGTTCCAAGAGATCGAGCTGAGCGACGTTGAGATATCTTTTGATGAGTTGGAGGTCAGTCTTACACCTGGCGCACTCATGGGTGCACCTCGACCTAAAGCACTACCTATCACAAGGCAAAAGCCAACCTCTCTCATAGAAGCTAAGGTAGATATACCCATCAAGGATTACCCCGGCAAAATTGTAGAGGTTAAGCTTGGGGCCACTAGAACTGAGGGTGGTACACGTGGAAAATCGGTTGTTATCGGGGGGGAGTCCGTCCCCGCATACTATAACTTTCAACAGCTACCGCCACACAAACCTGTAGTAGCATTCGACGTGTTCGACTGGCCTAAGGTTCCTCTGGCAAAGGCTGTAAAGGAGCACTACAAAGATGTCTTACACGATCCGGCTGAATGGGCCAAGCTCTGTGTAGAGAAGTACAATGCTGAGATGATCAACCTCCACTTCCTAACTATAGACCCTCTTATAGAAGACGCATCTCCAAGTGCAGCTGTGAAGGTTATCGAGAATGTCCTTCAAGCGGTTGATGTACCTATCGCCATCGGCGGGTGCGGTGATCCAAAGAAGGACCTTGCCGTGTTCACAGCCATCGCTGAGGCCACAAAGGGCGAAAGACTTCTCATAAACTCCATAACTTTAGATATGGACATCGAAAAGTCAGCCAAGATAGTCAAGGACAACGACCATGTGGCGATCGCATTTACTAGCATGGATGTTAACAAAGCGAGAGAGCTCAACAGGAAACTCTACGATTACCTCCCGAAGGACCGCATAGTTATGGATACAACGACTGCTGCACTAGGCTACGGTCTGGATTACGCTTTCACAGTCATGGAAAGGTGTCGACTTTCAGCCTTAAAGGGCGACATGGAGCTCAACCATCCCATGTCGTCTGGTTCAACAAACGCTTGGGCGGCGAGGGAGGCTTGGATGAAGATGGATGATCAATGGACGCCGAGGGAACTCAGGGGACCCCTCTGGGAGACGATCACGGCGCAGACTCTACTACTGACAGGTGTCGACTACTTCATGATGATGCATCCAGCGGCTGCCAACGCAATGAGAGGCATCATTGACCGTCTCATGAGCGGAGGAAGCACGAAGGAGACCGTAGAATGGGTCTCGCTCAAGATCTAGGTGATTGATGTGCCAGCGAAAGAGCTTAGCCCGATAGAGATCTACAAGTACCTTCCCAAGACGAACTGCAAGGAATGTGGCGAGACGAACTGCATGGCCTTCGCAGCTAAGCTTGTGAACAGGGAGGCAGCACTTCAGGAGTGTTTACCCTTACTTGATCCGAAGCAGACGGAGACTTTTAGTAGGCTTTGGGGTTTGTTGAAACCCCCGGTTAAAGCTATCGAGATTGGTTCGGGGGATAAAAAGAGGAAAATCGGCGGAGAATACGTACTATACCGACACGAATTCACCTATTTTAACCCCACAGCAATAGCGATAGACGTCTCAGATGAGATGTCTGATGAAGAGGTTGAGATTCGAGTTAAGCTAGTAAACGAGCTTGTATATTTGTACATAGGGATGAAGCTTACTCTCGACATGGTCGCGATCAGATGTACATCCAACGACCCAGCGAAGTTCGAGGCGACCTCCAAGAAGGTAGCACAACTAACGGAAAAGCCTTTGATCCTGTGCGCCCTTGACCCTGCTGTGATGGAGCAGGGGTTAGCCGCGGTAGGTGACAAGAGGCCTCTGATCTACGCTGCAACTAAGAATAACTGGAAGGAAATGGCGGACCTAGCATTGATGTACAAGTGTCCACTTGTGGCTTCAAGTCCTCAGGATCTGAATACTTTGAAGTCATTGGCAGAGACCTTGAAGGAGTATGATGTCAAGGATATAGTTCTTGATCCGGGGACTCTCTGGGAAGGTGGTACATCTACGACGGTTGACGACCTCACGATTCTTAGACTTAAAGCGATCAATGAGGGGGACGAAGATCTAGGGTATCCTCTGTTAGGGGCACCAATGGTTGCTTGGGCGGGGAAGGAGGAGGATCCCCTGGTCAAGGAATGGAACGAAGCGATGTTAGCATCAGTACTTGTTACAAGGTATACAGACATCATGATCTTACACAGTGTCTCGGGTTGGTCTCTTCTCCCCCTAATCTTCCTGCGGCAGAACTTGTACACAGATCCTAGAAAACCCGTTGCCGTTGAGGCTGGATTGAAGTCTTTCGGTGATGTCAATGATATGTCACCGGTTTTCCTTACAACAAACTTTGCGCTAACATACTACACAGTGGCTTCGGATATCGAAGCGGCTAAAATCAGCTGCCGCCTCCTCGTCGTCGACAGTGAGGGGATGTCCGTGGAGAGCGCTGTCGCTGGGAGGAAGCTAACCGCCGACACTATCGCTGAAGCCGTCAAGAACTCTAAACTGGGGGACATCGTGAAACACAGGCACCTCGTCGTACCTGGGAGGGCGGCACGCTTAAGTGGAGAAATCCAGGAGGCGACTGGTTGGTCAGTATCCGTGGGGCCAATGGACTCTTCGGGTATACCTAAATACCTTGAGGAGAAATGGAAGCCAACAGTCGATTAATATCATTTTTTTTAAAATATGATTCATCATTTAATTGAGTTCAAAGCCTTTTTCAGATGTGACGTGACCTCGTCTCCTTTCTCCGCGGCTAGCCGCATATATTCAGCTACATCCTGAAGACCGGCACTAGATGCCTCTTGCGCAACCTCTCTGAAACGTTTAACGTGTTCATCGTTATGCTCGATCCAGTGCTCCAACAATTTTGTTATTCTAAAGCCTTCTTGAGACATCGAGATCAACTCGTTTTACACGTGCGCTCCTTTTTTGTAGAATGTTTTTTTAAGAATTTAACAATGCTGGGTAAAGAACATTCTGGGCACCTATTTGCGAAAAACAGGCGTAGCAGAGCATAAGTGAAGTGATTAAGCCACGCAAATGCTTATTACTAGTTATGGATACAAAATTTGTCCTTATGCGATAGATCAAATCGTTTAAAATCAAATATATGGCTATAATTATTATCTCAAAAGTAAGAAAGAAGCTCAAAATAAGCTCCGATTATTTAGCATTGATCTCTAAATTATTTACACCTTATAATAATTAAGTCTCAAAACTATGGCTATAAATAATAGCTTATTGCGTGCGCATTGAGACCGTCAGAGAATTCAACGGCTTGATACATATGCTCTAAAAAACATCTTATTTTGAGTTCACGCGCGCGAAAATGTGTTAAATATTGAGGTCTAGGAGTTTAGCTGTCTCAGGTTTGCCTGTTTCATCCCAACCCATCATCTCATAGTAGGTTCTAATTGCCTGCCTGAGTTCGCTTTCGGATATCTTGGCTCCTTTTCTGGGGCCTGATTCCAATGCTTCGAAGAATCTGTTGGGAAGCTTATCATCTGCCATGGTTATTCCCTCCCTTAGGTTGAATTCTTTAGCCAAAGTGATAGAACGTTCTGAGGACAACATGAGTTCGAGGAGGCTGGTGTTCCAGCCTGTCACAGCGTTGACGATTTCGGTCATTTGATTAATTTTGAAGACACCTGCTCCGTGTGGTACTATTACGAACTTGCAAACGCAGAGGCAGTCGAGGAGGTTCCACCAAAGCTGTAGGTATTTGAATAGCCTCACCTTGTCTGGTCCGAGGCTCAGCCTATCGACAGGATCAAGGATACCAAACGGTTTGATGTTCTCAACGTTTGATTGGAAGACTGGGTCGTGTGCCGCCTGCATGTGGTCTGCGCCTGAAGGTGATAGTGTGTACTGTAGCGCGAGTCCAGCCTTTCCTCTGGGCTCATGCATTGGAAGCTCCTTTCCCTTCACATGCATGGCGTACTTCTCAGAGCCTTTTCCGATTTTTTGAGATGCCCTCATCGAACCTTCTGCTAGGGCGTCGCCGAAGCCCTCTCTTTTGGCTATCATTTCAACCAGTTTAACCATGGATTCGGTGTTTCCAAATCTGGCTTCGAGGCCTATTTGGTCTTTCGTTAGTAGGCCATTTTCGAAGCATTCCATGGTGAAGGCGATGGTGACACCGGTGCTTATTGTGTCTAATCCGTATGCGTTGCAGAGTTGATTGGCGTATGATATGGCGCTGATGTCGCTGACCTCGCATAGGGAGCCAAACGCTGCGAGTGTCTCGTACTCTGGGCCCCCGTAGGCTGGATTCGTCTCGTATGGTGGTTTGGCTTTCACGACACGTTTGCATCTTATCGAGCAGGCGTAGCAGCCCTCTGTTCCCACGAGGATCGTGTCCTTCATTCTATCGCCTGAGATGTCCTCGGCGTGGTCGAATGTTCCTTTCACGAAGTTTCTCGTAGGCAGAATGCCGTCGGCATTTGAGGCGAGCAACGCGTCTGCTGTCCCCAGTCTGCTTCTTGAGAGGGCGCCTGGGTGCTTTTGCCAGTTTTCGTTAAACCATTTTCCGATCTCCTTTATCTTTTCGGGGTCCTTGAATTCGAGTCTGTTGTGCCCGCGTACAGCGATGGCCTTTAGGTTTTTCGAGCCCATGACTGCTCCGAGGCCGCTCCTGCCGTTGGCGTACTTTAGATCGTTTAAGATGCAGGCGTATCTGACTAGTCTCTCTCCGGCTGGACCTATTTGGGCGATCCTCACTAGTTTGTCCTTCTGTTCTTCGCGGATTGCCTCCTGCGACTCTAGCGTCTGTAGGCCCCAGATGGCTGAGGCGTCCTTTAGCTCGGCTTCGCCATCGTGGACCCATAGATAGGTTGGCTTAGGTGATCTGCCTTTGATCACAACCGCATCGTAGCCAGCGAACTTGAGCTCGGCTCCCCAGAAGCCGCCTGCTTCTGCCTCACCGAAGCCATATGTCAGGGGTGATTTCGCTACAACGCTGTGTCGACAAAACCCAGTTAGGGGGACGCCGGTTGTGACACCCGTTGCGAAGACTAGGATGTTTTCGGGGGATAGCGGGTCAACACCGCTGCTCATCTCCTTGTTCAGGTAATATAACCCTAGGTTGCGGCCTCCAAGATATTTTCTATAGATTTTTTCATCTAGTAATTCTACATCAATTTTTTGCGAGTCTAAATTTACCTTCAATACTTTACCGTTAAATCCATACATCAAGAACCAATTAGAATAAATCCTCATATAATTTTATGCGTGCACGCGTGTACCTCCGAGGAAAGAACAAGACTGGATACCAAGGTTTCCATGAGCAATATGGTTTCATATATTGTGCGAATAATGTCTGAAAAAAATTTAACCTTTAAAACTTATTGTGTTTGTAATATTGTAAAACTATACAAAAAGGTCGCGCGCGCTATTATAGTATACTAGATTTTACTTACAATATATGGTGCAAAACATTCATGATTCGAATCATGCGTGCGCTAATTTGTACTTAATATTAACTTTGTGTTGAGTACATTAACCTCTGTTATTCGAGCATTATTCAGTCTCTTACTAGTGCCGACGATGTCCCTCACTACGATATCTTTACCATCTGCTATAGCGAATACGACGTCTTCAAGCACTTTTTCTCCATTTAAATAAACCTTGAATTCGCACATTATTATTCCTAATTATTTTACGGCCGGGAGCATATAAATGAATAATCTTGAATCAATCTAAACCAGTTTAATGTAGCTTTCTTTGGAGCCTGATCCACCTATAAGCACCCTATAAAAGCTGTCTCTTCCAGATACTTTTTCGAGTATGCCGGAGAACTCTACTCTTTCTCCTGCTCTAAAGATGTCGCTAAACATTCCCTCATAAGAGACCAGTTGTCTGATATCAAAGTCGAATTCACAACCTATCTCCTCTACTTTATAGATGGCAGGTAAAAAGACGGACTCGTTGCTATCAGAAATTATGGCTGTTCCAAAAACTATACCCTTAGGAGAGTAGGTAAAGTCACCATAAGTTTCATCTATTTCGCTGTCCAGACGAATCGAATGGAAAGAAACGTAAGTTTTCTTATAGTACCCGTAGTTCCAGCGTCTTCTAGCTATAAGCTTCAGGTCGTCGAATGTGAGAGGAAACCTCTTGGTCCTGTCAGAGCACCATTCGGATATCTGTTTATCATCGAATGGTTCAAGCTTCGAGTTCTCTCCCCTTATTTTGCGGATCGCTTCTTTGAAGGCATTTGTGGCGGAGATACCATGTATCGTTAGGTCGATGTCTGAAAAACTAGGGTTATGGGTTTTTGTTAGGATGGAACCTGTGACTCCAAAGTCAGAGTCGGATAACCCTGTTTCATCTTTAAGGAATTCAACGAGGCTGATGAGTTTCTCTTCAAGTGTATCGTCAGCGCCCTCCCTAAGAATTGAGTTTAACCGTTCTTTAGGATGATAATATCTGAGTACATCCTCATGTGGAACCGAGGAAACAACAATGTTACGGATAGGGCAGTTAAAGAGATACTTTGGATATTTGTCCTTCAATATATTATACGTGTTTTCAACCTGAGTCACATGATAATATGGGACTACCCTCGAGTATGCTTCTTTACCTCTCATCCATTTTCCCTCTGATGTTGGAATATATTTCAAGTAGGCAGTGTAACGGTCTGGAGGATGCAGATAACCTACTACACAGAATAGAAGGCCTTCTTGTGTCTCGATTAGATCCCTATCTTTGGGTTTTACATCCATTGAAGCCCAGCCTTTAATGCCATTTATTTTAGTCTCGCTAACAAATGATCTACTAGAGTATCCGAAATATCTCTATTAGTAACGGATTGTAAAGCCTCCCAACCTGGGGTGCTGTTTACTTCAATGACATAGAAGGCTCCATCACGCTCCGACTGCATGATATCGACGCCAGTGTATTCCATGCCAATTGCCTTACAGGCCTTTATGCTAACCTCGACTAGTGTGTCATCTAGATCACATGGCTTCGCCTCTCCGCCTCCCGCAATGTTTGTCTTCCAATTTTTTGCGGTTCTTAACATCGAAGCCACTACATTCTCGCCTACTACAAATGATCTGATATCCTGGTTTCGGTGCGGAATAAATTCCTGTAGATAGTAGACTCCGTTAATCATCTCTAAAGCCCTAAAGACCCGATAGGCAACGTCTACATCCGAGACTCTGGTCATGCCAAAACCTAATGAGCCAAACACGGGTTTGACTACGACGTCGCCTCCAAGCTCCTCGAAAGCGTCGATTGCATCTTCAAATCTCTCCGTAATAATCGTCTTTGGGGTCCTTAGGCCAGCGTCCTCCAAAAGGCCGGAGGTGTAGAACTTGTCGACAGACCGCTCTATGCTATCCGCCGAATTCATAACATATACACCCATCTCCTCTAGCCTGTGCAGGGCATCCATCCTGTAGAAGACCTGCTCCGGGCTTCCACCTGGAACCCTCCTGACAATGATGGCATCGAAGTCCTCGATAGCGTAGCCCTTTACGGATATTCTGGGTTTGCCAACGATCCTCGAATGGAAACGTGTAGGTGAGAAGATATACGACTCGATGCTCATTTTCTTGAGGCTATTCATAAGTCTCTGAACATGCCATTCGTCCCTGTCGGATGCTACTATGCCAATTTTCAAATGTACAATCACTCAGCAAGATGCGACGAAGATCTCGTTGTTTCCCCCGCAGGCTAAGTCCCCGGAATAACGTTCGAACGGTGTATCCATAAATTTTGCCGCCTCCTTCACCCCAATATTCTCGGACAGCTGTTGTAGGTACACCCTCATGAAGTTGGGCTTGTATGTGGAATCGTAAATATACGTAGGTAGCATCTGCTCGACGCCACCGAAACACGCAATGAATCCTCCGTTCCCCTTTGCGCTAGCGCCTAGTCTTTTCGATACTTGCCCGAAGGCGAAGATCTGGCCTCCATTCATGTGGACGCCTAAAAAGGGCGCTACAGCTCCACGGATTACAATCATTCCTCGGCGTAGGAAGGCTCCGCATTCCTGCCCGACCTTACCATCCACAACGATCATTCCCCCCGTCATTCCTTCGGGACTACCTCTATACGCTGAACCTAGCCGATTACCTGCGTTTCCGTTTACCCTTATATAGCCTCCACTCATCTCAGCTCCAGCCCAGTCCTCTACAGATCCTTTAACCTGGATCTCTCCTCCAGTCATTTTAGATCCCAGGTGCATCCCGGCGTCCCCTTCGACGATGATTTTACCGGACGACATTGATGACCCTATATATTTGAGAATACGCGTTTCTCCTTCTATCAAAATCATCTGATCATTTACATCATTGGCGACATCGCCAATAATCTCGAAGAACTCTGACAGGTTGTGCTGCTTATTCCCCGTATATACTATGAGTCTTTCGATCTCCGACAGTTGTTTACCAGCGACTAGATTCGGTGTTATGTTCTCAGCTTCGATAGGCATCGATGTCTCTCCAAAATATCTTAGTTTAAGAATTTTCAATTCGCTGCCTCCAGTGCCTGTTTGAGACCGAATTTAAATTTACCTAACTTTCCGCCGAAGTTGACTGCAGTTATCTTCTTTACACCTCCCGCTTCCACTGCAGCTTTAATCCCAGCGCCCATCGCCCTCCTTACCGATGATTCATCGAGTCCATTCAGAACTATTTCAATGATAGAATTTACTTTATCCGGGGTATTTGACCCCTTGAAAGTGTGCTTTATCGTCGGGCAGAACGGTGTATTTGTCGAAGCTTTTAGGAACTTGTATTTCGAGCCAACTTTACTCCCACTCCTGCAAAGACCTCCTGGGAAAGGTGTTATTATCATCGGAACAGTGTGAATCGCTTCAACCGCCTTTTCCGCTGCCTCGAGGGTAGATTTCTCCTCGTCACCCATTATCAAGAAGTTACCTCCAGCAACTGCCTTCTTAGCGCCATACAATTCCTCGGTGAGGAACTCTCCCTCCATTACAGGAATACGCCAGAATCGGATGCGCTCTCCAAGGCCGTCGTTCATCCTCATCTTGACTTGATAACCGTCACCAAAGAACCTGAGACTTTTACCGACATCTAACATCTCGTCAGACGAGGCTCTAGGAATGCCATTGAATATAGCCGATGTAGGACAAGTGAGAACACATTGGCCGATACGATTTAGCATAGACTCAGAGAGCTTACTTTTAGAGAAGCCAAAGACCATAATCGCGGTGCCAGGTCTATTGTCTGGAGTATTTTCTGCTGATAATTCTCGTTCTATTCCGGCTTCACAATCGCAGGCGATAACACTAGTTGCGAAACCCGTCATTGTTTGTGCCGCAATATTCGCCCACTTCCTGTTGATAGCTGTAACGATGATTCTGCTACCCCACATAGTGAACCCTTCAGCGAATGTGTCATCGATCTCTACGCCGTTGTAGTTGAAGCTCATCTACATAACCTCCAGTTTGATTGGATGGCTTACAGGAAGGTACGTTTCCTCTACAGGATAGTTCTTGAAGTTTATCGAGTAATAATTTCTGAAGTCGGCCTCCACATCCTTAACTAGTTCATTTTCGTTGGGTGCTGCTGAATCAACCCAATAGGTGGATCCTTGGGGAGAGGAAAGGATTTCTCCGTCCTTCGCAGTTATCTCTCCTCCTTTAATTGTATACTTGGCTAATGTGAAGGCTTTTTCGAGGTCCCTATATTTGGAGGGTACCCACTTAAGCGGGTCGATATCGTATACTGATATATCCCCGTCGGCTCCTCGTGCGAGATGTCCCTTATTTTTTAAGTCAACGGCTTTCGCTGTTGCGGCCCTTGTAACTATAGCAATCTCGTTGAATGTATATTCCCTGTAATCGTTCGCTAGACTTGTTCGTTTCATACATGCTTTATTGATCTCAAGCATCGTCTCGTTTCTTGCTGCTCTGCTCATCAACCATGAGATAACTTTAGGGTAGAAAGTGAAAGGACCTCCGTTCGGGTGGTCTGTGGTCAGATAGACACGCCAAGGATCGTATATCTGAAGAGCTAGTTCAAGGCCTATCGCCCATTGGATTGAATTTGCTGAGTTCGCTTTTCTGAAAGTGTAGGGGACTATACCTGCACCCGCCTCCATCTCCACATCCTTATTCACCCACTTGTTTCCAGTCAGATTCCAGAGAGTAAACTGCCAGGGACCATCACCTGTCATGGTTGTTGTATCAGTGAAAATTACTTGGCCAATGTCAATAGAGACGTGCTCATGGCCGTTCACGTACTTGGCTATTTTCGAGGCTCCGGATCTCACGTTAGCCCAAGTATCGCCATCAAGGGCGTTGAACTGACAGTGCACAATGTGAACAGTCGTCTTTCTACCAGCCTTTGGTTTGATGTCTTTGAGTGCCTCCATCGTTTCGATCGTCGTCTCATAATTACCCGGGACGCCCAAGTTATTGCAGTGGAGATGGATCGTGTGAGGCAGTCCCAGATCCTCGTTAGCCTTTGCTAGGCTTGTAACTATCTGCCTTGGGGTGACCTCATAGTTGTCAACAAGGTCGTCTAACCCGTCTACGTTCCTCCCCCACTTCCAGTTCTCAACGCCTCCTGGGTTAACTATCTTAACTGCATAACCTTTAGTTGCTCTCAGCAGCCATAGGATGAACGCCTTAAGCATTTCGATGTCGTTAGCCTTAACATATTTTAATGTGAACAAGTTGTTCCCAAAGAGGGTATACGCGGCCTTATCTAGCAGAGGGATGTCAGCCATTTCCTCGTGGACATGACGTGCACTTACCGGAGGCATTGCCGGTTCTAAAACAGATGTATAACCCATCTGTGCATAACGATAACCTGTTATAAATGTCGAGGGAACACTAAACCCTACGCCTGACCGCGCAACTTTGGTCTTCTTAACGACATCCTTCCTATGATCCTCCGGTCTAAGCATCCTACCCGAGTTTACCTTTGAGCCTGCTATATGGCTGTGAATGTCTACGCCTCCTGGCATCACCACCATTCCAGATGCATCGATAACCTTGGCTTCTCTTTCCTCGATCTCGTCTACTATCTTACCATTGTGGATGTAGATGTTTATTTTCTCGCCATCTACTCTATTTGTTGGATCGTAGACATATCCTCCCTTTATTATGATGTTATTCATATCGAATCAACCTCTGAAGCCTTAATCCGCTCAATGATATCTCTGAGTACTACGGCATCCGAGAATACACCCTGAGGTGGGTCGACAACCTTCCTTAGCTTCAATGGAACATAGTCCATCCGATAAGCTGTCCCCTCAGTTTCGATCCCCGATGTCGCAACGGGTATCACAACACTGCTAAGCATTGATGTAGGCGTTTCCTTACGCTCTAGGGTTATCACAGGGATCTTGGATAAATGGCGGCTTGCTTCGAACGGAAAGGTCGATGCTGGATCAGATCCCATGATGAGTGCAGCGTCAACTTCCTTCTTCGCCAGTAAGTCAACAGCTGTGTATTCTCCGGGATTATATCTTGGGTACCCTCTGCTAAAATCGACTGCGAATGGGTAACCGGTCTGCCATGTCGTGACCATGTTTGCGCCGGTTACGTTGAAGCAGCCTCTCATGGGGTTGCATACAAACTTTGTATGGTGGTTGAGATCCGATACGAGGCTGTACATCGCATCAATGTTCATGTGTCTGCTCTCACTTTGATTAAGACCTAAACCATAGAATACACAACCGACTTTTGCTTCCTTCATCCGATTAGCCAATTCTTCAAGTATGTTAATTTGGACGCCACCAATTTCTTTGACGAATAACTTTTGACCCTTAACAAGAGCCCTTAATGCCTGTAATACGTCGAAGTCACTGTTGGGGGTAATCCGAATAAATTGGTCAGCTACTTTCGATGATCTCGTTTCACGTACATCGACAACTACAATGAACCTGCCCTTTCTGCCATTTGGGGTGTACATTCCTTTCGGGGTGACAGAGTATCTCTGGAAATGCCTTGGATGAGCTTCAGCGGGATTGCAACCCCAGAATATGATGAGATCAGCTCTATTCTTAACCTCGCCCATAGTTGTAGTGGAGACCCCGGTGTTCTGCATGGCGATGATACTTGCGCCATGGCATACCGTCGTGGTGCTGTCGATTACTCCACCGATTATTTCTGTGAGATAAACTGCTTCCCTGATCGCCTCGTTATCGGTTTTACTAAGACCATAAATGAGAGGATGCTTAGCTGAGGAGAGAATATTTGAAGCCTCCTCAATTGCTTTCTTATAGGGTGCTGGTTTTCCGTTTATTGAGGGGAAAACTATTCTCCCCCAATCGTTTTTAATAAACTTTGAATTTGAAATTGCACATGAGTTTTTGGTACTTATGATCTTATTATTTTCGACTGTAACCTCAATATCGTCACAGAGACACCCGCAGAAGGGGCATATAACATCACTATGTATCGTCATTTTCATGCATCTCTCATTATCTTAACCAATTCGAGTAACGTCGGCACAAGTTTCCCATTTGCGACTTCAATTTTACCCGAAGCTCCTTTCAATTGAGGTGTACCAGTGCAGTTTGTATCTGGTCCAAGTACCTGATTTATCCAAGGACCATATGGTACAAATATCAATCCGGGAGGAAGGGTTTCAGATATCCGACCGTGAAGCACAACCTTTCCTCTCGCTGTTGAAACCTCTACTGGAGAGCCATCTGTCAACCCAATTGTTTTGGAGTCAATTGGATTAATTTCTGCGTAGTTCACGCTTTTCGAGTATTCTTCAGAAACCTTTCCCACCTCAAGCCCGATACCCTGTTGAAGAGTTCTGCCAGTTAAGATAACAACATCGATCTTATTCGCCAATGCCACTCCTCCAAGAGAATACTTATCATAATAATAGTAATTATCATTATATTAATTTTTGATAATTGTGATTAGTAAAAGATCAATTAGAACTTACCTTTGAGATACAGCGCTCTCTAGGTTTGATATGACTAACGCGCGCACGAGTGGATAACAGTTAATACAACTCGCGTACAAGCGATCTTGCGTCTATTTTCACCTAATCTCAAGATGAACAAACTAAAATACTATTTACCTTGGGTCAGAGCATTAAGAGTTCCTTGTGAAGGCATTTAGGCATTCGTGGTGTTTATTAGAACCAACATAATTGACTTTCAAAAGGAGTGCTCTTGTGTGGTTTTAGTTATCGCAGCAATTGGAACAAGTGGATCAGGCAAAACTATTACGCTAGAATACTTGATTTCGCACCTCTCTACCGAAGGTACAAAATAGGATCGATAAAGTAAGTCCATTACGAAGGCTTCACCATGGATAAAGAAGTCAAGGATACATGGCGATATGCAAAATCTACTCAGTTTCGCGCATGCGGTTTGTTAAGAAATACGTGAAAAATAAGCCATGTCAACTTAAAAATGTCAAAGAAAAAACTGACTAAAAAGGTAGAAGTTATGACGAAACGGGCTGCTATCATATTGGCGGGAGGGACAGCCCGTCGATTTCAAATTAAGCATGAACAGTGGGATGATAAGGCGCTTGCCATGCTTTTCGGGAAGCCTCTTCTAATTCACGCCATCGAGAACGTGCTTGGGGTTGTGGATGAAGTTGTGGTTTGCGTAAATGATGAAATGAGAAAAACAAAATACGCTCAGGTCGTGAAGGAGCACAATCTATGCGACGTGAAGTTTGTTGTTGATGAAAAAATAAACAATGTCAGTGGTCCCAATGTGGCGATTCTGACAGGACTAAAGTCAACTAAAGCAGATTTATGCGTAACGCTACCATGTGACATGCCTCTGCTAAAATCTCACATCATTGAGTACTTTTTTGACATCGCAAAAGATGCGCACGTGACTGTTCCAATGTGGCCAAATGGCAGACTTGAAACCCTCTTCACGATTCTTGAAAGGGGCATCGCTGCAGAAGTCATGCAGACTCTTTGCTATCTGCGGAGACCTCGTTCTAGTGACATTATGAGAGGTGCTTCAAAAGTACTTTTTGTTTCTCCATTGGGGGAGATGAGGGCTCTTGACCCTGAACTGAAAAGCCTTGTGAACATCAATCACCATGAAGATCTTTCTAGGTTGCAAGCTCGTTTAGCCTACGGAAGTATCACTGAAAACATAAAAGCAAATTTTGGCACCTTTAAGATATCAGAACTTAAACGTCTCCAGGAAGTATCCGGATTACATAACGAAATTAAATTTAATGAAGCAACAAAAGTCTTTTCTTCTTGTGCAGCAAAATTGGAAAAAGAAAAATCATTTTTTTGGGCGGGCATCAGCCGAGAAAATGAAGGCAAAACCTTAAGCACTCAGTCTCAGTTGCAAAAAGAATCTGAAAACGCAGCAGAACTGAATTTTCGGGTCAAGAATGCATTTTTGGCAGCCATCAACAATTATAGGCTAGAAGCAGAAATGCATCTTAAGGGGTGCTGCAGATTCCTTGCAGAGCGGGCGTGGGATGATAAACTGTGGTGTGAATCTTGGGTCATGGGCGATATGAGCAACAGAAATAGATACCCATCAAAAAACTAGACTTTGTAGTGCACGCACTCTGATACAAAGGTTAGCATGTTCTAGGATGAACATTGTATTCTGCCATCTTCCAGTCTCACAATTCTATCAACCAGCGACTCCGCCTCATCGCGATCGTGGGTAACGTAAATCACGGTAGCTCCGAGTTTGTCGAAGATGTCCTTTAGATCACCCATAAGTTGCTTCTTGAGTTCGGGATCAAGGGAGGTCAGAGGCTCATCCATTAACAGCATCTTCGGTCTCACTGCGAGGGTTCGAGCTAAAGCTACCCGCTTCTGCTGCCCACCACTCAACTGGTCGGGGTAGAAGTCCCTCACATTCTCGATGTGGGTCAAAGACACGAACTCGTTAACCCTCGCTTCAATCTTGTCCCTGGGAAGTTGCTGAGAATCTGGCCCGAACCCTATGTTTTCCTTGACGGTCATATTCGGGAAAAGGGCAGCTTCCTGCATAACATACCCAAGCCCCCTCATAGCAGGAGGCACAGCGACGCGCCTCATCACCGACCCCCATCCGAGTCACTAAGACACCATCGACGCTTATCTCACCCGAGTCGGGTTCAAGAAGCCCCGCTATGATGTTTAGCGTCGTGGACTTCCCTGCCCCACTAGGGCCGACGAGGCCGACGACCTCGCCATCATTTACTTCGAAAGTCACTTCATCCAAAATCTGCCTGGACCCGAAGGCCTTCCTGATTCCCTTGATGTTGATCAAGGTGCCCTCTGACCTCCAAGAGCCTTAACCGCGGCGAGGAGCACAAAAGAGAACAGGATCAAGATCACCGAGAGGACGATAGCGACGTCAAGATCACTACTTAAGGCTATGTAAATGGCGAGGGGCATAGTCTGGGTAACGCCCGGAAGGTTCCCAGCGAACATAAGCGTCGCGCCAAACTCACCAAGAGACCTCGCCCAACACATGACTAAGCCAGCGAAGACACCCCTCCAGGCGAGGGGAAACGTGACCCTCAAGAATACGCGAACATCCGATGGCGATAGTATCCTGGCGCTGTCAATGATCCTCTGATTCACGCCACCGAAGGCAGCCTTAGAGGCGCGAATGTAGAAGGGTGAGCCAACGAATACCTCGGCCATAACAACCGCCCACAATGAACCTGGGAGGATGATCCCATGGCTCGACAGGACGCCACCGAGAAGCCCGCGGGGGGCGAAGGCTAGAAGCAAGGCTAAGCCAGCCACCGCAGGTGGCAGAACCATGGGAAGATCAACTAGTGCATCTATCAGCCAACGTCCCATGAACTCGTGACGCGCCAGAGCGTAGGAGATCGGCGTCGCGAGAACCAACACGATGATCGTGGAGGCCGTGGATGTGATGAGGCTCAACCGCATCGCGTCCAAGACCACAGGCGTAGTCAGCCTAGATGCTAATTCAGACGGGGAAACGCGGAGGAACACCGCAGCTATTGGAAGGGTTATGAATAGGAGGAAAAGCGCCGAGAACGCTACAAACACCGCTCTAAGCGCAAACCTCAACACAGCCACACCTATTTACCCAGGAAACCCGCGTCCGTCAGCGCCTTCTGCCCCTCACTCGACTCCACATAGTCGATGAACTTCTGAGCCAAGTCAACGTGACTCGACGTGGATACGATACCTATAGGGTAAACCGCTATAAGGTTGACGTCACTGGGAATCTCAATGAAGTTGACTTCACTCGCCCTATTAATCGCGTCCGACTTGTAAGCGATGCCAGCATCAGCTGTCCCAGTCGCCGTCTTCGTGACGACCTGCTCCACATCCGTCTCGTATGAGATCACGTTAGCTAGCACCTTCTTGGAGAAGCCCACGTAGTCAGTTCCCTTGTATAGGGGGCTGCTTGAGTTGCCGTAGGTGGCATCGATCTTGGCGAGTATTTGTAGAGCGTAGCTGCCAGCTGGCACCGACTTATCCGCCATAACTATCCTAACGCCTGGTTTCGTTAGGTCGAGTAGGGTGGAGACTTTTGTGTCATTCTTAGCAGTGATGATGATTATGGTGTTGTGGGCGAAGACGGTGGAGGAGTTTCCCTCGAGTAGCTTAGCGTTCTTGACGTTAGTCATCTCCTTGGTGTTGGCTGATGCGAAGACGTCGCAGGGGGAGCCCTGTATTATCTGGGTGCTTAGGGTGCTTGAGCCCGCGAAGTTGAAGATGAGCTTTGCGTTGTATTGGCTCTCGAACTGGGACTGTAGGCTCTGGAAAGGTACTGGTGAGGCTGGCGGCGGCGAAGACCCTCAGCTCCACGGGTTTCGGTGAGAAGTACTGGTAAGCGGTGTAGATGCCCGCCACAGCCACCACTAAGACGATGGCGATTAAGAGTATAGAGTTTCTCTTCAAGTTGATCGGAAACAATGGAAGTCCAAAACGGAGTTAAGTTTTACGCTTTCTTTTTAAGCCTTTGTGATTATTTTGTAAATCGCTATTAATTGCATCAGAGGCGATGGAATGGCTGAACGGGAAAAGTCGGGATCATTAACCAAGATCCAGCTCGAGGTTCTGCGACTCAGAATGACGGGACTAACTCAGGAGGAGGTGGCAACTAGGCTAGAGACAACTAGGCAGAACATCTCTCTCGTGGAGAGGCGAGCAAAAAGGAACTTGGAGAAGGCGGAGGAGACCATAGCGGCTTACAGGAAGCTCGAACGGTCGCCACAGTTACTCTGCCCCCGATGACGCATTTGGTCGATATACCGAGGATGCTCATAGATGCAGCTGATAAAGCTGGGGTCAAGATAGAGGTTGACTTCTCTTTGATGTACAAGGAGCTTAGACATGACGCTGGGGACAGAGTATCGGGGACTAGGATAATTAAGCCTGTGCTCATCGACATCTTTAGAGATGGCGAAATATATATCGAGCCCACAGGTTACACTAAGCAGAAGGAATAGGTTAGATAAATCAAGGCGCGCGTGCTCGTTGTCGACTTCACAAAGATGATGCACCGGTGAGACGCGCACTCGTAGGATCCTTGTAAGAATCGTAACCTGACTATTCAAAGATTGAAGAAGCGTGTTAAGAAGCTCATGGGGTCATTATTATGCCCCGCTACCCACGTTTCCTCTTAATCATCTCAGCCACGATGCTCACACCGATCTCCTCGGGGGTCTCCGCGTTTATGTCGAGGCCGATAGGAGTATACATGGCATCAAACACCTTCTCATCTAACCCCTCAGATTTGAGCTGCTCCCTATGCTTTCTCGCCTTGTTAGCACTTCCAAGGAGCCCGATGTAAGCTGGCTTCGCCTTCGCCGCGTGGCGCAGGGCATCAAGCTCAAATGAGGTCTCACCGTGAAGGACTGCGACAAAGTCACTTGGCCGAATCTCAACGCCATTTAACGATTCAGGATACTTTCCGTTTACTACGGTCATCCCTAGGAAGTAATCCTGTTTTGCCGTCGCAACATCATCGACAACTATAACCTCGAAGCCACAATCCTTTGCGTAGCGTGCTGTAGCTTGAGCTATCCACCCCGACCCCATGATCACTAACCTAGGCTCAGGTTTCATGATATCCATGAATATTTTGACCTCCCCCCCACACTTCGAGTCTATGGCAATCATTCCCTCACGCGGAGGCACACCCATGGCGAAATGCAGCATCCTGGGTTTACCCTCCGCAAGGGCCTCGATGGCCTGCTTTACGATAAGTCTCTCCATCCCCCCGCCACCTATGGTTCCGAGAGAATTACCATCCGGCGTTACAAGCATTTTGGCACCAGGTTCCCGTGGACCCGAACCCTCCTTAAGGACCAGTGTGCAGAGCACGACACTCCGCCCTCTTTTGAGAAAATCTTCGACGCAGCTGAATATCTCTAGATTGCTCATTCCTAAATCGATCCGCGACCAGATTAATAAGTGGTCACGCTAGAGACTTTCAATAATCTTGTAAAAAGGAGAGTAGTTAGTTCAAATGAAAATCTGCTACTACTCCCCGCTACTAATGAATTATTACCTAGTCTCAGAAAGGATCTCGGACGCCATAAAAAAATAACATAGTAATTGTATGGTGATTAATAATCAAATAATTAATTGAGTATTGTATGGATCATAAATCAAGGCCCTATTTTGAGGGCACCAAACTCTCGATCTCCTTGATCCTCAGCACAACCTCCTCTCCTAAAGAGGTAATTTGAATTATTCTAAGTTTAGACCTAGGACCTTCAGCATCATACACCTCAGCCAACCTCGCCCTAATGAGCGCCTTATATGACGTATTCACAGCAGGCCTCCCCACATTATAGACTTCTCTCATGACCCTATACAGCCCAGTCATATTCATGCCTTGGACGCTATTCGACAACTCCACCAGCACACGAAGCGGGGCCTTTGGCTCATCCAACTCGTCGAGTATATGCATGACAATCATCTACTCTGATCTGAACCGTTAAAGGATATCGAAAACCTCATCACAGGAGACGAGCAAATTTAGTAAGGTCTACCCATAAATTACGTTATGTATGAAAGATACACACGAGATAATATACGACATACTATGCATGACTCATACACAATATCAGTTAAATTCATGTCGTACACAAAACAAACACACCTAAAATTATTTACCTAATTGCATTCAGCTATAAAATAGACTTCACTACATCATACTTAATAATAAACAAGAATCGATAATACGTTGTGGATGAAATCGACATACAATAACTCAGAAGCATAAACCATAGGAAACCAACACCTAGAAATTTTGGAAATATAATTTATGAAAACATTATTATAATCAAGCATATAACCAAATCATTAATTTCTCTTTCTGAAATTAAATATAAGTAGAGAATTATTCATAAAGATTTTACTTACTATAAACCGACCGCCTGTCATCACGTTCGCTCGGTAGAACGCAAACTTTTAAAATCTAGGGTACCCTAGATCTATTTATGAGCCATCTGCACTGTCCGTTATGCGGGAAATATGCAGCATTATCAACCCTTGACCCTGAAAGTCTACCCTTAGATATCCCGGTCGCGAGCTTCAAGGGCCTAGGATATGCCAAGGGCTTCGCCAAGTCGGAGGAGCATTCCATCCTCGGCGATGACGAATACTCACAGATGCTTGCTAATAGAACGGTAAAACTCTGCCGCATGTTCATCGATGCGGGTGTGCTGAAGTGGGATGAAGTAGAGAAGCAGCTCAACCCAATTCCAATAAACGACACGAATAAAAATACGATACATGTGATGCCAAATCAGAGTCCCCCAACACCAAGTCATATTAGTAACCAATCTGGAACAGATACATCATATCTAAACAAAATTGATGAACTCGAGAGTACACTTGAGGAGAAGAACATTAGAGAACAAGTTGACTATATTATAAGGGAGGGCTTCGAATTCACTGAACCCGGGAATTTAACTGCTGATGAGGAAGGTTGGTACCTTAAAATAACTCCTGAAACAATGGAACTTAACCTTTACCTTTTTGAGATAGTGCAAGAATTGCCGAATAAACTCAAAGATCGACTGCTCGATCACATTAAAGGAGAGGAGTACTCTTATTGGTATGAGCCCATTTTGAGAGATGCTCCTCCTAGGAAGGATCTCATGGAGTCTTTGTTAGACGAGAGTAGTGAAGGAGTTATTCAGGAAACGGATGCCTTTGGTGTGGTACATGAAAGGAGATACGAAGTGGTGCAACCCTATAATGTAGGATCTAATCCGATATCCATTGATACCCTAAAAAAAATTGTATCTGATGCTAAGAGACTGGTCAATAATCCTGACCTAAGAATTAACCTTCAGATTGAAAGAATATTAGAACTTCGGAAATACCAAATGAATAACTAATTTCGCGCGCCCGAAGACTAGGATCGCTTTGTCTCCTTCAACTCGGACTGAGTAAAACTGTTCTCTCCCCCCATCAGCTTTAATTTGCTTACTAAGCTTCGCCTTCACAGTTCTCTGCTTAGCGGGAGGCAATCCAGCTGCCTTACGAAGCGCCGGCACAAGGAAAACGTAGGCGTTATTAAGACAGCTTGTTGAGTAGCCAGGCATACCGAAGACTGGGTTTCCTCAACTTTTCCGAAAAGTGTTGGCTTTCCAGGCTTCACACTGAGGCCATGGAAGTGAATCTTACCCAGCTCCTCGATTACCCTAGCTAAAAGATCCTTAGTTCCGACGCTGCTGCCACCACTGAAAACAACAATGTCTTATGCTGTGGCTTTCTTCACCGCATTCATTAACGCTTCAGGGGCGTCCTTCAATAAACCTTAACGGACGGGTATACATCCATGAATGGTGATGACCGAGGTCAGCGTGTAGCTGTTGATGTCATAGACCTGCCCAGGCTTAAGTGGCATCCCTTGGGATATGACCTCGTTGCCTGTGCACGCGCGAATTAATCTGTGAGAGACTGTTTTAGAATATCGTTGTTTATCGCCCCATTATTGAATACTCTGCCTGTCTTCTCGCATACTAGGGTTACCGCTGCGGGGGCGAAGAGCGCTGGATCGATTTTAGTGAAGTCGAAGTTTACTTCACTGTATATCTCGTATGAGGTCCTTCCATAATCTTTGCAGTTACTCGATGGGGTTTTCTTGGCTAGATCCATTAAAACTTGCTCCTCTTCATCGACAACGAAACTTGTGACGCCGCCGTAGGTCAGGGCGTCCTCAGCGCGTCCCATAGCTTTCCCGCCATCTACGTGCTGTGGCATGATTGGGGCGTATCCGACCCCATACTTCACCTTCTTTAAGTCTATGCCTAGAACATCGAGTCTGAAGAGCCCCGTCTCCACGACGCGTCCCGAGATCTGAACCATGCCGGCCATCGATGTCGTTGAAGTGAGTAGCATGAAGAGGTTCTCGGGCTTGATGTTGCAGGATTCCGCTATGAACCTAGCGGCAGCATCCGTTGGTTTCTTATGGCTCTCAAGGAGGATCGTTGCGACGTCTGACTCGTCCTTGTATTCGATCTTCTGGAAAACTTTTTTGGGTTTAAGAGCCAGTGCTCTTGCTGGACCTGAGCCGTCTGCGGTGTAATCCTCCACGGATATCTTCCATCCCGCGAGCTGAGCACCAAAGAGCGACCATGCCGGTTGATCCGTCGAAACCACGATGGTGGGTAATTGAAGTCCACCGTAGTCAGAGTAGCCTAAGCTGACCTCTCCGGCTCCACCCATGGCTATTCGGGTAGTCATGAGACCAGCCTCATATCCTCCTTTGGCTACGAGACCTGTGTCGATTATTGTTGATCCGCAGGGCAGATTTTCAACTAAAACGTTGTAGTACTGTGGGTCATCTAGAAGTCTTTCGACTAGTTTCTTTGTAAGCTTGTTAAGGCTCAACAAATCTATTCGAGTCTCTAATTATTTCGATGATGTTTATAGAATTAGCGATAAGTATAGTTTAGAGCGGTTACGATTCGTCACTTATCAACATAGTCTACTACTGAGCCTTCCTTGGTGAGAAGGTAGATTACTTGGTCGTCCTTCGTCTGCTTCTCTACGCAATATCCCCACTCGAGGATGTCAAGGTGCCAGCTGAGTGTTTTTTCATCCAGTTTTATTCTGCTCTTTAGATCCTCAAGTGTTGTGGGGCCACTTTGTAGTTCTCTTAGTATTGTCCTCCTAATTGGGTTGTTCAAAGCCCTGAGGTAGCGTAGGTGCCTTTCTTTAGTTTCTTCCATTGAGCCTCCGATGGTCTTCGTGTCTTTGTCGCTCAGAGGGTTTTCGCCTTCCTCACCTGTTCTCTTTTCTAAAGTCGATATAGCCTTCGAGTATGTTCTTCCAATCGATGTACTCGCTCATTATCTTTCGGGTAAGCTGAATCTTACGAGAAGACATCGGGACCGAGATTATTCTACCTTCGAGGGGTTCGAGCTTCGTCACAGTCGTGAACGTGTCGTCGGTTACGAGCAGAAGGGGGATACCCTTTGACTCTGCCGCTGAGATTACCTGAGCTGAGGGGTAGATGTTCCCGGTTAGTATTATGGCGCTTGGCTTGGTCTCGAGCGCCATGAGGATCAGATCTGCTCGGTCGCCGCCGGTGATGAAGGCTCTGTCTACGCCACGTCTCAACCAGCTCATAGCTGCCTCGGGGGACATGGCGCCTACGAGGTAGTTATCGACTATCCTGTCGAGGCTGTCTTTGCCCGATAGAACCTCGGCGTCTAGAGCGTTAACGACGTCCTGAACGGTGGGGAGTGTTAATTCCCTGTGGTCGGGTACTACTCCGTAAACATTTAGACTACATTTACAGAGGACGTCGGAGACTACTCCTCTCATTCTTTCAAGTTGCTGAAATGGTACAAAGTTTATTATTGTCCCTATGACATCGACGCCCCTCTGTGCCATATAGTAGTTGTAAAGTAGGGCTTTATCTGCACATGTATCACCGTCGCCCTTAACTGAGAGTATTACCTTGGCGTTGAACTCCTTAGATAGGGTTGCAACATCTAGGTTAGAGCAGAAAAACAGTTCTGGGGTCTGAGCCCCCTCTATGATGAGTATATCCTTATCTTTTTTCACTTTTTCAAAAGATTCCGTCACACGAGCCTTTAGGGAAACGTAGTCCTTGGATATGAGATCTAGGTAACGGCTACCAAGGACTACGGGGCAAAGCTCTTCGATCGGTTCCATTAATCCTATTACATCCTTCATCATCGTAACGTCGGGGTCTATGTACCTGCCGTCGACCATCTTGTGTCCTTGCCCAATTGGTTTGAAGTACCCGACCCTCATGCCCATTTCATTAAATGTGTTGTAGAGGCCAAGACAAAGGGCAGTCTTCCCGCTAAACTTAGTTCCAGCAATATAGAGTGTATATACCATGTGTATGACTACGTCACTTCGTAGTTATAGTTATTTTGACAAGGTTATCTTCACATCGAGGGCGTATCCACCCTCCCCAGCCTTATAGACGATTACCGGATTGATGTCCATCTCCACAATTTCTGGGAAGTCGCTGACCAGCTGGCTTACCCTAAGGATCATGTCCTTAAGTGCAGATATGTCGGAAGGATCCTCGCCCCTTATTCCCTTAAGTAAAGTGTAAGCCTTCGTATCTTCAATCATCTCATTAGCCTCATGCTCTGTAAGTGGCGCTAGGCGGAATGAGACATCTTTCAGGAAATTAACGTATATTCCTCCAAGACCAAACATGAGTAAGGGGCCGAATTGTACGTCCTGGCTCATGCCTATGATCATTTCACGGCCCCTCGGGATCATGTGATAGACCATTGCGCCGTAGATTCTCGCGCGCGGCATGAATTTATTGACGCTGGTCATCATTTGATCGAATGCTGTTCTCACGTCGGTGGGCGAGTTAAGGTTCAATGCTACACCACCGACATCTGTTTTATGTAGAATATCGGGGGAGACGACCCTGAGGACAACTGGGTAACCTAGCTTCTCCGCGTATTCAACTGCCTCGTCTGGATTTGTAGCTAGTTTATTCTGAGGAACTGGGATGCCATATGCTTCCACGACGTCGGCAGCTTCAGTCGAGAGGAGCACAACTCTGTTATCCATTCGAGCGGTCTTAATCACCTTATTCACTATAGTCTGGTCGACGTCATCGAACCTCTGCAAAGTATAGACGGGAAGCTTCAAAAAGCGTGCATATCTATACATGGCCGATATCGTTTGAATAGCTTTCTCGGGAAAATCGAAGCAGGGAACCCCGTTATTCATTAAGTAGCGAGTAGCTTCCTCAACCGCCTTACCTCCCATGAAGACGGTTAGGATAGGTTTCTGGTTTGTTGATTGCTTAATCTTCACAATGTTTTTTGCGGTCTCCAAGCTCTCCGTCATGGCCTGAGGTGTGAGAAGTATGATAACGGCATTAATGCTATCGTCTTTTATGACCTCGTCTAGGGCGAGTGCATATCGGTCCGCCTTCGCGTCGCCAAGGACGTCTATTGGATTACCCGTCGCTGATGCTGGTGGAAGGCTCTTACGGAGTCTACCTTGAACCTCGCTAGAGATAGAGGAGATCTTGACGCCAAGTTTCTCACTGAGATCAGTTGCGAGAATACCGGGTCCTCCAGCGTTTGTGATTATAGCTATCCCCTCGTCTTTTGGCAAGGGTTGCTCCGTGAAGGCTAACCCGTAGTCGAAGAGTTCCTCGATGCTATTTGCTAGAATAACGCCAGCTTTGTTGAACGCAGTTTGATATGAGAGGAAGCTTCCGACGAGTGCACCCGTGTGACTCCCGGCTGCTCTGGCGCCGGCTGAGGATGTTCCACCTTTAAGGACAACTACGGGTTTCTTCTTAACAGCTCGTATGGAGGCTTCGAGGAACTTTCTACCTTCCTCAATCGACTCGAGATAGAGTAAGATGACTGAGACTTCGTCATCTTCACTCATTGCTTCCAGAAAGTCGATCTCGTTGAGGTCAGCCTTATTCCCTAGGCTTATGAAGCTATGGAAGCCCATATTCTCCTTTATGACCCAGTCAAGTACGGCTGTCCCGAGTGCTCCGCTCTGGGAGATGAACCCTATCTTTCCTCGTCTCGGCATATCTGCTGCAAAACTTAGGTTCATCGGTGTCGTTGTGCTTATTAAACCGAGGCAGTTGGGTCCTTGGATCCGCATTCCATATCGTTTACCTATCTCAACGAGTTGTTGCTCTAGTAGTGCGCCTTCATGTCCGGTCTCCTTGAAGCCAGCGGATATAATAACTAGAGCCTTGACGCCCTTCTTTCCGCATTCTTCAGCCACCTGCAGGACTGATGCTGAGGGGATGGTGATCACCGATAGATCTACATCATTTGGAACATCGAGTATAGATGGGTAGCACTTTAATCCGAGGATCTCGTCTATTCCCGGATTCACCGGGTAGATTTTTCCTTTGAACCCAGAGTTGGTTATATTCTCGGTTAATATGTAACCAACTTTACCAGGTGTCCTTGAGGCACCTATTATGGCGATTGATCTTGGATGGAATATTGCATCAAGGTTAATTCTTGTAGTTATTTGAGACATCTGGGTTCACCTTAGTAGAAATCATCAAAAATAAAAAGGTTCATGAAATCTGCTTGGGTATTGATTACGGAGCTGTTACTAGCATTTTTGTTTTGTTTGGAAAAAGAGAAAAAATCGTCATTTTTGTTTCTCTGGTTTTTCTATTAATCTCTTCTTTATGAGACTTGACCCGTCATCGTAGTGTGGTTTGCGTGTTACATTGTCTCCGTACTTCTCTATTTCCCTAGCCTCATCTGCTACCGATGCGGCTGTTCTCATTAGCTCATGAGCCGTTGCGCAGAGAGCCGTATAGACTGCCCATTCTTTCTCCTTAAAGCAAGCCTCGTTGGTGAGGGTTGAAACACGTTTCGCCATCTCATAAGACGCACCTGCTTTTGCCAACGAGTACGGATTCGATAGGCCTGAGACCTTGAGAGCTTTTTCTCGGGTGATGTTCATCAAAGGCAGTTCGAGCTTCTCACCCGACTTCAATTTCTCGATCAATGCGTCTATCGTCTGGTAAATTAGGCTGTAGACCCCTGTCACTGAGAGTACCTTGATCGTGTCTGAGTTGAAGATGGCCATCTCGGTTGGGTCAAGGAACTCTCTGCGAGCCCCGATCATCGAGTCGGCTTCAATTATCATACAGCCCATTCCCTTGCCCTGAAGTTCCTCAATCAGGCCTCTTGGACCGTCGGAAACGACTACCACAGGAATACCGGAGGCGGATATCAGCTCCCTTGCTTTTGTGGGCCCTTTTGTGCTGGCATTAGGGCTCGTAACAAACACTAGATTCGGTTTAAGACCAACCATGATCTTTGCAACCTCCTCCGATTGTCTAACACCCATGTTAGCCCCTGAGGAGACTACTCTGACCTCCATATCCTCTCTTTCAGCTCTCTCGTCGAGAAGAAGCTCAATCATTGGTGCGGTCGCTATGTTGCCTACCTTAAGGAAACCGATTAAAACCATCATCTACCACGTGAAAATAATAATCGGTAACCTGAATAATACTTTACCCCTCGAATCAGAGATAACTCAAATTCGTGATACATGAATGGCGAAGTTCTGCAAATTTACTTAGTTGTATGCGCCTTAATGATCTCTCTGCATTTATCAGCATAATCACAGTATTCCAAGCAGGATGCGTTGCTGTCTGGTCTCGGCCATATTTTTCCGCATTTCAAACATACACCAGTATCCTCATCGCTCCAGATCTCAACGTCACCACCACAAGATCCGCATTTTGTGTAGGAAAGTGTCGGACGAATGAGGCTCTTTATCCCGGGGCATGTCTCCGGACTTGTAGGTTTAGATCTTCTGAAACTCATTTCTTTAGTCCTCCGGTCATACTAATTAGCAGCTGGTTTCAGCCAACATCTTCGTTAAATAAATACATTGACAATAGTAGCCATTCTTGAATGCTTCCTTTCAATATTTTTTTTCTGAAGAAATAGTTAAACGGATTCAGCTATATTTCTAATAGCATGGCTAATCGACCTAAAGTTTTTGGGCATCTAATTGGGGAAGTGATAAAGCCTGAAAGATGCTGTGCCTGTGGCTCTTGTGTTTCAGTTTGCCCTGTTGATGCAATAAGCTTCGTTGATGGGGCACCCAAACTTACGGGGAAATGTACAGCATGTGGAGATTGCTATGTGGCATGTCCCCGGGTTGAACATAATTATAGCGAATATGAGGCAGGTGTCCTTGGGAGGAATAGATCCTCCGATGAGGCAAGTCATGGCGTTCTTATAGGAGAATACGCCGTGAGGACGCTGCGACCTGATGTTAGGGAATACGCGCAGGACGGCGGGGCGGCAACATCGATTATTCTTAGCTGCCTTGATGATGGTTTTAGCGCAGTAGTCGCAGGACTCGATAAGGAGAAGGTTTGGTCACCGGTTCCAGTTCTTACAAGAGATAATCGCACGGTGATTGAATGTGCCGGGACAAAGTACACCTCTGCACCTATGCTCCTTGCCGTGAAACAGGCTGAAAAAGAGGGTCTTCAGAAGCTGGCTTTCATCGGCACCCCCTGTCAGATACACGCCCTCAGGAGGCGCCAAAAGAATGCATCAAAAGCCGACACTCTTGCACTTGGGTTATTCTGTATGGAGATATTCAATTACGACAAGCTGATGTCATATCTAAAGGATCAAGGTGTTGACCCTGGGAAGGTAAATAAATTCGAGATCAAGAGTGGCAAGTTTATCGCCCATAGAGAAGGGGAGCCACCCTTTGAGGCTAAGATAAGAAAGTTAAAGGAATTTTCACAGCCTGGTTGCAGGGTATGCGTTGACTACACATCGGAACTCGCTGATTTATCGATAGGTAACGTAGGTTCACCAGATGGTTATTCTACTGTCTTAGCCAGATCGAAGAAGGGGGAGGATGTCCTGAGGGCGGCGGAGAAAAAGGGCCTTATTGAGGTGAAATCCCTCAAGGATTACCAACCAGGGATGAGCCTTGTTGACCGGCTCAGCGAAAATAAGAAGAAAGAAAACAGTGGTAAACCTTTAGATCAATAGCCCTTTCGACTTTGCCCTCTCAACGAGGCTTTTCAGAACATCTTCTCTTAATGCATGTGGCTCTCCAACAAGCATGACTTCGTAGTGGAGTTTGGCGAGGAACTCGACCATCTGAGCGTTCTTTGCGGCCTCTTCGATGGTCTTCCCTATAGTTGTTATGCCGTGATGGGGCATTAGGGCAGCAACGTGGTCCTTCATCGCCTCGACGAGGTTGTCAGCCAACTCATCGGTGCCTGGTGGAGCGAATTTAGCGATGGTGATGCCCTTCGCGAGGGCGGGCGCCTCAGTGATCTCGATCCCCATTGGTATGATCTCCTCACCTATTATGGAGAGAATTGTTGAGTAGTGTGGGTGGACGTGAACTACGCCACCCGCCTCAGGCCATTGCTTGTATAGTTTAGTGTGAAACGGGGTCTCTATGCTCGGCTTCTCAGTTCCCTCGAGGACTTTTCGGGTGTCAATGTCGACAACTATAAAGTGGTGGGGCTCGAGGTCTCTGAAACTATATCCAGTGGGTTTAATGATGCACTTGTTGGTGCCTGGTATCCGGGCAC
Organism: Candidatus Bathyarchaeota archaeon; assembly: GCA_963780545.1. Lineage (GTDB taxonomy): Archaea > Thermoproteota > Bathyarchaeia > TCS64 > TCS64 > UBA8941. The sequence goes on from CAWACK010000008.1 coordinate 226,104, forward strand.
TGATGTTTCCCGATGCGCCGTGGGTAAGTCCCTCAGCAAATATTTGTCTACCCACCTTGGCGAGGCGTTCCCTGAGATCCTTCTCTACGTTATCCATCAGTTATCAATACGTCTCGACGGCTCCGCTCTTATAAGACCCCCGAAAGGCGGCGGCGAGTCTCCATCCAAACTTTGTAGAGTTGATCATAGTTCTTGGTTAACTCTGGGTTCGGTATTATGGGTTCTTCCATATGGACCATGTACTTCATTGCCTCTGGTATACTCTCATATATTTCCGCTCCGACTGAGGCACAAATGGCTGCACCGACCGCTGTTGCATCTCTCTCCCTTGGGATGACCACGGGTTTTCCGAGTATGTTTGCCTGTATATTCATCCATAGAGGAGACTTCGAGTTGCCGCCGCAGAATTCCATCTTTTTCACGTTCAGCCCGGTTACCTCTGTGAGTCGCTCAGCGTTAGCTCTTACTGCGTAGCAGTTCGCTTCGATTATGGCCCTAGCGAGGTCGCCTAGGGTGAACTTCGCAGAGCCGATCAGGGTTGGTGGGACAGAGAGATCTCCGAGCCTATCGCCCTCCCAGTAGGGTGGTCCCGATTTGAAGATGTGTGGTCCGAGGTAGGCAAGTAGACCATTTGAACCCGGAGGGGACGCCTCAGCAATCTTGTTCATGGCTTCGTATTCTTTCCCTGATGGTTTCTCGTAGATGATGTTGTCCCTGAACCATCTGTAGACCCAACCCGTGCGACCAGCGTTACTCTCGATTATCCACCGTCCCTTCGTTAAGTGCATGTTTGTCCAAGTGCGACGTTTGACGTCGAACATTGTTTTATTTATTACTAGTTGGATTGGGGTGGTTGTCCCGCCCACGGCTACGATGTCCCCTTCATTTATTGCGCCGCAGCCCAGTAGGCCACATTGAGTATCGGCGCCTCCGATCACAACCGGCGTTCCCTCAACTAGGCCGGTGTCTTTTGAGGCGTGACTTGTCACGGTTGCTATCTTACTTCCGTTTGGTTTGACCTCTGGGAAGATGGCCTTGGGGAGTCCAAGCTCATCCAGCAGTTTCCATGACCAGTCCCCCTTCTCTACATCGAAGAGGCTGGTTTCGCAGGCGCTGGATCCCTCAGTGTAGGGGGTGTCGCCAAGACGATAGCCCGCCCAGTCGCTGATCATTAGGAACAATTTGGCTCGCTTCAACACCTGTGGTTTGGTGTCATTGAGCCAGGTCATCTTCGCCGCTGCTATCCATCCGGGAACCGGCCAGTGGCCGGAGAGACGGTACATCTCTTCCCCGTACCTTTCGTTGAGCCTATCCCCGTGGGGGTAGATATCTGGAGTTATCTTGTATTGTATCTCGTGGCCAGAGTCATCAAGTAAAATGAATTCCTCGCGCATACTAGTGGTGCTGACTCCAGCTATCTGATCGGCATCAATTCTGGCTGTTGAGATCACAGTCTTTATGGCTTCGCTTATGGACTTCCAGCCGATTTCTGTGTTCCAGTCGTCTCTCAACCACTCTACGCTGGATTGGGAAACGATCTTCCCATTGAGGTCAACGAGGAAGCATTTGACGCCGCCCGAGCCGCAGTCCAGAGCCATGAGGTAGCTGGGCGACAAGCTGTCTCAGCGCTCCAGCACCTTTGGGTTAGCTAGCTGTCCTCGCCTGATTTCCTCGCCTCTGAGGTATTTAGCGGTGGCTTCAGCAACTTGCTGGTAGCCACGCTTCTCCACCTCGGGCGAACGACCAGCCGTGTGCGGCGTCACTGTGATGTTCTCTAGTTTAAGAAGTGGGTTGCTCTGCTGGACGGGATCCTCCTCGAAGACATCGAGTGCTGCGCCAGCGATTTTCTTCGCCTTCAGCGCCATATAGAGGGCTTTCTCGTCGATGATTTCTCCTCTAGCGGTATTTACGATGACAGCCGAGGGTTTCATGAGGGATAGGCGTTCTGCATTAATCAGATGAGTGGTCTCGGGTGTCAGTTTGGCGTGTATAGAGATGAAGTCTGAAGTCTTTAAGAGGGGTTCCAACTCGGTTTTTTGGCAATCGTCCCCTGCGAGTATCTCAGCTTTGATGTAGGGATCGAAGACTTGTACCTTCATGCCAAATGCGTGGGCGCGCTTTGCGACTCTTTTTCCCACTTCGCCAAAGCCTATGAGGCCAAGGATTTTTTCGCCGAGTTCTTGGAATTCGTAGCGGTCTAGGTAGTTGCCCCTTCCAAGTCTCTCCGACTCGTCGAAGTATGTTCCTGTCTTCAGCGCTAGGTTGTGTTCTGCTATGTGTCGCGACTCGGATAAGATGAAGCCGAGTGTTTGATCCGCTACCGACTCAGCGTTTCTCCCGACCGTGCCTACTACGAGGATCTTCCTATTCGTCGCTGATTTGACATCAACATTGACAGGGCCACCACGGGCGATGCCGATCATCTTCAGCGTAGGATCTGCGTCCATCACCGAGGCGGTCATTGGTGCGAACCCGCTGAGGACCACCTCTGCTCCCTTCAGGTTTTCGATGATGAAGGCGGGATCGCCGAAGGCCTCCTTGACATTCTCCTTTACCTCGGTTGACCACTCGAAGGCCCCTGCACGGTTCTCCAGATAGACGATCTCATGTTTAGGGTAATCTGGACCTAGGCTCCTGTGAAGCATCTCACTCCATATGTCCTTCGCGTCGGTTTTAGACCATGAATCATAGAGCACAACTATACGCGCCATGCCAACCACACCCCTGAGAGGTTAGGAACTCAATAATAATCTTAGGGAGCTAAAAGGCGCAGGCGATACCCTCGCACAGCACCATATAGTCTACGCATTGATTGTTCTCATGAAAGGTCTTCGGCTATATTGTCAAAGGACTCAATGGTTCTTATCCCTAGAATTCTCATCAATTTACCGACCTTTCTTCTGCTATCTCTTAATACATGAACACCTTCTGCTTCGAGAAGATCCGATAACCTATTGGCTTTCATCTTTCCCTTCTCGTCGAAGTCTGTTAATATGAGTACTCTGGAAACACTCTCAGCCAGCTTAATGGCTATGTCCTGCTCGGTTTGGTCGATATGTGTGCATACATCTACTATCCCAGTGTAACCTAAGAAGCGGAGTGCGTCTTCGTCCCTTGATCCTTCAACGAGAATCAGTTCAATTTCATCATCCACGTCTTTAAGTAGAGTTTTCACCTCCTCGAGGGCTTCTAGCTGCCTCTGTTTCCGTTGCATCATTCTCATTTATCCGCCACTAAAATAATGGCTAAATCGTTAACATTCGTGCCCGTCGGCCCTGTGATGAGTAGGTCGCCAAGTTTTAAGAAGAATGAGTAAGAGTCATTCTCTTGTAGTGAAGCATCTATAGATAAGCTAAATTTCATCGCTTTATCGAAAGTCGATCCATCGACGATTGCTCCAGCCGAATCGGTAGGTCCATCGAGTCCATCTGTAGCCAGCGAAGCGATGAGGCAGGGTAAATTAGCGATTCCTTTCAAAGCGCCTAAAGCTACCTCCTGGTTTCTACCACCCTTCCCCGAGCCCTTGACATTAACTGTAGTCTCCCCCCCTACGAAAATCGCTGCGGGGGAATTCAGAGGCCGCCCATTGCTCACTACTTCACGGGCTATTCCCGAGTACACTTTCCCTACCCACCTTGCTTCTCCTTCGATCATCGTCGACAACACCATCGAGTTGTAGCCGAGGGCTTGCGCTTTACTCGCAGCAGCTTCAGCTGCGTAAGAGTTGTTGGCGATAATCACATTGTTTACCTTGGAGAAGATTAGGTCAGAGGCCTTTGGTGTGTCCTCTAATACTTTGTTTACACCCAACTCGATCCTAGCTTTGATTGGGGCCGGTGAATCCTTCCATAAATCATATTTCTTCAGGACATTTTCAGCGTCGCTCCAAGTTGTGTAGTCTGGTGCGGTGGGTCCTGATGCGATCGTGTCAAGGGGGTCGCCTACGACGTCGGAGAGGATGAGGCTAAGAACCTCAGCGGGGTTACACATCTTGACGAGTTGACCCCCCTTAAAGGAGTCTAGGTGTTTCCTAACAGCGTTCAAGTCGTTGATGGTTGCCCCCCTCTTCAGTAGTCTACCTGTGATGTCTTGGATGTCACCGAGGTTTATCCCATCGGCAGGACTGGGAAGTAGGGCTGACCCTCCTCCTGAGATTAGTACGACGACTAAGTCATTGCCGTTTAAACTAGAAACTAGTTTGAGCATCTCATTAACCCCGTTCACCCCATTAGCATTGGGGACTGGGTGGGACGCTCCAACCATCTTCACTTGCTTAAGCCTATATCGTTCTTCGGTCCCGTTAAGAACATTGACAATACCGCCAACAATTTTGTCTCCTAGAAGGGACTCGATGGCTTCAGCCATAGGACCGCCGGCTTTTCCACCACCTATAATGAAGATCCGTTTAAACTCATTGAGGTTGTAGGTTTTACCGCCTGCGTGGAGCAAATTACCATCTCTCTTAACTTTATCGAAGATTGCTTTCTTTGGGTCAACCGCCTCCAAAGCAGATCCTAGTATTTCGAGGGCGTCATGCCTCAGCTTTCTATACTCATCTGTTCCATTGTTTAGAAGGTAGTCTTCGTTTAGGAACTTCACATCATTATACCTTATGGTAGAGGAAGCTGATTTACTTTAAAAAAGGGTTGGAGTTTGGTTACTCCTTGACGATGTAATCCGCGGCTGTCGGTGGTTCAGGAGTCATACCTTTTCTTGTACGGATCTTCTTTATGACCTCTAGCAGTAAACCATCCGGGACTGAAGCCCAGTGGTCGAATGTGCTCTGCCAGAATGCGCTTCCGCTTGTAGCAGCGCGCATCTCTGCGCTGAAGCCAATGGTTTCGCTGACTGGTACGAAGCCGGTTATCACGGTGACAGCGCCCTGCTGTTCCATGTCGTGAACTCTGCCCCTCTTTCTGCTGAGAAGACCAGTTACATTGCCCAGCCACTGGGCGGGTACACGTACCTGAATCTTATAGATTGGCTCAAGTAGCGTCGGACGTGCGGATAGCATTCCTGCGAATATGGCTCCTCTGACTGCTGGCATCATCTGTGCTGGGCCCCTGTGAACGGGATCCTCGTGGAGTGCAACATCTACCATGTCGACCATGATGCCGCGAACGATCTCGCCAGCTAGTGGACCATTCTGTAGTGCCCAGGCGAATCCACCGGAGATGTGCTCTTTGACCTCTCGTATTCCCTGAATACCGACCGTAGTGTCTATCATCATGTTCGCGTTCTCGTTGATCGCGAATACTTGTCTAGCTTGTTTCGTTGTCCACCCGGCCCTCTGTACGAGGACTTCCTCCATCTTCCTCTGGCTTGTTATTACACTGATCTCGCCGTTGCGGATGAGTTCAATGATTTTCGTATCGAGGGGGGCGAGTTTGAAGTAGACTCTGTTGTGCTTGTTAGGGCTTTTTCCCATGTAGGGGCCAACGCTTTCGCGGATGCTTTCGCGGTATACAACCGTTGGTTCGCTCTCTGTGACGTCGAGGTTGTATTCACGCTTTAGATCTTTAAGGGCGATTTCGAGGTGGAGCTCACCCATTCCAGCTAGTAGGTACTCGCCCGTCTCTTGATTTATAGTTGTGACTAGGTTGGGGTCTTGGATGCTCATCTTTTGCATGGCGTCTATGAGTCTGGGTAGGTCAGTGGGCTTCTTGGGCTCGACTGCGATGGTTAGAACTGGGTCAGAGGCGTACTTGATGGACTCAAAGCCTACGGCGCCATCTTTGATTGAGGGTTCTACAAGCGTTTCGCCCGCCCTGCCTTCGCTTATGCCTAGAAGTGCTATGATGTTTCCTGCAGGAATTTCGTCGACTATCTCCCTATATTGACCCATATAGATGCTGACTTGCTGAGCCTTGAGATCCTTGTTGGCGCTGACGAGGTGGAAGTCTTGTCCCTTGTGGAGAGTGCCTGAGAAGACACGCCCAGTGCTGACAACACCAGCCTGTGGGTCGATTACGATGTTGGTAAGGCAGACGACTGTCGGGCCATTTGGGTCGATGGCGTACATCGCCTTGCCCATGGGGCTCTCAGGATCACCCTTCCAGATTGTCCTTAGCCTCCTAGGCTGGGACTCAATCGGATTCGGGAGGTGCTGGATGACCATACCAAGCATTGCCTCCGCTAGGGGCAACTTCTCCTGGAGTTCCTCGAGTTTTCCGTCCTTGTACATTTGGAGCATCTGCTGGAAGTTTATACCCTTCTTCTGAAGCATCGGCAGAGTGAAACCCCATCTGTCGAGGGCAGAACCGAAGCATACCTGTCCTAAACCTGCGTTGACGATCCATTCGTTCTTGACTTCGTCGGAGCCGAAGGTCTGTACTATGGTATTGAATTGGCCGATGATGCGTAGGATTTTCTCCTGCACCATGTCGGCGTCCATCTTCAGCTCTTTGATTAGCCTGTCGAACTTGTTTATGTATAGGACCGGCCTCACCGCCTCATCTAAGGCGAGTCTGAGGCGTACTTCGGTCATGATCTGGAACTCTTCCACTGCGTCTACTAGTAATATGCAACCATCTAGGGCTCTCATTGCACGGGTTACTTTCCCGCTAAAATCTACGTGGCCGGGTGTGTCGATGAGGTTGATGACATAGGGTTGACCCTTCTCATCTTCATATAGTAGGCTGATATTTGCTGTCTTTATTGTAATACCTCTCGCCTGTTCCTCTTCTAGGTAGTCGAGAGCGCGTGCCTCACCTGCACGGTCCGGAGACATGAGTCCAGCCGCCGCAAGGAGGCTGTCACTCATCGTTGTCTTACCGTGATCAATGTGGGCGATGATGCCTATGTTTCTGATATGCTCCTTGTCGAGCATCAGCTTTAGGATCTCGCTAGTTTGTTTGTATCGTACCATGGATCGTCAAATCCCTTTTCGCGAATTGTCTATAGACTGAAAAAAGGCTCTTTTAAACCTATTTATACTAATACAACCTTCCTTTTAAAAATCTAATTATAATATTCACTATATCTATTCCTAATATACTAGATGGTTAATATAGAATATTACATGTCATAATTATCCTCATGGAATACTAGACGATCATTTTCCTCTGTTTCGACTTTATTCTTTAACGCCACTTTGTGCTGACAGATAGAAAAATAATAGAATTGAAGAGATTTATAGAGATGTGAGTTTAAGACCTCTTCTCATGAGGAGCAAGCTTTGAGGAAACCTCTCTCATACATCGCGATTATGTTTCTAACTGGTGTTATTGGTTGGATATTGTGACAGGGAGCTAAGATGTAACCGCCTCCGCTCCCCAATTTTGAGAAATTATCTTCTACCTCTTTATTCACATCTTCCTCAGAACCGAAAGGGAGAATTTGCTGGTTGTCCACTCCGCCATGGAATACGACTTTTTCACCGAAGTCTTTTTTTAGTTTTTCTCTTTCCATCCCTTTGCTTCTCCACTGGATTGGATTCAGTATGTCTATTCCCGTCTCTATCATGTCTGGGATGATTTCCCTTATGGCGCCATCGCTGTGAAAGAAGACATATGCCCCATTTTCGTGGGCTAGGTCCATCATCTTCTTCATCCTTGGGAGGAAAAATAGCCGGATCATTTTAGGGTGCATCAGTAACCCTGTCTGGGAACCAAAGTCCTCGGCGATGTAGCTGTATGTAACCTCGCCGGGGATTTCTCTGTATATCTTCTTAGTGTTCTCGTAGCTGAATTCAAACATCTTGTCGAGGCAGTATTCGACGATGTCTGGGTGACGGAAGAGATCGATGAAGGCCTGCTCTTGTCCCCTAAGATTCTTGTAGTCTAGGAATGGTTCCGAGCCGCCCCCTTCGATGGGGTAGCTGCGCCAATTGGCTGTTTGTTCGGAGATGGTGGAGTAATCATAAAGGTCTGTGTTAGGCCAGGAGTAGTTACTCTCGATTTCCTTAATCGAGTTGAATTGTTTAAGGGGGTGTGAGATGCATTCCCTATATGCTCCGACTCCGTAACTGACGTCTCTGTATCTGCATCCATATACGTCTAGGTTTTCTGGGATCTCCGGTCCGATGTACCTTGGTTTGGGTTTGAAGGGTACATCGATGTGTAGACGCTCATACAAATCCTTTAGATCAGAGAGACCAAAGTGCGACATCAACGATTGGGTGACTTCTGGCGTGGCCCAGTAATCCATTGGTAGTCGATCAGGTTTCCGCCGCTCAAGCACGTGGAGCCACCTCTCCCGTGGGGTCAGGGTGTCTTCGAACATTGTTGGATAATCCCGTGGAATTACTTTATAAAAATAAGTTGCCTCTTAATGAGTCTCAGGTGGTCAATTGGGCTACCTTTTCATGCTTATTCTCTAGGTTTGGAATGCATCATCCAATTTTATAACGGGGGTGATCTTTGCCCAGTCTCATTCTTTGTTCCATTACAATTTGGCTGTACGCTACATCAATCATGGCGATAGAGGGGTAAACTGCCTCGGCGTTCCTCATCGGACCATAAAAGACGAAGTCGGCTCCAGCAGCTATTGGTAATGCGTTTATTACTCCCAGCGCTGTGGTCACAGCGCTAGCTGTGTATTTTTTGCGTAGATTCTTCCAGGAGGAGATTGCGTTGTGGGCGCCGCAGCCACATGGGTAACCGTATTTGTCTTTTATTCGGCTTATAGCCTTCACCGCTAACCCCAGGGTGGGGATGTCTAAGACTACTGTATCCACGAGGATTTTTTCGACTCCCGCCTGCTTTGCCTTTGGGACCATCTCCTCCAGTAATGAATTCTTGTTAGATGAAAGAATGTAACGGGAGCTGTGTAGAAGTAGCATTGCGCTTGTGCATCCGACCTCAGCGATCTTTTCATAAACTTTTTCACTCGTTTGTGGGTTGAGCGAGTTGAAGATGATTCTGTCTATGATCCCAATGTCGCTTGCGTACTGAAGGACGTTCACTTGGTCTTCCTCGGCGAGAACATCCATCATGATCGGCATCTTCGCTGCATCGACGACGAAGTCCAAGTACTTACTTGCGGCTTTTGAGTTCTCAGCAACGAGGTCCAACATGCTCGGTAATCCAGTTTTATCTGTCATCTCTTCGGCGCCTCTAAGTTGTTTCTCCGCCTCGACAGCATTGAATAATCCTTTTACGGGGTCCTCAACTATCCCATGTCCTTTGTAGAACATCGAGCCCACCATAACCGTTGGAGCTAGGCCAGGGACTCCTCCAATCTTGACACCGAAAATCTCGTATGTCTTCTGGTCGACGTGGTAGTCGAACATTTGGTTACATCCTTCGAATCTATTTTAACTGCCGAACCTTTAAGGAGTAAATTCTCGTTTCAATACAGTCCCTCAGGATGGCAGATTACATTAGTCTTATACATGCATAAAGATAATCTCAGCGATTACACACTCCGTTAAAATAATTTTGGTTACTCTTAATAACAATAAAATATTGAGTGAGAGCATTTCAATTCAAGCGATGCCTTTGGTTTTTCTGGGATATTCACACAGTTCCAAGGGGAGATCAATTTAAAAGTTCCTCCACAAAGATGAGGGATGGATATATTTACCATAGAGAACACAACATATCTAACACCGTCAGCTTCAAACAATACATACGAGTCATAGATTTAGTAAGGAAAAATGAGGGGTATTAAAATGGCTAAACAGGAGATACTGGAAGAAATTAGCAAAGCCATAATTGAGCTGGACATCGACGCTATATCACAGCTTTGCAAAAAGGCAATTGAGGGAGGTATCCCCGCTTATGAGATCGTAATTGGTGGTATGGCCAATGGAATGAAAGTTGTTGGTGACAAGTATGAGGCTGGCGAGTATTATCTAGCTGAGCTCATTATGGCGGGTGAGACCATGAAGGAGGGCATGAAGATCCTTGAGCCGTATCTGAAGACGGATGTCGCGAGGAGCGCTGGCAAGTGTGTGATAGGGACAGTTAAGGGTGATCTACATGACATAGGTAAAAACGTATTCGTTACCCTCCTAAAAGCTCAGAACTACGAGGTGATCGACCTAGGCGTCGACGTGTCATCAAGCATGTTCATCGAAGCCATTGAGAAAAACAAACCCAATATTGTGGCTATGTCTGCTCTTCTGACTACAACAATGGGTGAAATGGAGAATGTAGTGCTTGAGCTTAAGAAGAAAGGGCTTCGAGAAGGTATCAGAGTGATAATTGGTGGAGCTCCTTTAACACAGAAGTACGCTGAGAAAATAGGTGCCGACGCGGCTGCTCACGACGCTGTGGAGGGGATCAGGATAATTAGTAGTTGGTCGTAGAAAATCAAGTAACTCACTTGGTTTATATGGGAAATTTGGTGAGTATTCTTAACTGTCTCGCTCGTAATAATGTCTTTAACTTTAATTAAAATCTATTTTGATGCATAAACATAAGAAATACAACTTTAGTAAAAAAATGGGACAAAAAGAATATTAAAGTCCTAATCGGTTTACGCAATTATTAGTTGAAATCTAGTATTTTTGAAGAAAAAACTGCTTCTTTTTATATATGATTCAAGTACAACTTGGAAAAATTGTGAGGGTATTTGTTTTATGAGTATTTTTGAATAATGACTTTTAAAATCGTCGTTTATTAATGTAAAAAAAGTTGGAAAATAAATATAAAATAATGATATGACCATTTTTTAAAATGGATATATCTCTGATTGAAGGATTGTTTTTGGTATTAATTTGCATTTGATTAATGAACTAAATATTTACGGTATATACTTTTAAAAGAAAAATAATATATCTTGAATCAGAGCAATTTATTTGTCGATTTTCTTTTTATGAAAAATGTGGCGGTAGTAAGTTACTGTTCTTCTACCGTCTTCTCTTCAACCCAACAGATATCATTCTTATTACGGAGGATATTATCTATAGATATCTCCGCGATAGCGGAGCTGTGTTCTGCAATGATCTTGAACTCCCAGGCGATCATGTTAAAGCGCGTTGTGAGCTCGGAGTTGGTTGCATGGAACTCTGTGAGAAGTTTTTCTTCCTCTAGCTGGACTGCCTCATAGAGATCGACGGCGTCGCTTGCCACCTTTATGTCCTTCTCTACTATACTCTTCATTGCTTTGTCGAACATCGTGAAACTTACCAATGCGAGCTGACCTAATCTTTCAATGAGTTCTATATCGGAGTTCTTTTTTTGGTCTTCCATCTTTAGGATGTTGTTGCAGACGGCGTTAAGGCGGTCTCCGATCATCTCTAGATACCAGGCGATGAGATTATACTCAGCGATCTCCATAGGGTCCTTTACGCCTATGCTTTCTGATGCTACTCTGGATTGTTGAGCGGAAGCTAGTAGTCTAGTTAGGAGCCAGTATATCGTGTCGGCTTCGTGTTCTCGGGTAATGGCGTCCTTGGCTAGTTCCTTGTCCTTATCAATGAGGCTGTCTATCGCTTCTTTGAACATGATGCTTGTGATCACGTAGAGGCGCTTGACAACGGTTTCAAGTGGGAAGTTCTTAGGGTCGATGCTGCATTGTAATAGTAGGTGCTTGTCACTTTCTTCGATGATTCCAATACCAAGAAGCCTTTGAGTTACCTCTCTAATGCTTTCGATCTGCTCCCTCATAAGGCGTCTATTTGATTCAACTCTTATCATATTGCGACCTAACACATAGTTGCCGACTATTACGCGGGCTAGGATAGTTGTGTTGTCACAGTTGTCGACATTAACTATGTATACATTAGTGTCCTCTGTTTTACTGGGTTCAGGTGCTATTCGAAGGGCACCATCGTTCTCTTCACTGATGAAAACAATGTCCCCCTTCTTCACATCCATCTTCTTTGCCCAGTTCATGGGTATGCTGACTGATAGGGTTGAGTATCCGACCTTCTGTATCCTTCTAGGCTCCATGTAGAACTCCCTTACAGTAATTATTGATACCCACTGATATCGACTAAAATCTATGTAGTAATTATTTAAGGGTTATGAAAATAACTAAGTAATTAATTTCAGATAAGTAAAATACCATTTAGTAACTTCGGAAAAGGCGGCAAAAAGAAACGTGCATAGATCGCCAGTATAAGCACACAGATGGAAATAATCAAGACGAAATAATCAGGTTTCGACATCTTGAGTTCGTACAGATTCGTCCTTTTCTTTGTCGCTCCAAAAGCACGAGACTCCATCGCTTCTGCGAGTTCAAGACTTCTACGAATAGAGTTGATTATCAGAGGGAGCAGAATTGGTATGTATTTTCGGATTCGAGATAGGAATCCTCCTTTATCGAGTTCTAGGCCCCTCGATCTCTGGGCGTCCATTATTGTCTGTGCTTCCTCGGCTAAAACGGGAACGAATCTAATCGCGGTTATGAACGCGAAGTTGAACTCATATGGTATTTTTGCCTTTTCGAGGGCTAGACTGAGTTTATCTGGTGAGGTCGTTAGGAAGAATATACTGAAGCTAGTGATAAGGGCGAGAAACCTCAGTGTCAAGCTGAGGCTATACTCAATAGTATCGCCTGATAGATGCATACCTTGCGAGAAGTAGAAACTGAGGATATTTGTTGAGAATATTATTATAGCTAGGAAGGCTCCGCCTTTTAGGGTTTTTAACCATTCTCTCCAGATTTTCCCATAGATCACTAGTGGGATTTGGAGAATGAATACGAGGAGAAGTGGGATGAGATCGAAGAATATTATCGAGAGAGCGAAGATGACCATGGTTAAGAGGAATTTCACTCTGGGGTCGAGCCTGTGAAGTGGAGAGTCTCCTCTCGAAAATCTCAGTCCTTCAAGGAGACTCACTCAATTTACCTCCAATCTCTTCGTTATTAGGTCTAAGGCTTCATCCACGTCTAGAACGTCCCCCGGGAAGCCGTTCTGCTTCAGTTTAGTGAACAGCTTCGTGACTTCCGGTGGAGCTACGGAACATTCGTCGAGGCTTTTTTTATTGGTCATTATTTGTTTAGCAGGACCATCATCTATGATCCTGCCCTGAGCCATCAACACTATTCTAGGTTGGCTATTCGCTACGAACTCCACGTCGTGAGTAACAATAATGACTGTTTTTCCTTGAGTTCTCAGCTGTATTAGGAATTGTTTTAGGCGTTCCTTTTGGCCGTAATCTTGACCAACGGTTGGCTCGTCGAGGACTAAAACATCTGGATTCCAAGCAAGAACCGAGGCGAGGGCAACTCGTTTTCTCTCCCCACCGCTAAGTATGAACGGGCTTGATTTCCGGTACTGCTGAATATCTAGGAGGTTTATTGCCCAGTCAACACGTGTTTTTACGATATCTTCCTTGTATCCGAAGTTACGAAGGGCGAAGCTTATCTCTTCCTCCACGTCCTCCGCGAAGAGTTGGTCGTCTGGGTTTTGAAATACGAGACCAACCTTCCTAGCCATCGTAGCTATACTTTTCTGGGAAACATCCTCGTTATCCACGAATACCTTGCCGCTTTTAGGTTTGAGGAGACCATTGAAGTGTTTTACAAGTGTTGTTTTTCCGGCCCCATTTTCTCCCATTATAGCTAGATATTCGCCGCGGTTGATGGTGAGTGAGACATCTTTCAGGGCGTCGACTCCTTTTGAATACGTGTATGAGACTTCCTGTAATTGGATAATGGGTGATTGGCTATATTCCCCGACTATGTCATTCAGTTCAGAAATATTATTCTTAATCTTCATTAATTTCTGTGGTTGAAGAAATGGAGAAAGTGCCTCGTACATCTCGTTGGCATCTAGAGGGATCTTCAGGTTCAGACCTTTTTGTCGGAGGCGTCTCCCGAGTTCGACCATTCGGGGTATCCCGATGCCTATTAGGCGAGTCTCATCTGCCGTAAAGATGTCTCTTGGTGAGCCGTCGCTTACTACCTGACCTTGGTTGAAGACGATTATTCTGTTGCAGTATTTTACCGCGAGGTCCATTCGGTGTTCAATTAGGATGATTGTAATATCGTGTTCGGTGTTTAATGTGCGAAGAACGTTGAATATCTTCTCCGCCCCTACTGGGTCGAGAAATGCGGTTGGTTCATCCATCACAATGACGTCAGGATGCATGGCAAGGACTGAAGCGATTGTAAGTCTCTGTTTTTGGCCGCCGGATAACTCGTGGGTTCCGCGCTCCCTGAGAGAGGATATGCCCACCTGGTTTGTTGACCAGTCGATCTCCTCTCTCATCTTATCTTTGGGTTCCCCGAGGTTCTCCAAACCAAAGGCAATGTCTTTTTCAACAGTTAAGGAGAAGATTTGGTTGTCGGGGTTTTGAAATATGAGGCCGACGTGCTTAGCTAGCTCGTATGTTGGGTGTTCGTTTGTCAGTAAGCCGTCTATTTTTATCGTTCCTTTCATCTCGCCGTTGTAGAAGTGAGGAATGAGGCCGTTTAGGCATCTACAGAAGGTCGTCTTCCCACAGCCACTAGGCCCTGTTAGGAGAATGAACTCTCCTCGCCCTATCTCTAGATTGATGTCTCTAAGAACTGGTTCTGATGCGCCGGGGTAGGTGTAACATAGGCCTGCGACATCTACAACACCCAAGATTGACCCTGACCAGCCTTTTCTGATAATCTAGTGCCCGAAATATAATAGTTTCACCTATAATACGGGAAACTAGAGTTTTTTTTCGCTCGCGCTAAAATGGAAAATTAAGGTGACTTGGAAGAGTCGGGTATTCCCGTGGTCGCTTCGGACCGTCTTTTCTTCCAATGCATAGACTTGTGGCGCTCCACTTCTATTCCCCTCCATTTAAGCTCCTCTTCTATTAACGTCAGCCCGTATTCACTCCAAATATATCGATTATTCACGGGTTCAACCAGATTACTCCTTTGAATTGCTCTTCGGAAGATTCCCTCCTTCGGGAGATTTCGACCCGTAATGTATAATGTGAGGATCTTCTCTTTCCAGAATGAGAAGACGTTTAGATCAGAGAGGGTGTCAGCCTCCTCTAGCATTTCTTGTTCGTGAAGCTGTTTATTGGACATGTTTATTAACTCCTACGATGAGGCGTTGACGCGGCTTTAGAATCTGAGTGGTGCATTTCCTTAGTTAGTAGCTGATTCTTTTCACTTCGCCATTTCTCGCGATTCATTTAGGCGTCCTTCTTAACACTACTTATCAGTTAGCGGGAGTACGAAGATCCTTGTGAGGAGGAGATTTTGTATTATAAGTCTGGAAGCTGAAGAAGATTATGGAGTTTCTTAAATTTAAGAACAAATTTACAATCGAAGTTATTAGAAGTTAAATATCGTCCCGTTTTAGCTTCTCAAGTTTTTCAGTAAGGAGTTCCACAAAATCAATCAGGAATTCTTTAGCTTCACCCTGACCGTTCACACCCGCCGCCGTCTTATGCCCTCCCCCATCGCCCCAATATTTTTCCGCCAGAGGCTTCGAGATATCGTCAGCTAGGTGTATCCCTGTCTTTTGGTAAAAATCCTCAGTCGCTCTTATGCTGGCCTTGAGCTCATTCTTGTCATTTCCAGCGATGGCTGCGACATCTGCGCCGAGGCTTAATATTCCTCTAGCAGAAGATGGCTGGAAAGAGCCGAGGTTAGATGTGGCGATTATCCATTGATCAACCCTGACGATTGCCATTCTCTGGGTCGCCTTAAGTCTCGCTATTTTCTCCGACTGATCCATCTGCGTTGAAAGGAGATCACGCATACATCTCAACGAAGCGCCGAGTTCAAGAAGCCTAGCTACAATTCTGAAGGTTCTCGGGGTCCCTATTTGGAAGTGTCTAGAGTCGAAAGCTATTCCAAGGAGTAGGATTTCAGCCACCTCTTGTGGTGGTTCCAGGCCGAGACTAACCCATAAATCGTAAACGATTTCGCATGCGGCTACTGCTTCCTCGTCTTCGATGTATATTGAGGCTATCTTCTCAACCTCAGCATCCTTTGAGTGGTGATCGATGAAGATTCTCACTTCGCTTCCCTGAAGGAGCGACGCAAGTGTTTCCAGTTGAGATATGCTGCCTGTATCTACAACTATCACGGTATCGGCTTTGGCTATTTTAGGGAATGTCGATGTTTCTATGTTGAAATGTGCGATTATTTTTTCTGAGAGCTGGCTCGCGCTATCTGGGTAGAGTATCTCAGTCGTCGAGTCAGGTTCTAGCATCTGGATGAGTCGTTGTATAGCATAGGCTGCTCCGATAGCATCTGGATCAGCATTGTGGTGGCAAAGGATTGTAACTTTTCCTCTGAAGTGATTCCGGAGTGCGATAAGGTCCATGGCATTCTTCCCCGATTCTTTGGATGATGGGTTGCTTCATGTATTATAAAGGGATTTTAAATCTTAAGGCGACGTTTATCTAGTTGTGTTTCATCATGCCCGATGTTGATATTATTGAACACACGCCACTAAAGAAGGGTGACTACAAGGTTGTTCTCGGTTTCGCAGGTGCCGGTTTTATAGGTAACACTGCCGCCATGTTCTCCGCTCGAAGCAAAGGGTTCAAGCTTGTAGCCCACTTGAGATCTTCGTATGTTCCACCGATGACCCTAATAATTGAGGGCAACCCTACGCCTTCATTCAGAATATATTTGGACGAAGCGGGGGGCCTCCTGTTTGTAATCACGGAGAGCCTAATACCCGGAGAAGGGTGTTATGCGATTTCTAAGGAGCTAATGAGCTGGTTAAGGGGGAAAGGAGCCAAGGAGATCTACATCCTAGATGGTCTTCCGTTCAGCGCTGCTTCATCAGACATCAAAGTACTTGGCTACAGTAACAAAATAGACTTGAACAAGCAGGGTATCCAGTCAATTCGAGAGGGGGCCTTACAGGGACTTAACTCATGTATCATGGAGGAGTGCCTGGAGAAGGGGATACCGTTCGCATACCTGTTCATCCCGACAAATAAGCTGACTAACGTCGATTATGGGGGGTCAGCTGACGCTGTCGATGTTTTGAATAAACTGTTCAAGTTAGGCATTGACGTGTCTCCACTAAGGGGAGGCGAGGATGCTCAGAGGAGGTTGTCTGGACAGAAGCAGTCTGGTTTAGGGAAGGTATTCAAGAGGGGTTAGGCTGAGGTTGTATACCTAGCTCTCTCTGCAGCGTCTCTTGGAGGCCTTGAACCTTCTCCTTCGTCTTTTCCTCTTGCTTTTCGAGAACTTTCTTCCTCATATCGAGGAAGTCTTTGCGCTCGGTGAGCTCCTTTACTACCAAAGCTTTCTCCCTCTCGACCAGAACAGCACCGACTGATTTGTATACTTTGGCGCCCTCCGGTGTCTCTTCTAGGGTCTTTAGTGCTCTCTCGTTCTCTGCTTGCTCTGCCTCGAGCCTCTGCTTTTGGGCGAGGAGCTGCTGCATCGTATTCTGGAGCTGTTGGAGTCGGCCTATCCTCTCCTGTACGTTCGGTGGAAGCTGACTTATGTCAGACATCTGATTTCGACTCTTAGGTTGCGGTGCTTCCTTATATCTATTGGGCGTTCATGGCTGTTCTATGCTTAAAGTAACTTCATCAAATTCTTCTAGTTGAATTCCTCCGGGAGTGCTTGGGGTTAGGGTGATGGTTGGGCGACCGTCTGGTTTGAGAAGAAAGAAGACATTCACGAAGATGTCTTCTGCTTTTAATCTGAATTCGGTACAGTTAGCGACGCAGGTTCGATTATTGATGTTCGTGATCGTCCCTATTGTTTTGCCTAGAAGTTTTATTTTGAAGTCATTTGGGCGTCTTGGAATATGGGCTCCGAACCATCCGTAGAGTGGGATGCCTCCATCTAGTAGACCGGGGTTGCCTCCGATGTCAGCTGCGACTCCAGGACCATTTATTCCCTCTAAACATATCTGAGCATAATTTGGCCGTGACTCAATCACTGTTCCACTTAATTTTTCGACTGTTTTTATCTCGTTGAGATTAAGTAGGCTTTCTATGTGACAGCCGCCTCTGACGCGCAGTGGATCCCAGGCTGGTCTTACCTCGAGGTGAACGTGGGGAGGGGTTTGGAATCCGAAGTAACCTGAGCGGATAAGTGTTCCCAGGTCCTTTCCCAACTTCAACGTGTCTCCCTCCTCTCCAAATGTATCAACGTGAAGTATTTTGATGATTCTCTCAGGATTCTCCTCACTCTTTATCAGGGTTAAGGTGTCATGCCCAGCATCCTCAAAGAATTGGCTCTTTGGCGCCTTCACTCGACGTATCTTGTATATTACTCCCTCGACGGGGGAAACCGCTACTGCTCCGAAGAGCACATTTGGATACAAATCTATCCCGGTCATGAGCCTATGGGCAGGGTAGGGGCTATTGTAAAAGGCATATCTGCCATCTCTTGGACAGTTAATAGTAATGCCCTCGGATATCGCTACGGGTAATTCAGCCAATTCAATATGAGATAATAAGCGCTGAGGGAAATCACTTTCCAACTTGTATATATGAAGGCTATGTTAGATGTGCAAGAGACATTATCCCGCACCACTCCATTTTACTCGACGCGCGTGCAATATTACTTTACTTTCTTAAATGCGAAACATAGCTTTTTTGCATAAAATCAGGTGAAAAAAAGATGCATTAATGAAATTGGCTTAACATGTAAAGATTCTCGGGGAACCCCTTTTATGTTATGGTTTCCCTGATTTCTTGAACTCCATGGGCAGAATTCTTGCAGTTGTTTCTCACCCCGACGACGAGGCCTTCGGGTGTGGTGGAACCTTGGCGCATCAAACGGCGCAGGGCGACCATGTAAAGGTTCTTTGTTTGACTTGTAACCCAAGGAGAAGAAAGGAGGAATTACTAGTTGCCTGCCACGCCCTCGGGGTGCTAGAGCCGACCATCTTCGAAGAGGACTATGTTAAGCACTCAAAGGAGCTTATGAGTCGCGTCGCCGACTTAATAGTAGCAGAGAAGCCTCAAATTGTTATAACCCATATCCCGTTCGACTACCACACCGACCACGTAGCTGCTTATGAAATTGTCAAAGAGGCAATCGAGTGGGCCGCTCACACCACTACTTACTCCAAACCTTGGCATGTGGAGCATCTTCTTCTCATGGAGATTAACACCCTAATACCCACGCCTCACGTCTTAGTTAATATAACCACAGTGATGGAGCGCAAAATGGCGGCTGTTGAACAATACAAATCACAGCTAGCCAAGTTTCCATGGAATTACTACCAGAGTTTCACCGTCAAGAAAGCGGAGCTAAGAGGAACTCAAGCCGACTGCCCCTTCGCTGAAGCCTTTCTTGAGGAGCCAATTCCGAAGAACGGCCCATTCTATGAAGTAAAAGCTACTAAGAACCTACTAAGGTGAAGATATTGAGTAATAATCCACCGGTGCACACACTCTACCAGAAATACCTTGAGTACGCCCCGAATAGTGAGAACGCCCCGAGGCTCTGGGGAAGGATACCTGCCAACATGGCCGAATCCTATGGTTACTTCGAGCAGATTCGATCCAAATACAGTACTCTATCTCCTAATCTAGAGGGATTAAAGAATGCCATGAAACGCCAGATGAGGAGCCTAGGCATCCTAACCTCAAAGACGATTCAGAATATAGATGCCCTCGATAAGGGCGCTGTCGAAACCGGGCAGCAGCCAAACTGCCTCGGTGGACCCAGCTTCATCTTCAACAAAATTACATATATTTGGACTCTAAGTAGCCTCGGTGATGGCTATGTTCCACTGTTCTACATCGGAGACTACGACAGCGTTCAGCCAGAGCTTTTAAACATCAGGGTTCCCAGTCCCTCAGCTAGAGGGATGCTGATCACATATCCCTCTCCCCCCGAATATGAGGGTGCCCCGATAAGGAAACTCCCCAATCCAGATGAGGGATGGTTCAGAAAAACACTGGAAAAGATCGAGAGCAACTACAGAGGACTCCTAAAGGGCGTCGAGCCAGCGAAGCAGGAGATCGTGCTCCAAAACCTCTCACACATCTTCACAATCCTGAAGAACGCTTACTACTCAACTGAGAACGTCGCCGACCTATCGACTAAAATCATCGGCAATATAATCAATCTCGAGGCAAACCTAGGCGTCCCAATGCTCTCCGCGACAGACCCCAATATCAGAGGCTTTTTCCAACAAGGGTACGAAACGTTGCTCTCCGAGCCAAACAGAAGCATCTTCATCCGCGCCTCCAATGAATCAGTTGACTTCATCGAGAGCCTCGGCTACAGAGCACAAATAGGAAAGAGGTCGAGCGACTATACACCCTTCTTTCTTGAGTGTCAGACCACTAGTTGCCACGGGAGTAGGGTCGAAATGAAGTACAAAAGCAGCTCGATCTTTGCTGCCAGTGTCGAAGGCAAGTGCCCAAGATGTGGTCAGTTATACAGTTACTCATTCGAGGCATCTAAGCCAGATATAAGCGAGATTGCAGGCATTATAACGCCACGTGTCGACTCCAGACAAGTCATTGTTGATTCAGTCGTTCCCGTCGTCGCACACGTTGGAGGTCCGGGAGAGACAAGCTACTACGCGGAGGTTATCCCAGGCGTACAACCATTAGATATACCGTTTCCCACTTACACGCGATATGCGAGGGTCTTCTACAACACACCTTGGAACGAGGTCGTGGCCAAGATACTCTTAGGGAAGGATTATCCAACGCTGATGAGGACTGAACTCTTTACAGCGATCGCCGACTGGGTTGAGGCAAATAAACAGAACAATAAAGAAAATATCGCTAAAGCTCACTCAGAGATACGTGGCGTCATCGACGACACCTTCCAAACTCTCACCAAATCAAAAACGGATCTAGAGTCAGGTGTTGATGAAATAAAAAAACGCTTAGCTGATCCAAGAACAAGGGCAAATTTCCTACAAGAAATAAAGGCAAAGCAGGCTCAGACTCAGATGCTTGACAACTATCTCTCATATGCCTTCGGTCACTACGCCCCTGAGAAATATGGGCAGGAGGTTAGTTGGTCATGGATGGATCTGGCTCTCGCCTCAGGCGTAGGCGACATCGTCGGAGTCTACAAGAGGCTCTACAGCGGCTTGACACCCAACTCGACTGTCTTCTTCGTTAATCTCTAGTTGAAAGCTCCTCAAATGTCTCAAGGTACTGTTCGACGACCTTCTCCGCGGTATAACGATCGAGGACTGTGCGTCTAGCCTCTTCCCCCAAACGTGTCCTGAGAATAGGATCCCGGTATAGTTGTAGAATTTTAGCCGCCAAATCTTCTGGCTGCTTGGGAGCTGCCAGAAGACCGTTTTTCCCATCTTTAACTATCTCAGGGACGCCTCCCACGTTCGTCGCAACCATCGGGAGACCTGAGCTCATTCCCTCCAGAAGTGTAAGCGGAGCGCTCTCCGTCTCCGAGCAAAGAACTCCGACGTCACTGCAACGCATGAGGTTGGGAATATCGCTCCTGAAGCCGGTTAGAATGACATTCTCCCTAAGATATAGTCGGTCAATAAGCATTTCAACAGAGTGTCTTTCTGGGCCGTCACCGACGAGCATCAGCTTTGCCCCCGGCTCCTCCTTCACCACAATACCCATGGCGTATATCAGATCAGGTATTCTCTTCACCGAGCGAAAGTTGCTTACGTGTATGATGACGCCCTTTTCCTCACAGTCCCTCTTCTCTTCCTCAGACGGTGTGGGGGAGAAAATCTGAGAGTTTACGAAGTTAGGAATCACCTTAACCTCCCGTTCCACTCCGAGTCTCTCATAGGCTTCCCTTCGCAGAAACTCCGAAACAGCCGTCACAGCGTCTGCCTTCTCTACACTGTGGTTGTTTACTAGTTGATAGCTTGGGTCGCTTCCTAGGATTGTGACGTCGCTTCCATGGAGGGTTACGACATATGGAACTCCCGTGATCTCCCTGGCTAAGAAAGCCGCCGTTGCATGGGGGATAGCATAGTGGACATTCAACACATCCAATCCATACTGTTTAGAGACTCGAACCATCTCTGTGCCAAGAGCAACAGTGTAGGGGGGATACTTGAAGAGTGGATACTCGAGGACATTTACGAGGTGGATGTGGACGTTCTCCTCGTCAATCCCCTGAACCGCAAAGGGGCGCTCATAGGTTATGAAGTGAACATCGTTGCCTCGTTTCGCAAACTCTACGCCGAGGCGCGTTGCTAATATTCCGCTCCCACCAACCCCAGGGTAACAGGTTATACCTATCCTCAAGCATGAACACCCATAACAGATAGCGTGTCTAAAAAGTAGAATAAAAAGTGTGAGTGGCTACTTCTCGCCCTTCAGCCTCTTCTCGACGCCCAGGATGGCAGCGATCTGGCCCTCATGGTGAACTATCTCACTCACCATGAGCATGATATAATATTCGCGAGTTTTCTTCCCTTGGAAGGCTTCCACTGACTCATCGAGCTTCTCGTTCGTCAGCTTGTTGAGACCGGCATATAATTTCCTCTTGCCTTTCTCGATGTCGGCCATGATCTTCTCCGTTTTATACTTTGTATTACCCACGTAGTCCTTAGGCCAATCCTTCGGCTGCTCCTCTCCCAAGAACTTGGGGAGATACATGTTCAACTCCTCCGATAGATGAGTGAGTATCCACCTTATCGTATTCGCCTGAGTGCAGCTCTTCCAATCGAGCTGCTCAGGCTTCAAGTTCTTCGTCGAGCTCCCTAACCTGTCGAAGCCAATCTGTGCAAAGTCCTTTATCATCTTCGTCTTTACGGTCATCTAATCACCTAGAATTCCAAATTAATCTCTTGTTTAATACATATATAATATTACTTGTGAAAAAGAGCATTTTTTGTGATTTTCTAGGACCATCGAGGATGCTAGCTACTTAGCATTAAGGCGCTTATAGGTGCCCCGAATATATGCGATCTGACCCTTGTGGTGGATGATCTCGCCTATATAGGCGAAGAGGCCAACCTTCCTCTTCTTAGTACCTCCCCAGAGAGGTATCTCCTCCTCGAGCTGGGAGTCCGTAAGCTTTCCAAATTCCTCGAGAACAACCTTCTTTCCCGTAGCTAGATCAGCCATATATTTATCAAGACTATAATGTTGATCTTTATAATCTTCAGGCCAACCAACGGGCTTGTAGTTTGGGTCGCCCTTGAGTATCCTAGGGAGAGCGGTGTTACTTATTCTACAGAGATGGTTGATAATCCACTCAATGCTATTTGACTCGTTGGTGGGTTTGAAGTTCGCCTCCTTTTCATCAATTCCTTTGAGAGTCTCCTCAAGGGCGTTGAAGTGGTACTCAGTAAGCTCCTTCAGGATCTGTACCTTGTCTGACATTGCAATTCACCGAGAGGATAGTCTTGATAGCCTTTTATATGGCTTCGTACGCGTGCACAACGTCAAATGTCATCTGCGCTGTCCTAAAATATTGGAGAATAGCCCTAAGACAACAAATATTTCTCATGATCCGATTATAAACCAACTAATCATCTCTCCAAACATTCAAGAGGGGGTCGAATGATTTTCTTAAAGACCTATAAGCTACGCATGCCTACTTACTATTAGTGTTCGTCTATGTTTTCTGAACGAAAGGCACTTCTATTAAGGATGCTAGAGATCGAGGATAATATAAAAAAGATCGAATTCAACTCAGATTTTAGGCGGATCAAAGCGAACCTGAAACTACTTGAGGTCGGTAGCGGAAGGGCGAGGATAAGCGTTGGCATCCCGGATGATATGCAGGATATAAGAGAGATCAGGAAGAACAGCAAAGAAGTTGTAACCTACATCGACGGGTACAAGGTGAAACTTGAAGATTACAATAAAAAACTCGAAGTACTAAATAGAGAGAAAGCTGAGATTAGGAAACAGTTATTTCCTTAAAATATTAGTTAGAAGATTTCAACAACACGCAAGCATTGTCATAAATTGTTGATATGGTGCAGGGGGTGGGGCTCGAACCCACGGAGGACTAACCATCAGGTCCTGAACCTGACCCCTTTGGCCACTCGGGAACCCCTGCGAAAAATAAGTGGCTAATGTTTGAGCGTCGCTATGTGCTGTTTATATTTTTCGGCGTCCATCAGCTTCGTAACATTGGCCTCCCAGTTGCTTGGTTTGATCTTTGCAATCCAACCTTCACCATAGGGGTCACTGTTTATTTTTTCGGGGCTATCAAGCAGAGCCGAATTCACCTCTACGACTTTACCTGTGACAGGACTATACATGTCCGATACGGCCTTGACTGACTCTACGGCGCCGATGGCCTCACCTTGGCTTACTTCAGCGTCCATCTTGGGAGGTTCAACGTAGACTATCTCGTGGAGTTGCGCTTGCGCGTAGTCGCTAACGCCTATTATAATTAAGTCTCCGCTGGGCTTCGCCCACTCATGTTCTTTAGTGTAATAGTATCCGGCCTCAATCTTGGTTTCGTCGGTCATGCCTTAACCCTCTTCCAACCGTACTTGGAGTCATCATAGAATGGGTGGTGCTTAACTATCTTTCCCTTTACTAGATTCGCACGGATCTTTACCTGGACCTCTTTTCCAATCTCCTTGTATTCAAGTGGGAGGTAGGCTAAGGCGATGCTCGCATCAAGGATCGGAGCGATTCCCCCGCTGGTAACGACGCCGATCTTCTTTTCGCCGTCGTATACCTCATACCCATGTCGCGGTACACCACGCTCTGTGAGCATGATGCCTAAAAGGGTCCGTGTTGTACCCTTTTCAATGATTGTCTCTAGGGCCTTTTTACCGTTGAAGTAGGGTTTCTTCATCTTCAGGACCCACTTGAGTCCAGCCTCGATGGGGTTGGTTGATTCATCAATGTCGTTGCCGTATAGCCATAATCCTGCCTCGAGACGAAGACTATCACGTGCACCTAAACCGCAAGGCTTTGCGCCAGCAGCAATGAGGTCGTTCCAAATTTTCATAGATTTCTTTGGGTCGTCAACTGGGTCGTCGAGAACGAATACCTCGAAACCGTCTTCACCGGTGTAGCCTGTGCGCGCCGCTAGGCAGTCGAAGTTACTTACCTTGAGGTGTGCGATGTTGAATCTTTCAATGACGCTGGGGTCACTAGCGCTGATCTTTGCAAGAACTTCCACGGCCTTTGGGCCTTGGATGGCGATCATGCCGATCTCGTCGCTTACATCGGTGATCTTGACTTTAAACCCCTTTGTGTTCTTCTGTAGCCATGCGAAATCCTTTGCGCGGTTCCCTGCGTTGTAGACAACGAGGAACTTCTCCGCGCTCAAGCGGTAGACGATGAGGTCGTCAACTATGCCTGCGTCGGGTTTGCACATGACACCGTAAACACCCTTGCCGTCTGTTAGGGCACCAATGTCGTTTGCATCCACATAGTCGAGGAACTTTACAGCTTCGGGTCCCTCAGCGTAGACTCTACCCATGTGGCTCGTGTCGAATATGCCGCACGCGTTGCGGACGGCGTTGTGTTCGGGTATGATTCCCTCATACCATACAGGCATGGCGAATCCACCGAAGTCTACAACGTTTCCGTGCTCAGCGTGGTATGCGTAAATATGTGTCTTCCTGAGCTCCAAACCGGATTACCGGTTAGATATGCAAAGAGAAGACAGTTAAAACCCTATCTGGGTTTAGAGTCTATTTGCTATTACATGGGTGTACATCTACGCCTTCTGTGCTAAATTTAAGCTCTTTCTTGCACTTCGGGCACTTTCCCTCGAACTTTTTTATGACATCTTGAGGAGACTTTAGTAGTTCTCCCTCGTAGAGAACCTCCTTACATGATGAGCAAATGATTTTCTGAGGCAAAGCTACCACTATTCTAAAGAAGCTCCAAGGTGAAGGCTTATAAACATCATCATGAGGCCTACTCATCTTCTAATTTGGATGTCAAAATTTGAATTAGAAGAGTAGTAGTAATTGAGTTTTTTAAGCGCATGTTAAATAGAGCCAAAACATTAGTAAAATATATTTTTTATATTTACCCTTATTTTTAAATTTTAACTTATAATCTACATGAAATATAAACACACAAGAATAAAGGGGCATCAATAAAAGCCATTCACTTATCCATTATTGAGTACGTGCCGGATCATTTACTGAAATAGTGGTACTCGTCTTAATGGCTCATTAGATATGCGATGAACATCAATTAAATATTGAGAAAAATCATTGAAAGATAAAAGGATATATTCACATGAGCACATAATTCCCGGAAGGAGTCATAAATGGCCTCCACTGCCAGCAAACCTAAGGATAGCATCAAGGGACGTAGAAACAAACAGAACGACAATCTCGTAAATTACGGAATAATAGTCATAATGTTGTTGATTGTATTCATACTCGGAGGCGGCGTCTACGATATTATTATGAGCCCATCTGCGACAGTTCAGAACTCAAACGGTGTATATGTATCAATTCATCCATACCTGGGCGATCAGACGATAAACGAGAGTATTGTTAGTATGTGCTTATTCGCATGTGGAATAGTCGGTTTATATCTGGTAAATAGAGGTTCCATTATTCTCTACGATAAATCTAAGTCGAATCTCTACATCGTATTAGGGATCGGACTCACTCTTGCGAGCCTTGCTGGCGCTTACATTATAATCGCAATGAAAGCTTAGGGCGAAAGGGTTTAGAGTGTTAGCGTCTGTTTCTTCTCGACAGGTATGAAACGTATAGGGTTCATTGGGCTTGGGCTCATGGGCAGCGGAATGTCGATGAACATTCTAAAAGCGGGTTTTCCATTAACTGTTTGGAACCGGACAACAACCAAGATGGAGCCACTTTTAAAGGCTGGGGCAAAAGCAGCCTTATCTCCCAGAGAGGTTGCGGAAAACAGTGACATCGTCATCGATATAGTCACTGATAGCAAGGACGTTGAGGAGATCTTACTTGGTCCCAACGGCGTAATCTATGGCGCGAAGCCTGGGACCATCGTCATCGACATGAGCACGATCAGTCCCATAAAAACGAGGGAGATTGCCATGAAGCTCATGGAGAAGGATATTCTAATGTTGGATGCCCCAGTCAGTGGTGGCGATATTGGTGCCCGCAATGGGACACTTAGTATAATGGTTGGTGGGGATAAGGATGCCTTCGATGAGGCGATGCCAATCTTTCAAGCGATGGGCAAAACAATCACACACATCGGTGGTCAAGGTGATGGCCAGATCACCAAAGCTGTAAATCAGATCCTCGTTGGTATGAACATTCTTGGAGTGGCTGAGGCACTAATGTTCGCATCGAAGGCTGGTGTAGACTTAAAGAAGGTGCATGCGGCCGTCGCGGGTGGAGCAGCTGGAAGTTGGCAGCTTACCAACAACGGTGCCAAGCTTTTGGTTGGCGACCTCGAACCCGGGTTTAAGATTAAAGATTACATTAAGGACCTGCGTATCATCATGGAGACTGCTGCGGAGACAAAGATGCCACTCATGGGAACCGCTGTTGTGCAGCAGATGTTCTGTGAGCTTAATGCGGAAGGACTCAGAGACAAAGGTACTCAGGCGGTCATTATTCCTGTAGAGAAACTTGCGAATAAGAAGCTCCTTGATTAGAATTATGAGAAGTGGTCCCGCCTCCGGGATTTGAACCTGGAACCACTCGGTGTCTGCTCAAGGCCTGATTGCCTTCGCCCCACAGGGCGGAAGCTACAGCCGAATGCTCTACCATTGAGCTAAGGCGGGTCCTCTCAAAAGAAACTAAGCCGAAAATATAAGCTGTATGGTCATATGTCTAGCCTTTTCTAGGGTGAAAAGCCTCTCGTATGCTTAGCCGAAAGGGTGGTTTCAGCACGCCAGCATCGGTTATGAAGCCCGTTATATACTTGGCTGGGGTAATGTCGAAGCCGGGATTTAGTGCGTTTGTCCCTTCTGCAGATATACGAACCTTGGTGTAATTTCCCTTCTCGTCAACACCCCAGACCCAGTTAATCTCATCGGGGCTTCTCTCCTCGATCTCAATCTTATCACCGGATTTGCATTTGAAGTCGAAAGTCATACGAGGAGCGGCGACATAGAAGGGAATCCCGTTCTCTCTAGCTAGGACGGCCTTCTCATAGGTACCTATCTTGTTGGCTGTATCACCATTGGCAGCTATCCTGTCGGCACCCACTATTACTAAGTCGATTCTCCCTAGATGCATGTAGTGGCCGGCGGCGTTGTCAGCTATGAGTGCGTAAGGTATACCTTCCTGCTGAAGCTCCCAAGCGGTTAGCTTGGCGCCTTGACTCCGAGGACGCGTCTCATCAGCGTAAACGAAGACGTGCTTCCCAGCTCTGTGGGCGACACGAATCGGAGCCAAAGCGGAGCCATTGTCGATGAATGCAAGGGCCCCAGCGTTACAGTGGGTGAGTATCCTGAATCCATCAGCGATCATGGCGTTGCCATACTCCCCCATCTTCTTTGATGCTTCGAGGTCCTCGAGGGCGATATTATCGGCCTCAGCGCAGGTCGAGATTACTCTATTCGCGAGAATTCCCCTCAAGGCGACTTTTACGCATCGATCGACAGCGTGGAAAAGGTTGACTGCGGTGGGGCGGGTCTTTCTGAGTCTATCTGCGGCTTCGACAACATATGTCTTGAATTCCTTCAGATTTAGATTCTGTGCCTCGATTGCAGCCTGGGCGACACCGTAGCCTCCTGCTACGCCTATAGCTCCAGCTCCCCTGACTGCCATGTCTCTAATAGCCTCCGCAGTCTCTCTGTGGTTATTCAGCGTTAATATCTCGAATTTATGAGGGAGAAGACGTTGGTCAATCATTTTAACTGTACCTCCCTCCCTCCAAAGGGTCCAAAGCTCCCTCGTCTTGCCATTGAAAGTAACTCTCATTTATTCACCCTATTTGAGTACCTCTCCACTCTTCTTCGCCCATAGGTATAGGTCCATTTGCCCAATTGGCATCCCGAGGGTCTCTGCCACTCGCACGAGTAATGCCTCATATTCAAGGTACTTCTTCCGTGTTAGAGTCTTAGGGCGCTCGGATATGATGCCCGTCTCCTCCATGTGGCTGAGGATGTGTTTGTCGATTATGGCGAGGTCAAGGTAGCCTACGTTGCGTAGGAAGTGGCTCGCTTCCTTCATACCGAGACCAGTTATGTTATCTACGAGCCACTCTCGCGCTACTTTGCTGCTCGGTTGTGATTGGATGATTCGTTTTAAATCATCTCTGTGAATATGAGCTTTAAATATATATTCGGATCTCTTCTGAGGGTATCTATGCCTATGATCGAGGCAGGCTTTAATCTGTTCAAGATCCCCTTCGTGCAATGCATTCCTATCTTCGAGGGCATCAATGCATGCGATTGCTCCCCGAGCACTATAGTTGGCTGTGAGGAGACAGAATACAAGTTCCTTGAACCACCGTTTCTCGTCCCCCTGCTGGGCCTCCCTAAACTCTCTGATCCGCTCTTCTACTTTGGCTCTAATCTGTGGTTTCGCCTCCTCGGCTCTGACGATGGCCGCAAGACATGCGAAGCCGTCGTGTTGAGATTGCACGATTCTTTACCTCGCCGCGGTTCCTCTTAAAACCATACAGGGTCTGGTTTGCTTTAGCGGTGTAAATCACAGTTGGAGATACGGTTATACTTCTAGCTGTGGGGCTTAATCACTGCAGGTGCTGCCCTCTTTGTCTTCGGACATAAGTCTACTCGAATACGAGAATACACCAGTCAAGCTTGTGGCACTTAGAAAGATCCCGAAGACAGAAACACCGGGGTTCACGGTCGAGGAGACGGAGGAGAGAAAGGAGTTCACAGTTCCCTTCTGGGTAGCACATATCCTCGTCGAAGCTGGTCTCGCTAAAATGGGGGAGGAGGGGTTGACAACAGAAGAATGGACGCAGACTCATTATAAGGAGAGATTCAACCCGGGTGGCCCTCCGGGACCTTTGCCGAAGGACTTCTACGCTCGCGCATACGTTAGCCTCACACTTGCCACAAAGGGTGTGGAAGGTGACTCTGCCAAGCAGGAGCAGCTTAACAGGCTCCACGCCCGATTCAGGGAGATAATTGAAAGCAGGGTTGGGAAAGTTACGAAGATGGCGGCGACGGAAACTTCCCCTCAGCCTGGAGTTCTACAGACCGAAGAACAGACACTCTACCACGAGCTTGAACATCTAATCGTAGAGTGGCGGAAACAGATGCGGAGGCTGAGCACAAAGTAATGGCCAAGCAGGTCTCCCATGAGGAAGTATTTACCCGCTTCATTGAGGATTTCAGAACCGACGATGGTGTCCTCAAATACGAGCAAGCTATATCCGAGATGCCCATCAAGGGTGTTCGCTCACTCATAGTCGACTTTAATGACATCTACAACTACGATATGGAACTCACCGCCGATGTACTTAGGGACCCCGAAAGGATACTGGAACTATTCAGTCGCGTAGTCTACGACAAGCTCCGGATGAAAGACCTAGTCTACGCAGAGGCTCAGAAGAAGATTCACGTCAGGTTCCGCGCCCTCCCCTCGGTTACGCAACTTAGACGACTTGGCTCTGAACACATCAGCCGACTCGTTATGGTCCACGGCATCATCGTCCGCGCCTCTGCTACGACGCCACAAGTGATGAAAGCGGTCTTTCGTTGCAGCAACTGCAACGAGCTAAACTATGTTGAGCAGGAAGGAGAGACGCTGAAGACGCCGATCAAGTGCGAACACTGCGATAGTAAGATGCGGTTCGAACTTGTACCGAAGCTCTCAGTCTTCATGGACTCGCAAAGGATCACAATACAGGAGAGGCCAGAGGATCTGCCACCTGGACAGCTCCCTAGGAGTCTACATGTGGACCTGAAAGATGATGTCGTCGACCAAGCTAGGCCTGGTGACAGGATCACAATAGTAGGGTCAGTCGACCTTCTCCAACGCTTTGGACGGGGTGGGCAGCTACGCATATTCGACATGGTGATGGAGGCGAGCCACATCGAGGTGAGTGGCCGCGAGTCAGAGATGACGGAGATCTCGCCGGAGGACGAGGAGAAAATCAAGGAAATCGCCCAGGACCCATGGGTCCACCGCAGGCTCCTGCAGTCGATAGCGCCGAGCATCTACGGCTCCGAGAACATCAAGGAGTCGATTCTC
This sequence comes from Candidatus Bathyarchaeota archaeon, assembly GCA_963780545.1. GTDB lineage: Archaea > Thermoproteota > Bathyarchaeia > TCS64 > TCS64 > UBA8941. Next base: position 256,930 of record CAWACK010000008.1, read on the forward strand.
TACCTTCTCTTCGGTGGTGTACATAAGGACCTCCCCGATGTTCGCATTAGGGGGGACATCAATGTTCTCCTCGTAGGTGACCCAGGCACGGGTAAGAGTCAGCTCCTTCAGTTCGCCGCGAAGATCGCACCAAGGGGGCTGATGACTACGGGTAGGGGAAGTACTGCAGCGGGGCTTACAGCTGCGGTTGTGAAGGAGGGGGGAACTGGGAACTTCGTCCTTGAGGCAGGTGCATTGGTCCTCAGCGACGAGGGAGTATGTTGCATTGACGAGATTGACAAGATGAGGGAAGAGGATAGGGGCGCGATCCACCCGGCGATGGAGCAGCAGGTTGTGCCCATCGCAAAGGGGGGAATTGTAGCGACTCTCAACGCCCGCACCAGTATTCTAGCCGCTGCAAACCCTACGCTAGGCCGATATAACCCCTATCAAACCATCGGGCAGAACATCAACCTTCCAGTCACAATCCTTAGCAGGTTCGACGTCATTTTCGTGCTGAAAGATGTACCAGACGCGGAAAAAGACGCAACCATGGCAGAGCATATCCTCGGTCTTCATAGGTCTGGGGGATCCACTATCACATCTCCAGTCGATCCAGAATTATTCAGAAAGTACATCAGCTATGCGAAGACCAGGATAAGACCCATCCTAAATGAGGAAGTAATAAACAGATTCAGGGACTTTTACGTCAAGATGAGGACTGCTTCAGTTGAGGGAGGGGAATCCTCAGCAGTCGCTATTACAGCTCGACAGTTGGAGAGTCTAATCAGACTAGCCGAAGCACGCGCTAAGGCTCACCTACGAAACGAAGTCACAAAGGAGGACGCCGAGGCAGTTATCACTCTAATGCAGAGCAGCCTCGAGCAAGTGGGCATCGATGTCTCGACTGGCCAGATAGATATAGATATCCTCTACACAGGGAAGCCGAGGAGTCTCCAAACGCAGCTACAGAAGGTGCTTGGTAAGATCGCGGAATTAGAGAGAACAGGTCCGGTGAAGGATGATGACCTATACGAAGCTCTGGCTGAGGAGGGAATAAATAGAAGTGAGGCCGCGAAACTTATCAGCACACTTATGAGAGATGGCACAATATTTTCGCCACGCCCTGGTACCTATCGTCGCGCTTCATAACCCACTTCTTGTTTCATTTTATATCTCTACCTCAACCATTTTCTAATCATGGACATTTCGAAACACCTTAAGGAGATCAGAGAGGAATTCCCCGTTCTCCGTTACCTCACGTATATGAACAGCGCCGCTCATGGCCCCGCCCTCAGTAGAGTCCAGGAGAAAGTCATGGACTGGTTCGAGTTCTACACATATGAGAACTCAGCCATGAAGGCACCGGATGCAAAGAGAGAGGCGGCGAAGGCCCTCGGCGTCAATGTAGATGAAGTCACATGGGTAAATAGGGTAAGCCAGTCAATCAACATCGTCTCTAGTATGCTCAACCTGAAGAGGGGGGACAACATAGTCATCACTGATCTTGGCTATCCGACGGGCTCCTACCCTTTTCTTCCCTGGAGGGAAAAGGGTGTCGAAATTAGAAGCGTTAGACATAGAGAAGGCATAATCACAACCGAGGATTTCGAGGCAGCAATAGATAACAGAACAAAGGTTCTCTCCTTGAGCCATATGGAGTGGACCTCAGGGCTTCTCCATGATGTTAAGGCGGTGACCGATATAGCCCATGATCATGGTGCTCTTGTGGTTGATGATGGTTACCAAAGCCAGGGTGGTATGGTCGTTGAGCCGAAGAGAGACGATGTCGATTTCTACACATTCGGGAGCCAGAAATGGATGTGCAGTCCAGTAATGGCGGGAATTCTCTATATGAAGCGAGAGTTAGCTGATAGATTCGAGCCAATCTATAGGTGTTACAATCAGGTTGAGGAGGCGTTTAAAAGCGGGCAGCCATGGGAGAAGCCGACTCACGACAATATATCCTCCTGGGATCATCCCCTCTATCCAGGTGCTGAGAAGTTTAACCAAGGTCTTCTTTCTAGCGAAGCGATCTGGGGTTTTGATGCTGCGCTTGAATACTTCAATGGTCTCGGGTTAAAGAACATCGAAACGAGGAACAGGGAACTAGCTAACACCCTTATGGAGGGACTCAGGGAATTCAAGGTTAAAGTCAACACCCCAGATGACCCGAAGAAGCATGTTGGGCTCGTCACTTACACGACTGGACGCCACGAAGATAACCAGAAACTATTCAACGCTTTGGCGAAGGAGAACATAGTCGTTGCCCTCAGGTACGCCGCTGGAATCGGAGGAATAAGGGTTAGCACACACTTTTTCAACACCGAAGAGGAGATCGAGTCCCTTCTGAAGGTACAGAGAAAAGTACTCTCTTAAATCACAATTTTATACTGGGAAACCCTTAAACGGGAATCGTCTGAGCCTATTGATAACGCAGACGCTAATGGAGGATTTGTCACGGTGATCAAGGTGGCCATCGCTGGCGTCGGTAACTGTGCCTCCGCCCTGGTTCAGGGCGTCGAGTTCTACAAGAACGTAGAAAAAGATGAGGACATCCCCGGCGTTATGCACGCATACTTCGGGGACTACCACATAAGAGATGTAAAGTTTGTCGCTGCCTTTGAGGTCAACAAGGAGAAGATCGGTAAAGACCTTGCTGACGCGATCTGGGCTCACCCGAACTGCTGCGCGAAGTTCTCTGATGTTCCTAAAACTGGAGCCAAAGTCTACGCAGGACCCATCAGCGACGGAGTCGCCCCCCATATGTTCGAAGCGTTCCATGCGGACAAGAGCATCGAAACAGTCGATGTGGCACAGATCTTAAGAGAGACAGATGCAGACATGCTTGTAAACTACCTCCCTGTCGGCAGCGCGAACGGAACCCAGATCTACGCGCAGGCGGCTCTTGACGCAGGGTGCGCGTTTGTTAACTGTATCCCAGAGTTCATCTGCTCCATCCCCGCATGGGCTAAAAAGTTCGAGAAAGCAGGCCTCCCCGTTGCAGGTGACGATATAAAGAGCCAGGTCGGAGCAACGATAGTCCACCGTGTTCTCGCGAAGCTCTTCTACGACCGCGGTGTCAAGATCGACTCCACATATCAACTAAACATTGGTGGCAACACCGATTTCCTTAACATGACAATCGAAAATAGGCTTAAGACGAAACGCATAAGCAAAACACAGGCTGTTCAGAGCCTAATCCCTTATGATATGCCCACAAGGATCGGTCCAAGCGACTATGTTCCGTTCCTTGAAGACCACAAGGTCTGTTACATCAGGATAAATGGCAAGGCCTTCGGTGATCTGCCTCTGCTTCTTGACGCGAAACTCCTCGTAAACGATAGCCCCAATAGCGGAGGCGTTGTTATTGATGTCGTAAGGGCTACAAAGATTGCCCTCGATAGAGGCATATCGGGTCCTCTTTTAGGTATAAGCAGTTATAGCTTTAAACACCCTCCAAAGCAGGTCCCAGATGACCAGGCTCACCAGTGGGTAGAGGATTTTATCGCTGGAAAGAAAGATCGTTAAAATTTTTTAACAAATTCATTAGTGAGTGCGCATACATTTAATTAGAGCATGAGAAAGAGGGTAAAATGAAGCTCTAATGAAAAGAAGTTGAAAGAGAAGAGGAAGAAAATATAGAAGAGGAGAATGAAGATAAAAAGAAAAACTGGGACGATTATCGTGATCGTGCCAGGTATACTCATGGCTCACCCGACGAAGCGGATCTGAGCCAGTACGTCTTACATTTGTCGTGGTTGAGGCAGTTTCTACAGTCACCCATGTGGATTGGATAGTTTTGGCAATTAGCCTTTGTCCGCGGGGTGGTGAGCATGTCCGCCATCGCGCCAATATCCTTCAAGATACATCACCCCTCGGGCTTCACCTCCGAGGTCAATGCGCAAATGGATTGGGACCTAAAAACCGCTGTGTAGCTGCCACGGAGGTTTATCAACTTCATCGCCATCTTCCATCACCATGGCACTTCCGGAGTTCTATCAGTAAGGGCAGTTATAAGGGTCTCTAAATAGCTGATGTAAAATCGAGAACAAAAACATGTTTCCACGAGAAAATGGCTTATTTTGGGAACCAGAGGTCGAGTTCATGCTGAGCCTCCTCCGGGTTACCCGAGGCATGGATAAGGTTTTCACAAGCCCTCTCCTCCGATGTGCTCTTTGCAATCGAGTCAACACCAAAGTCACCGCGAATTGAGCCCTTCTCCGCCGTGGCAGGATCAGTGTAACCCGTTACCTTCCGGGCAAGAACAATGGCGTCTTCCCCACCAAATCTGATGGCTAATACTGGATTCCTTGTAAAGTACTTCTTGAGCCTGTCTAAAACCTTCATACCGTGAGCAACGGGATCCGTAATATCTGGCGAGGAAAGCTGAGCCTTCTTCCCTAGGGACTCCGCCATATGGTCTGGGTAGTGTCTCGACAACATCTCTCGGTCCACTTTCGCGTAGAAGCGAACGTCGATGACCTTGAGCCCTGCCCTCTCGAAGCGATCGATAATTGCCCCAACGAGGTTTCGCTCCAAAGCGTCCGGTTTCAAAATGACCAGAGTCTCTTGGTACATCTCGATCCAGCATACGGAAACAGCTTAACCTATAACGGCTTCGCTGTAAAAGGGGAGGTATATACCTAATAATGAGTCAAAATGATAAATTTCAGTAAAAAGCAAATCAGATGCAATGTCATTTCATGTCGATAATGCACATTAATGTTCTGAAAAGAGGTTATTGAAAATAGGTTTACCGCTGCTGACCCCAGGCTTTCGTCCATTTGAACTTTCTGGGATCCCTATTCAATTTTAGACTGCTCTTTCTACATTTGCTACCGCAGAATCTTAGGATACGGCCGTCTCTTCTGACAAACCCTATCCCAGTGCCGGGTGCAATGTCTCTTCCACAGTATGAACATTTGTAGATGGTCGGCATTCGATATACCTACCTTATCTTCCTCGCTTCGCGCTCTGTCTCTCTGAGCAATAGAAGATCGTCGATCCTAACTGGGCCCTTGACGTTTCTGGTGATGATGCGTCCCTTGTCCTTGCCATCCTCGATCCTGACGCGGACCTGCATAACCTCTCCGGTCAAACCTGTCCGCCCAAGTATCTGAATGACCGTTGCGGGCGTCAGGCTCTCCTGTTCTTCGGACATTGAGACTCAACCTTACTTTACTATACCCTTAAGTTTCTCGACGATCTCGGCGACGAGCTTTTCAGATTCTCCAGTCTCCTCAATAGCGGCTGCAGCTGAGCCTACTGTTAAACCGAGAGCTTCGCCGATGCGTTGCTTCTCGGGCACGTAAACATATGGTGCCTTGCGCTCATCGCAGAGTAGAGGCAGATGTGCAACCACCTCGGGAGGAGTTACATTCTCCGCGATTAGAACGAGCTTCGCCTTACCTCTTTCGATTGTCTTAGTAGTCTCGTTGGTGCCCTTCCTAATCTTACCTGTCTCACGTGCGACTTTTAGCGCCTCGTAGGCTGCTTCGACTACTTCCTTAGGGACCTCGAATTTGACATAGAACGGCTTCGAAGGATCCGCTGACATTGTCATTTCCTCCAGTTGTGCATACTACACCCGGACCCTTTGTTTTTAAACGTTATGTAATAGTGTTGGCTAGTCGTGGGCATAGTAGAAGCGAAGTGGCTCGCGACTGTCAACGCGGACGAAACCGAAGCGTTCGAATTGAATCATGTTATCTACTTGCAGCTTAGAGCAGCGCTTCTCGGCTCTTCCCTTAGCTACTGAAGCGTCAGGCATAACGACCTCTGCGTATACGCTCTCTTCCTCGGTGACCCAGTGGACGAATGTGGCACCCTTATCTTTTGCGACCTGGTGTTCCTTCGATTGAAACTTCGCTTCAGCCTTCTTCCCGACCTTGGTTACCTCAATATTTACGAGCCCCATAAGCCTGATCAATTTACCTTTGGCCTCTACAAGGTCCTTAGACGGTACAAGGAACCTGCACAAGTTATCCTCTGGTTTTATCATGTATTCACGGTAACCCCGCTCTTTATGGTCTGGGTGAAGAGGCAACTTCGCCGTAAGTGCATCCTGAACACCTTTCACCGTCAGCTCCATCGGATCCCGGACGAAGAAGTACCTGTCGGCAGTCGGATCTATGATTTTTTTATTAGCAGCGGCGATATTTCCCCATGTCAACGTTGCGTTGATTGGTTTAGGCCCGACCTGTATCATTATCTCGCGTATCGTCTCCGGTTGGAGACCGCGCCTCCTAAGTGCCCTAAGAGTGCCTAGACGGGGATCGTCCCATCCGCTGAATGTTCCGTTTTCGACGCCCGCCCGTATCTTCGACTTGCTCAGTATTCCAACTTCGAGGCCTAAGCGGCCCACATTGATTATGTCAGGAAAGGTCCAGCCAAAGTGGTCGTATACATACTTCTGACGAGCACTGTTGGCCTCGTGCTCCTTCCCCCTAATGACATGGCTCACTCCCATTAGATGGTCGTCTATTGCGCAGCTGAAATTGTAGAGGGGCCAGACGCGATATTTCTTCTTCACACGAGGATGAGACCTTGTGCTGATTCTAAGCGCGGGCCAGTCCCGTATGGCGGGGTTCGGATGCGCTATGTCGGTCTTCACTCTGACAACAGCTTCGCCACGTTTGTATCTGCCATCAAGCATCATTTTCCATCGCCTCAAATGCTCTTCGGGAGGCAACCCTCGGCATGGGCAAGCCTGTTTCGCCATATAGAGCTCCTTGAACTTCTCAGACTCACAAGTGCAGACATAGGCTTGACCCATCTCGAGCAGCTTCACAGCATATTCGTAGTATTTCTCCAGCCGATCCGACTGGATGTAGACCTCATCTACCTTGACGCCAAGCCATTTGATGTCCTCTCTGATCCAATCATACATCTGAGGGATTGGCGGCTTCACATCTGCACTCGTATCTTCAAACCGCAGAATAAAGTGGCCGTTATACATCTTAGAATACTCGTCGCTGAAGATGATCGACTCAGCGCTCCCAAGGTGAAGAGGTCCATCTGGGTTGGGTGCGAACCTCACTTTGACCATAGGGAATCTGTCGATATTCTTCAGAGGAGGCATCATCTTTTTCTCCTCAACCTTCTTTGCCTCTAAGAGCTCCGGCCATTGTTTCACGGTCTCCATAATCTTCTCCAGTGACCAAGTGTTGACATCGGCAACAACCTCCGCGATTAGTCGCTGTACATCCTTCGCCTTGGTTTTTGCTTCGGGGTATTCAGCAAATATTCTCCCCATAACGGAGCCGGGGTTCGCTTTCCCACCGTATTGGGAGGCGTTGAAGACAGCGTACTTGACAGCAGATTCCCTGATTTTATCCAAAGACTTGGAGACCTCTACACCCCTTACAGGAGGTGGAAAACTATTATTCTTTCTCCCGGAGTTCAGTAGCTGCGTTGGGTGAAGTAGTCTATGAGCGCAATTATGTCGCTCTTAGCCTCCGAATCGGGGAGGCTATTGAGGTGTTTCTTAGCACGAATTATGTATTTATCCGCCATAGTCAAGGTATAATCGATCGATCCTATCTCCTTTAGCAGATGATGAGTCTCTTCAATCTCTACCCGACTGGCTGAATTTTTCCCGAGGATTGAGAGAATCTGCTCTTTCTGTCTTGGCTTTGCGTTCTTCAACGCGTGAATAATAATTAGTGTCTTTTTTCCCTCACGAAGATCGCTTCCAATTGGCTTACCGAGGGTCTTCTCGTCAGCAGTGGCACCGAGGTAATCATCCATTAATTGAAATGCGATCCCAGCGTCCCAAGCGAACTTACCCAACGCCCTTATCTGTCGCTTCTTTCCTCCGCCAACGGTAGCGCCCACCTCAGCGCAGGCAAGAAACAGAGCGCATGTCTTGCCGCCCACCATCGCGAGATAGTCTTCCTCGGATACGTCTTTCGTGTTTGGAAAAGAAACGTCGAGAGCTTGTCCCTCACACAACTCAATGGTTGCCTTAGTTACAATCTCTATACAAGACCTAATCTTTCTATCACTCAAACTCTTTGGCGCATAAAGGGTCAACACCTCGAAAACTTTGGCAAATAGAAGATCACCAGCGACGATAGCAATAGGCATACCCCACTTCGTATGAACCGTCTGAGCACCACGCCTAAGTGAGTCGTTATCCATTACATCGTCATGGATGAGAGTGAAGTTATGAAGCATCTCAAGTGCTGCCGAGTAAGGCACAGCATCTTTTGGGTCTCCTCCGACGGCCTCACAAGTCTTCATAGTTAGAAACGGGCGGAGCCTTTTCCCCCCGGCCAAAATGAGGTGTCTAGAGGCGTCATAAAGCACCTCGGGTCGTCTCGGCTTTAGAATCTCATCCATGAACGCCTCGACTGGCCGAGAGGTCTCGGTGAGTTTCCTTTTAATGACTTCACCGCCTGACATAACACCACAACTTTCAAGAAACCTATATTTAACTAACATGGAGCCTCCTGAAAAAAGTTTTACTTTTGAAAAGAATTTCTTCTTAAATTCCATTAATAACTAGTGGCTCATGTGCATCTGTACACATTCTTAAGAGTAAAAATTGCACTATTTGTTTCGAGTTGCGTAATATTCAGGTTGAAAACCTCTTACTCTTAACCATTCTGAGGTCCAACCAGTTACTACCAAGGGAGTTCTCCTCATCTTATTCAGGTTTTTGGCACCGATGAGGAACATACACGCCTTGAATTCTGAAAGGATAGTCTCGATGTGTTTTTCCAGCGCTTCTTCCCCTTCGATAGCCTTCTGGAGGAACGGCTTCGCGATGCCTATTGCATCAGCTCCTAGGGCAACAGCCTTAGCCATATCAAGGCCAGTCCTTAAGCCGCCTGAAGCGATAACTTTTCCCTTAGAAGCCGTCCTAACCTCAACTAGACTACATGCAGTAGGGATGCCCCAATTCCAAAGGGCCTTTCCAAGGTACTCCTGCGTCTTCTCCCCGGATTCTCTTGCGATGTGATGCTCGACAGCAGCCCAACTCGTCCCACCGAGGCCGCTGATTTCGAAGCCCGCGACTCCAGCCTTCTCCAACCTCATAGCATCCTCAAAGGAGATGCCTGCTCCGGTTTCCTTCATCACGACTGGGACTTCGAGTATGGAGGTCAGACTCCTAATTTTATTGATTACCCCCTTATAATTGGTGTCTCCTCCCACCTGGACGACCTCCTGGAGCGGATTCATATGGATAGCCAAAGCATCAGCCTCTATCATCTCGACGGCTTTCCTCGCCTCTTTTGCACCCCAGCCTAAGGAAAACTGCGGACAGCCAATGTTACCGATAACCAGAGCGTCCGGCGCGGTATCCCGGATTATTTTGAAAGTAGCCTCTATCTCTGGTTGCTGTAATGCAATTCGCTGACTTCCGACGCCGATTCCAATTTTCAGCCTCTGAGCAACAGTGGCTAGGGTCTCGTTAATCCTCTTTGCTTCATCTGTGCCCCCCGTCAATGCAGATATGATTAGTGGTGCGGATAGAATCCTACCGAATAATTCGGTGCTCATATCAATTTCATTAAGATCTATCTCAGGCAATGCCCTATGGACAAGAGTGACATCATCGAATCCTGTGGGTATATCAGAGTCGACTCTCTCCTCTAGGCTTACTCTAATGTGTCTCTGCTTTCTCTTTCCAATACTCATCAGTTCATCTCCTAAGCCACGTGCAGGTTACCTTCTCGCCTTTTAGCGCGTCGTGGATTATCCCCGGCTTCAGTGCATTGACGAGTTGGACCTCCAAGCCAGCTTCTACTGCGGCCTCGGCTTCCTTGATCTTACCCATCATACCGCCTGTTACGTCTGTGGAGAGAGCCGCGCCTATTTTCACCATACCTCGTATCTGGCTAAGTGAAAGCTCCTCGATTAGGCGTGCTTCCTTCGCTAGTTTCGGATTGGCGGTGTAGACGCCATCGACGTCTACTCCGAATATTATTCTCTCTGCACCAAGGTTGATTGCGAGTTTTACAGCAAGCTGATCCCCTGAGAGGATCGTGAACCTCTGGGCTGTATCGAGGACGACGTCGCCGTATAATACTGGGATGAAGCCAGATTCCACGGCACGAGAAACAACTTCGAGATTTATGTTGGCTATCCTTCGATCCTCTGTGATGATAAATGAGGATGGTGCCACCGAGATGGCGGGTACGCCTGCTTCTGTAAATGCCTCTACAACGATCCTGTTCAGCTCAACCATCGCCTGGTGAGTCAAGGTGAAGCCGAGTAGCTGTCTAGATGAAGAATATCCAGCGACTATATCGTACTCCTTCGCGATTGGGTGGCCGTAGGAACCACCGCCATGGATTACTATTATTTTCCTGGGCCCCGCTAAGGCGACCTCGCCTGCGAGTCTCTTTATGGAGGAGATATTCGGTGTCTTCGGTTTGTTTTTGTCTGTTACCACAGAGCCCCCGAGTTTAAGAATCTCCAACCTGAAGCCTCCTCGTCTTAACTCCTTCATCTGTTATGTTTACCCTTATTGACTGCCCCCTAGCGGCCCTAATCCCCCTCTCAACCCTGCTCAGGTTCCCGACCTCAGCTAGAGCTATCATACAACCTCCACCACCGGCTCCAGTAAGCTTGGCGCCGAGGGCTCCTTCGTTTCTCGCGGCGTAGACCAAGTCGTCGAGTTCAATTGTGGAAACTCCTAAGGCGGAGAGAAGCCCGTGGTTGAAGTTCATAAGATCCCCCAGCTTACGAGTATCCCCTCTAAATAAGGCGTCTAGACCAACCTGAGACAGGCTAGCCATAGTATAGATTATAGGATCAACGATCTCCGGGTTCCGTTCTCTAAGTGCCCTGACACCCTCGACCATGTTTCCTGTTGAGCGCTTCTTTCGAGTGTTACCAATGATAAACGGAAGAGGCTTGTCCAACCTGAGGTGTTCAAGTCCAACTCCTCGTTCGTATCTCATTATGCCGCCGAAGGTGGCAATACTGTTGTCTACTCCACTTGGATTTCCATGTATGACTTTCTCGCCTTCGAAGCTTAGCTCCGCGATCTTCTCCTTCGAGAGGTCACCTTCGAATAATTCTCCGACTGCTGCTGTAGTTGCAACGCAGACCGCTGCTGAAGAACCAAGCCCGACTGCTATTGGAATCTCGCTTCTTACTTTGAGGTTGATACCGGAGTTGATACCGATGTGAGACATGACCTTTTGGGAGGCTGTGTAGAGAGCAGCCATATTTCTACCTCTCCATGACTTGCCGGTGATGGCTATGTATTCACCGTTCTCGAAGCAACCGGAGAAGCCAAGGTCCTCGGCATCAATGTAGATCCTCTTGTCGTCACGTTTAGAGGCGACGACGCTGGCGCGTCTGTCGATAGCGAGCACTATTGCAGGTCCTTTATAGACCACACTGTGCTCTCCAAAGAGGATAATCTTGGCTGGCGCGGTCGCCTCTACACTCATCTATTGCACCGTTCGGGTGATCTTAGCTGAGGAGTAGCCTACGACCGCCCCTTGATCACCCGTTATATCCCCGCTCGTATGGTATGATAAGATTTCTGCCCTGTCCGCACCGAGCCTCTTCGAGGCGATCAATGCAGCGGAAACAGGGCCGTAGCCACACATAGTGATCCTGTTGGATTGTACAGTCTTTTGGAGCCTCACCTCATCCATGGCTTGTAAGGCGTCTAGGACAAGGTGATCCTTTCTACTGGCGGACTGCTGGGACTCCTGATGAGTCATATCAGTGGAGGCGATGACAACCATGTTCTTTCCCTCAGCGGCTTCGGCTATCGCCTCACCAACATTCCTACTCGTCTCAAGATCCTGAAATCCCATGCAAATGGGAACAATAGTAATCGCAGAATCGTACAAATACTGGAGGAAAGGAAGTTGAACCTCTATCGAGTGTTCGTAAATATGAGCGGACTCATCCAAATCGATCATACCTGAAGCCTTGAATATCGCTTCAGATAGATCCGAGTCGATTTTCAGCCTTCCGAAAGGCGTCTCCCAGGATCCTTTTCCCATGAGTGAGACTGCACTGCCGAGTCCCGTATGGTTAGGGCAGAGTATAACCGCGGTCTCCGGCGCATCCTCTTCGGAGAGCGCAAGGTAGCTGAAGGCAGCTACAGGACCACTATACATGTAGCCGGCGTGTGGGCAGACGATGGCGGTTATCGTTCTTTGCTTGTCACCCTTAACGGGTAGTCTGCCGGGTCCGAGTCTATGAGTAAAACACTCTTCGATGGTTTGTCGTAAGCGCTGAGGATCACTAGGGTAGAAGCTCCCCGCTACATAGGGGTGCCTTACCGACATTTTAAATCACCTAGCTGCTGGTCTCGAAGTCGTCAATGCTATACCGCATCTCGCCGCTGGCCGGTAGCTCTTTGCGCTCTTTGAGGATCTCGCGGGCAATAAGCCAGAAGGCAATGGCGAGGGCGCGGCGGCCTTTATTATTCATGGGGATGACTAGGTCGACATTGCTTTTACTGTTGTCTGTGCTAGCGAGGGCGATGACCGGAACACCGATCTGGCTGGCTTCTATAACGATCTGATCATCTGCAAGGCTGTCTGTCACAATTACTGCTGTGGGCTCGAAGAAGCCGGCGTAGACTGGGTTGGTGAAAGTGCCGGAAGTGAATCTCCCTGTGATAGCTTTGCAACCTACTACTTCACAGAACTTCTCGACAGGGCTGCGGCCATAGCGTTTACTTGAGGCGACAACTACTTTGTTGAGGTTCATGCGGCTGAGGAACTTTGCGACTACCTTTACTCGTTCATTCATCTGCTCCATATCAAGGACGTAGAGGCCATCGGGGCGAACCTTGTAGATGAATGGTTCCATATCCTTTGTCTTTACGCGTGTCCCTATGTGTACACCCGCGGATAGTAGGACCTCCTGCGGTAGCAGTAGGTTCTCATTGATCGGCTGCTGTGCCTCATTTTCTGGCTCCAACTATCATCCTCCCTTGACCTCTAAGTTCTTCTGTCCTTCGTTGAACTTTATCACATCGTCTATTATCTCGACATGGGAGAGGATCATGCGTCGACAGCAGTAGCGTGTTACACCAAGGTCGTCAAGGACCTTCCCAGGTTCCTCGCCAGCCTCTACGCGTTTCTTGAATGGTTCCCACTTGTCGCCTATGACCTTCCCGCATGAGAAGCATCTCACGGGTATTATCATTCTTTCAGTCTCCTTCCCACGTCTCTGTGGCGATTCCACCTCATCAACTATCAGGAGGAATAAAAATACTTCTCTAATTCATTTAACGGCTTCTTTTTTTGGCTTATTCAGTCCAGCCTTTTTACGGAGAGTGTGAATTGTGCCAGAGGATCGGCTGATCCTTAAAGCAGCTGGTTTCCCAGCAATGTCTGTAGTGTAGGCTAGGCAGGCTCGCAGATATCTCTCTGAATCATGTGTACATCTGATGATGCCCGCTGAGTTGATTTGGTTATACTCGATGAGGTTAGGGTCGATGAGAGAAAGGCCCTTTACGCCGTAGAGGACCTGAATGGAGTTACGGATAGTCTCCCAGATCTCCTTCTCGTCATGAGTGGTCTCTGAGCTCACATTGAAGAGGAGATACCTACGTCTAATGTTCCTGACGGGCATCATGATTCCTCCTCGCCGCGTCTGACGCGGTTCCTCTTAAGAATCGCCGCGGGGATAGTTGAAACCATTTCTAAAGCATATTCCTCGTCGATGTCTAAGAGACTCGCGAGAGCGGTGAGAGCTTTGGGCTCCCGCATCGCAAGGGAATTCTTTGCTCCACTAGATAATATAATGGGAATATCATGTTTCGAAGCATTAACGACGTCGCGTTTTATCTGGTTAATTACCTTTGATAGGCGCATGGGTCCAGTCGCAAGGATGTCGGAGGAATTTATCTCGTAAGCGCAGCCCGTTTCCTCCGCTAGTTCTGCCTCATGGATATCGAGCCAGTTCTGTTTCCTCAAGGCTGGTTCTTCGGGGAATTGTAGTATGTCTATACGGTGGTCCTTGGCTGCCTGCCTAGAAACCTCTTTTGTCAAACACCTGACTGCTACAATGTCAAACTTGCTTCTATATTTCTTGAGGGCATCGAGAAGTTCATCTTGTCTCTTAGCCTCTATATCTATTCTCGTGGCGATCTGAAGCCCGTTGTTTGTATTCTTCTTAACTTCGGATAGGGTGATCGCTACCTGTCTGTATTCGAGTTCTGAGGCCAGCTTCGCCATCTCCCAAGCTTGTTCAGCAGTAGAGGGTCGAAGGTGCAAATCGATGTACTGTCTCATTGTAACTCTTCATCCTCCAAGTTCAGTAAGTATTCCCTGATTGTAGCGATAGGATCAGCTTTGAATGAGAATTGAAACTTGATTTTAATTCTTATTGGATCGTTCTCCGTTAATACTGCCCTACCATTGTATGCCTTCTGCTTGTCGAGGCGCATATAGAAACTGCCCTGTTCGTCGACATGGTTGGGGAGTTCCTCAAGGATAGTCGCTTTATCTAGGCTCGAAAGCTTTTGATAGATTGCCTCAAAGAAGTCGGTGGCCTCCTTCTTCTTGGATATTTTAAGGGTGAGAAGGGTTATAGGGTCGTCATAGTGACCAGACAGTTTTGTTGCTTCGAATATGGTTTCGAATGGAGCAAGGTTCTTAACAGCCTTCTTGACCTTCTCTTCGTCTTCTGTGGCGTGGGCGAAGACTGAAACTTCTGCGGCTTTTACGAGTCTCTCCTCGGGCATCATGGCACCCTTTTGCTGTAATCGTCAGATGCTTGCTTATTATGGGTTCTCTCAGTCGTGGTAATGCTTAACTGTGTTGAAGCGCCTTTCCCTGCGGGCGCGGCCGTGGCTTAGCGGATAGAGCGTGGGCCTTCGGAGCCCATGGTCGCGGGTTCGAATCCTGCCGGCCGCGCCAACTCTTAGAACATCTTTATCAGTGATTCAGCAGTTTCTTCTTCAGGTGCAAACAAATTGGAGAAGACTATTCTATATTGTGATTCAACTGGGGCCAAAAACACTGAGCAAGTAATCGCCGCGGCGAAGAAAAGGGCGAAGGAACTGAATATCAGGGATGTTGTAGTCGCAACTACGCATGGAGGAACGGCAATAAGAGTGAAAGAGGTTTTCGCGGATCCTAAGCTAAACCTCGTTGCCGTCGGCATCTGTGAGGGTTATAGAGAAAATGGCTGGTGCTTTTCGAATGATGAAAAGCTACGCCTCGAGAAATCGGGTATCAAACCCCTAATTACGAGCCATGCGCTAGGTGATGGCGTCGCGAGTAGTTTCACCGAAAAAAGCGGTGGGAAGAGTATCGAGGAGATCGTCCGTGACACTCTTTACCGCTTCGGGCAGGGCATGAAAGTCTGCGTTGAGATCGTCCTAATGGCTGCCGATGCGGGGCTTATACCAATGGACCATGAGGTGATGGCTATTGCAGGCACTTCGGATGGGACGGACACCTGCATAGTCGTCAAGCCAGCTTATCCGAGGAAGTTATATGAGCTTGAAGTCAGAGAAATAGTGGCGAAACCCAGGAACCTAAGCTGACTTCTCTTACCCTAGTCTTAGAAGACCGAATTTTACTTATTTTTCCTAAAAGTTGTTATAACAGGTTAAATGATATTCGTTTCTATATTTATTATTAAGTGTATTTACCTATTATGTTTGAAATATATGTAAAAGGATTTTTGGTCTAAGGCTTGTAGAAGAGCGGGAATGCCCCATAGACCTTTACGCCAAGTACAAGGTTTTCAATGGTAATATACTCATTTGGCTGGTGGGCGACGCCATTGATGCTGGTGCCATAACCGAGACTGGGGATGCCAGCGATCTTGCTGGTACTAATTCCATCGGTTCCTCCTGTTAGGATCTTCATGCTTGGCTTCTTCCCAGTTACTTTTTTGACGGTTCTAGACAACTGTTTAGCGAAGACCGTGTTGGGGTTCTCGTAGAATCCTGCTTGGTCTCCAAGCTTCCCTGAAGCCTTTGCGTGAGTTTCCGTCCCCGATGCGACCTCGACGCCAGGAATATTAGTCTCCTTGATTAGGCGTGCAATCTCCTTGCGAACAGCCGATGTGCTTGCACCGGGGGTTAAGCGAATATCGAACTCTGCCTCAGCATAGTCTGGGACGACGTTGATCTTAACGCCGCCATTGATGATGTTGCATGTAACACTCGGATAGTAGAAGAGGCGCCTAACGGCCTTCTGGAGCTCAGGTGTCTTAACGTCTGAGAGATAGAATTTGATGCTGTCTCTGATAGGCTTATTCAACTCCTTGGGAAGGTCGAGTTTGAAGTTGCCTATCTTGTAAACGGCGGGAATGGCTTTGATGAGCTTAGTAATTGCGTTATCTCCGAGGAAGGGAGTACTGCCATGGGCGGTCTTCCCCTTTGCGATTAGACGAGTCTGAGCTCCTCCCTTGCAGCCTAGATCGAGGCTCGGGCTCTCTGCTCCTCCCCCATTGCCGTCCCCGATAACACAAACCTCACCCTTGAGGCGACCCGACTCAGCGAGCCATTTGGCTCCCGCTCCACCGCCAATCTCCTCATCTGCAGTGAACCAGAACTCAACGGGGTTAGGGAGCTTTATCCCACTAAGTATGCGGGCACTAACCATGGCAGCTGCACAACTGCCTTTCATATCGCTGCTACCCCTACCGTAGACTATCCCACTCTTTATTACGCCATCATAAGCGGGGTACTTCCAGGCTTCAGGTTTCCCCTCGGGGACAACGTCGATGTGGCCGAGCCAAAGAACCACATGTTTAGATTTACCTGGGAGTTTTGCGACGATGTTCGGTTTCTTTGGGTCTTGAGCGTGGACCTCGTGCTCGATACCATATTTCTCAAAGTACTCAGCTATATAGGGGACAACCTCATCAGTGCGCCCCTCAGGATGAGCCGAATTGAACTTCACGAGCCCTGATGTGAGTTCAGCCACTTCTTTAGATGCCTTATCGGCTTCTGCTAAAACCTTTGCAATACTCATACAGGGAAAAGGTAGTTGTAGGTGGTTTTACCACTTTCCCTATTTTGAAATGTGAATTGCTGTGAAGTCACGCGCGTTGTCTTTAAATCCCCACTCTCGAGCTACTGAAGCTCGTAAGTTAGCGGGAAAAGGTGTTGTTTAGGGGATGCTCCGTTCTTCAAGCCGTTTTAGAAGAGCATCCATCTTCTCTGGGAGCAGCGCTCTGATGGGTAGCTGGTATGGGCATCGAGTTTCGCAGGCTCCACAGTCGAGGCACGCAGCTACTTTGGGTGCCGTCTCCTGGGTCTGCTTTACTATCCCTTCGGTCCAACCCATTCTCCGAAGTGTGCTTAACTCTGTGCGGAGGACGAAACTGATCGGTATTCCTGCTGGACATGGCTGACAGTATTCACAGGCGGCGCAGAATTCGCTCCCGAGTACAACCCTATCAAGATCTATTGAATCAAGCTCCTCTTTGGAGAGAGCAAGATTCCCTTCGCAGACTTTAACGTTCTCCTCAACCTCAGCCACACTTAGCATACCGGGGATTGTACAGTCCACGTTCTTATCAGCAATTACGAATTTTAGTGCGGTATGAGCGTTGCTGAAGGCGCCACCACCAAAGGGTTTCATAATGATAGTGCCGATCTCATTCTCCTTGCAGAGTGGGAGAAGCTTCTCCGCGGGTTCGGTAGCGATATAGTTGTAGCCAACCATGATTGTCTCGAAGGAACTGCCTTCGCTAATGATCTTCGTTAGAAATGATGGGCTATGGCTCGTGACACCTATATGATGGACTAAGCCCTGATTCTTTAAGTCGAGGACGGCTTCTAGAGCGCCGCCGGGAGCGGATATTGTCTTCCAACCCTCCTCGGTGACGTTGTGGAGCTGGTAGATGTCAATATAGTCTGTGCGAAGGTTCTTGAGGCTGATCTCAAAGTTTTCTATGATTTCCTTTGCAGTCTTAGCCGCGCTTTTGGTTGCTATATAGACATTCTCTCTAATGCCCTCCAATGCTTTGCCAATTCGCTCTTCACTAGTCGTGTAGGCGCGTGCGGTATCGTAATAATTGATTCCGAGTTCGTAGCACCGCTTAACGACTTGGATGGCTTCCTCTTCAGAGATACGCTGAATGGGTATTCCACCAAACCCCATCTCGGTAACTCGTAGTCCAGTCTTCCCGAGCTTTTTCTTCTTAAGGACCATTAAGGATTGAGAGTAGAGATGACTAATAAATCGTTCAGACGCTATTTCAAATACTGGACTATTTCCTGAGTTTTTTCTTGAGTTTCGAAAAAATTGTTTCCTTTCCAGAACTTTCCCGGGACTCCTTACTTCGCTTATAATTTGACCAATTTCTACTAGGTTCCTTCGCGCAGTTATGCTGCTCGGGAAGCCTATGCTCGTCGCAAAACGTTAGATTACAATAGGGACAACGATGGGGAAGCTCTGTCTCCTTACCGCAGTGATAGCAAATGCCCACGAAGGCTTCTTTCCCTTCTTCTATGTTAAAAACATATAATCACTATGTTCCCTTAGATCCCGCACGCAATTATGTATGGTCATTTTTTTAAAAGATGAGGTAACTTCTCTTAAAAACACCTATATTATCAAACATAGCGTAGGTGTAACCCATGAGTAACTCAGTCATCCGTGACAAACCTGGGGAAACAATACTACTCATGGGTAACGAGGCGATCGTTCGTGGTGCTCTAGAAGCTGGGATCAGGATAGCAGCCTCTTACCCTGGGACACCTGCTTCAGAGATAGGCAACACTTTCGCTGAGATCGCTAAGGAGATGAACATCCACTTTGAATGGAGCACTAATGAGAAGGTTGCCTTTGAAGTAGTCTATGGAGCTTCGATGTGTAACCAGCGTGGCATGGTAAGCATGAAGCATGTCGGCCTCAACGTGGCATTAGATATTATGGAGATGGCGGCCCTTCGAGGAGTCAAGGGGGGCCTTGTATTCGTCTCCGCCGACGACCCCAGCCAGCACAGCAGCGGCCAGGAGCAGGACCAACGCTGGCTCGCCAAACAGAACTGCGTCCCCGCTCTTGAGCCCAGCGACCCACAGGATGCGAAGGATTTCACGGTATACGCCTATGAGCTCTCCGAGAAGTACAAGCTCCCCGTGATGCTTCGTACAGTCACACGCGTCAGCCACATGAGGAGTAATGTAAAGCTTGGTAAACTCCAGAAGCTGAACAGGGAGTCTAAGTTCGACTTTGATCAGTTCAGCTATGTCACGGCGGGCTTCGACAAGCTCTTCTACGGGAGGGAAAAGGAGGCAAACGAAAAGATCGCTGAGATCAAGGAGGAATTCAACACCTCCCCATTAAACAAACTAGTGATTTCAGGAAAGGAGAAGGTTGGCGTCATCGCAACTGGTCAAACTTACAACTACGTCATGGACGCATTAGTCAAACTTGGAGCCAAGGAGAAGGTAGCTCTCCTCAAGCTCGGAACTTCTAATCCTCTTCCTGAGAAACTCGTCTCCAAACTCCTCAGGAGCGTCGAGAAAGTGCTTGTCACCGAGGAGCCCGACCCCTTCGTCGAGCTCCACGTCAAGGCAATCGCCAAGGATGCGAATCCAAGTGTGGAAATATATGGGAGACTAAATGGGAAGCTCCCCGGCGAAGGCGAATTGATGCCTCTGTTGGTGGATGAAGTTATCGCTGAGATGCTGGGTGAAAAACTGCCAGCGAACCCGAGAGCCGAACTAGAGCAGGAGATGAAAGATATGCTCTTCGGGAGAATGCTAACAGTCTGCGCAGGCTGTCCCCACAGGTCCAGTATCTACGCCTTAAAACGCGCCGTCAAAGCGGTGAAAGGTGACATACACAAGGTCGTCATTAATGGCGACATCGGTTGCTATGGTCTCGCCTGGGCACCACCCATGAGCTACGAGGACACCTACTTCTGTATGGGCGCTAGCGTAGGCGTCTCGCAGGGGATGAGCCAAGTAGGAGTCGATATCTATCGCCTGGATAGGGGATGGCACATTCTTCCACGCCGCTATACCTGCACTGATGAACGCGGTGCAGACGAAGACAAACATCAAGGTAGTAGTCGCCGACAACAGTGTAACGGCTATGACAGGTTTCCAGCCCAATCCGCAAACCGGAAAGACTGCTATGGGTGAGCCTACGAAAAGCATATCCATCGAGGCTATCGCAAGAGCCGTCGGAGTCGAACACATCGAAGTGACTGATGCCTATGATATCAAGGCAACAGAGGCGGCATTCAAGAGGATGCTACAGACAGAGGGTGTCGCTATGGTAATCAGCAGACGCGTCTGCGCCACTGAAGCCATTCGTCAGATGAGGCCAAAACGCCCCATCCCCTACATGGTAGATGATGAGACATGTATTGGTTGCAAGCTCTGCCTGAGTACCTTCGGCTGCTCCGCCCTTACTTTCGATGATGAAAAGAAGAGAGCAATCATCGATCCAACTATCTGTATGGGCTGTGGAGTCTGCGCCCAAGTATGCAACACTGGCTGCATCAAAAGGAGGATCTGAGTTGAAAACCACCAGATTGGTCATTGCAGGCGTAGGCGGGCAAGGAACACTTCTTGCGACGCGCCTCATCGCGGAGACAGCCATCAAAAATGAGTATAACGTTCGAATAGGCGAGACATATGGAATGGCTCAACGCGGTGGTCCCGTCATGGGCCATATCCAAATAGGGGAAGCCTACTCACCACAGATCAGACCAGGGGAAGCGGATGCTCTACTCGGATTCGAGTTAGTTGAGGCGACCCGTAGGGGAGTGACATATCTCAGGCAGGGCGGTCTCGCAATAGTTAATAGCAAAAAGATCCCCCCAGTTGAAGTCATCAGTGGTATGCGTAAGTACCCTGATGAGGAGGAGCTCCTAAAGCTACTGAGGCAAGTCTCCAGTAAGGTGGCAGTCTTCGACGCAACCGCACTCGCCGAGGAAGCGGGCGACCCCATCGCCACTAATATAGTAATGCTGGGTGCGCTAGCTGTTGCAGATGTTCTCCCGTTCGGCGAAAAGGCGATCCTATCTGTTATGAATGAGTCCATCCCCCCCAGATTCATCGAGCTAAACACAAATGCGTTCAAGCTTGGGGCAAAAGCTTTCAGGGAGTCAAAATGACTCCCGTTCTCATTTTTAATCCCAGATTTTAAAGCTAAGTTGACTCGCGCACGAGCATAATTGATAATCCGATATATGTATTGAGACAGTAAATATTTTAATTAGAAGAAACGAGAGAAGCTAGGTGACGGACAAATGAATAAAATAAAAGTCAAATGCCCTAAATGTGGAGACGTTTTTGAGACCCCTGAGGGACCTTTCCAAATGGCAAATTGTCAGAAATGCCACACGAAGTTTGACAAAAAGACGAATATCTCCGAGGAACCTGCGTCTAAGCAGGAATCCACATGACTCAATTTCAACGTTTAAACATTGATACTTTGACGCTTAATAATGAAGAAGCGAGATCAGAGGTGAGATTTTTTCGAAGATATACTAAAGTAGTTTATGAAACTGCTTAAAATCGCGTGAACAATAGGAGAGATATTTTAAAGCCTCTCCATCAAACTTATTCGACTGATATGCCCGAACCCAAGAAGAAGATGAACGCCGAGGAGGAACTGAAAGACATCTACACAAGACTTCACCCTCAGGTCCTCACAGAGTTTGAGGAGGAGATGCCCAAGTATTGGGGTAGCAATTGGAAGGCTAACACAAGCATTGGGAAGCTTCGCACGGTCCTAGTACATCGTCCCGGTAAGGAGTTTCTCAGCGTCGGCAAAAAGACGCCATGGCCACCTCACGAATCTAGCCTAGCTGCATGGCGCATGACCTTCAAACCAGACCTCAAAGAACTCACAGAACATCACGAAAATATAGTGAAAGCGTACAAAGATAACGGCGTCAAAGTCATACTCCGTGACCCTGACCCCTTCGATCCACCCTACCAGGTTAAAGCAATCTACACCGACGATGTCTGTCACGCAGCCGTCTACGGCCAAGTCATCCTACGCATGTACGACTGGATCAGGAAGGGGGAGGAAACACCCACCTACCAGACACTCGCCAAGATAGGCTGCCCCGTCGTAGGCATGATTACTGGTAACGGCATGGTCGAGGGTGGTCCCTGTGGCTGGCTCGACGAGAAGCACCTGCTTATAGAAGTCCACTACCCACGTGGCAACACGGCGGACCCTGCAATCCATCGCGCCAACGAGAGAGGTCACGAGCAGTACGCTCAGATAGTTAAGATGCAGGATCCCGAAGTCGACGTCCGACTGGGCCCAGGCTATGGCACAAGAAAGGGTACTATCCACTACAGCATGATTGATCGTCACACAAGTGTCGCCGACTCCAGCTTCTATGATCCCTATCTCGTCGAGTGGATGAAGAGAGAGATGCACTGGAACTTCATCACGCCCCCCGACGATCTCATTAGCATCGACAGTCGAGGCTTCAAGAAGGGCCCAGACACAGGCGTCGTACTCGCACCGATGAAGGTCATGGTCCCTGCTGGGAATCCAAAGAACACAAAGTACCTCGAGTCAATCGGTGTAGATGTTGTCGAGGTCGAATGCAGCAGCCTAGTCAGGCCAAGAAACAGTGGAAGCATCCATTGTACAAGTGGGAGTCTAGAACGTGATCCCGAACCTAAGAGTTAGGTGCTGCCGTATTTTCTCTTCATCTCGCTTATTCTATTACAGCTGAATTTGCCCTCAGGGCATCGACCTAATTGGATGCAGTAAGGCCCTGCTTCATTAAAGAGGTCTGGTTCAGCGACTCTCACTTGCTTAAGCATCTCTTCTGCTATGGCTCGGACTTCCCACTGAGCCCTACTGCAGAGTCGTAAGCCGAAAAAGTGCATAAGGCTTCGTCCATCCATCGTCATCAGAAGACTGGTCTCAGCAGCGTTGGGAAGCACGAACCTCGCGTCCTCCCTCGGTACGCTATTTTCGATGAGTGTGTTGTATGTATCGCTTGCGCTCTCAATAAACTTCTCGAAGACCTTCACTCCCTTTTCCTCCACAGATGGTGGCACTACAACATGCTCTTGTAGCCTCTTGACCGGTATGTACCTCTGACTTTGTTGGCTGAAGCTGGCAACTCTATGTCTCACCAACTGGTGACTGCAGGTCCTGCTTATACCTTCGACAGCGAATGTAAAGCCAAGGTGTGCGAGAAACTCCGTCTCAGTAACCTCTGAGGCGGGAAGGGATGCAAGGAGCTCGCGACTCGATGTGTGGGAGAGTAATTCGATCTTCAATTTTTCCACTTCTCGAAATTCTTTACAGTAGGAGCCACGGCTGCCACCGAATCCATCAGCAATTTTCCGAACTCGTCACCTTCGACACCATATTCTATTATCGTTCGCAGGTTTGCGCTGACGAGCCAGCTTCTCGACCCCAATCTTGTGAATGTAAAGAACCTGTTTTTGAGGAGAGCTTTCAACACTTCGGCCTCCTCCGCTTCCAGTAGCAGGCTAAGCCGATTATGTTCCATAACGCTACCATGTTGAGCCTCGAGCCTCCCCACGACGTCAACAACTTTGTCGGGATCAGCAGAGAGCTTATGGAATAAGGTAGTTGGTGCTGCGCCACTGGTTGTGGTGAGCATCGCCGTAGCGATCAGGGTCTCAACTTCGGGCGTCGAGGCGAGAAGCCTGAGCTTCAAGGTCACTACACCGGCGGCATGCTGCTTTTCTTCGGCTTCGCCTTTACTGAGTCTGGGATGTCAACTGCTCTCACTACATTCATCGAATTGATTAGGTATACTGGGGTGCCATCGGGCTCGAACTGGTTGAGCCTCTTCACGCCCCTTACAATCAACTTGACCTTGAGCTTTGTTCCGTCGCTCAGCTGGTAAACGTTCCAGTGCTCCTCGACCTCAGTGAAGTCGAGGTCGACACTTTCCGCGAGTGCATCCGATGGAATAGACATTAACTGTACCCACCCAGATTAATCTGCGTCGCATATTTCATCTTTAGCCTGTGATGAGTCGGGTTATCTTCCCCGCAACATCAGCGCAGAGATTGATTCATATCTAACTGCCTCTCGATGCCTATGATTTTCTCTATTCTACTTGTAGTAGCGGGAGTTGTGGGAACCACCTTGCATCCTTCGACCCTATGAGCGGTGATCGCGTATGTGCCAATCCCCCTTGCCTTGTCCTCGATCTCCACCTTATCGAACCCAATGAGTGGACGTAAAACGGGAACAGAGACGGTAGAGTCGAGTACAAACAAGTTGTCAAGGGTTTGGCTTGCGACCTGCCCCATACTCTCACCCGTCACTATCGCCTTTGCACCCTTCTTTCTACAGAACTCCTCTGCGATCCTGTACATAGCCCTCTTACAGAGGACACAAGTGAACCTCGGCTCTGGAGACTCTAATATCCGCTCCATAATCGGCCCCATTGGTGCAGAGTAGAGGGCGAACCCTTCAGAAGGTGCGAATCGCTTCAATGACCTGAAGGCCTCCTCTGCTCTTCTAAGATAACTTTCACCGACATATGGAGTCTGATCCATGAAAAGTGGGTAAATCTCAACACCCCTCTTCATCAGTAACCACATGGCAACGGGGCTGTCTATTCCACCGCTAAAAAGGGCGACAGCCTTCCCCTGCGATCCGTAGGGTAGACCACCGACACCTTCCACTATCTCTGAGTAGACATATGCTTCCCTGTCCCTAACCTCGATCCCGATGGTAACATCTGGGGTGCTGAGATTCACCCTGATGCCCCTAGTTTTGTATGCATCGTTTATCGCCGCTCCGACCCTTACAGCGACGTCCTGACTCCCATAGGGTTGATCACCTACAACCTTGGGCCTGACTGCGAACCTCGAGCCTTCCTCGAGAAGTTCACCCGCTACCTTAACGGCTAGGCTCACAACAGCATCAATATCCGATTTTACAGTTTCTGCTGGTATCGCGTGGACGACGCCGAATACGTCGGCGACAATCGACACAGCCTCAGGAGGTACTCCATCTATTATTATGCGCCCAAATCGTCTCCTCGCCCGAGATTCGGAGTAGCCGCTGCGAATAAGCGCGAACTCAATCTGGGCTGCTAGCCTGCGCTCCAAGGAACTTCGAACGTATCGGCTTTTGAGCGCAATCTCGTTATATGCAACTAGTATAGGCAGGTTTGTGGGCCTCCGTTTTTTCCTATCATTAAGGTAACGGGATACCCTTAAAGCAGGCTCCTTAGTTCACTCTATTCGGTGCACTGAATGTCTTTCTGGGACGAGTGGGAGAAGCGCCGCAAACGCGGCCCCCCCTTCATCTTTCCCGACCTCGATAGAATGATCGAGGAGATGGAGAAGGAGATGGCTGACTTCTTCAAGGAAATTGAGGGCGAAATACCAGAGGACCTCGCTCAAGAACACATTCTTCCTGATGGTTCGATCAAGAAGGAGTATGGTCCCTTCGTCTACGGCTACTCCGTTAAAATTGGACCAGATGGCAAGCCAGTGGTCCGTGAATTCGGTAACATAAAACCAAACCCCGTCGGCGGCGAGGACAAGAAACCTCTAAGTCTACAGGAAGCGAGGGAGCCACTCGTAGACATCATCGAGGAACCCAATCAGATCAAGATCATAACAGAACTTCCCGGGGTAGAGAAGGACGACATACAGCTCTACGCGACCGAGAAGACGCTAACAATAGATGTCACAAACCCAGAACATCGCTACCATAAGGAACTTGAACTCCCAGTTCAGGTGGATCAAGATACGGCCACGAGTACCTGTAGAAACGGGGTTCTTGAGACAATCATCAAGAAGAAGAGAGATAAAAACACAGGCCACGTAATTAAGATACAGTAGATTCTAGCGCCAGCGCTCTATAACATATTTTGTAGTGTCTGAAAGCGAAAACGGACGTGAGTTGTTACCCGTCCTGACAAAAAATGTCTCCTGACCATTATCTCTTAAAAATACTGGTTCCGAGGCGGGGGATACACTGACCCTGCAAATCTCAACCCCATTAAGAGTCATAAATGACACCCTCACGAAGCGGAGGAAGGAATCACCGATCTTGGCCGAAATAAGACTAATCAGTTTGTTTTCGAAGCCATCCCTGTTTTGAACCCTTAGGGTCTTATAGTCCTGGCTGAGACCGAGCGCAAACTTCTCGTCGGTGACTCCTATTACTAGGTCGCCTCCGTCAGCGTTCATGAAAGCCGATATCGTTTTTAAACAGACCTGCTCAAGATCAGGGTTGACACATTTTTTCATCAGATCGTATCGAAGAGTCGACTTGAATTCAAGGTGCTGTCCCTCATCCATCTTTAGGAGATCTCTGCAGAACTCAATATCGCCTTCACTTCGATCCCCCGCCCTCTTCTTCGCCGCCTCGATCAGTTTGGGCTGCATCCTTGCGAAATCCGTTATGGATAAGATCCCCAAGAGCCGGTTGCCATCCGACTCGACTACGGGGAGCTTCTTAATTCTCTTCTCTACCATGAACCGATTCGCCTCCTCAAGGGAGGTTTCAGGACCTATTGTAATGAGAGAGGGGGACATTACGTCGACGACCCTGGCCTCCGCAGGCTTCATACCCTTAGCAACGACCCTCGTGAGTATGTCCTTCTCGGTCAGTATCCCATGAAGAACCCCATCGGAAACGACGATGAGGCTACTTATACAATGCTCCGCCATTATCCTCGCAGCGACCTCAATAGATTCACCTGGGGAAATGGAGACAACATCCTTAATCATCGCGTCCCGCACGCAAAGGGACAGAAGACAACACCATCCAACCCTCGAATGAGAATGTATTAGGGAATTACGGAGCGGTATAACAGATGAAGCATTAGTATTGAGAACCTATTTAACTTGAGGATGATTAAATATTGTCGGCCAATGATGTGAAGGCATTAGTGCGATCCATGAGCGATCAGAGTTACTTTGAGGCTCAGCTTGGCGTAAAGCCAATCTGGCACCCTCAAGCACGAAAGTGTCAAAAGGGTGCAATAATCCACAAGTGAATAGATTCGTCATACGCTTAGTCTGATCTCTTGATGGGAGTGTAAACTGGCTTCGGTTTCGGTTCCATTGGGGTCTTTAACCAGAGGGCGAATGTGCGCGCGCACGTGCAATGGTGATAATAAATGAAATATTGGTTAATTAGCTTCATAATTATAGGACTTCTATACATAGGCGATGTTATCAATAAAACAGTTGAAGGTGATACTTTGAATAGTTTCATGTTTTCTAACCCCATTTTAGTTTTAATTATTTGATTAGGGGTTTCAGGTTTAATCTGGTATTTTATGAACAGATGAGTTTCCAGTTCTACTTTGTTTCTGATGAGGCGGCACTATGTTCATTACTTAAAATCATGTACCGGCGGACCTATCGGCGCCTTCCCCGAGATTTCCCCGATATCTAACCTCAGAACAGTCGTTCGCTCAACTAAATCAGGTTTTAAACTCATGACTTGGTTTATGCGTGTAATGCATCATGATTGTCTGGAGCGCCTCAACCTTTTCAGACCACTCTGTAACGAAGGTAATTCTCCCCATTCCAAGAACGCTCCTATACTTCATGCTGCAGCTACAGGCTATCTCATGTAGAAAAAATTCGTGTTGTATATCGGCTTGGAAACATACCAAGTTGTTGTTTTTCAAGATATCTATCTTCTTACCCTCCCCAGCGCAATGGAAGTACAGTGATGTTCCACCATTCTTTAGACCAAAATTCATCGTAACTATGTATGGTACATTGTTCATGGACATTGCCAGTCTGCAGACATCTGCATTCTGGAGAATAGTCATTATCTCTGATTGATCTTTAATTTCTCTGTCCTTTCTTCTCATCAAAATACACTCCGATTAATTGAATTTAACCTCGTCTGTTGGTCATCGAGAATTTTTCAAGTGTACTGCTACATGACGAGAGCCAGGTAGTTCATCGTGTCATCGAGCATTTTGTGTCCTAAAGCCCTCAGGTCGCCCCAGTTTTCAGGATCGAGTGTACTTTCGCTGCGATTTGCTTCAAACACAGGTTTAGCTTCATCAGGTGTCTTGACCATAATAATCAAGGACACATAAAGTAGGGTTTCTATTTAACTCCAGTGAATAAAATATTACCCCTGTTCGATTCATAGTGTTTTTTCTCGGGTTACTCTGACATAAGTACCGTAAAATCAGAGTTACACTGAGGCTATTTTTCAAAATTTTTAATTTTTATTGGGCGCAAATACTTTTCTTAATAATAAGTCATCTTTGAGTACTGTCGTCTCTCTTCACTCTGTTTCTCGGATTCAGTTACAGATTTTGGTGTCTTTATTGGTAAAGCTATTTTAAAACTAGTTCCTTTCCCAACAATAGTGTAATAAGATATACTTCCACCGTGGGCTTCGATTATTTGTTTACATATATACAAACCGAGCCCAGTTCCTCCCTCCTTTGTCGTCTTAAAGGGCTTGAACAGGTTTTTTGCAACTTCAGGAAGGATCCCTGGTCCAGAGTCCTCAACTTCAACCGATATCTCATCATTGTGCGATTCGACATCTATTACTAATGATCCACCTTTTGGCATCGCTTGCACGGCGTTTCGAATCAAATTGTCAATAACACGTTGAATTTGGTAAGAGTCGGCTTCCACGGAGCAAGAGGCGTTGAGCCTCTTCTCAATTTGTATATTATTCGGAATGTTAATCGTTGTTATGCTTTTTTCAATGAGGAGACCGATATCCGTGTTTATTCTTTTTAGCTCGGGGAGCTGCATTGAAGCCTTTAAATCATCCAGTATACGTACAGCGTAATCGACGCTTTCATCGATTTTACAGGTGAGTTCTTCAGTTCGATCCGGCTTCCTCCTCAGCAGGTAAGAAGCAGATTGAATGGTTTGCAAAGGTCCACGGATATCGTGACGGACCATGCTACTTACGCGATTTGCGACATCCATCACATCTTTTGCTTTCACTGCTTCCCTAATTTTGATTTCATCGATTTCTTTTATTCTATCTAATGCTGAGGATACATGCATAGATAGAGTTTCCACTAGCTTCTGATCGGTTTCGTTAAATGCGTTCAACTCTACGTTTTCTACATTAAGAACAGCCACTACCTCTCCATCGACTATTATTGGGACTGCTAATTCGGAAAGTGAATCGGTTGATCCTTTAATAAAATCGAGGTTATTTCTCACATCGTTAACTAAAATAGTTCGTTTTTCCTTAGCAGCTTTTACAGTAATTCCCGGCCCATCAAGAGGTAATGGTTTACCGAGTGGCTCCATACCTCTGTTTCCTATTGAGATCAGATGATCATTTTCGACAATTAGAAATGTCGCTATTTGGAATCCTATTACAGCTTCAACCGCGTCTAGAGTGATTTCGCAGACCTCTTTTTGAGTAGAAACTTGGGATAGACTTATAGAGTTACTGTGAAGTGCTTGAAGTCTTCTTTCAAATATTTTTCTTTCGGATATATTTCTTGTAAATGCTAGTATTGCTGACCTTTTTTCGAATTCAATTCGACTAACTACCGCTTCTGCATCTATTATCTCTCCATCTTTTTTCAATAATTTAAGTTCATAAGTTGTTGGCTGATCTTCACCTTTTTGTCTACTTAAAGTTCTATTTAGAATTCTTTCACGTTCACCATCGGGTAGGGTTATTGACATATCTTTTCCTATAAGCTTTGAAGCATCATCGTATCCGAGCATTTTAACCATCTTATCATTAACATAGATGATAGTTGTTCCAGACGCGATTATCGCAGGTTCCGGTGTCAAATCTAGTAATTTTACATATTTTGCTTCAATAGCTTTAATGACTTCTAGTTGTTCTATTCTTGATAAGGCTGAACCTATACTTCTAGAAAGTATTTCAAGTACAGTTTTGTGTTCATCATTAAAGGCATTTATTCTTGACTCCTCAAGATTTATAACGCCTACAACCTTTCCATGGACCAAAATTGGAACATCTAATTCAGAAAGCGATGCACCAAATCCCATTTGAAAATCAGGATCACTACGAGTATCATTTACAAGCTGAGTCACCCCAGTACGAATCGCTCTAACTGTTATTCCTTTTCCAATAAGAGGAAATTTCGGTAATTTGGAGTGATCAACGTTTTTAGCATAAATAAATTTTAACAAATTACCGTCGATAATTCCTATGGCACCATCACTGAAGCCAAGCAGGTTCTCGATGATTTCGAAAGAACACTTCGCAATTTCATCGACGCTTGATAATTCATCAAGTTTGGAGGCATGTAAGTTTAATGCGTTGAGTTGGGTTTTGACTTCATCTTCTCGTTTTTTACGCTCACTTATATCTCGACTAAAACGCAAAATTGCATCGATGCCATCGTATTTTATAGCACGTGCACTAACCTCAACTGGGATCAAATCGCCATTTTTAGTAAAATTAGATGACTCGAATACTAGTTCTGTACCATCTTTGAGTTTAGTAATATATTCTTCATATTTTGTATCTGAAATAGGAACAATTAACTTTTTTAGATGTTTATTCAAAAGTTCACTTTTTTTGTAACCGAACCGCCTACATGCGGCTTCATTAACATCTAATATTATTCCTTCATAATCATGTATCCAAATTGCCTCGTTTGCCCTTTCAAAAAACTCTCGATAACCGTCTTCGCCAAGTTTTTTCTCTACAAGGCTTTTGATTCTTTTTGCTAGAATTTTATAGTGACTTGGGAAATCATCTTTTCTAAAGTAATCATCTACACCTATGGCGAATGCGGCTTCTACGATCTCCTCGCTTCTTTGTCCAGTATAGAGTATTATAGGTATGTTTGAAGTTTCTCGTATTTTCTTAACGAATTCAATTCCATTCATGTCAGACATGAAGAAATCGGTGATAATACAATCAATGTGTTTTACCTTTAATATTTCGAGAGCTTTTAGGGGAGACGTAATTGAAGTTACATCTATGTTTCCTTCACTTTGTAGAAAAAATTTTGTAAATTCTAACTTACCGCTTTCGTCATCTACGTGAAGTACGTTAATTGATTGCTTGAGCTTCACCAAAGACGACTTTTAAGTTATTAGATTTTAATTTAAATGTTTTATATATTAATAATATGGATTTAACCATTATTTACTACCTATTTAGAAAATATAATTATCAATAACATTCATTTTACTTAATATTTATATTAACATGAAAAAAAATATTTTAGTAAAAATCTCTCCATATTCCGAATGCAAATTAGTTTTTTTTCGGAAAAATTCATAAAAGATGAGATAATAAAAAGGTAAGATTGATTGATCCTATGATTAAAAATGCATTTAGTATAAAATTGAAGATTATAATAGATCGTTTAGTTTTCAGAATTACATCATTATCCATGTTTGCCATTATTGGGTCTACCTTATTCATAAGTGGAAACATAAACCTTAGAAACACTAAACAACTTATAATTACAAATATCGGCAATAACATATTGAACCCGAAATTTATGTAAGTGAAAGGCGTTAACGTAATTATTACTAAAATTCCAATTATCAGGAGTTGTAATCTTCTTTTCAAAGATAAGACCGAAGCAAGACTCTTAACACCTTGCAGTTTATCAGCTACAACGTCGGTCGAGTCCATTCCGGCAGGTAAAGCTGTAAATCCAAAAATTGCGAAAAACAACGTACCTATTAATGCCATTGTTGAAAATGTACCGATAGATCCGTAACTCACAAGAAGGTTTAAAATAAACAGACCAGAGGTTATGACAAGTTCTTTTAATAAGAATCTTTTCTTAAGATGAATTTTTGGATAAGAATAAATTCCAAATAAAATAAGATAAGTTAAAGCGAAGGCGAAGCTAAATATATTTAAAGTCAAGCTTAGTGCGAGTCCTAAGACTGCAGATATATATACTAATAACATTGCGTTTTCTTTTGAAACTGTACCTGATGGAAGAGGGCGACCTTTTTTAAACTCGTTGTTTTTATCAGCCTCATTATCAGTAACATCATTGTATATATATACAGACACCACGAGAAAGAAAACTGTAAGCAGTGACAGAATAGTTGGTTGAATCGAAGGAAATCCTCTTCCAATCAACAGACTGGAAACTAGCGTCGCCCATATCCATAAGCCTAAAGCTTCTTTTCGAGATTTAATCAAAGTAGTTGAATCATTAATAAATTCAACTATCGACTTTCCCTGCATGAAAGTTTACCGATGAAATACGTTCTATATTCCATATAATAGATTATCTATTCTAATTCTTAATTATTTTTGATAAAATTAAATTTTTGCTCATATATTTGTGAAAAAGTGGTTTTCTAATACTATATTTAATATCTATAATAATTATAATTATGGAAAGGCAGACAATGTGTAAAGATAACGTTGTCTGATTTCCCATTAAGTAAAATAAAGGTAATTCACCTTGACGACGATGAGAACCAGCTACAAATGTTCAAGAATTTTATAACTTTATATGATAGTGAAATTGTAGTAGATTCAGTTAGTTCAGTTTCAGATGCGATGTTACGTCTGAAGGATGCTGAGTATGATTGTTTAGTCGTTGACTATAAAATGCCTGAGATGACGGGTATTGAGTTCACTAAAAAACTTAGAGATTTTAGTAGTATCCCGATCATACTATATACGGGTCAAGGAAGCGAGGAGGTTGCTGAGACAGCTTTCAGTGTTGGTGTAGATGATTATATTCGTAAGGAAATGTCTCCGCAGCATTATAAGGTGCTGGCAAAAAGGATTAGAGATGTAGTTGAAAGTAGACAGATTATTAATCTTCACTCAAATGTTGTTGAAAAGTCACCTGAGCCAATAGCTATTGCAATAAATGGTGTATTGGTATATGGTAACCGTGCTTTAGCGGATCTCCTTGGAGAGTCATCGCCTAGAAATCTTTACGGTAAAAATGGACTTAATATACTATTCTCTAATTATAAGGACGCAGCTAATCAACACATAAAAGAAGTAATAGCTGGAGAAAGAGAAAAAGTTCGAAGCGAAGTAGAAATTCGGAGGAGAGATGGCAAGAGAATTCAAATAGAAACTATGATTTCTAGGATAAAGTATAGGGGAGAAAATGCGATACTCTGTTTCGCCAATGATATTTCAGAGAGAAAAGCACTTGAGGATGAAATTACGAAATCTGAAGCCAGGTTTAAGTCACTGGTAAACCTCGCCCCTGATGGGCTTGTGATCGTGAATCTTCATGGAACAATTACGTGGGTGAATGATCAGTTCTTAAAAATTACTGGTTACAACAAAGATGAAATTGTTGGTAAACTTATATTCAGCATTGGGACTCTTAAAACTACAAGTTTCTCACAAAATATCAAATTATTCTTACAAGTTGTCCAAGGGAAGGAAATTCCACCGATTGATTTCAAATGGGTAAAAAAGGATGGAACGGAGTGCTGGGGGGAGGGGCGAGCAAGCCTAGTTAAATCCGAGAGCGGTAAGACGGAGTTATTGGTTAGCGCTCGTGATATTACAGATAGGAAGAAGTTAGAGGATGAACTGAAGAATTACTCAAAGAACCTTGAGAGACTTGCGGAAGAAAGAGCGAAAAAGCTTCTTGACTCGGAGAAGATTACGGCAGCTGGAACTATTGCCTCAACAGTCGCACATGATCTAAGGGGACCTTTAGGAACAATTAGAAACGCAGTTTATATTATGAAGATTAAACCCGAGAAAGCTGCAGAAATGATGGGTATAATCGAGAAAGCTGTCGATAACTCTGTTGGAATGCTAGAGGAGCTTAGGGGACAAATGTCTGAAAAACCCCTGGAACGCGTTGAAGTAGAGCTTTCGGGCTTCGTAAAAATGATAATTGATGAGATGCCAATCCCACCTGGAATAAAAATCCATTGTGAGTTAAATGAAATCAAAACGTGGATTGATCCGTTCCATATGAGAAGGGTTGTTGAGAATCTACTTAGAAATGCAATAGATTCTATCTCAGGAAGTGGCAAAATCACCGTCTCAGTATTTATGAAAGGCGAAAACGCGGTCATTAAGGTCTCAGATAACGGACGTGGGATCCCGAAGGAGGTCATGCCGAATCTTTTTAGGCCATTCTATACGACTAAACCCAAAGGTACCGGATTGGGGCTCCACTACTGTAAGCAAGCTGTTGAAAAGCATGGTGGAAAGATCACCGTAGACTCTAAGGAAGGTGAGGGTGCGAGTTTTTCGATTGTCATCCCCATCCAAAATAGAAGAGAGAAGGAAATAGAGGTAATTAACAGGTAATGATCTTGTTTTAAATAAAATTATTAGTTCTATTTTATGACAATAAAAGAAAGCGATCGGAATTTGATTAATAACGATTGTTTGATATTGGTTTATGTATTCATTTGGTGAGGCAATGTTTTCGTAGTGTATGTAGTCAAAGTCTATTCACTACGTCTTATTTCGGCCACGTGCTCCAAATGTTCTCGGTTCATCGTTAAAAGCAGGTAAAATGAAAATGAATGACAGAAGATCGAAACTCGAGATTTATGTGGATATACTTGACCAGATTAGTAATGGCGTAATGATTCCAACACGCATCATGTATGGAGCTAATCTCTCGTGGAAACCCCTTCAACACATTTTGAAGGAACTCGAAGCTCAGGAATTAATAGAGGAATGTGCAGCTGACGAATGGGACAATAGAACAAAGAAAGCATACAAGGTTACAGAAAAGGGAGTAAACGTTCTACGATACTTCAACAAGGCTAGAGAATTAGTTACGAGGGAGATTGCACCCCAGATAAGAAATTGGAAATAGCCATTTTTATTAAAAATATTTTTTTTAAAATATATTTTGGCGTTTATTTTATAGAAATGGATTGTTGATCTGGTTTGGTGCTCCACAAGCATCATCAATAATACATATTAACCCATACCCGGGGAAACCGATGCAGGCGGCCCAAACAAACAGACAACGAAGAGAAAAAGAAGCAAACCAGCCCCCACCGGAGCTGGACCCAGACCTAATAAAACTCACCAAACCAACCCTAAAAACACAGCCCCAAGCCGAACACGAACAACAACTCAAAGCCCTCAGAGACATCAACATCGCCCTCACCAGATTCAGACTAACCAGAAACGAAGTCAAAGTCTACCTCTACCTCGCAAGATACGGCGCCCAAAAAGCCCAGAAGATAGCCGAATCCCTAGGAGTCCACAGAACCGAAGCATACAAGATCCTCCGCACCCTAGAGAACATGGGCGCAATCTACAGGGTACTCGAGAGACCCATGAAGTTCACCGCCGTACCCTTCGAGAAGGTCCTCGACACCGAGATAGAGGAGAGGCGACAGAGGATCTACCAGCTCGAGAGGAAGAAGGAGGAGCTGCTAGGTCTCTGGAGGATCCTCCCCAAATGCGAAGAGGGCGAGGAGGAGAAGGAGACGCTTCAGGTGCTTGAGGGCAAGAGGCAGATAGGCGCGAGGGTCAGCGAGCTGCTGAGGCGGAGCGCGGGGAGGCTGGCTGCGGTGGTCTCCGACAGGAACCTGGTGTGGCTGTATAATTCCCCGTTCTTCGAGGATCTTGAGGGGCTCTGTAAGGTGAGGACCGTTGATGTTCGGGTCTTGACGGAGTATTCCCCGACGAGCACGTTTGTGTTGGAGCAGCTGGGTGCTGGGTGCTGTGACTTCGCGTTTCTCCGATTGAGGGGGCAGCCGAGCTTCATCGTGTCGGATTCGGGGGAGTTGATTTTGTTGATGGGTGGTGAGGATAAGTTTGTGGCGTTGGAGACGAATTATGCCTCAATAGTCAAATCCTACGGGAACCTCTTCGACCTGCTCTGGAAAAACCAGGACAAAAAACCATAGATGATTTCTCGTATATATTATTGAAAAATAAATCTGATGTTCATAACGTCATTGTCAACCTGGTCAGGAAAGCCATTATGATGAAGATCAGCATGAGTTTAAGAGAGTTCTTCGCCACCTAGTTTCAGAAGTCGTTGCGTATTACCTACTTCTGACACCACCAAAAGAACGATGAATCACTACCTTGAACCTGAGAGAGATTGATCACAAAGCTTGACTGAGTAATATTCGAGACCCAATATGAGCACCTGAGATTCACCCGAGGTGTAAGCTGGACGTTTAACGGAGCCGTGGAAAGACCATGATTAACGGTGACACTCATGTCTCCAGCCCTAATCGTGGCTACACCAAAATTGTAGTCAAGCTGATTCGACTGTATCGCTCTATATCCTCCAGGGAGTGTAACCATCACTGCTTCAAATTCCCTTACTGTCGCGTTTACGTGAATCTCCATCTCTATCGTCTCGAGAGGGTCCCAGACCCCATAACTTTGGGTCGATAAAACGATTGGGTTCATGATCTCTGGCCCACCGTTGAAATAAGCTCCCAGCACCCTCCAACGCTCACCCACCCCAGTCTGATTATAATTCACCCAATCGGTTACACGTCCTTCAGGGGTATCATAAATCACTAACACATCTATTTTAGAAAAATCATTTACCTGGAAAGATGTCTCACCAGTGTTTGTCACGTTCATCCGAATCGTTGTTGAATTAACCTCAATGATTTTTCCTAGACTGCAGGAAGCACCGAGTTTGGTTTCGGCGCTGTTTACCTGATCGGATATAGAACTCGTGATGGTGTCTAAACTGCTCATCCCCGTTGTAAGTATGATAACGAGGCCGGAGATCATTATTATGGCCGCGAATGCCGCAGCGATCGTTGTTGAGAAACCCAACGCTAGCCACCGATGCTTATCGTATACTCATCCTTGACACCGTTGTACGTGACGAACGACAAATAGTACTGCCCCGGAATCAGTGGCGATGAGGGTCTAAGGGTGACCTCGAGGGTATCATCCGGCATCCAGCTTGTAGCTCCGCTAAGAATCCTATATGTCCAACCGACGCCATTCTCGGCGTAAGTGTAGCAATTTAGATCT
Source organism: Candidatus Bathyarchaeota archaeon (assembly GCA_963780545.1). Taxonomy (GTDB): domain Archaea; phylum Thermoproteota; class Bathyarchaeia; order TCS64; family TCS64; genus UBA8941. The sequence continues at coordinate 293,694 of CAWACK010000008.1, forward strand.
TTACCGAAGAATATATCCGACCTTTGTATGTCGGAGGGAGCTATATCCAAGCTCCCAACATTCTTGACCCAAATCTTCACGGTCGACGAGGAGTTTGTCGCGTAGATGATTTTGATGCTAGTCTTAATCCTATCGCTCAAAAACTTCGAAGACTCCATTGAGCTCCTCTGAATGTTAGTCATCGATGTGATGAACACCTGAGAAAGCATTGAGGCAGCTAATACGATCCCAAGGAGAACTATCCCTTCGGACACCATGGAGCCTGACATTCTATGAACTCACCTCAGCCTCAGAAGATTTAGATACTTTATGGATTCCCAACATGGATACCCGTAACGCGAAAATGAGCATCTGTCTTAACAATGTGCATTAGATATGAAGATGAGTTCATCATTATTCGTATGTGTGTGTAACTTTCACCAATTTACAACTACTTATACAGCTTAGAAACCGGTCTAATCTCAGTATATGATCCAGTATCAGAGATAGGCAGGAGTGACATAGAGGAGAAAAATCAGATGACAAACAGGCGATCTAAACTTGAGATATACATAGACATACTTGAGGAAATCAAGAACGGCGTCATCATCCCCACTCGTATAATGTACGGTGCTAACCTTTCGTGGAAACCATTGCAACAGATTCTGAAGTCTCTCGTCGCCCAGGAACTCATCGTCGAGTACATGGCTGAAGACGGAGACAAACGCACTAAGAAGGCTTACAAACTTACAGAGAAGGGCGTTAACGTACTAAGATACTTTAACAAGGCCAAGGAACTCGTTGAGAAGAAGGCAATTCCAGAGATTCGAAGCTGGAGATAAAACTCTCCGAATTATCCTTCATTTTTTTAATTATTTAAACCTCGATATCGCCGAAGACTATCGACTTCTTTTCAGTCATCAGCTCATCTGCTAACCAGAGGCGAGCCTCCTCAGGATCGATATCATATAGTATTTTGTGTACTGTATCGCCGTTGGGGAGATCGACTTTGGTCTTCCGCGTGTTGACGCCTAGACCACACTGGAGTTTTCCATTGAAGGCATATGATGACTCATCATGAGTCATGAATTCGCCACCTTCAATCAGAACCTTGTCACCATCCTTCTCCATCTTAATAGTCATCTCCGGGATCGTCTCCGAGTAACAGAAAAAGCTCCCATTCTTCACTGCGGAAACTTGGAACCGGTCTCCGACTATATCGAATGCGACTAAGTCTGATTTCAAACATCGGTCTCTGAATTCAAACCACTTATGGAGGACAGCCTTATACTTGCTATAATTATGTATCTGAACAGAACCATTGCCAATAGGTTGACTAAGGGTATCCCCGAGTTGAGAGACGAGTGTATCAAGATTTTTCTCATGCTCCTTAAGCACCTTAAGTATAAGATCAACTACATCGACTCTCTCATCAAAACTCATCAGCTACCCAGTGCCCCCTATGAAACAGAGTGACACAAATATCATTAATAAAGAAGATAGGAGTATTAACCTATAATAAGCTCTCAGTTCATACTATACAAATAATAATATAGATTAATGATGAATGTTGATAAATTAAGATTAGATTGGGAAAAAAGAAGAATTTATTATGAATTTTGGATAAGCGAAAATATTTCAAACGTCTGAGCTACCATTAACCTCATTCAACATCATAATATATATTATTTAGGAAACTCCAACGATCTGTTGTTCTCAAGAGATTTTACGATGACAACCGAAACTAAGATCAAATCTGATTTGGGAATAATTAACTGAGTTTACTCTCCTCTGGCTTAATAATCCATTAGCTGTGTATAATGTACGCGTATTAAGTGAAAATATCCTAAAAAAGATCATAGAATAAGTGAATTAATCTATTTGGTTTCTTCTTCTTAGTTTTGAGTTCTTCTACGACTTTACGCAGGTCGGTTAGCACTTTCAGAAATTCACTGTTCGCGTAGATTTTTTCGACATCTAACTCGGTTTCCTGGGAGTTCCCTACTACCAAAATTGGGGCTTCGAGCTTCTCTAAAGGTTTCTCTATCGGCTTTTTCTCAGACATGGGATCAGGTACCTTTACAACTACAGTCTTGTATTTCTGCAATGCATCATCAGTCTCCTTCGTTTGCTCACCGAGTCATTTTTAAGATGTCATCTGCTTTGATTCCAGAATCTGCCGTTACCAAGGGTGTTTGAGCTGCTTTCTGTACTTCTGAAGTTATTGAAAGGGTCGAAAGTTTAGCAGAGTCACCTGCGCCCTTTTTGAGTTCTACCTGGCCAACGGGCCCGGAAGCTGACTTTAAGTGAGGAGAGTCGGACTCTGAAGGCCTCACTTTTGAGGCTTCATTGGTTGACTTCAATAGATCTGTCACACCCGAATCCGATTTAGGTTTAATTATTTGCTCAGGTTCATTGACCGGGGGCATCAAAGATGCTGACTCTGGTACTTTTACAATTTTGGCCTCTGGGTTCACGCTTTTTTCAACTATTGTTGAAATGGTTTTATTATCTACTTGTTTGGATGATGCGTCAACTTTCAATGTCTTCTGAGAACTTACTTGCACAGCCGTCGTTTCGACCTGTTTATCCTTTTTTTGTCTATTATTTTTAAGGAGGTTTGAGAATAATCCCGTCCTTGGCTTCTTAGCCAGGGTTTCTTGTGTTTTGGGTTTACCTATACTTTTTAAGAGGCTATCCTTGGAACCGATTTTCTCCTCGTTCAGCTGTTCCATTGTGCTCTTCTTATTGGAAAACCTTGAGAAGAGCCCCTTCTTCTGTGGCTTCTCCACTTTCTTCGGCTCTACAGCCACAGTAACATGCGTGGAGGAGTGTTCTTGTGGCATGTTTTGAAATTCCATGATCTTCATGTAAGTTCTTTATTCGGTTTTTCATGTTGAAGTACTCGGTTATTAGGAATAGCAAGCCGAGTGTCGTCAACGTGTAGCTGAAAATCAAGATGACCCCGATGGTGGTTCCCTGGAGATTTTCTCCATCGGACTTTATCTTAAGGACTTGAGGTAATACGTAGAACTGAAGGCACATGGAGATGGCTAAAAGTAGAGCTACAAGTATCAGAGCCTTTCCGGGCTTGAAATACTCGGTTAATAATTTGCTCAAATGCTTTTTCCTCCTAAAGAACTGTGACGCTTCCTAGTAGGCCTCCAACGGTACCGCTAATCGCCATGAATAATATGCCCCCAAACAGCAACTGCATACCTAGGAAGTAGAGGATCGTGAACCTTGAGTCCCCCTCCATGTTGTATATGGAGAATACGTTGTTAAGAGCGAATAGGCAGAGGCTGAAGATGAAGAAGAATCTCATGAAGGGTGCTGAGGGTGGGACGAGGAACGGAACGTATCCTTGGATTTTAGCAAGGAAGGTAGTCAAACTCGCGAAGAAACCGTTCAGGATTCCAAATAGCCCGCCCATTACGGCGAAGAGGGGTATAACTACACCCGTGTGGTAACCGACAGCAGTGTATCTATTCCTCCTGAGAGTGGCGTAGTTGTGGTAGAACTCCTCGATGTATTTCCCAGATTTTGTGATGTCTCCCCCTGTCGCGATGGTGTCGGTCATTATGAGATTCACACGCCTGATAAGCTGGCTATCAAGCTCGGTCTCGAAACTCCACCAGGCGACTTTTGGCTCTACCCTCATCTCCAGCTTGTTGGAGAGCCCCTTTACGGCCTTGTTCAATGAGCCAAAGTCTACATCCGTCGCAGCCTTCATAATCTCTCGGAGCGGGAATGTCGACTGAGAGGTTCGAACTCATATATCTGAAGAAGTTTGGGTAGGCCTCTTCGCATTCTCGGACTTTCTTAATGTATCTTCTACCCATTAAACCCGGTACTAATATGATTGCTCCTGCTAACGTAAGGTGAAACACGAATCCATCTATTGTTGAGGGCAAGTAATTATCGAATGGTATCAACATACTAACAACTGCTACTGCAGTACCAATTAGAGCCATCTTTTCGGCTTTATTCCTTTCAGTCGGGTTTCTCACGTTGTCCATCGAGGAGTATAGACTCAGGTTTCGCGTTCTTGTATATGAGCCAGGAGATGAGGTAGAGGAAGAAGGAGATGCAGATGACTGTGACTATCGTCAGGGTGATCATGGTGTTGGCGTCGTAGAAGATGCTTGATACTAGCATGGTCGTCGTTAGGAACAATGTCACTGACATCATAGGAAGATAGGCATCAGAGAGGGTTTTCAAACGGTTGAGCGCCTGCTCTCTGTTGGCAAGCCATTGGGCGAACCAGTTCTTATAATGCCGGTCTACAAAGTCGTTCAGCGGTTCTCCGCTTCCGATGGATTGTGAGAATTTGGAGAGGAACACCTTGAACTCCTCAGTCGGCGCCTTCTCAGCGATGATCGCAGTCGAGTCCGTCTGGGGATATCTCCACACCGCAGAGAGGTATAGTATCCTCTTTAGATATAGACCGATGTATCGGAAGATGCTCTTCTCAGAGGCGATCCTAAGCATCTCCAGCCTCTGTAGAGTGAGGGATGATACTGACCTGAGATAGAGCATGAAGAAGGGGAACTCGAAGTCGACTTTGTCCCCTTGGCTAAGATCGCTTAGCATGTTTTTTGGTTTCTTCATGACGGCGGCTTTCCCACCTTCTGTGCTATTTTTTGCTCTATCTCGTAACCGAACTTCGTCAGGCACATTCGCTTGTATCTACTGTGGGCTGCTTCCACCCCTACGTTTTGGACCCATTGGATGGCTTCGGTAACCTCGTCGTAGCTCTTGATTCCTAGGGCGAGGAGGAACTCCAGAGATCTCTGCCCTTTTGTACATCTCGACATAGATCTTCTTGACATCTGCGCCCTCGTAGCCCCTCATGACAGCTACCTTAGTGTCGAGGAGAAAACTTGTGCCAAAGCCACGGAACTCGAAGGTGTCGTGGGCAGCGTTATAGATGAATGCCTCAACGAAATTGAACATCTCATCCGCGGGCTCGTAGCCAAGTATCTCATTTATGCCGAGGACACGGCGCTTATATCTCCCTGTCTTCGGGTCATGAACTGCTGATTGGAAGAGGGCGGCGTTGAGGTTATCTACGTGGGTCTTCGGGACGCTGATTGGGTAATTGGTGAGCCTCTGGACGAGTTTTCCGACGGATGCCGCGTGGAATGTCGCCATCGAGGCGTGGCCAGTCTGCATGGCTTGGAAGGCGATCATGCCTTCTTGGCCACGGACCTCACCCACGATGATGAAGTTCGGGCGCTGACGCAACGCAGCCTTGAGTAGTTGGAACATACTAACGGCGCCTTGTTCCTCGCTGGCTGCATTGCTGGTGTCCCTGACGACCTCCCGTATCCAGTTCTTGTGGGGACAGAAAATCTCAGGGACCTCCTCGATGCTGACTATCTTGTCGGTTCCCCTGATGAACGGCGTGATGGCTGAGAGGGTCGTAGTCTTACCGCTAGCCGTCTCACCGCATATCCAGATGCTCATGCGCTCCTCTAATATTATCCAGACGTAGGCTGCAAGTAGGGAACTCATCGTCCCCGAAGCTATGATCTCAATTATGCTAAGGGGGTTCTTCGCGAACTTACGGATGGTGAAGTTACTCCCTCGGGTGCTGACATCCTCGCCGAAGACGAGGTTGAGACGGGAACCGTCTGGCATCATAGCATCTATAATGGGGTCGCGGTGGCTCGCTGGTTTCCCGACTATCTCGCTCAGCTTGAGGGCGAACCTGTCAAGATCTTCCCCGTTCTCAAGAACAATGGATGTCTCCACGGTGCCGAAGATCTTGTGACTGATGTAGATGGGTCCGATGCCGCTGCAGTGAATGTCCTCTATATATATGTCCCTGATGTAGGGCTCAAGGATGCTCGAGCCGACCTTCTCGCAAAATACCTCGTAGCGGAGCTTCTCGTATGTTGTCTGATCGACTCTGAGTTTCTCGATCTGCTTCCCGATGCTACCGAACAATCCCTTCTTATTCTCATCGGGTTTAATCTGATTTTTTATCTCCTCTAGCGACATCTCCTTTGCTTCAACTTTTACGATGTTGTCGAGGACTTTGTACATGTACTCGGTTTTTTCTTCGAATGTTGTGAAGGAGACCGTGTCGTCGATGGCCATGGCGATCCTCTTTTCTATCTCTCCTAGGATCTCGTCTCGATAGACCATTATCCTGGGTTCCACGGCCTTGTAGAGAACGTTCTTAGTCTCTTTACTGGTGAGAACGTGGATGTAGATAGGGTCACCAACCGGGTAGAGATAATTTGGGGTCTTGTTCTCAGCCATGTCCTTAGTTAGTGTCTCTGCAAGCACTGGGTAGTCCGTTGTCGTCGACATGAATTCGTTGAGATAATCGAGAAGGTTTGGATTATTCCTGAATCTGGTGTCCCAAGTCGCGTTGAACCCCTTTACCCTACTCAACCTAGAGATTAGTTCCTCTCTATCGTAAACAGGATAGATGAGTGTCTCCGCGTGAAGCTGCTCCAATGTGCCCATTTAGGTCATCCCTTTGTGGCCGAGAACGGCAGTATTTTTATTCCATATGCGGGTGAGACTTCGAATGCTATGAATTGGCCCAAGGTCTTAGAAGCGCCTTTGAGTTTGGCGACGTTGATGCTGAGGGTGTTCCTATCTCGGATGTTTCTGATTTCTAGGATTACGTGACCGTCGCAGAATGACCTTATCCGCACGATAAGTTCCGGGGGGATCGCGTATGGGTGGATTGTTATGACGAAAGTTTTCCTTAAGTTATCCACGATGAACCTGCACTGACTGAAAAAATCGAGGATATCGTTAGGCTCAGCGTGCGTGAGAATCTGAGTGATTGAGTCGATTACTATAACCTCGTACCTGGTTGATCTTTGTTTGATGAAGTTGATGATGGCAATCAGGTAATATTTCGATATCTCGCTGCTCCACTTCATGTTGGCGGTATTTAGGGAGGTTATTTTGAAACTGCCTCCAAGGTAATCGTCCGTGACGTGCCAGTTCAGTCTCTCCATATTCGATATGAGGCCCTTGCTCGTGTCTTCGGTTGTGATGTACAATACGTTCTTCTTCGCCTGAAGAGCTCCGAATGTTATCTGCTGTGTGAATATAGTCTTACCCGAGTCGTTTGCTCCCTCCAGTAGCATTAGGCTGGGAAGGGGTAGTCCACCTATTCTACGGTCTAACTCTGGGTTTGCAAAAGTTAGTAATGCATCACTCGACTCTAGGTCACTCATCGATTCACCCTAAGATCGGTTGTTTTCACCTTCTCTTGCTTTTGATACGAGTGCTAGCAGGAGGAATAACTGGGTTGGTTCCTCCTGCGGAGTCATCGGATTGTCCAGGTTCTTCAGAAGTGTTGTAATCAGGATCTTGTCCTCTACTCGAACGTTACTGAAGTAGGAGGTCCCGAAATCGAGTGTGGGCTCGGGCTCATCAATCTTCCTTGGTTTTGACCTTACCGCATCTATTACGTCCCTGACAACTCTCGGTGATGCCCAGCCCTTGTAGAGACCCTCTGATAGTATTTGTTGGGACTGTCCTTGACCGAATCTTAGGACCAGATATTCTCCTATTAACGAGACGAAGGCCTCGTAGTAGACTCCGCTTCTACCATCTTCCAAGTATTCATCGATGATTGGGGGAGGTAGACGTAGTCTATCCTTTCCTCTTGGTATATCGTATACTTCGTCTTCTTCCTCATCTTTCTTTGAGGTTTTTGTGACTATGTTTTTCAGGTCATCTATTATTGAGGAGAGGGTTTCGGTCAACTCCTTTAGTACGGTCTCGTTTCTACCGACTCTCTCCTTAATCTGATTGACTTCTTCGGGTAGCGATTGGTATACATTTGGCTGGCCAGGATTCATTGTTTGTTGCTTTTGTTGCAATGGCGTGGAGGATTGGAAAGGCGTCTGAGAAAGGAGCGGTTGTCGGTGCCAACCTCTGCTGAGAAGCGAAGGGTGTTTGAAATTGATCCTGAGGGTGGATGTCACCCATCATAACTGGAGCCTGACCGCCAACCGTGACGATCTTGTCGGGGTCTTTCGGCTCCTCAGCCATCCTCTTCTTCGCCTCCTCTCTCTTCGCCTTATTCATCTCGTCTTCGACCTGCTCGACAGCGTTGTTAACGAGTTTATCGACCCCCATATTTCGGAGGAGGTTGAATGGGTTGTCTACATCTTGCATGAGGGTGCGGAGGTCGAGAAGTGTGCCCTTCATGGCATCGGTCATTGCCTTAAGCTCCACTTCGCTCTTGTTCATCCTCCGCTTGAGCTCCATCATTTCCACAGAGGTGTCTTCCTTCGGATCCTCCGACGTCGACTCGGCTCCTTTTTGCTTTAGATTTGAAAGCTCATTAGTCAGACTTTGCGACTGCTTATCGACCTTTGATTTATCCGAGTCGGCACTCATATGAGATCACACCTTGGAGAGGGTCTTAACCACCCTCAAATACGCACGCAAAGTGCAGAGGCCGTACGTGTAGTCGTTAATTGTCTTACATATGCCGACCTGCTGCACATCGAATATCATGTGAAAGCCTAGGGAGGAGAGGTCAAGGTCAACCACAGCTACATTATTGTTAGCCGTGCAGTCTTTGATCATTCTCTCTTCTTTCATCATTCTTAATCACGACTTTGATTTTGATTCGAAAAAAGTAAAAAAAGGGAAGTTGGACGTAGCCATCACAGCTACATTAGTATCTGGATCGTGTTTTCGATCGCTGGTACGTTCCTCTCCAGAGTTAGCGCCGAGCCGACTTCCGGCTTGAAGTCTAACCTGAAGGATTCGTATTGCCTTGGTTGAGCTGTGCTTGAACCGAAACCCGCAAGAGCATCAACTTTTCCGAAGTCTACGGTAACCTGCCAGCGCTCACCTGACTCTAAGAGGTTATTGCTGTTTGCTTCAACTTTGTTGAAGGTAACGCAGCCTGTCGTTGCGTTGTTGTAGATTACTGCGGTGCCCCTTGGGTTTGTGAAGGTTACCACAAGCTTCGTGGGACCCATATCGATGGGTTCTTTACCTTCAGACAGCTTAACGTAGAACGTCACGCTGTTAACATAGTGGTTAGTTGTAGAGCAGTTTGCTATAAGGTCACCATCTGTAAGCATGGAGCTTGAAGCTTCCTGCATACCCGCGCTGATTACCGTCTGGCTTTTCTGCGCGGTTAGGAAGCCCATGTTCAAAACGACGAAGGCAAAGGCAGCAGCCGTGATGACGAACGCCACCAATATGATGGCGGTCTCAAGACCCGTCATACCACGACGATCACTAAACATTTTCATCACTTTTCATCCTCCTTAGTCAAGTACCTGATATATGTTCTCGATAGCGGGAACATTCCGCTCGATGGTCAGCACTGATCCTACGATTGGTCTAACTGTAACGGTGATTGCTTCGTACTGGGTTGCATATAGGCCAGTTCCGGTTAAAGTAGTATTGGCGTTAGAAGCGGCTTGAGTAAAGTCGATGTATATTTTGAAGGTTTCCCCATTCTCGAGGATCTCATTGCCGTTACCCTGAACCTGGGTAATGGTACAAACAGTGCTATTTTTGACTCCCTGTGAGTAGAGTACACCTTGTTCGCGAGGATTCGAGTAGGTGATGACTAGTTTCTGGTCGCTGAGGTCGATGGGGGACTTACCAGCAGACAGCTTCACGTAGAAGGTCAACTGCTGCAGCGTCTTCGCTGTAGTGTCGAACTTCGCTACAACTTCGCCGTCACAGATCATGGAACTCGTAGCCTCTTCCATGCCTGCGCTGATTACCGTCTGGCTTTTCTGCGCGGTTAGGAAGCCCATGTTCAAAACGACGAAGGCAAAGGCAGCAGCCGTGATGACGAACGCCACCAATATGATGGCGGTCTCAAGACCCGTCATACCACGACGATCCTTAACTAAACTTATCTTGTTCATTGTGTGTCTTCATTCCTACAGCTTATTCAGCCGAGTGAAAGACCGGTTTACGGTTCACATAAGGAAATGTATGTAGTCCGACGACACACAATATTTGCTTCTTTAATACATATCACGTTTTTTTCGTCGGTAAACATACTATGACACTTGATTTAATGTGTAATCAATAGATGTATGTCTGTTATTTAAACAAACAAGTTTTCACTCTTATGGTTGCTAGGTTTTAATCCAGTATAATACATAATTTGGATATGGATTATACTTATTGAGTCGGATATTATCAGTATCTTCATGAGATTTTAATCTGGAAGCTGCCTTTGAATATAGGTTTAAGGTACCGCTTTAGACTCTGGTAACTATATAGGTGAAGGAAGAACCTTAGACTCGAGGCGAACAATTTGAGCATCTTTGTGCCTGATCTAATGATATCAAGGGTTGTCCTTTCTGTCGCGATGCTCGGCTATGCCTCATATAAGGATGTGAAGACGAGGGAGGTGAGTGACGCTCTCTGGCTTCTCTTTGGAAGTATTGGGCTGCTGATTGATGGCTATGCAATTATAACTGGAATGACGGGTTGGAGTACGATTCTTGTATCGATTGGTTTCTCGACTGCCTTCTCACTCCTAGCCGGATACTTGGGTTTCTTCGGCGGAGCGGATCTTCTCGCCTTCATAGTAATTGGTGTCTTGAACCCTATTCCTCCTCAAGTTGGGTTCGATCCCGTCTTGTTCCACCCATTACTATTTCCACTGTCAGTGATCTCGAATTCGGTTCTGATCGCAGCCTCATCAGTAGTCGTTGTGTTAGTTGTGAATATCATGACTACCAGGAATCGCTTCGAAGGCTACACACCGATAAGCCCCTTCACTAAAATCCTTCTTCTACTCACTGGAAGAAAAAAGAAAATAGGGAACGTTAGAGGTCCGCCCTTTGAGTACCCACTAGAAAAAATAAACATAGACGGCTCGGTCAGCTTATTTGTCAGATCCAACTTTCTCGACGACAAAGCCGCTCAGGATACGTTCAATGAGCTAAAGTCGCGAGGAAGGTCAAATGTCTGGGTGTCTTATGGCCTCCCATTTCTTCTCTTCCTCGTGTTGGGGTATCTCAGTGCATTAATATTTGGTGACTTCGCGATGTGGATTGTGAGCCACTTTCTTTAAGCGGACTGTATAGTCGCACGTGTTAACATATAGATTCAAACACCATAAACTCTTTTTAAAAAAAGGAGTGATGTTTCGGATGGCGAACGTGATGGATGCAACAGTACAGAAAGATTCGGTGGCTCGCATCCATTCAGTCGTCATGGACTATGAAAAGAACCTGAGCAACATCACTGATACTAATGATAAAATATCAACAATGGTCGTCGATGTCGCTGGGGAAGTTGAGACTAAAAAGTCTGAGTTGCCTTCTCTACCAAAATCCATCCTTATAGTCGACGAGAAGTACTTAACGGAGACACTAAAGATCATACTTCAGATAGTTGGCTACCACGTCGAGACGGCACTAAACGGTGTCCAAGCTCTGAAGAAGGCTATGGATCACTTCTTCGATCTTGTAATAATGGAAGCGAATCTTCCCGACTCAGTTGGAGGGGAAATGGCACAGGTCATCAGAAATATGAACGGAAAAACTCGAATCATATTGATGACGGGAGACGAGTATTGGGAAGAGACTATGAAGGGTGCACCAGCTGAAGTCGACGATATTCTTCTAAAGCCATTTGCGCCTGAGGAGCTCATAGGGGCTGTAAAACGGATTTTGGGACCGAAAAGCGTCGCGAATAATGAACTAAAACTCAAACTTCCACTCGCTTAAAAGCTCCAGATTAACCAATTTGGTTTTAACCCAAGTAATCTTCCGTCTCCATCGATACACAAGCCCCAGACAATTAACGTAAAACAGGTTTAGAATTAATCTAGGATTTGATTTAACAGTTTCGCGTGTGCCTTTACTATAAACTATAAGATTGTATCATTTGATTTTGTCTAGTAAATGTTTCTTCAGGCAAGAGTAGCGAGAATGTAAACCCCAGCGAAAATAATGATGGAACCAAGTATGCGCGGCTTACTATAACCCTCACCTAGTAGGGCAACGCCGAGTATGACTCCGACGACGACACTTACCTGTCTGAGGGCGAGAAGGTAATCAACCGGGGCTAGCGTCATTGCAACGAGCACGAGTATGTAGCCTCCCCTCATCAGGACTCCGGATAGAGTGATCTTGAGTTTGGTTTTACCCCACTCAGTCCTCAGACTGTTCCAGTTCCTACTCTTCAGGACTAAGGGGATCAAGGCCAGCGTTATGGCGAACTCCAGCCACAAGTCATACTGGAGGGGGTTAATAGCTGAGACTCCGAAATTATCACTCAGGGAGTAGGCGGTAGTAGCGAGGGCAGCTAGAATAGCGAAGCCAAATGCGGGGCCGGCGAAGGAGCGGATGGGCTCGAGTAGGTTTCTTGGATGAAGTGTCCTTAGATGAAGAAGGTAGACGCCAAATAGTATCAGAAGGATACCCGCTAAACCGATAGGCGTCAGCACCTCCCCGAAGAAGACGGCGCCGATGACTGCCACAAAAAGTGGGGCGCTCCGAGCAACCGGATAGACCACACTTAGATCTCCAGCGTCGTAGGCTCGGCTTAGCGAGAGGAAATACACTGCCTCTGCAATAGCGCTGATGACTAGAAAGGGGAGGATTCTCAGAGGTAGGGACCAGTCCTTTAGCAGAATGATAAAGACGGGGAGAAGAGTGAACTGACTTGTAACGTTCATCAGCAGCATGAAGGAGTCCTTGTCTCTAGAACCCTTCGCCGAATAGTTCCAGACCGAGTGTGAGACAGCGCTCACCAGGATTAGTCCCACGGCGATAGGGTCCATGGTGTCTAGGCGTAATGGGGGGTTAAAATCATTAGGAGGCTCTGTTTACCTCTTACACATGGGTGACAGATGTTTCGTGGCTGTTGACATCGACAACGCGACGCTTAAAATGGCACTTCTCCATGCCCAGCGGGTTATCGAAGCTACGGAGGCCGACTTAAAGTGTGTCGAGGAGGAGAACATCCACATCACCCTCAAGTTCCTCGGTGAGATACCCGAGGCTAAGACCATGCAGGTCGCGGATCTTGTAAGTAAAATTGCTTTCAGCTCCTTCAACCTCGATTTCCGGGGTGTCGGAGTCTTCCCTAACACTAGCCGTCCAAGCGTCGTCTGGGCTGGTGTTTCGGGTGATGTCTCTGAAATGTTAGAGGTCTTCACCGAGCTAGACCGAGGGCTTAAGACTCTCGGCTTCGAGCCTGAGAGGCGGCCATTCCAGCCACATGTGACTCTGTGCAGGGTGAGGAGCGGGAGAAATCGGGTTGAGCTGATGGAAGCAGTCAGGGGAATGGAGGATGAGGAGTTCGGTGTACTTCTCGTTAAACATATCACTTTGAAGAAGAGCTTGTTGACTAGGACAGGCCCAGTCTATATGACTGTTGCGGAGTCGAAGGCACTCCACTAGATATTCAGGAAAACGTTCGATTAGTTTATCTGGTTAGTCTGAATCGTTTGGGAAGCGTGAAAGGCCGTTCCTTGACTGGTTATGAATAGGAGTAGGTAGGTATTTCAACAGTTCCCGTGTTTATGCTTCTCCAGTGATACGATCCTTGCCGTTGCCCGATCCCTGGAGCCAGATGAGGGTAAGCATTCTCGCCGAGATCAAGCCCTCGAAGCGGGAGCACGAGGAAATCGCCGCGTTCATTGTGAAGCTGAAGAGCGGACTAGGCAAAGCACTTCAAGAAGGTGGGGTCGATGCGAACGTTGAAGTCCACGGTTCAGTGGCTCGGGATACCTGGCTCGTCGGGCAGAGAGACATCGATACATTCATCGTCCTTCGCCATGGGAAGGGACGAAGAGACCTCCTCAGAGTCAATGAGGTCGTTAAGGGTTTCGTTGGCGAGGGATGGGTTGAAGCTTATGCTGAGCATCCCTACGTAAAGAAGGAGATGGGGGAATTCGAAGTCGAGTTTATCCCATGTTTTATAGCGGAGGCGGGGAAGAGGTTCACCTCTTCAACAGACCGCACCCCACTACACACGGGGTTCCTACTCCCCCGCCTCACGGATACGATGAGGGATGACATCAGGTTACTCAAGGCCTTCATGATGGGGATCGGCGTCTACGGAGCTGAAATCAGGGTAGGCGGCTTCTCAGGTTACCTCTGCGAGCTTCTCGTCTTAGTCTTCGGATCTTTCGAAGGGGTACAGCAGGAGGCTGCTTCCTGGGGTGAACCCGGTGTAATACGGTTCGAGGGAGATTCGGTCAAGGTGACGAATAAGAAATTTGATGAACCCCTCGTGGTCGTGGACCCTGTCGATGAGAATAGAAACGTAGCTTCTGCGGTATCCGAGACAGCGCTTTGGACGTTCGTTGCGGCGGCTCGCGCGTTCTCGGTTAAGCCAGACAGGAAATTCTTCGTCCCAATGACTAGGACTATTTCAAAGGAGGAGCTTCTTTCTGGGTTGAAGAGCAGAGGTTCCGATGTCCTATTCGTGGTGGTACCCGATGGCGAACCACCTGTTCCGGATACGCTCTGGGGGCAACTCCATAGGGCAGAGAAGGCTCTGGGAAGGACTCTTTCGGAAAAGGGTTTCAGGGTCTTGAGATCAGCCACATGGAGCGACGAAGCTAAGAGGCACATCTTCGTCTACGAACTCGAGTCTATTGTCCTCTCACCGGTGATCAGGAAGGTCGGCCCCCCTGTGCGTCTAGTAAGGGACAGCGAGAACTTCATTGAGACCTATCGGAGGTCTATGGATAAGGTAAGCGGCCCAGGGATAGAAGGAGGAAAATGGTGGGTGGAAGTCAGGAGGAGGAATACGTTCTCGCGCAGTTACCTCAGAGAAATCCTCGGTGCTGATTGTGAAGAGTCAGGTGTTCCGAATCGGCTTGCTGACCTACTGAGGGTGGACGGATTAGTTTTAGTAAACGAGGAAATCGATGAGCAGCTTGATGGAGGATTCCCCCTATTTCTGGATGGCTTTCTCAGGGGCAGGCCTGATTGGCTTGAGTGATCGCATTCCCATCGATGCCTTAGTGGGGATGAAAGCGGCGCGCCTAATCTGTTGGCCGGAGGCTACAATGGAGGTAGTCGCTGAGAGAGTTAAGGAGCTAAGAGGGATAGGCGTTCACGCAATAATTCTCACGGGGAGACATAGGGTCGCTGAGATGCGGGTCCTTGGAAAGGGGCACACTGGCCTCGTCCTCGCTGCTGAGACGCAGGATGGGCTTCTCGCTCTGAAGGCGAGGCGGGTTGACGCAGATAGACCATCAATGGCCGAGGAGGCAAGACTACTGTCGGCTGCAAACGTGGTCGGTGTGGGGCCGAGGTTGCATAGTTGGAGTATGAACTTCCTCCTGATGGAGTTCACTGAAGGAATCTACCTTAGCGAATGGATACGGGAGCTTACCCCCGAAAACGGAGGCGAGCTTAAACACGTCCTGGCCGAGGTGATGGATCAGGCGAGACGTCTAGATGTAGCTCATATTGATCATGGCGAGCTTGTCAGGCTTCGAAGACACATCATCCTGAGCCATGAGGGGCCGGTGATAATCGACTTCGAGTCGGCTAGCACAACGAGGAGGCCAGCGAATGTCACGACAGTCGTTCAGTCACTCTTTCTAAACACGAAAGCTAGCACCGTCATCGAGGGACTGATTGGGCTTCCGGATAGAGAGGAACTCATGCTGGCGCTAAGAGCCTACAAGGTTGAAATGAGCGACGAGAAATACCTTAGTGTTCGTGCAGCTGCGAGGCTCTGAATCAAAAATGGTTGGAAAGAGATTTCCCAAAGTCAATGTACCTTAAAATCATGGACTTCAAGAAGGTGGTCGGTCAAAGGATCGATGAGTGCAGATTGGATCTTATCGACGTCAGCACTAGGATCCACTCCGAGCCGGAGCTCGGCCATCAGGAGAGGAAGGCTTCGAGACTACTAAGCGATGCCCTAGGGAAGTATGGATACGATGTGAAGCTTGGGATCGCCGGGATGGAGACCGCCTTCGTCGCCAAGATCGGGAAGGGTATGCCCGTTGTGGGGATTCTCGCTGAATATGATTCGTTACCTGGAATAGGACATGCATGCGGCCACAACCTCATCGCGGCATCCGCGCTCGGGGCAGCGGCGGGTCTCGCCGAGGTTGTCGGGGACATAGGGGGCACTATCGCCGTCTATGGAACCCCAGCCGAGGAGGGCGTGGTCCAGAATGCGGGTGGAAAGGTTGTGATGTTAGATGAGATAAAGAAGGCTGACGTGGCAATAATGGTCCACCCCTCGAATACCTGGGGGAGCTATGGGACTAGCACCGCTCGGGAAAGCTTCCTAGTCGAGTTTTTCGGGAAGAGCAGCCACGCTGGAGGTGCCCCTGAGAAGGGAATAAACGCCCTCGAGGGAATCCTGCTGACATTTCAGGGTATAAACGCTCTCCGTCAACACATCGATAGGGATGTTCGCATCCATGGAATCATCAAACACGGGGGAGACAGCCCTAATGTGGTACCCAACTACGCGAGCGCTCACCTCTACGTTAGGGCGCCGACGATGCCGAAGTTAGAGGAGTACTATGGCAAGGTTCTAAACATCGTCAAGGGGGCGGAACTCGCGACAGGGGCCAAAAGTAAAGTGACCCGCGTAGCAAACACATACGCAAACTCGCTTCCTAGCAGAATCCTCTCGGGCATCTTCAGGGATAACGTGGCTCTGACTGGCGTTGAGTATCCCAAGGAAGCTGAGCCAAAGATGGGTGGTGGAAGCACCGACTTCGGGAATGTCAGCCAGGAGATCCCCGCTTTGAGCGCTTACTTCAATATCGGACCCGTCGTGCTGCACAGCCCAGAGGGAACCTCCATGACGGCGACACCTGAAGCCCATGCAGCGATGATTAAGGCGTCGAAGGGACTCGCCTACACCGCAATAGACCTTATCACGAAGCCGGAGTTATTAGAGGCGGCGAAGATGGAGCATAAGCAGCGTCTGGAGGAGCAGGGTAAAAATACAAGTCAATAACACCAATAGAGACCATATATTACACTAATTTGTGGGTTCGTAAGCTTTTTACTGTGGATGTTGTGTCTAGTGTTTGGCTTGGGATCGTGGTCTAGCTTGGTAAGATTCGTGCCTGGGGCGTACGAGTTCGTGAGTTCAAATCTCACCGATCCCACCAAATTTTAGACTCTCCGACGAGTGGTATTCACCATTAAAATTATTTCTGCTTTTTAGTTAGTTCTCTATTCCTCACTGAGCACTCGTGCATCTACCATCGAGAAGGCGAAAAAGAAGATCAGAAAAAATGAGTATGTTTGATGAGCATAGAAGAAACTCGATCAAGTATGCTTTTCCGAGGTGCGCAACGCTTGAAAAATTATAAAAGGTGGAGAAGCAGCTCTTACTATTCTAAAATAAAAAAAAATCGCGCGCGGTACATGCGCGTGCGCCAATGGGTTGGGCATCGAAATTTGCACGAAATGTTAATTACCCTGCAACCTCGTCCTCAAGTTGAAAACAATGGCAAACCTCAAGGAAGAGCTACGCGCAGAAGCCTCAAAATACGGAATAGACCTCTTCGGAGTAGCCTCAGCGCAAGACCTCAGCGAAGCCCCCGCAGGCCACAGGCCAAACGACGTACTCCACGGAGCTAAGTCGATTATCATCCTCGGTTTGAAGATGCTCGACGCCCAGACCGACCTACTCCCACTAGAGGGAGACACCTCATCGAACTCGCCGAGGCAGGCCATGTTTGGCGGCCACAACGCCCTCCTATCCCAGAGGCTCGACGAGGCCGGATACTTCCTGTCGAGGCTCCTGGAGAAGAAGGGGTTCCGCGCCTATCACCAACTCTCGTCAACGGGAGGGATAGATGGAAGATACCTAACTGGCCTGATATCCCTAAAACACGCAGCCGCCAAAGCGGGACTGGGAACTATAGGGAGAAACAGCCTACTGATAACATCCCAGTATGGACCTAGAGTACGTCTCACAGGGATCATAACCGACGCCGAGATTGAACCAGACAAAGCAAACACCAGCGATCCCTGCCAGGAGTGTGGAAGCTGCATCGAACAATGCCCAGTGGGGGCTCTCCAGAACCCAGACCCCGGTGAACCATACAAGATAAACAGGTTTGCTTGCAACCAATTCCTATCCACGAGGCCCACGTGCAGCATCTGCCTCAAGGTATGTCCGGTTGGGGATAAACGAGTAAGATGAGACTTAATCCAAAGTGGATTTGGGTTAAGATTTTCAGAGTCAGGGCATAGAAGGAGGCGCGCGATTTAGATGAGGTTCTCAAAGCACGCCTTTAAATGAGAGAATTCAGCCCGACACTGAAGAAGGAAGATATTGAGTCAATGATTCTAACTGGATCAACAGCTCCCTACTTATCTATACACGACGCATAATGTTCTTTAAGCCTGATCGGTTTATCAACACACGCATGGTGAAAGAATATGGCGAACATTGATGCAATAAAGGAATTCGCGGAACTAGGCTTCACAAGACTCGATGGCTCATTGAAAGACCTCTCTGAGGAACAGCTTGATTGGACGAGTTGCTCACAGGCAAACACCATCAGGAACATCCTAACACACCTAATTAGCGAATGGTATGGATTTTTCCCCAAGGTCATTGCGGGGGATAAGGATGCAAAAGTCAAGGGCGTAGCCGAGGGATACGTCGGAAACAAGGAACTGAGCCTCGCAAAGATAATGAAGGACCTTAAAGAAGGCAAAGACCACCTACGCTCAGAGCTTGGCAAGGTAAAAGAGGGGGACCTGGCTAAGGAGATGGATTGGTTCATGGGTAAGAAAACCAGAGGCTTTTATCTTATGTTGGGGGTCAGCGAGATAGTCCACCACGAGGGCCAGATCGCTGCGATTCGTGGTGTCGAAAAACGGATCAAGGGTCTCTAATAGACTCAATCCTTCTCTTATTTTCGCGCGCGCCAAAAAAAGACTGCGCGTTATAGAACCCAAATATGAGAAATGATGCTGAGAATTGCCTCCACTTCGCCCACTATTAAGGTCTCATCCATTGATGCCTCGCAGGATATCGAGGCGTCATCCTCACAGGTTAACTTGTATCCACGCGCCTCGATGGCTTTGATTAACCTGATCCGTGACTCCAACTCATCAATGTTAGGAGTCCCTCCACTACAGAGACATAACAAGGAGCTCCAAGTATGGTCTCGGCTCCGATTCTGAGGCCCTCTCGTAGCCCACCCCGAATTGATATTCTTCATTCTTATCGATTATCTCGTAGGATTCGCCTCCGTTTGACTGGTCAGCCCTCCTCTTCAGCTCGGCGAGGTCGATCTTCATTGCAAGGACCCTCTTCAGGATTTGCCGAAGCGGCGGTAGAGTATCACCCCTGCGAGCATGATTCCTATGCTCGCTGCTGACACCGTTAACACATCTATTAGGATTGACGGGCTTGTCACAGAGGCGCCTCTTAGAAGGATGCTAGTCAAGGCGTCTGTGACGTACCACGTGGGGACAAACCTCGCGATGTTCTCCGGCGCTGGGACGAATGTTCCGAGGAACATGAGGGGAAGGATGAAGACGAAGCTAATCCCAGTAGCGGCTCCCGCGTTTCTGGCGAAGGTGGCTACGACTAGACCAAGCCCCACGCTGCATGTTGTGAGTATCATAACCAGCAGGAACGCTAAGGCGATGCCCGGCACCCCGCCCTGTGGCCTGAAGCCCATTAGGGACGAGGCGGCGTATATGATTGCCACCTGGACGGCGCCGATTATCATGTTTGAAACCACTTGGCTGGCGAAAATATCGCCGATTGTTGTTGGGGTGACGCTGATCCTCCTCAGGATGCCCTGCTCTCGTTCGCCCGTCATAGCCCCGGCGACGATCATGATGAGGAAGATGGCGGCGTAGCCGAACAGCCCCGGCGCCATGAATGCGAATTGGCTTATCACCTGGGATTCCACCTGCGTTGGGGCACCTATGGTGACCGGTGATCTAGTCGTGGCGCTTTTACCGGTGACTAGGGCCGAGATAACCTGCTCGACTATCGGTGGGACGGCGGCGTTCGCTATCATTGAGCCCTTGTCAACTGAGAGGGCCAGGGTTGTGTTATGCCATAGCGCTGAGTTACTCGGGTTCGTCCTGTACGAGTCCACGCTTGCCGTGAAGTCCGCAGGTATAACAAGCACTGCCTTGACCTTACCTTGCTGGAGGTCGCTGCTCGCAGCCGAGGCGTCGGTGTAGTTCTGAACGTTGAGCACCTGTGACCCAGTCAGTGCTAGCTTCAGTGCTGAACTCCAGGCCCCATGAGTCCAGGTTCACAACGGCAACAGGGTAGCGGGTCTCCGAGCCGCCTATGGCCCCGAAGCTGGCTCCGAAGGCTAGGGTTAGGATGAGGGGGAAGACTATCGCCATGAAGAGGACGGAGGGCTCACGGGTGAGCCGCTTAAGCTCCTTGCCAACTAGAGCTACGGTCCTTGATGTTTTCAAGTTCAGCCCTCCTCCCGGATCTTTCGCCCTGTGAGGTTGATGAAGACGTCCTCTAGGCTGGCTGCGCCCTGGCCCCGTTTGAGCTCGTCGGGTGATCCGAGCGCTATTAGCTTGCCGTGGTCTATGATGCCGACTCTGTCAGCCAAGGCTTCGACCTCCTCAATGTAGTGGCTCGTCAGTATGACGGTCTTGCCTCTTTTCTTGAGTTCTCTGATTATGTCCCAGGTCGCATGGCGGCTCTGGAGGTCCATGGCGACTGTGGGTTCGTCGAGGAACGCAATACGTGGGTCGTTTATAAGCGCCATTGCTAGGCTGAGGCGACGGATCATTCCTCCGCTGTATTTGCTTGCTCGTCTATCCGCATCTTCGCTTAGGCCAACCTCGCCGATTAGCCGTGTTGTGTTCTCCTTCAGGTGTTTATTCGTCACCTCCTGTAAGTGTCCGAAGAGCTCGATGTTCTCTCTGCCCGTCAGGTAGCCGAAGTAGGCTGGCTCCTGTGGGCATAGTCCAATCAGCCTATGGATCTTCTCTTGATCCTTGTTGACATCGTAGCCTCCTACCCTAGCGGTACCTGAAGTTGGTGGCAGGATGCCGCATAGTGTCTTGATTGTGACGGTTTTTCCTGCTCCGTTAGGGCCAAGCAGCCCAAATAGCTCCCCCTCTTGGATTGTGAGGCTTAGGCCATCCAGGGCTGTCTTATCCTCGAAATTCTTAGTCAGGGACTCTATCTCGATGGCTTCCATCTTCTGCGCCTTCCTGACTCCGAGGATCCAATTTTCACTTATAGGCGTATGTTAGCCCGCTGGTTCAGATTCGGTAAAGAAATTGATGCTGGTTTGGGCTTTTTGTGAACCTGATGGTTGAGAAATTGGAGTAATGGTTCCTTTATGCAGAATTTAGTGATTTTGGGGACGCGGGGAGTCTACTTATCTGGGTTTTCTATCAAACCCATCTTCGAAGGTAAAGTCTCCATCCAGGTGGGGAAGATGTCGCCGGTGTAGAGGATGTTCATGGTGACGGATCTAAAGTTGGGGTCATTCTCAATCTTCTCCTTGAGTTCCTTCAGCTCCTTCATCGTCCTGGTCCAAATTACGAGTATGTGCTCGTCTGGGAGGTTGCTGAAGCCCAGGTGGTAGATGAGGTGGGGGCCATATTTTTTATGTAGCTCCACGGAGTTGACCTTGGCCTCCATGGATAATTTGGTGTGGAATACGCTGAAGATGTCGTCAGAGGCGTCTGGGTACCAGTCGATGGATAATTCGATGAAGTTATTCTTGATCATTGCGTTTAGGCGACGGCGGATCGTTTTTGCTGATATATTTAGCTCCTGAGCGATGTCAGCAAGCGGCTTCCTAGAGTCTCTGCTGAGGGTGCTTATTATCTGCCAATCAAGTGTGTCCAGAATTTCTTTAGGCGGGTAGGTGATGTTGGCTCCTAAGTCGATTATTCCAACGGTTGGGTTGGGCATGTCGGCGTTCTTCCTGATGAAGTCGCTTACGACCGATAACTCGTTTAGACCCTTGACATATGCACCGACGTAGATGTAACTGCCGCCGGCCTGTGCAACCCAGTAGATTGAGTCATTCTCCGATAGCTTTGATGGGATTTCCTTGAGGGGCTCCGCTCTCGCAAAGCCAAATATGTATACGTTTAAGGAGCCCGCGATAAACTGGCTGGGCCTCGCAATGAAGCCCCTTATAATACCGGCATCTATCAACGCCTGTATGCGTTTGTGGACAGCGTTAACTGACAGCTTCAGCCTCCCAGCGATGACTCGGTATGGTGTACGGCTGTTGACGAGTAGCATTTGGCTGATTTCGATGTCAGTTTCATCCATCGTTGATGATTAGCAACTCAATTTAGGTAAAATGCTTTGCGTAACAGGGCGAAATGATGTAAAGTGCTCTTATATATGGTACACGCGCGCTCTTTGCGAAGTATCAAAGGGGTGGAGATTAAGAACTGGACTACTAAACTCCAAATCTAGCACACATGTTTGCGTCAACTTTACAAACACATCATACCCGATATCTAATGGTGGCACCTCACTTGGAATTCTACGAAGCCGTCAACAAAAGAAGAAGCGTAAGGGAGTTCCAGTCAAGACCCGTGGAAGAAGAGAAGCTACTTAGAGTCCTGGAGGCGGGGCTCAAAGCACCCTCAAACAACCACCTCCGGCAGTGGGAGTTCCTCCTAGTCAAAGACCCTGAGCAGCGAGTAAAGGTCGCGGAGCTGGTCTCGAAGGGAAAGAACATCACGAACGAGATGGAGCTCGAAAAGGCGTTAAACAACTGGCCAGATGAGCTGCAGAGGGAGATGTACCGTAAGGCGCTTCCGGTTCAGGTGAAGATGCTGGTCAGCTCCCCTGAGCTGCTCGTCGTCTGCTACAGGTTGAGGAAGCCGCTGAAAGAGTGCGAGATTCTGTATGATCTGAACGATTTGGCTTCGATCTGGATGTGTATAGAGAACATCATGTTGGCGATGGCTGCGGAGGGGTTATACGGGGTTACCAGTGTGCCTCGTGAGACGGCTGTCCTCAGGGAGGTGCTGGGTGTGCCTGAGGGCTATGAGGTTGCTGCGGTGATTCCGATAGGCTACCCCGTTGACTACTCTGTAAAGCAGAAGGCTGTTACATTGAAGGAGAAACTACACTACGATATGTGGGGTAATGTCTGAGTGCACGCACAGGATAAGATTAGAAATCGTCAAAAACTTGTACGGTAGATAAGGATAATGCCAAAGTAATTTTGTGATAATATTTTCTTAAGCAGAAAGTTATCACTAGAAAATGAAGGCCTACCAACATCAAGATGCGGGCAGAATACGAGCGCAGCTAAACTAGGCTCAGCTCCAAAGAATACAATGTAAAATGGAATATTACATTGATAGAGCACGCGCAACTGTTTCAAGATTTAATGCGCTCGCGCCTCTTTGTCTGCCCACTCCTCCACCCACAGGACGAGTGGGACAAGCGCCTCTGTGAGTTTCTGCCCCTTCTCCGTTATCGAGTACTCGACGCAGGGTGGTATCTCATTGTACGCCGTCCGCTTGAGTATCCCGTTCTCCTCGAGCTCCCTGAGCCTCGAGGTGAGGGTTTTGGTGCTTATGTGGCTGAGGAGGCCGTTGAGCTAGTTGAACCTCACCGTCTTCGTCCCCGTTGTGAAGACGCAGAGTATGTCGAGGGTACCCCTGCTACCGAGGAGCTCTATCATGGGGCCTCCCGAGCCGAGACATACGTCCAAAGTGTCGCTTTCCATCTATACACCAACTTTATTGTTTTACACTTTCCCGTTTAAATACTTCCAATTTTCCAGTATTGTGAAGGAGATTTTGAGTTGGCTAAGGTAAAGATCGAGAAAGGTACGATTCCATACGCTATGCCGGTGTGCCTAGTGGGAGCAAATGTGAAGGGCAAACCAACATTCATGACGGTTGCGTGGTACTCCAAGGTAAACGGCCAACCACCGATGTTCATGGTTTCATTAGAGAACATCCGATACACCGCGGAAGGTATCAAGGAGAACAAGGTCTTCAGTATCAACTTCCCAGGAAAGAGCCTCGTCGAGAAGACGGACTACTGTGGCATGGTCTCCGGAAGGAAGACCGACAAGTCGAGCGTTTTCAAGGTCGAGTATGGTGAAAATGAGGCCCCTTTGATCAGCGAGTGCCAGGTGTGCTACGAACTAATGCTTAAGCAGACGGTTGATCTGGTTGATTCACGCCTCTTCATTGGGGAGGTGGTTGCAGCTTACGCTGACGGAAAGTGCTTGACCGACAAAAAGCTGGACGTCGCTAAGACGGAGCAGTTCTCCCTCATTGAGAGCCCTGGTGCTGGATACTTTGAATTAGGTAAGCAGTTTGAGAAAGCGTTCAACGTAGGAAAGAAATTAATGAAATAAAGTGTAAAGTACAATATTGATTTAGAGTACTAACTTATCTCAGGTTATCTCTTGTTTGTTCACTTACGTCTGTGTGTTCGTCTATCTGTATGTTTGTTTGTTGAGCGCCGCGCAAAATCTTGGGCACCTCGAATACTAGACAGACTTTAAAAACTCAAATATGGAGAAGTAAAGGCTTTATTCTTTAACTTGTTTGCTTCTCTCTCGGACCAAGGCAAAACCTATTACCGAAGTCAATGCTGAGGCTGTTAGGAACCACCAACCCCAAGTGTACGAACCGGTAGCGTCAACGATAAAGCCGAAAATTGGTGGACCAAAAATGTTTCCCAATAACCCAATCATGTTGGTGTAACCGACCGCTATCCCCGCGTACTCAGGCCCTGTAAACTCCGCCACTAACACAAAGTTCAATCCCCCCCAACCTAACGCTGAGAACCCGAAGATAGCAAAAACTACAGAAAGCACTATGTAAGGCGTACTGGATGATATAATCTGCATCAATATCGAGAAGAAAAACGACAATATAGCGACGAGCAGTAGAGGCTTCCTTCTACTGCCTCCAAATATCCTGTCACTCATTATGCCTAAAACAGGTTTACCTACGCCTCCACCAGCATTAACTATTGCTAACAAGCTGGCTGCGACCACGACTGAGATACCCACGATATCTCTAAGATAGATGACGAGGTAGGTTGTCATAGCGAACTGAACGATCATCAACCCAACGCAACTGACGCTGATCAGCAGAATGTTCTTGTCGAGCATCATCTTCAAAGCACCTCTTCTATTGGGTCGGGAGGTCGGCTTTGCTACTACATCTGTGAGAGTTTGTGGAGGTTCCCTGTAGAGAGTGTAAGCTAGAACGGAGATAACGATAGTAACTATGCCAATAGCTACAAAACCCATCCTCCAGCCATAAAGAATCGAGACCGTCGGAAGCGTTGCTGCTGTAATTATTCCTCCAACATTTACGGCGGTCTGGTTAATTCCAATCGTTGTGCCTCGCTCCTTTACTGGGAACCATGAGAGGAGTGCTTTAGTGGAGACAGTTGGGAAGGCTCCACAACCGAAACCAGCTATTAGAAGTAGAACGAGGGCAGTGGGCAGGTTTGTAACGAAGTACATCCCAAGGACAAGGATGCCAGCAATGGATGTACCGATAAGGATCATCTTTCTTACTCCGAGGTCATCTACTAGCCAGCCAGCCGGGATCTGTGCTACTGTATAGCCTGCTGCTACTGCTGATGCGAGGAGTCCAAGGTCAAATTTTGAGAGGTTAAGGTCCGACATAATGAAGGTGGAGAGAGCAGGAATCGCATTTCTGATTAAATATACACTCATGTAGGTGAGCCATGTGACTCCAAGTACGACCCAACGGTAACGCTTTACATTATTGATAACATCGGTCAATTTTGATCCTATCTACGATGCGCAGTCATGGTCGCTAATTACTTTTATCTGATCTGAATGTTTGTGCAAATACATTCTTATGTTTTTTTAAACAATGGTGTATCAGGCGCCAAAGCTTATTTGGGGTTGCTAAAGTAACCATATGCCAGTAATGCACTTTGGAGAAACCCGCTAACACCGAGGATAAAGCCAATGAACTATTTTTCCTACTTTCAAGCATAGACAGAGATCATATCCTCATGGAGTTGCAAAAGGAGAATCTTAGAACTAATGAACTATGTAAGAGGTTGGGCATGACCTCGACCGAGGTAATCCGCCAGCTACATAGACTTAATGATGGCGGTCTCCTCGAAAAGAAGTCCGATGGGAAGTACAGCTTGACGAACTACGCGCAACTCGTACTTGAGACCTCCATCAACCTAAAATTCATCTCAAAGTTTAGAGAGTATTTCAGGGATATTGATACTTCACTCCTTCCTCCTGAATTCCGTGCACGATTGGGGGAACTATCCGGTGCCACACTTTTGAAGACGACGATAGACACCATGAACACATCTGCTAGCATGTTCAAGAGCGCCGAAGAGAAGATAGACGTGACAGCCATGGGTTTCGAGATCCTCCTCGACATAACCATGCAGAGACTTCTTGAGGGAGTTAAGGTCAGATGGTTGACGCAGGATAGCCTTCTACCTAAGATTAGAGTGATTCTTCAAAATTATGAGAAGCTCCCTGAAGTGAGATCGATCCCAAGCGTCGTAGGACACGTTACCCTCAATGAAAAAACCGCGAAGTTAATCCTTCGGCGAATCGACGGAACAATAAATTATAATTATTCGCTCCTTGGTGAGGACCCCTCCTTTTTGAAGTGGGCTGGGGATCTTTTCGAGCATGAGTGGCGGAACGCGAAACCTTGGACAGGATAATTCGAGGACATTAATTCTGTTTGTTTATGTTTGTTTGTTGAGAGATGTTGAGAGAGTGGGGGAGGGGGGAGAGTAAAGGAGTAGTTGGTGTTAGTTAGTCGTGAGCGTAAAAAGACAGGTTTGGAGCCATAATTTTATCCTTCTCTCTCTTATTTACATATATATCCTGCTTTCCCCATCATATATCACATCGCGCGCGCACGTGCTAGTGTGACAAAGTTCTAAATATGATGAACTTTTAAATTAAATCAGGTACAGCTTTCCATTCTTGTTGTACCTTCCAGAAAAGAGGTGTGAAAAAAATGAAGTATGTTTGGCACTGGGAGTGGAGCATGGAGGATTTTGATAGGGAACAGGAACTCAGTGACAGGTTCGCCAAGGCTTTGCAGGAAAACCCTAGTCAATTCCCAAAAATGCTTACGAACACGTTGTACACTGGTAGAGGCAAAGGTTTCAGGGTGATTGATGTGGATAATGAGGAGCAGCTTGCTAACCTTGTGGCATTTTGGTGGCCTACTGAGGACTGGTGGTTAGAGGCGGTTATTGATGGTCAAGGAGGAGCGATGCAGAAAGCTGTTACAAGATTCCCGTTAAAATAAAAATGCATGAATACACCGACACTAAATAACATTTTTTTTACTTTTATCGCGTGCTAGCCTAACGGCATTGATCTTTGAGCATCAGCTCATATCATCATTCGGGGTAAGCGCGCGCGGAAGATGCTCGCCAGATCCTCGCGGAGCTTGAGCTCTTCGAGAAAATAGTCGAAGTCAAGAGGACCAGAAATGGGGAGCATCAGACCCTCGAGACCCTCATCAACGAGGAGACACAGTTGTTCGCCAAATATCTGAAGGGAGAAAATAAGACTTGGATTCCGAGAGTTCCGGGGATACTCTGAATACACACAGTTTCATCCTCCCACATGCCCTCTAAGATTATACGCCTCTAAATTATTCCGAGATTCCGATCGCGCGTGTTGAGATCAATTCTTCTCAACAAACACCCTCTTGGCACACCCTTAGTTCAATCACGCGAGGCAAAAGGCGGCGTCGTGCTATCGATGACTTCTTGGCGAGCCCGGATTTCTTCGGGGGACGCCGTGCCTGTCGTGCCTAGCTTCTTGAGAATAACCTCTGAAGCGCGGTTTCCGACTGCTGCAGCTTCAAATTGTTCTGCCCCCGTGACCAATGCACACGCAAAAGCCGACAAGAACGAGTCTCCAGCGCCCACGGGATCGATGGGAGGGGATACTTCATACGCGGGCACGTGGTAAGCGAGGGCATCACTCTCCGTATTGCAAATGACACATCCTCGAGGACCCAACGTCAAGATCACGGTTGCACTATTTTTCACGGCGAGGGCGCGTCCCACGTCAATCATCTCGGCATACGTCGTGCCCTTCGGATAGGGCTGGTTATACACAGTGCGATATCCCTCGATTTCGTTCAGTTTCAAGTACATGTTCGAGTACCGGGCAATGCGATCCCGGCTATCCACAACCACCCGTAAGCCCCCTTTGGCGAGCTTCACGATCTTTTCGGCCACCTTGGGAGTAATGCAACCAGATTGCAGTTGATCCGACACGCACAAGATGTCGATGTCCTTGGCGACTTCTTCCAAGGCGGCTATGAGTTGCTCTTCTTCCGTATCATTGGGGAGGTCATAATTGGCGAAGTCTAACCGGGGATCCTCATACTCCACGTCGGAAATACCCTTGCGCAGGAGCTTGCAATAAGCCGGAGTCCAGCGGGTTTCACTGGTCACGATCCCGGTCATGTCCACGTTGCGCTTCTTGAGTTCTCGGTTCATGAGTTCTCCCCGCCAGTCTTCGGCCTATGATCCCGATGACATGCACTTTGGCGGGACGCAAGTCCACCAAGTTGGCCAAGACATTTCCTCCTCCCCGGGTGACATCCATTCCTTCACGATGGGCAGTGGAAAATGGGGAGTCTCGCGGGACAGTTCGCTTTTGGTCATGTCGGCGCGCCAGTGAGATATCCAAGCACAAGTCGCCAATGATGCCCACCTTGATCGGCCCCGATGGCATTCAAGATTTCCCCGAGCCGGTCCATCGTCAAGCCCGGGAATAATTTGACATTATCTGGTTCGCTCATAATATCTCTCTCCGTGTTTGTTTGTTGTTTGTTGCTTGTTTATTGCTTGTTAATTGTTTGTTGGTTGTATGTTGGTTGCTGCATTTCCTCAGGGTTAACGAGACGGATTTCGTTTCGCTTATTCCGCTTGTTCCATCTTGATCAGGACCCGTGCATAGAGATTTGGGATGGTCTGCTTGTGATGCCCGACAAAGTGCCACCCGCGATGGCTTTGTTGCGTTGGACGGTTCACAATGTTCTTGCGGGGCCGATAATAGTAATGGGGATCCTCATAGTCGATTTTTACACGGTAGTCCCCCAAGTCCAGCAAGTCAAAGTTCGCAGTCGTGATATCAAAGGTGGGGAAGCCCAAGTTACGGGAAATGGACAGCGCCTTCAAGAAGACTTCCGGGCCCAAGACCGCGGATCCAAAATTGAGAAAGACTCCTTGATCCATCTGGGCTATGGTATAGCAGAACTTGTGAAAATCGATGCCCGAGCACTTGCCAATGACACTAAAGTCCACGATTGGGTGCTGGTGAATGATATCCGTGCCCAGGGCGATGTGATAGGTCGCCGGCACGCCCGCCTTGTAGCATTGATAGAACACGCAGTCGTCCTTGTTCGGGAATCGGTCCGGATTTTCATCCACATACACCGCGAGGGCTTCACCATATCCAAAGTCCCGCGCCGCGCCTTGTTGGAGCGCT
Organism: Candidatus Bathyarchaeota archaeon; assembly: GCA_963780545.1. Lineage (GTDB taxonomy): Archaea > Thermoproteota > Bathyarchaeia > TCS64 > TCS64 > UBA8941. Next base: position 323,095 of record CAWACK010000008.1, read on the forward strand.
TCATTCATCCACCGACCCGTCTCTTCCCACATGCCAAAGGATCCATCTTCGATAGCAGTGGGCACATCCTCCGAAGTCCCTCCATTGTATGCCAATTCGAAGTCGTGAATGCTGCCAGCCCCATTGCCCGCGATGTGGGTCACGATGCCCTTCTTGACCAGTTCGATGAGATAGCGCGACAGCCCATCCTTGATGACATGGGCGCCTTGGAACCAGATCACGGGGTGTTTTCCGCGGCGGGCAGCCACGATGCAATCAATCAACGTGTCAAAATCAGGGGCATCCCATTCGGGCACCGGGATCCTCGCCGGGGCGAGTCATGTTCTCGAGCGTGACCAAGTTATAGCGGTCCTTGACCGAATATTGCTTGATGTTTTCAAAGTCCAGCTGACCGGGAACCTTGACATTGCTCGCTAGCAAGTCATTGACATTATCCGCATTTGCATATTCTACCATTTACATTCCCTCTTCCGCTTACGTTGAGCTTGCACTGGCTTCTCCCTCGAGCCCCAGCCACGCCAGGATTTCTGGGAGGTCTGAAAAGTCGGAAATCAACGCATGTGCGCCTGCTTTCACGAGACGGGCGCGCTTGGCATCGTTCCACCCACTCAATTGGACTTCATCACTGGCCACACCTAGCGTACATGCGCCTAACTCGCGACCTAACCCGATTTCCACCTTGCCATCGCCGATGACAACCAGCTCAAGCCCAGCCAAATGCTTTTCCGAGATCAATTCGCGCATGACCTTTTCCTTTGAACAGCTCACTTTTCCTTCGGGGGCACCCGCGATTTCCGTGAAATAATCTGTGAGCCCCAAGGCAGCGACTTCCTTGACCACGTCCACATGATCCGTGCCGCTGGCCACGTAGATATCTATGTTGTGCGCCTTGAGCACTTGGAGAAACGCCTCGCTCCCTTGCATCATGTAATCTTGGGGGGTATTTTCCCCGCTGATAATGGTATCCTTGCGGACCGCAACCAGTTCCAAGATCCGTCGATTGTATTCCGCCTTGTACAACCACGGGTCATCTTCAACGTTGTCGTTGCGCCCGTATTCCTTGACCTTCTCTGCAAGCCATTGCATCTGATAGATGGTCTGGATGCCTGTCGACTGATCGATGTATTCCTTGACCATCTGGATGAGTTCTGGTTCGGGTTCCACGGGGCCGGAGATCGTTTCTACCATGAGGGGTTCCATGATGCTTTCCCAGCCCTGACGGATGGTGGAGATAGTGCCATCAAAATCAAAGAGCGCCACCTTAAGCGGGGGGCGGTCCGAAGGTAATTCTTCCAAGATTTCCATGTTAATCCTTCTTTATACAAGTGAATACACGCGAAACTTTAGGACTTTAGGCATTGCATCGGGGAGTATCGCCATGATCTCCTTATTCCTTATCCTATTCCTTATTCTTTATTCCATATTCCTCGAAGAATTCCGCTTCTATCATCGCACAGAGGGCGTGATAAATGGGGAGATGCGCTTCGCGCGCGCGCTGAACACCTCGGGGTGAGCAGACAGACGATCGGCGCACACCTCGGCCAGGCAATGAAGCACCAAGGCGTGTATATTCTACTGGTCGAGATGGGATATACAGATCACCAGGTACCACGATGGTTCAAACGTCCTAGGCAAGCTATCATAAATGCAGTCGAACGACCAAAGTATTAAACAGTGGGAGTCAACGAGCCCACAGCAACGGGGAATGCTACACCAGCGGATAATATTCCACTAGGTGGCGTAGTCATCCCCTTCAACTACAGGTTCGAGCGTGCTGAAGATATACACCCCACAGCGACGATACATTACCTGAAAGAAAACGAGGACCCCTGGGAGACTCTAGAGAATAGATTTCCATCGAGAGACCAGAAACCTCTGCCTCCAACCCCTGAGGAGCTGAAGCAACAGAGGAGAATAAAAGAGGAAGAGAAGAGGCTAAGAAAAAGCGGGAGAAGGAGGAGTCGGAGTACTGGGACTCTGTGATACGCGCCTTGGTGTTTAAGGCCTCTTGGGATACATCGATGGAAATAATCAATCGAGGCTAGAAACCGTAAGATTAGGAAATTTCTAGAAGAGTTCCCTCGTAAAGGATAGGGAAGCAATATCTCCACCACCCCCAAAGGAGACCCCCAAACCCACTGTCGTCGCCGAGAGCTAAACCTTGGACTCCTGTTAGTATGATACCTAAGATTGACTTTAACGAGTTTCAGGAGGCCGAGAGGCAGGCTAAGAGGGACCGTCTCGATTCGGTTAAAATTATCGCCAGTTTTAGGCGCGATAAGAAGCTCGCGGAGAAGAAGGCATGGAACGCGAAACTCGACAAAATCTATGATGATTTTATGAAGAATACAGGCATGGACAAAGACGCTTTCCAGGTTAGGAAATAGCGCCTAACTAAGTGATTCGCGTTGTTAACAAGTCGAAATTCCCCTGTTACTAGAAAGCGTGCTAGATGGAGTTCAATACTAAAGACCTAAAGGAGTCGAAATGATATAAAAACAAGTGATTTGAATGGCTGGAGATTGGCTAGTTTGGCTAGTTGTAGGCATAGCAGCATTAATATTATTATGGCTAACGCTGGGAGGGCTGTCTCTAGTTGGAGCAAATCAAGTGGGCATTCTCACCAAGAAGATGCTTGGTAAGAAGTTGCCACAAGGCCGAATCATTGCCCGCTCCGGAGAGGTGGGTGTTCAAGCTGATACGCTTCTCCCGGGACTCTACTATCGATTCCCATTTATTTGGAGCATCAAAAAGATACCAAATACCGTTATAGCTGAAAATAGGATAGGCACCGTCAGCGCCGTCGATGGTGTTCCTATGCCTCCAGGGAGATTACTTGGAGACGTTGTCGAGTGTAACTCTTTCCAGGACGCTAAGGCTTTTCTCGATAATGGAGGGATGAAGGGGCCACAGGTGCAGATACTTACGGCCGGGCGTCTACCGCATAAACAAATACGTATTCGAAGTCACTGAAAGGAACGTCATCGAAGTTCCCAAAGAAAACATTGGCATCGTGATAGCTAACGACGGCATCCCATTAATGTCTAATAGGATAATTGCCCCGGAACCCGAAGTAGATCATAAACACTTCCAGGATGGCCAGGCCTTCATTAACGGCAAGGGTTATAGGGGTCCCCAGCTAGAAACGCTTCAGCCAGGAAGATACTACATTAACCCACTGTTATTTGAGGTCGCTAACTATCCATTAGCCACAATTCCTCCGGGCTACGTTGCGGTAATAATCTCCAGCGTCGGTGAAGAACTAGAAAGTTCAATGAGGGCTCCAATAATAAATGTTCCCGCTACCTTTAATGGTACCCTAAATGAAAGTCAAGTACCTCTTATAACCGATAAAAAGCAAAGAGGCATCCTAAAGGATCCAGTGGCGCCAGGGAAATATAACTTGAATACAATTGCATACAAGGTAGAGCTAGTTCCCACAAGTGCAGTTACAATAGATTGGGCTTCTTCAGATAGTGCAAGAGCAGCTGAAACATTCACACAATCTTCAAAACGAAGCCGAAACTCACAGAGTAGCTGAGTTCTTTAATTTCAGTCAGCTCAAGGTCACGTCCAAGGATGGGTTCCAGTTAGAGGTGGATGTACGTCTAATTATTAGGATACCTCCAGAGGATGCGCCTTACATCATCGCCAGGTTTGGTACAGTCCAGAATCTAATCGAGCAGGTAGCTCACCCATTGATTGACAGCTCATTCAGGAACGAGGCCGGAAAGGAAGAAGCACTTCAGTTCGTTCACAGTCGCTCAGAGTTACAGGCAAACGCATTATCGAAGGCCGCCGACGAATTCAAGAAATACCACGTAGAAGTTCAGGGCTTACTCATCGCCTACATTGCCGTCGACCCCACACTACTACAAACTCAGACAGCTAAACAAATAGCAATACAACAGCAACTTCAATACCAAGAAGAAGCCAAGGCCCAGGCTCAGCAAATTGCGGTTCAGGAGCAGAGCGCAAGAGCCCAAAAGCAGAAGGATGTCATAGCAGCCAAGTTAACCATCGACATCAACCAAGACCTAGCCACTGCTGCCATCAAGCAGGCTGAAGGTGTTCGTGAGTCCACCAAGATAGTTGCAGAGGGTAACGCCTACCAGATAAAACAGACTGGTCAAGCTCAGGCTGAGGCGTACGAGGCTCAGGTCAAGGTGCTTGGGCAGAGCAATGTTGCTTTAGTGAAGGTAATCGATGAGGTCTCCACCGGTAAGGTGCAGATAACGCCCAATATACTAGTGACAGGCGGTGACTCACAGGGCAGTCTTTTCAACGCTTTCATAGCTAATCTTTTAGATAAGCAAGCTACATCTTCTGCCACCACTAAGATGGAAGAAGATAAGAAGGCTGCTGAAACTGCTAAGCCAATGTCATAGGTGAGTTGAATGAGGCGCGGAGTCGTTCCTATTATTGCTATAGTCTTCCTCGTCATAGTAATAATTGCTGGTTTATTCATAATTTTCCATCATGATAATCCAACTTACTTAACTGCTAAGGTGGATGGTTTCAATTACGATTCTTATCACGATGTTACTACAATATACTTTGCTGGTCAATCCATGATCTTCCGTGGAAACTATACATTTGAACTAGGTAAGACCTATACAATTGAATACTATTCATACATATGGGATTACTTTAGCGGATGGAAAACCATTGTGAAAGTAACAGAAGCTGGTTAAAACGTCATAATCATTACTAATCATCCGATCATTTTACCTGGATAATTAATCAAATCTCTCGTCCCCTCAGACTGGCGATGTGCACACACGAAAGTAATCGAAACCAAGCTCCACTAACGTGCGCATAGATAGTTAATGTTTAAATCTTCTAATAATAAGGGTTTTTTTGATGATAACCGATGAAGAACGTAAGATGCGATTAATAAGAGGAATTGCGTATACCCGATTTCCTTTAATCGATCAGCAGAATTGGCCCGCAGATTACCTTACGATTACCAACGATAAGGGAAAAATAAAGGCGGTAAGCGGTCCCGATGGTAAAATGTTTCCCAGTATAGTTGTTGTTGATGGTAAAGGTGATGTGAAAGTAATTGGGCAGGTTGAGACCTCTGACTCGTATAGCCTAGACGATGTATCTAGGTGGATGTTCTTATCTGAGAAAGTTTATGACGGTTTAGATAGCTCAAAATTCTACCTTTTCATCCCCAAAGGTAAGGGTAGAAGTGTGGTTTCATTAATAGAAAATACCTCCATTAAATATTCTGAGATATGTACGTGGGAAGTTAGGGGAGGTCAACTGGTTGTTAAACCATTTAAGATCGGTGATAAAAATAAGGAATTTGACCCGTTGAGCTTACTTAAGAAGCAGTATATTCGAACAGAAGATGGTATGAAGATTTTTTTGATCGAGGGCGACTATTTCAGAGATCACCTGGACATCGACTTCACGGTGGGGGGCCACCATTGGGTTTACCCCTTTATTCCAACCGATGAGGTTTGGATTGATGATGCCTATTCTGATGAGCCTCGTGAGGTCGAGTTTTTTATTGCACATGAATTGTTGGAGATAAAACACATGAAGAGAGGGATGAAGTATCTTGATGCTCATGCACTCGCAAATATGATGGAGAAGGAACTAAGAGCTAATGTAAATAAAACCCTTCCAAAATGACGATGATGTGCACGTGAATGTCGCGCACACATCAAAGAAAAATCTTTTACTTTTCATTTACATGATTAAAATAGTGTTAAAAATTGTTTTTTATTAAATGTAAAGCCATCATAGACTCAAATGGATTAAAGGAAAACCACGGTGTGTTGATAGAAGGAGACATCGTGAAGGAGGTATGCGAAGAATCAACCCCTCCACCGAGGGCCAAAGTGATCGACGCCTCCAGCCAGATTTTAATGCCTGGTCTAATTGACTGCCACATCCACTTCACCGGATCAGCTACCGGTGGAATACAGAAGTTCACTGAGAGATATGAGGTTCGACTCATCAGGTCAGCTGTCAAAGAGGCACGTGACCTCTTGATGGCGGGCTTCACCTCAGTAATGGATGCCGGTGGATTGGTTGGGTTCAACGTCAGAAACGCGATCGATGATGGAGTTGTCCCAGGGCCTAGGGTGATGTCAGCTGGCAGGTACATCGGAATCACCGGTGGACACGGAGACACACATTATCTACCCCTCGAATGGGTCAAAGAGGGCCGGCCATACGGATGGGGAATGGATGGCAGGATTGCGGACGGTGTAGATGAATGTACACGAGCCGTGAGAGAGCAGCTAAGAGAGGGAGTCGACTTCATCAAGATACTGACAAGTGGTGGTGGAGGCAGTCTACGTGATCCACCCTGGGTGCCCGAGTATAACCAAGAGGAAATTAAGGCTATGGTTAATGAGGCTCACAGCTGGGGGCGAAGAGTGATGGCTCACTGCTATAACCCTGAGGCAATTAATCGCTCGGTTGAGGGTGGCGTTGACATCATAGCTCACGGGAACTTGGCTGATGAGGCCTCGATTCAGTTGATGAAGAGCCGAAACGTAACCGTTGTCCCAACGATGTCTATCATTCAGGCGATAGCTGATAGAATAGAATCAGGCGGCACCCACCCCGGAGGGGAACGGACTAGTGGACTATACTCCACATTATATGAGGACATAAGACGACTCCACAATGGAAGCCTAAATATAGCAATGGGCACCGACACCATGGGCGACCCACTCCCCTTTGGCAAGAATGCGAGGGAACTTCAACTCTACGTCGCGCGCGCTGCCTTGTCCCGAAATTGATTAAAGGCGGTTTTAAATGGTTTTAAATACCATATTGCCAAATAAAGCATCAAATGGACCCTTTCGACATCGATATCCTGAACCACCTAAGAGACGGTAAACCCAAGGAATTCGACAAGATCCTAGCCGCAGTCAAGCTCAGCCACAACACGCTGAGGCATCACCTCGACTCACTCGAGGACCAGGGTATAATAACGAAGAGCAAGCAGCCCGCGAATGGGCGGGGGAGGCCGAGATTCACCTACTCGGCCCCAGTTGGCGCAGGCAGCGTGCCCGTGGTGCTTCCGAATCCGTCGACGGGTGTGGTTTTGCTGAGTTTCGAGAAGTTGAGTCAGGTCTGTAGGTTTGAGAAGGGTGAGTTCTGTAAGAAGGTGAGGTGCCCGTGTAGTGCCCGGGTTTGCCCCCAAATTCGTTAATGGGGATTAAGACCATTTATAACCAGTCATATACAATAAAGGGACAAGGCAGCGCGCGAACGATCAGTTATTTAATCCCAGAGGTTAATTTCCAATTGGATGTGTTTGTATTGGAGAACTTACTGTATAAGCTGACCCGACCTGAGATCGAGGACTACCTAAAAAACAGTGATGTTGTGCTCTTCCCGGTCGGCTCGACTGAGCAGCATGGGAAACATATGGCAATCGATAACGATGCCTTCACAGCCCTCGAGATATCAAAGCGAGTGGCCCAGAAGACCGGTGTCTTAGTGGCCCCCGTGATGCCCTTTGGCTATTCTATCCACCATATGAAGTTCGCTGGCTCGATCACGTTAAAGTTTGAGACGCTGGTTGCAGTCTACAAAGAGGTCTGTGAGAGCCTCATACACCATGGTTTCAAGAAGATAGTTATCATGAACGGACACGGCGGAAACATCAACGCCGTCAACCAGGCCCTCCGAGAGGTCAGAAGCGAAAATGGCGTGATCGTCTACAACGTCATGGTGTTCCCGATGGAGAATGGGTTCGGCTCCGATTCGTTGAAAGTTTGTAAACAGGAGTCGGGTGGACACGCCTGCGAGATGGAGACGAGCATAGGGTTGGCGCTTGGTCAGAGGATAATCATCGGCAACGCTGAGAAATGGCAGCCCCCAAAGAACATGACGGAGTTTGATAAAAAATACAGAGACAAAGTCGCTACCGCGAGGGACTTCCATGAGATTACCGAGATAGGCTCGCTTGGAGACCCAACCATAGCGTCGATAGAGAAGGGAGAGGAAATGGTTAACGCCGTTGTGAGGGACATCTCTGAGTTTGTTGAGGACCTTAAAAAACTCTAAAAAGTTATAAGAAAACGCTCATTATTCTAAAGTACTCGTCCAAACTAACGATAGAATCACTTGAATAACTCTCATTTCAAATAACAATTAAGATCATTAACGTGGTATGTTCTTCGATGTTTCCAAGAAATTCTTTGACACCTGCACAATCTTCAATGGTGCTGAATGCACCTGCGACTGGAGATGAAGCATCAGCTAAGCCTACTCTCATAAGTACCGATGTTTAATATCTAAACGTGATCAAATGAGCGACACAAACTCACTTCTCGAAGTTAATGACCTTGTCCTGAAGAAGAAGATACTATCCCTCAGAGAACACTACGATTTAGAGGATAGGGGAGGAAAAAAACTTGGGGAGGCCGAAGGCAACCTGTTCCAGTTACCAGCTAAATTTAATGTTCTCGATGCGGGTAGCGCCGAAGTTATGCGTATCGAAGGAAAGGTCTTCTCACTACGAAGGCAATTCACCTTTCACGACTCGGCTGGAGCTGAGTTGGGGACAATATATAAAAAAGATTGTAAAGTTGATCGGCGAAGAGTTCTGGGTGGAGAAGAATGGCGTGGAGTTCATGCGAATTTACGGGAACTTCACGGAGCATGATTACCAGATGGTAATAAATGGTGCACAGGTGGCGTCTGTTCACCGGAAGTGGTTTACCATACGGGATCAACTCGGAGTATCCATCACCGGGGATGTGGACCACAGGATAGTTCTCGGGGCTGTAATCGTGATAGAGCACATAGAAGTCACGGAGAGGGAAAATAGAAATTAAAATGTAATATCGAGTCTACTCCTTCAGAGATCTCCTGGGAACACTCTCATAGAAGACTACTTCTGATAAGGGCCTCCTCTCTCTTTTATCGGGCCATGAATCTGGGACACCAATTGGGATGAGGCAGTTAATCGAGTACCTTTTTGGTACTTTGAAAAACTTGCGAACCGTGTCAGCTGACACCGATCCTGTTATCATTACCGACCCATACCCCAGAGCCCGAGCGGCGAGCATGATGTTCTCCGCCGCCAGCGCTCCATCTTGCTCGGCGTAACCCCTGTAATTGACAGCGGTGTCAACGAGTACGATGATGTGGAGGGGAGCCCCGAGCAGTTTTTCATAATGAGCCTTCATGCCCTCGTCAGAATCTGTCTCATAGTCGTTGTCGAGAAGCCACTTCTTCCTGCTCCTCCAGGCGAAATCCCTGAAATCTTTAAGCTTATTCTTATCCTGGATGACTAGAAATCGCCAGGATTGTTGGTTACCCGCGTTAGGCGCCTGCCTTGCGGCTTCTAGTATCTGCTCGAGGTGCTGTGGAGGTATCGGGTCGTGTTTGTAGTTCCTGACGGATACTCGTTTCTGAACAACTTCGAAGAAAGTCATCTCATGCCTAGATTCTGATTTCACTGACATTTGACATCTGTTTAATATGAAAAATGAATCTACAAAACATTTTCGTGTAAGCTATGTGTAAGATTAATGGGCGATTTTTTTTCTTAAAAATCATGTAAGCTCTGGATGTATTTTATTTCCTGACCAGAGGGAACACGGAGAATAGCCAAATCCAATCCCTCTTTATCGAATTTTCTTAACTTATCCCTGCACTCCTCAATCGAGCCGCTAATCGCTACGGATGTCTTAATTTCACCCGGGTCGCGGCCTATTCTATTACAGGCTTCTCTGAGCTTTTTCAAACACAATCTATAGTCCTCAATCGTTGTCACTCTCATCATGTTCCATCCATCGGCGTGTCTGGCAATTACACTCATTATCTTTGGCCCGCTCATTCCGCCCACCCATATTGGTATCCCCGGTTTTTGGGTGGGCCTTGGGAGGCAAATTGCGTTCTTGATCGAGTAGTATTTGCCCGTGAATGTTGCCTTGTCCTGCGTCCACATCCTCTTAATTATTTCTAATCCTTCGTCTAGTTTCTCTATCCTAATGCTCGGTTTCATTGGAAAGGGTATGCCATACGCTGCAAACTCATACTCAAAGCCCTGTTCCTTCCCGAGTTTTGCTCTGTTGGTTCCGCCTGCTCCGATTCCGAACTCCAGACGCCCATTGCTGATTTGGTCAAGAGTGGTCGCCATCTTAGCTAGGAGAGCCGGGTTCCTGTTGTTTACGTTTAGTACGAGCGCTCCTAACCTTATCCTCTTTGTCTCGGTCGCTAATGCGGACAGAACTGTCCAGCACTCTAAGAACTGTGAGTCGGCTCTGGGGGATGCGTGGAGATGGTCAAGCAACCAGAAGGATTCCAATCCAGCGTTTTCGGCTTCCAATGCTATTTTATGGATTTGTTCATAATTTGCGCCGTCTTGTGGCAGATGCAATCCTAGCTTCAATTCAGTGGACCTGCTAGGACAAGATAGTGGATTCTTTATTTATTTTGCGTGTGATATTATCTTTAAAATCAAGGTGTCCGAAATTTTTAACCTTCACCCGCAGATTATAAATCAGAGCTCGGTTTGGACATAAGTAATTGGTTATTTGAGCCAAGTTACCCCAGCATGAGGGATTGGGCACTCATGGACCTTGAGGGTAAGGAATCAGTGGACGCTGAGGTGTTAGCCATTCAGGATGAAATTATGGAATCTCCGCAGGTGGAGGACGATACTCGCCGCTCAAGATCCATGTGGCTGGTGGGTTGGGGAACGAGATATGTATCTCCCAAAGTATACCGCGACTACTCACTCCCTGCTGATATTAGCCGAGTTGGGTGCAAGAGAACGCCCGCCATAGAACGGGGCATTGAACATATGTTTCGGTTTCAACGTAGATCGGGCCATTTTCTCCCTGACCTCCCCACAACGGAGAAGGGTAAAGCGAGCTCAGTGAAGGACGGTTGCTGCTTCGACGGTAACATACTCTACTACTTGATCCACTTTGGCTACCTCGACGACCCAAGGACGCGGCGTCTAATTGACTTTAATGTCACCTACTACGACGACCAAAATGCGGGGTGGAGGTGCCGTAGTTATCCAACCAATGCCGCAGCGGTTTTTCCCAAGAACTGCTACATGGGTGCAACGAAGATGCTCCGCGCACTCTCCATGATCCCACAGAAGAAAAGGGTGGGCGAGATACAGTCCATAATAGACCGCGAAGTGGAGAGCATCCTAAGGAATGGCGTCTACCGATACCTCCGGAATCCCGATGGCACATCTAAGGACAAAGCGGGCTGGAAGAGGTTTGGCTTTCCACTCTTCTATCAGTCCGACGCGCTCGAGGTTCTCGATACGCTTAGCCGCCTCGGCGTCCGTGACAACCGAATGACGACCGCAATTGACCTCGTGTTAGGCGCTCAACAGCCGGATGGGAGATGGTTGCTAGAGAACACGTTTAACGGGAAGATGTGGGTCGACATCGAGGAGAAGTGGAAGCCATCGAAATGGATAACGCTTCGAGCCCTCAGGACTCTGAAGCGGATGGGATACACCAGTTAAATATTAAAACCACATACTGACTCACAATGCATCGAAGAAAGCTTGAAAATAGAGTTCCCAATTCACTCGTTTCCATGCTGCAGCTTTGTGAAGGCTCTGATGAAGAGTGTTAAGGTGCGGGTTTTTAGTAGGAGACCTCGCGAGCGATTACTTCATTGAATTTCACTGGTGAGCCCATTTCTGTAGCGAGCTTGAAGAACTTTTCCGGGTCGAGACACTCAGCACAGATCACTCCCTTGTCTGTGTTTCCGTTGATGCACATTTTCGCCCCGATTACAGCTGGCAGCGCGACGCTGGTTATGGCTGTTCCAAGCCTATTATAGACGTTTTGCCTCTCCTCGGTGGTTCTATAAAATGAGTTGGGGCAGACCACGCTGTATTTTGTGGCTATTCCAGATAGGGTTCCCTTTACTTCTACTACGATGAGGGTCAATCTGTCGAGTGCCTTTTTGATGCTTGCTTCGTCCTCGGCAAGGAAGGAGTTTACCGGGGGGCGAACAAGCTTGAGCAATACATCCCTTGGCGCAACCTTAACCCCGTTAACGTCTATCGGCTCGGGGCTTCCGAAACCCATCTTAACGAAGGCCCCCACGAGTGCGTCTACCGGGTACTTGAAGTCGCAGTATCTGATCCCCTTCCCGATGAAGTGTGGCAGGGTTATTGGCTCCTGGTGCTGATGGTAGCTCAACAGCACTGGTCCGACGGGGTCTGGAAATTGGTACTCTTCAGGGCCTGAGAAGATCGGATACTTTGCATAGTGTCCTCCATCGAAGACCGTTGGCTCGATGGAGTAACCCCATAGGGCCCTGAACGGGGACCATGTGGGCGTCCACGCTTTAACAACTTCCTTTGACTCCTCTAGGGCTCGACCACCGTAGCGTATGCGAATATCCTCCACACGTTCCATCTTGTCGCATATGTACCTAGCAATCACGTTGGTTGTTCCAGGGGAGACTCCGCATCCTAGTAGCGCAGTCAAACCAGCTTCCTTGTACTCTTTATCGTAGACGATTGGCCGTTTCTCTATGATTTGGCTCAGGATGTTGTCTCTCGCGCGTATATCCATAAGGTCGGGTTCACCGAAAGATGTGTCGATGTAGTGTGCGCCGCTTTGTAGGGCTGCCTTCATGATGTTCATGTCGTAGGCGGTGAGGGTTAGGTTGATCACGGCGTCTGCGCCCTTCGCTGCATTTTCGACTTCCTCAGTTTTGGACGCGTCCAGTTTTATTGTTGTAATCTTTTCGCTCCCTATCTTCTTGCTGACCCTTTTGGCTAGCTCGAGGTTGATGTCTCCCAGCACTATCTCCGATACTTTCTTGTCTCGGGAGAGGATTGAGGCGCAGGGTCCACCCTGTGCGCCCGCTCCGATTAGCAGGATCTTGCTCATGATAAAACCGGTTAGATGATCGCTGTTACTCTAAATAACACTTGAGAGTTCAATTCTGTAAATAGTGTGTAACGTGGTTTCTTGTTCGTAGTTTCTATGCTTCTATCTCCTTATCCGCTAAATTCAACGCCTCATCCATCGCGCTAACTCCAACGTCAACCTGCTCTTTAGTCACAATCAACGGCGGGGCTACCACGAAGTGGCTTATCCAGGTGTTGCAGATGACGCCATTTCTACCCATCTCTGCGGCGACCTTATCCACCATCAGTGGGACTCCGTTGACTTTGTCGATCCGTGTGTTGAAGGGTTTCTTCGTCTTCCTGTTCTTCACAATCTCAACCGCCCAGAATAGACCTATTCCCCTCACGTCTCCGATTGATGGGTGTCGATCCTTGAGTTCGTTTAGCCTTTTACCCATGTGGGTGCCGAGGTTCTTGGTGTTCTCGAAGAGATTGAGACGCTTGTATTCGTTTATCGCGGGGACAACAGGGGCCATGGAGAGGGGGTGCGCCTCATATGTATGTCCGTGGGCGAAGTAGTTCTCCTCGAAGTAGTCCGCGATCTTTTTGGTTGTGGCCGTTATTCCGAGGGGGGTATATGCGCCGGTGCAGCCCTTAGCCGTTGTGAGGATGTCCGGCTTCACCCCCCAGTTGTCGACGGCGAACCAGGTACCGGTCCTTCCCCAGCCCGCCATAACCTCGTCGGCTATGAAGAGCACATTGTGCTCCTCAGCTATCTGCTTGAGTCTGGGGAGATACTCCTTGACTGGGACTAGCACTCCGTTTGTGCCGACGACGGGCTCCACTATGATGGCTGCGACGTTTCCCTCGTTTCTTAGGATGTAGTCTACGTATTCGGCGCAGGTCACGCCGCAGGCCGGGTACTCCTGGTGGAAGGGGCACCTGTAGCAGTAGCAGTCGGGTGCGAATACCGTGCCATCGACCTTGCTGCTTGGCTCGGCGAACCACCTTCTGGGGTCGCCAGTACAGGCGATTGCCGCTGCGGTTGAGCCGTGGTAGGATGTGTAGCGGGAGATAACCTTGTAGGCTCCCCTTGGCTTCTGGTACATCCTAGCGATCTTTAGGGCGGCCTCATTGGCCTCCGTCCCCGAGGTCGAGTAGAATATCTTCTCGAGCCCCGCGGGCAGGACCTTGATCAGGGCCTCACTCGCTTTTGCCCTGACGTCGGTGGAGTAAGCTGGGTTTATGTAGGGCATCTTCTGAGCCTGCTCGACTATCGCCTTGATGAGTGCTGGGTTCTTGTGGCCAAGGTTGGAGCACATGAGTTGAGACGAGAAGTCGAGGTATCTCTTCCCAGAGGCATCGGTGAGGTAGACACCCTCCGCGTCGACTATGTGCTGGGGCTTCCATCCCTTCTGGAAACGCCAGGTTCCATACGTGTGTTTGATAACCTGATCCACTACATCGTCCGGTTGCTTCGACAAGTTGAATCAAAATGGCAGTATTCTACAAGGTATTAAAAATAGAGTATACAAAAAAAATGTAATCAAGTTATCCTCTGTTAATCTGGCTGTTAAGTTGTTAAGTTAAGCTGTGTTAAGTGAACCCGATAGATGTGTTAAGGTCCGTTAAGGATGTTAACCCCTTTGTTAAGAGTGTTAAATCCGTTAACCACCCCACCCAAGCACCCACCCACCACCCCACAAATCCTAGCCCACCTACAATAGGAAGCCACAGCACCCAACAGAAGAGGTGAAGCACAGCCGACTAGACCCGAACGAGGCGGCTGAGGCGTACGAGCCAATGACGGCAATGCCCAAGTACCGAGTTAACATAAACGATGAGGACACTTATCATCGATCTCGCTCGCTGAGAAAAGCAAGATCTAGTTTAATTAGATTAGTGGGGCGACGTTGTCCATGAATTGCTCCGTGGACTCCGCTTCGGATCCGTAGGGGAAGACGATGACGAAGTGGCTAACACCTAAATTGACATAATCTCTTACGAAGTCAGCTGCCTCCTCAGCAGTTTTTTTCTCCCATTTCTTGATTCCGGAGTACCTCTCGTAGGGTGCCGGTGTTCCAGATTTTACACTCTTAAGTGCGAGATGAAGTCCAGCAGATTTTCTTATCGAAGCGTAGTCGACTCCTATTTTGCTGCAATGGGCCTTTAAGGTCTCCAGGCGATCATCGAAGGTTTTTAGATTTATGTTCCACGAAAAGTTCGCGAGTTGAGCGTGTTTAGCAGTGACTTTAAGCAAATTGTCACCGGTTCCACCGACTAGTACAGGCATGGGGTCCTGAAATGGCTTCGGCATGGCAACGCAGTCGTTTACACTGTAGTATTTACCCTGGAAGTCGGCTCGGGGTTTAGTCCACATCTGTCTGGCGATGGTTAGGGCCTCGCTCTAGCTGCCTTACCCTAGCCCCCGGACTCGGGAAGGAGTACCCATAGGCTTTATACTCAACCTCTTTCCATCCAGCACCAACCCCGAAGTATAAGCGGCCTCCACTTATCTGATCCAGCGTAGCCGCCATCTTGGCTGCGAGACAAGGATTTCTATAATTTTGGCAGGAAACCATGGTACCAACTCTAAGGGTCTCCGTGTCCGTAGCGATCGCCGTAATCAACATCCAGGCTTCTAGGCAGTCAACGTCAACTGCATCTGGTTGAATTAGAAAGTGATCCGAGGCCCAGAGGCTCTCGAAACCCGCTGCCTCGGCTCTCCTTGCTACATCTTTGAGATATGTGTACTCGTAGCCAAACTGTGGCTCAATCTGCACACCATAGTCGATCTTCATAGTTGTCGAGTGTAAGTTGGAGACTTAGGAGTAAAAATGATTCGTAAAATATGTACAAGCGACGTTTAATTCATCTCCATCCACTAATTCATTTTAGAGGCTCTAGAAAGTGTGTGGCTAGTCAGTCGCGCGCGTGAGGAGACTCAACTCTTCGCTAAGTATCTGAGGGGTGAGCGTAAGACTTGGGTTCCAAGAATGCCTGAAATTTAACCGTTACAAGCACATTTACCAATAAACTATGATATGCGTGTTTGAAGTTCAAGTAATAAATACTCATAATTTTTGTAATAATTCGTATATAATTTTTTTACAGTCTGTAATTGTTTTTTCTACTTTAGCTATAGATAAATATTCATCAGGACTGTATCCATTTTGAGGATATCGTAATTCTGGGGAACCTCCATCATACGTGTCAATTAACTTTCCTTCTCCTGATGGATTCGATACATCAATATGGCTGGTATTTTCTATACCACTTACATATACGACTCCGCTCACTAGATTTGCTAATTTTATTAATTTATGACCTGCATTTCCGCGTGTATCGAAAATTATATTTTCTTTAGTACAAACTGCTTTATAAAATAATTCAACAGCGTGCCGAATATTATATTCGGAGATTTCATGATATCCATTTTCAAATAGTAAGTCAGCACTTGTAGCATATCTTTCAGCAGTTCTTTTCCAAGCTATCCAATTATTTCTTTGTTGAGCATTAATATAATAGTCCATAGATACCAGATTCAAGTAAATTTTTACACTTAATAAATTTTCTAGTTATCTCTATACTTTTATTTGTCTGTGTGTCTGTCTGTGGGTATCTCCGTCTTGTCTGTCTCCGTCTGTGTCTGTCTGTCCGTCCGTCTGTCTCCCTAGAGGTGTGTGGAGAGAGAGAGAGAGAGTGTGGGAGTGTGGTAGTGGATGGAGCTGGGTGAGTGAGTGAAGGTGGATATGGGTGGATGGATGTGAGTGGAGGAAAGTGTATGGAGTATTGTGTGTGGTAAAGTGAGAGTAGGAAAGAATGGAGGAGAAGAGTTGAGAGAGAGAAGGATAAGACTATAGCCCCAAACCCAAACCACCACTAATTCTACAAATAAGCATAAAAAAAACAAACACATAAACTAAAAAGAAATGAAACGTAAACTTTGAAACGAATGCGCGCGCGACATCATTATATGAGTCGAAACTTATGGCGTCTCAACTGATACTGTGATCTTTACAACCGATTCGGGGTTCTTTAAAAGTTGCACGAGCGATCGTGGCATATTTATCGTGGCTTTATCGGCGTGAATCATTAGGGTGCGTCCACATGTGTAGCCGCTCATGCGTGCAACCATATCGGTGGGGTGATCCCAGGTTAGGGCTGGGCTTCCATGCCCCGTTGTTGTAAATGCTTTGTCGCCCACTCGGATCGTTAGCGAGATGATGGATTCTGGTCTTCTCGAGGCCTGCTTCATCTCTAAACTCAGGTCGACTAAGCCTTTCTCAGCTCCTATCGCTGCGATGCAGTCGCCTCTCGTTGTCAGGTGCGTCTCCTTTGTTACCTCGACGGTCTTCTCGTGGGTTGCCCGTATGTTTGGGTGTCCGCGTGCGGTGAAGGATTGCTCTAGGAGCATCGGCGTCTGCATTCGCTTCGAAGGATAAAAAGAGGAAGGTTTGAGGTTTATCAAATTCCGAAATTGGGTTTGTGTGATCTTGCGCGCAGCTGTTCTAAACTGTAGGATTATATCAATTGGCTCGCATCTTATACTCGATGAACTCAACTAAGCGCCGCTATGTCTTAGGAGTAATCCTCCTGCTGCTGATGGGGGGAATGGGGCTCTTGATTAACCACCTGAGCCCAACCATCGCCTACGCCGACTCGGACGCTGCGGCGGCTAGCGTCAACAAATCGGTTGTGGCTGCGAACACGGGCTTCGCCCTCAGACTACTCAGAGAGCTGCAGAGTGAGCAAGGGGGGAAGAACATCTTCATCTCCCCCCTAAGCGTCTCAATCGCCCTCGCGATGACGTACAACGGAGCGAACTCGTCGACGCGGCAGGCGATGAGCAGCGCTCTTGGGTTGACGGGCCTAAGCAACGCTGATGTCAACTCCGGCTACTCTCAACTGATAAAGAGCCTCATGAACGTCGACAGCAATGTGAGCTTAAACATAGGAGACTCCATTTGGGTTAGATCGGGATTCGCCCAGAACGTCAACCAGAGCTTCACGGGCACCTTGTCGAGGGACTACGGAAGCGACGTCTATGCGAGACCCTTCGACGCGACGACGGTGAACGAGATCAACACGTGGGTGAGCAAAGAAACAAATGGCAAGATCACCAATATACTCGACCAGATAGACTCGGATAACGTGATGTTCCTCATAAACGCGATATACTTCAAGGGAGGCTGGGTCAACCAATTTGACGCTTCCAAGACCCAAGAAAGCGGACTTCAACACATCTGACGGAACATCCGCGGGAAACATCGTCAAGGTAGACATGATGAGAAACGATGGCCAATACAGCTACTATGGTGACAGCAACGTAAACATCGTGAGACTACCATACGGGAGGGATAAGATCGCGATGTATGTGTTTCTCCCAGCCGGCGATAACACCCTCGAATCACTGACTAGCGGGCCTCAGTGAAGCCAAAATTGATACATACTTAACCCAACTCTCCACGACCGAACTCGATTTACAGCTGCCAAAACTCAAACTGGATTACGGCAAAGTCGATCTTAAGGAGGCCTTGACTAATCTGGGCATGGGCATAGCCTTCGATAAGAACTCCGCCGACTTCAGCAGAATCGCGGATGTTAAACCTGAACGCCTTTACCTCGCGTTCGTCGACCATAAAGCCGTTATCGAAGTCAACGAGAAGGGTACAGAAGCGGCCGCGGTCACCAACGTGGGCATATCTGCAACAGCTATGCCGATTAGAACTCAATTCGTTGTGAACAGACCATACATGTTCATAATCAGAGACGATCGATCTGGGACGATCCTGTTCTCCGGGTTAATCACTGACCCCACTCAGCAGACCTCGCCGTAGTGCATGCATGAAAGGGAAGAACAATATTCAGACGAGAATATAATCAGTGACCAAGTGAGAAGCAGAGAAGGTCAGCAGCTATCACCTCGATCCTCTTGCAGAGAATTCGAACAGGCTCCAAAAGAGCCGGGTTATCCCCCTCAGATTCACAAAGCTGAACAAGCTCGTTGAACTTAGTCCACGCATCTCTGCTGATCATCACTACGGAGTCGCTTAGATCATTCAACTCATCGGATTTCGTTCTCAACAAGCCTTGAAGGCGGATTCCCTCACCCTTTTCAGCAACGCTGATCCTTTTCTCGAGATCCAACATCTCGTCCTTAATCGCCTTAATATCACCGAGAAGAGTAGAAACTTTGTCCCCAAGATCAGTCTCAGTCAGCTTAGCTGCTTCCTTCAGTGTGCTAGACAACCGGTAGTGACCTCTCTCTTCTACACATATGCTAATTCTTTTAACACTATTCAACACACAACTATCAGTGAGGAGAGGCAGTTGGAGATAACATCCAAGATTGTCGAGTTTCCCAGTGCTGCGACCTAGAGGCGCGACGGGAGGATTCATCGCAGCCCCAAAGGACGCTGAGAAGCACCCTGGAGTGCTAGTCATACAGGAGATTTGGGGACTCGTTGAGAATATCAAGGATATAACACAGCGACTCGCCGAAGAAGGTTATGTGGCCCTGGCAGTCGATCTATACGATGGCAAGACTGTGAAAACGCTAGAGGATGGTCGAAGCATACGTGAGAACATCTCGGAAGGTATGATGCTGAAGGACATAGAAGCAGGCTTCGAGTACCTGAAGAGCCTACCAAACGTTAAGCCAGGTCGAATAGGCAGCGTAGGCTACTGCATGGGTGGAGGCCTCTCACTCAGGCTCGCCTGCGAGAACAGTGAACTCGCGGCAGCCGTTGTCTTCTACGGGAGAAACCCCTCGCCGATAGACATCGTCAAGAACATAAACTGCCCCATCCTGGGAAACTACGCGGGAGAGGATCGAGGCATAACAGAAGCCGACGTTAACCTCCTTAGGGATACTCTCAAAAAATATGGAAAAACACACGACATCAAGATCTATCCGGGAGCGCCACACGGCTTCTTCAACGATACCCGTGAAAGCTACAGACCCGAAGCCGCAAAAGATGCATGGCAGAGAGTACTCAAATTCTACGGTAAATACCTACAGTAAAAGCGTACACGAGCACGAAACGATTTTAGCACCATTAGCCTCTCATCTATCATTCCCCCACCGACTCGACCAGGAGAAACTCGAATTGAACCCTAGAGAAAGAGTCGCCGAAGCCCTGAATCACAGAGAACCCGATAGACCACCAATCGACCTCGGTGGAACCGTCTCGGGAATCCACAATAAAGCCTACCGCAACCTCATCAAGGCCCTAAAGCTAGATCTCGATGTAAGGATCGATCCTCGAGATGTTCAGCAACTGGCTAAACCCGACGAGGTAATTCTCGAAAAGTTGGGTGTCGACTTTCGACACGTGGGACTCAGATCTATTCCAGGCCCAGGTGAAATCAAGCCAGACGACTCAGGGAGACCCTACTTCATCGACGAGTGGGGTATCAAGTGGGGTCGTAACCCAAACTACTATGACATGATCGATCACCCACTCAAAGACGCAACGATCGACGACTTAGAGAGATACAACTGGCCCGATCCAAAGAACACCAACAGATACACTGGTCTTAAGGAGGAGGTAAAGCAGCTGAAAAATGACACCGATTACGCCATCCAAGCGGACGCGTTTTTCGGGGGAATCTACGAATGCGCTTGGTGGCTCAGAGGCTTCGAAGAATTCACAGTGGATATGTATAGAAGACCAGAGTTCGCTGAATTATTCCTTGATAAGGTCCTCAAACTATACCTCGAATTCTACGGGAAGTACCTAGACATCGTAGGGCCTTACATCCAGCTAATTGACTACAACGATGACATTGGGATGCAGACTGGCCCCCTCCTATCGCCGGCTATGTTCAGGAAGTATCTGAAGCCCAGGTACGGTAAGATCTTTCAACTAATACGCAGCAAAACTAAAGCCAAGATATTCCTACACTCATGCGGCTCAGTCTACCAACTAATACCAGACCTCATCGAGATAGGTCTCGATGTGCTGAACCCAATACAACCACTTGCAACCAACATGGACATAGATGGCTTGAAGAGGCGCTTCGGTGAGAATCTCTGTTTCCACGGAGGAATCGACATCCAACGCCTCCTCCCAAACGGATCGGTGGAGGAGGTAAAAGCCGAAGTAAAGAGGGTAGCTCGCGTGGGAGGAATCGGCGGCGGTCTCATAATAGCTGGCGCACACAACATTCAGGCAGATGTCCCCCCTGAGAACGTCCTAGCCATGTTCGAGGCCGCTGGAAGCATTTTACAGAGAGTGTGAATGATTTGGAGAAACAGGAAATCCTCAAAGAGATTAGCGACGCAGTCATCAACTTCGACGCATCAAAGGCAAAGGAACTATGCCGGAAGGCATTAGACATGGGTATTCCCCCATACGAAATCATAATAAACGGCATGGCAAAGGGGATGGAGCAAGTAAGCAAGAGATACGAGAGCGGAGATTACTACCTCTCCGAACTCATCATAGCCGGAGACACCATGAAGCAGGCACTCGAGGTAGTTGAGCCGCACCTAAAACATGAAGGCGAAAAAAGAAGAGGCACAGTCGTCATAGGCACCGTCCAGGGGGACCTACACGACATCGGGAAACAAATCTTCGGTAATCTACTGCGAGGAGAAGGGTTCAACGTCGTGGACCTCGGCTTCGACGTTTCCCCAAAAACCTTCGCTGATGAGGTTGAGAAGTCTAAACCCGAAGTCCTCGGAATGTCGGCTCTAATCACCACAACGATGACGAGCATGGCTGAGACCATAGCTGAACTTGAAAAACGCGGAATCAGAAAAAGCGTAAAAGTCATCATCGGCGGAGCAGCGGTGGACGGGTCATACGCCTCCAAAATAGGGGCAGACGCCGCTGCGAGAGACGCTGTTGATGGAGTCTCAATATGCAAAGAGTGGACAAAAAAATAGATGATGCAATTCGCCAACCTTTGAAGTGACCTTATTTCGAATTGCCGACCGAACGGAGGAAAACCTCTGATGCCTCCATCATGTTTCTGAGAATTGGTTCAACGAGTTCAGGGGAAGTTGGAGCGAAGCCACAGTCTGGATGAATATAGGCGATATGATCTACACCAACGATCTCCGCTATGGCATCAAGCCTCTTGCTCGCCGTATCAACGTCCTCCAAGGAGGTGTTGGAGATGAATCCCACCCCCAGCTTTTTACTCCCCCCAAGGGAGGCTCTCGAGATCGTCTCAATATTCTTGCTCTCCTGAGCCCTGCTGAAACCGAAGCTTAAGATGTTCACACTCAGGCTTAGGAGCTCATCGTACACCCGTTTAATGGAGCCACAGACGTGGATGCTCACTTTGCCATCATCAATTGCTGCGTCTGGCAGGGAGGATAGTAGCCTCTCCAAATACTTTGGGGATTCGAACCTAGCCGATATACCCGGCTCATCGATCTGGAGGAGAGCACCGAGTTCGAGGACTCTCCTCGCTATTGGAGCTAGAGCGTCCGCGCAGTCTATGTAAATGGAGGGGTCCCTGGCGTTAATGTAGTCACCTACTCCCCCCATCGCTGAAGTCATTCCAAGCGTTACGGGTCCCGTCAAAGTGATCTTAGCCTTGACATCCTTCCTGTTGAGACTCTCTAAATAGGTCTTAACCACTTCGTAATCCCTTATTTTATAAAAATCCCACTCGTCATCCATCGGCTTTATCCTCCCAGATATTCGAAGCCCCCTGTTTCCCCTGCTCAGACCCGGCATCTGTTCGAAATACGTGATCATATCCGCCCTCTGTTCGCCGTCTGAAATTACTTCTATGCCGTATCTCAACTGAAGGTCGATAATATCTCTGATAGCCACCTCGAGTGGCTTATTGGATCTCGGGAAACTGCCGATGGTTGTTCTCTCTATCCTCATTTCCGCGAATACGATCCATCTTGTAACTTAAAAGGGAGGTATCTCCTACACAACCAGGGTCTAGCAACCGCTGAGAAAACACATCGCCTCGACCATGTTTGGTTTAAAAGGAACATTTCCATAAAAATACTCAGAGAAGAAGTCACTCCCTCTAAAAAAAATCCTGTTAAGGTGATAACCCACTTTGAAGAATGATGAAGATGCCGAAAGTTTAGCAGATCTGAAGACTCAGATTGAGCTCACAGTCAATGGAGCCTCACACCGACTTAATGTAGAGCCTCGACGCACCCTCCTCGACGCTTTAAGAAACGACCTGCACCTAACCGGAACAAAGAAAGGCTGCGACATGGGTGAGTGCGGCGCATGCACAGTACTGCTAGATGCGAAACCAGTCTACTCCTGTCTACTGCTCGCCATCGAGTGTACCGGGCATGAGATAACGACAATCGAGGGAGTATCAGAAGGGGATAAACTAGACCCGATCCAGGAGGCGTTCATCGAATACGATGCCCAACAATGTGGCTTCTGCACGCCTGGTCAGATAATCGCCATCAAGGGACTACTACTCAACAACCCCGCCCCCACCCCCGAGGAAGTCCGTGTGGGGGTCTCGGGTAACATCTGCAGATGTGGGGCTTATCGCAGAATCCTGAAGGCAGCCGAGGCAGCTGCTCAGGTCTATGAGGAGGGTAGGGGAGTTGACTAGGCTAAAAAAAACCAGGGTCGAGTTGGAGGGCAGAGTACACGAAAAACTCTCACTCGTGGATGATGTGGAACAGAAACCATGGGGTGCGGAAGCTGAGCTAGACGTCGTCGGGAAAAGCTTTGCCAAGATCGACGGCACGGAACGAGTAACTGGAAGGGCAATCTACACCGCAGACATTCAGCTTCCTGGGATGCTTCACGCGAAGGCCCTCCGCTCACCCTACCCAAACGCTCGGGTGAAGAGGATCGATGCAACCAAAGCTTTGAAACTACCCGGCGTGCGAGCAGTCATAACACATGAAAATGCACCCAACTTAGAGTGGTTAAACGACACAAAGATACTCGACGGGGCTGTGAGATTCGTTGGAGAAGAGGTCGCGGTGGTTGCGGCAGATGAAGAGGAGACAGCTGATGAGGCAATTAGCCTCATAGAAGTCGATTACGATGTACTTCCCTTCGTCGTCGACGCGGAGAGTGCGGAAAAAGGCACTGCACCCATAATTCATGGGGAGAATAACCTCCTAGGAGGGGCTCCGAGAACATACCACCGAGGAGACGTAAATCGTGGACTAGCCGAGGCGGATGTTGTGGTCGAGGGGACATTCACGACTCAAACCGCCGTCCATAACTGCATGGAGACGCACGGCGCCGTCGCTAACTGGGAAGGTGATCACCTAACCGTTTGGGAGTCCACCCAGTCGATCTCAGATACACGGGATCACCTCGCAGCGGTCTTTAACCTCCCGTTAGACAGGGTACGTGTTATCTGCCATTACATGGGCGGTGGCTTCGGAAGCAAGCAGCGAGTTTGGAAACACACAATACTTGCTGCACTCCTCTCGAAGACGACTCACCGCCCAGTCCGGATGGTCCTCACGAGGAAGGAGGATAACCTCATGACTGGAAACAGGCAAGCTACAGTTCAGCACCTCAGATTAGGCGCTAAACGCGACGGTACATTAACCGCTATAGACCTCACCTCAACGGGTGAGATGGGCGCATATGGCACCCACTCGAGTCTCACCGAGGGACCAGCGCAGACACTGTATGCATGTCAAAACGTGAAGACGGATAACAGAACCTACTTCACGAACATGGGACCAGCTGTCGCCTTCAGAGGACCCGGCTACGTAGAGGGCTCCTTCGCCCTCGAGTCGCTTCTCGACGAACTCGCGGATAAACTCGGAATTGACCCCCTCGAGCTCAGAATCAAGAACTACGCCCACATCGACCCGAGGAGCGGTAGAGAATACTCCTCGAAGAACCTCGACGAGTGCTACAGGAAGGGGGCTCAGATGGTGGGATGGGACCAAGGCTGGAGGGGACGCAGAACAGCAACGAAGTGCAGGGCGATCGGCGTCGCAAGCCAGATCTGGGGCGGCGGCGGGGGCCCACCCGCCTACGCCTGGGTGAAGATGAACCCCGATGCCACATTCGAGGTCATTGTGGGAGGACAAGACATAGGCTCCGGCACTAAGACGACCCTCGCCCAAATAGCAGCGGAGGAGCTGGGGGTAAACATAGATAGAATCTTCGTCAGGATGGGGGACACGGAGGCAGCCCCCTATGCGCCGGTCAGCTCAGGGAGCCGCACGACCCCTTCCGTCGGGCCAGCCGTACGCCAGGCAGCGGCGGATACAAAGAGGCAGCTCAGGGAGATCGCCGCCGGATACATCGAAGCGCCACTCGAGCGAGTGGTATTCCACGGAGGCGAATTCTACGTCGAAGGCGAGGAAAAGCCACGCTTAAGCTTAGGAGAGCTAACAAATGCCTTAGATGAGCTAACAATCCTCGGCAGGGGTCTCCGAGGACCCAACCCCAACAACGCGGAGCTAATGACTTTTGGCGCACAGTTCGCAGACGTCGAGGTCGACCTGCTACACAGGCGAAGTAGAGATTAAAAGAGTCGTAACCGTGCTCGACTTCGGAAGAGTATTGAATCCTCTCGGTGCTGGAAGCCAGCTTGAGGGGGGCGTAGTCCAGGGAATAGGCTTCACACTCAGCGAGGAGCGCGTCGTGGACGGAAGGGACGGAGTCGTCCTCAACCCCAACCTAGAGGACTACCTCGTCCCCACAGCCGTGGACATGCCCGTAGTCGACTACACATTCACCGACATACCTGACCCTACGGCCAACAGCATCGGAGCGAAGGGACTCGGGGAACCACCCATGATACCGACTGCACCGGCGATAGCGAACGCGATCGCCCACGCCACCGGTATAAGAATAAGGTCAACACCGATAACGCGGGCCAAGATACTGGACGCGATCCAAGCATCAAAGGAGGCGAATCAATGAGGAGATTTGAGCACATCGACGCTGAATCCATCGAGGAGGCAGTGAAATTCCTAGAAGAGGATAACACCCGCATCATAGCAGGCGGCTCGAACCTTCTCCCCCTAATCAAACTCGGAATAGCCAAGCCAACGCGTCTAGTCAACATCAAATCTATCCCAAAGCTTAAGGAGATAAGCTTCAGCGAAGATGAAGGACTAAAAATAGGTGCACTGGCAACAATCGACTCGATAGCAACCAGCAAAATCGTAAGGGAAAGGTACTCGGTCCTCTCCGAGGCAGCTTTCTCCATAGCCTCCCCGCAGATCAGGAACATCGCCACAATTGGTGGAAACCTCTGCCAGGAGCCAAGGTGCTGGTACTACCGCGGATCCCAGCCGTGTTGGCTTAAGGGTGGGAGAATGTGCTTCGCTGCCACAGGTGAGAACGAGCATCATGCCGTCCTTGGCGCGGGAACATGCAACAGTGTCCAACCATCCGACTCCGCCCCAGCCCTCATCGCATTGGGGGCGAAAGTACGCATCACAGACTCGAAGAGGAGATAGAGTCATCCCTATTGATGGAGTTGTTTCAAAAGCCAATCGATGGCTCGCGTAGGTTAACCTCACTGAAACCTGGGGAACTGATAACTGCTCTGGAAATCCCACTACCCAGAAAGGAGAGCATCGGCACTTACATTAAGAAGATGAACCGACGCATCTGGACATTTGCTTCTGTGAGTATTGCGGCTCAACTCTCCCTTGAGAATGGTGTCGTAGTCGATGCGAGGCTCGTCCTCGGTGGAGTCAGCTCAATTCCATGGCGGCTAAGCCAGTCAGAAATGATACTCAGGGGAAACTCCCTTGATGATGAGACAATTGAAAGAGCTGCTGAAGCTTCAACGGCAGGTGCTAGACCACTTAAACACAACGCCTACAAAATACTGCTTGCTAAAGGGGTTGTGACAGAGGCGCTTACAAAGTTTCGTCAAAAAACCCGCTAATTAAAACACTAAACCGAAAACATCTCACCTCTACAGTAAATCTAATTGGGTTTTCCAGAGCCGTTCCCATCGACCCTAAAAATTGGTCTGGCCATGACATTCCTAATCAAATCTGCGACTCGCTTAGGATCCTTCACCTTGGTCATCCTCTTGGTGAAGTCTTTTTCGCTCTGAGTTTTGATCATGATGTCCCCAGTGTTCAATATTCTACCACTAACGGATCTAATCAGTTCAAGATCCGAGAACCCAGTAGGGACTATCATCGAAGTCTTAGACGTCAATAAACCAACCTTAATCTCCAGACTGTCATCTCTCAAAATGTACAGGTGAGTAGACCTCAAAACAAGTAAATCTAAGATCCCAAGAATCCAAATAAAAAAAAATACGGCTAGAGTCCAAACCAGAACTGATAGACCAAATTGTGGCATATATAGAACTCCAATCGAATTTTCCACAATTAACACACCCACCGAGATAACGAACACCAAGAACGTCCTCGTGGCAATGTAAGGCAGAATCCAGGGTCTACCTCTCCAAACCTCCTGGCCAGACTTTTGAGCGGAGCTGCTCATTTCGATATCACCTAAAAGGTAAGATGGATTCTATTTTAACCTGTCTCGTCTTTCAGCAAAGCTCCTTCGATATTTCAGATTACTTCAATGAGATAATAAAATTAAAAATACCTATTAACTAAAACCTCAAAGGCATACAAAGATGTCAACCTGTGAAAAATGCGGTAAAAAGCTAGAGGAAGATGCACGCTACTGCTCATACTGTGGAACCCCAACGGGTCAAGCCACGCCCTCCGAACAAGCTCCAATCTCTGAAGCACCGCCGACACCAGCGGGTGAGAATCAGCCTCCAGAGCAGGCCCCAATCGTTGTGACGCCCAAACCATCTAGAACTAGACGAATTGCTCTTGTATTGATCTTTCTCATCGCCATCGCTGCAGCCGCCGTCGTAGTATACCAATTGCGTCCACGCACATTTTCACCTCAACCGACCCAGACCGTGATGGGTGTAGATTGGTCGGGATACTCAGTTGCCTCATCATTGAAGAACCCTCAGCCCATAGTCACTGGGGTTTCAGGAACCTGGGCGGTTCCAAGCGTTACTGTCACCCCAGGGGTCTCGTACTCGGCGACATGGATTGGCATAGGTGGTCAATTTGACCAGACTCTCATTCAGACGGGAACCGAACACGACGTTGACCCTGTCAAGGGTCAGGTAGTTTACTCAGCGTGGTATGAGTTGTTGCCGGCTTCTCCAGTTTACCTCACCATGAGCGTCTCACCCGGAGATATCATCAAGGCTTCCATAAAACTCCAAGATGCCGCAACTAATACCTGGTCGATTAGTCTCCAAGATACCACGAATGGGCAATCATACCAGACGAATGTACAGTACGACTCATCGATGCTCAGTGCTGAATGGGTAGTTGAGCGCCCCACCATCGGAAACCGAATAGGTCTACTAGCCGACTTCGGATCGGTCACATTCAGGAACTGTAACGCAATCATCGGAGGCAAAACAGGGGGGTTACTTGACTTCCCATCCAGCGACTTCATCATGAACAGTCGACAGAACAACCCTCTAGTTGCCGTCTCGACGCCATCCAGCAATGGATCATCCTTCACCGTAACATTCGAATCGGCTAGATGATCCTCGCGCACATAAATTTTTTAAGACTTAATTTTACAATCCCGTCTTTACGGAATTTATCAACCGAGAAAAAAGATCCCTGAAACGTGTTAGATACATCCTAAACGTCCTGATTGGGGTATGATTTCTCTCGAAGAAGCCCATTATCCCCTCTGGTTCCACAATTAGGATGGCGACTATGAACAGGGAAGGTATGATTTCTTGCCAGTTCGCCGCGCCAATACCGAAAATTCTGATCATCAGGAGGATTATCCAACTCTGTGCAACCGCTAAGGTGAAGCCCCCTACGACGGCCCCCATTACACTCTGGAGACCTCCAACGAGGCATCCAGCCATCACTGCGATTAGGAACGTGTCGCTGTAACCCATCCCTGTGTACTGCCAGAGTGGAATTATGGCTCCAGCTAAGCCTGCTAGAGCCCCGGTCAGAAACCAACTGAGAAAGTGGACTGTTTTCGTGTCTACACCAAAGATAGCTGCCAGCTGCTCGTTCTCGGCTACGGCTCTAAGAGCGATGCCGAACTTGTTCCACTTCAGGAACACGTAGAAGGCCACGATTATGACTAAAACAAGAGGCAGCGCAACTATGAAGACGCCTGGGTAACCACCCCAAGTGAAGTCGGAGTTAGCCAGCCAGAACCCATTTTGAGGATAACCTTGGCTATATAGAAACCAGTAACTGAAAATGTCGACGATTGAGCCAACTATTTCAGCGATCGCGAAGAAGACGAACGTGAGGGTTATTATGTTCGTCCCATTCGCCTTTATCGGCCTCACGATCAAGATGTAAAGGGCCAGCGCGAGGAATCCGCAGGCAGCCGACGAGATCAGCCATGTGGTGTAAGGGTAATAGCCCCAGACCTTCACAAGCGCGTACGTTATCAGGGTGCCAATCGTCGCGATGGCGGTGTGGCCGAAGTTGGGAAACTTCTCCACCATATAGATGATCGTGAAGCCAATACACAGTATGATCAGTATAGCCGCCTCGACAAGCAGGCTTACTAGGGAATTGGCGACCATCCAGAGATCATCTTCTATGACTGATTTTAACTATCG
Organism: Candidatus Bathyarchaeota archaeon; assembly: GCA_963780545.1. Classification (GTDB taxonomy): domain Archaea; phylum Thermoproteota; class Bathyarchaeia; order TCS64; family TCS64; genus UBA8941. The sequence continues at coordinate 352,475 of CAWACK010000008.1, forward strand.
AGGCATATATGTTCATTTTCAGGAGTATGTGAATGCATGCACTCCATTGTAGAGCGAGCATTCCACATAGGACCCATTAGTTAGTCATCACCAAACTTTTAGCCTCGTATCGTTCCCCATTCCTAGCATGCAGCAAAGCCGCTACAACCTGACATACATCATCTTGTGTGTGATTGCCCTCCTCGCCATGTTCAGCACCCAGATGATCAATCCCCTCCTAGCAATTTACGCTAAACAGGTGGGGGCTGTGGGCGTTTGGATAGGCCTCTCAGTCTCCGCCTACTGGCTAGCGAGGTTTCTCTTGGAGATTCCCAGCGGTTTCATCTCCACAAAGTTCGGCTACTATATACCGATGGCGGTCGGCCTCCTTCTGACAGCCATAGGTAACATCCTCTGCGCCTACGTCGTTGACCCATTCCAACTCTTCTTCGCGAGGGTGCTGATGGGTATTGGTGCACCCCTATTCTTCGCTGTCTCGATGACCCTGATCATAAACATGTTCGCGGTCGAGCGAAGGGGGAGCGCCATGGGTCTCTTCCAGGGGATCGAGTTCCTGGGAAGCACTCTCGCATCGACCTTCAGCGGCCTCATAATTACTAGTTTTACTTTTATAGGCGCGTTCTTTCTCTCAACGGTTTTGGCTGTGATTGGTCTGTTTCTCCTGTTTGTACCTTCACTGCGCAGGGAGATTAGGACTCTGCCGAAATCTTCAAACATCAAACTTTCAACGATTCCCAAGGTTCTAACGAATAAGGGGTTACTGATCGTCTGTGCAGTCACTATAATGAACTTCATACTCTACCAAGGTGTCCTCTTCACAACCTTCCCACTCTACCTGAGTGAGATCGCAAAAATGTCGCTAACCGACATCGGCTTTGTCCAAGGGGCCAGGTCAGTAGGGTATGTGCTTTCGATGTTTTTAATGGGTACGATCTCGGATAGGATAGGAAGAAAGCCGGTTATACTCTTCGGGGCACTAGGCTCCGCTGTCATGAGCCTGATCTTAAACTATATGGTCGGATTCACAGCCATAGCGGTCGGTATGCTATTAATCGGAATTACCACAGGCGCCGTCTGGATAATCTGCCCGGTGATAGCGGCGGAAATCGTCGACCCTGACCACAGAGGAGCCGCGATCGGGGCGTACCGAACCTTCTACGACGCTGGCTCCGTAATCGGTCCAATCCTTATGATTTGGGTAGTTGGAGCGTATGGGAACGCGATGTCATTCTACCTTTCATCGATTCTCCTGCTGGTGGTCTTCGTCCCTTGCCTATTGCTGAGAGAGACCAAGAGGAGTAAATGAAGAACTTACATAAAGCTAATCATGCAAGGTACCTGAACTCGCCTTTCAAAATGATTGCAGATTTATTACGATCTTCTTCATCTATGAAACAGCAAAGACCTAGACATCGTCAAATCGCAAAGGAAAATTTTTGGTGGTCGCTACTTTACCTCACCCTCCACACTGAGGACAAGCCGCTCAATTGGGATTGTCTTCCCCGCGTCCTTCATAGCTTTCCCGATCAGGCCCGCTAGACCTGAACAGCAAGGAACCTCCATATGGACTACGGTAACCCTCTTGATTTCGTTATATCTGAATATCTGGGTAAGCTTATCATGGTACGCATGGACGTCATCGAACTTGGGGCAGCCTACGAGGACAACTTGGTGCCTTAGTAGTGTGCCTTGCCAGTCGGGGCTTGCGACAGGGACGCAGTCCGCCAATATGAGAAGTTCAGCGCCTTGGAAGAAGGGGGCGCGTGGATTGACGAGGTTGAGCTGAACGGGCCAATTCCTAAGCCCTGATCTTCGGTGAGTTCTCTGGTGTCGCTGGTGCACTTTGGCAGCCTCCTCGTCGAATGCTGGTGCCTCCCGCTCGATGACGCGGATTGCGTCCTGCGGGCATGTGCCGAGGCAGGCACCAAGCCCATCGCAATAAACTTCGCTGGCTAGCTTGGCCTTGTGGTCTATGATCTTTAATGCACCCTCAGCACATTTTGGGACGCATTGGCCGCAGCCGTTACACCTCTCCTCGTCTATCTCAACTATCGCCCGCTTAACCATGCCTTATCCTAACCGAGCCTTTGGTGCCGCGACTAAAAGACCCTACCCCAGTTTCACCCGGCTCACCGGCACATCTCTCCCCACTGCTTATATCGACATTCCCTCCAAAACACACATCTTCGAGGCTGTTGATATGGTGGAGTCTCAACTGCATAGCCACCTCAAGCGAGTCGCCGTACTCTGGCTAATTAACCAAGGCTGCTTTCTCGCCGATGTCGAGGTCCCGCTGAGTCAGCTGGGGCTACGGCGTTATACTGAGTTTGATAACAAGACGTTGGTGGATGCGGTTGGTGTTGGGCTGAGGTTCAACGCCGGGAATAGTAGAGGGGAAGATATCGAGGAGTTCGAACCATCGTCCCTAGATGGGGCAGAAGCTGGAGAATGCATCCTCCGGGGCGTTGAGGTAAAGGTGTCACGCAGCGATTTTAGATCAGGATTCGCCTGCAGCGGCTGCAACTACCACTATCTTCTCACACCCATGAAGCTCCTTGCGCCCTCAGAGGTCCCTAAAGGCGTCGGCCTCATTGAGTACAACAAGTATAAGTTTGGCTGCGAACCCGAGGACGCTTACCCCAATCGTCCATACAGGATCACCGGTCTTCGTGTTCTCAAACACCCTATCCACCGGGAGGTCCCCCGCTTCCAAGTCGACGGGGTCATTGCCCTCCTCGCCAACCGGACCCAGCAGCAGACACGGCAAATAGCGCTGGAAAATTCGGATATTAAAGCCGCCGTGGATCACCGCGGTCTCGGAGTCGCTCCCGGAAGAGGACTTAGAGCGTCTCCTATCACATGATTAGCCAGAAGTACGAGAGAAACAGCAGCGAAAACCTTTAACTAGTCGCACACTGAGCGCGCACGAGATAGCTTGAAAAAGAGTGTGATCAGTATTCTTCGACGGGGCGTAGCCATCTGCCCTGACCCGGCTTCCCCGTGACCTGGCCTTCCTCGTAGATGACGGAACCGCGCAGCAGAGTCATCACGGGAGCTCCAACGCCCTCAATCCCCTCGTAGGGGGTCACTTTCTGGATCGTCTTCAGGTCCTCACCCCTAATCTTGAATGGCTTCTCCATGTCAACGATCACAACATCAGCGTCGGCTCCTAGGTTCAGCCCACCCTTCACGGGGTACACTCCGTTGATCATCGCTGGGTTTGTGCTGAAGACCTCAACCAGGCGTTCTAAGCCTATCCTGCCGTCGTTGACGGCGTTCAACATCAATGGTAGACTCGTTTCGATGACCACGCCTCCGCTGGGGGCTTCGAAGATGTTCTTCCACCCCTTGTCTTTCTCCTCCTTTGTATATGGGGCGTGGTCGCTGGCGAGAACATCAATGACGCCATCGTTAAGGGCGTCCCATAGCTGTGCCTGGTCTGCCTCGGTTCTGAGCGGCGGGTCGACCTTCGCGTATGGTCCCCGCTCCTTCATCGTCTCCTCGCTCATCAGCAGGTAATTCGTCGATGTCTCACCCGTAGCGTCAACGCCGCGGATCTGGGCGTTCTCGAGGATGTCGACGGCTTCACCGCAGCTCATGTGGCATATGTGCAGGTGGACCCCCGTCTCCTCGGCGAACATTAGGGCGCGGGATACTGCCTCAGCTTCGGCGATGGAGGGGCGGAACTCGCCGTGCGCCATAGGGTCGGTTCGTCCGAGCCTAACAGCCTCAGCCATACCCCTGTCTACAATCACCTGGTTTTCGGCATGGATCAAGCAGGGGAGCCCCTCATCTGCGATGATCTCGAAGTTCTTCCTGAGTTGCCAGTCGTCGGCTGCGAGCTCTTTGAACCTCGCGATCATAAAGCTCTTGTAGGCTACGGCTCCAGCCTTGGCCAGACCACGCAGTTCTTCCTCCGGCACATCCCCAGCGCCAGCTACTAATCCGAAGTCAACCAGCGACTTCTTTGAGGCTATCGTCTTTTTCTCCTCAAACGCCTTCACCGTTACGGTCGCAGGTACAGTGTTAGGCATATCCATCACCGACGTTACACCGCCTGCAGCCGCTGCGCGGGTGCCAGACTCGAAGTTTTCGCGTTCAGGGTTACCGGGGTCCCTTAGGTGGACATGCATGTCCACCATGCCTGGCAGCACATAGTTACCTAAAGCGTCTATGACTCTATCCGCCCTCGGCTCACCTGACTTGACGATCCCCACGATCTTTCCTTCATCGATGATAAGGGTGCCCTCCCAGAGGCCAGAGGGAAGGACAAGTGTTCCGTTCTTTACGACGATGTCAACTGGCAAAGCAACACACCTGCAATAACGCGGTGCCACCTGTAAAATAACTTTAACCGAAGAAAGGGCTAGAAAATTATGTTCCAGGGCATCTGGTTGAGAACTACTGGGTCACCCTTCGTCACCAGGACTATATCCTCGACGTGGCTTCTCATATTTAGCTTAGGGTCGATTCTGATTGGCTCGTAGGTCAGCGTCATGCCAGCCTTCAAGGGGAGCGCGTCGGTCTCGATCGATCCGAAGTTCGTCGCGTAGGGCATCGTATAGTCGTGTACGTCGAGCCCGATCTGGTGGCCGCACCGCGGCGTCGACTCGAAGCCCATCTCCTCGTGGAGTGAGTTGGCGTATCGTAGGACTTCGTTGCCTGACACACCCTCACGTATGTGTTTAATCCCCTCACGCTGAACTTTCATGACCCTGTCTAGGAAGCCCTGCGACTCGGCGTCGAGCGTTATGGGCCATGTGCGCCCCATATCGCTGCAGTACCCTGATTCGACCCGTACGCCGACGTCTACGCTAATCATATCGAGGTGTTTCACGGTCCCGTACGACCTCCTCGGCCCCCTACAGAAGCTGATCGTCGAGTCGAAGCTATGTCCAAGAGCACCCAACTCTATGAGTCGAGCGTCGAGCCGCTTCTTCAGCTTCCACGTGTCGCTTCCCGGGACTGCGCCCTGGATCAACTCGTAGACGGCGTTCTCCGTGATGTTTATGGCCCTCCTAATCTCCGAGACCTCATACTCATCCTTAATGCTACGCATCGTGAAAACATGGTCGCTTACGTCCTTCTTCGGTTCGATCTTAATGTGCACCGTATCAGCCATCATATAGGCGAACTGGCTACTCATTGTGGATAAGTCGAAGCATACCTTATTTGGGTCGTATCCGGTGAGAGCGACCTGCGTACCCCTTATGTGATGCCCCTTCTCCTGCCTAACAGCGACCACCTTACTGTACTTGCCACTCTCCTCAGCGGCCTTCGCTCCCCAGTGTGGGCATACGAGAGTCACGTCTCCATTGACGTTCAAAACCAGACTCTGGTGCTCGTCTCCTATTCCCTCTGGGCAGAAGTAGATGAAGTTACCCGGGTTCTGGTTGACGACCTCGTTGAGGAAGACCACGGTCTCGAACCCGCGGCGCTCCACCTCCCTGAGGAGCTCCTTTCTCCTCCTCGTAATCGATTCGTCCTGATTCAAGCGGGTCACTCGAAAAATAGAGACAAGCGGAGGGGATATGGCTTTTCCCCTCCAATCCGGATAATCAGTTGCCCGTAAGGGATTTAACCAATCCAATCTGCTTTGGTTCTATGAACCGGGACCACGTTACCTTCGGGCTCCTCGGCGCTGCACACTCACTCAACCACAGCCTCTTCCTAGTCCTCCCACCACTGCTCAGCACAATCGCTCAGAACCTCGGCGTAAGTTTCCAGACGCTCGGCCTCGTCGCGACTGCAACCTACTTTATCTACGGCACTGGTGCTCTGGCAGGTGGCCCACTCTCTGATCTGATTGGAAGCGTAAAGGTCGCCAGAATAAGCATCGGCCTCGCGGGCGTCTCAAGCCTCCTATTCCTAATCTGCAGGGAAATCTACACTTTTTCAGCCGCGATGTTCCTCATGGCAATTTGGGCTAGTTTCTACCACCCAACGGCAAACAAACTCATCGCAGAAGCCTTCCCATCGAACACAGGCAACGCGATGGGAATCCACAACGCAGCAGGCAACGCAGGCCAGGTGCTTACACCCACGGTTGCCTTCCTACTCGGTGTCCTCATCAATTGGCGATTCAGCTTCATCTTCTTCGGCCTCCTCAGCATAGCCACCGCCGTCTTCATGGACAGGATAAGCCTCGAAGAGAACACTCTTAAGGGACAGAAGAAGCTCGCAGTAATGGAGTTCCTCAGAATCCCAAACTTTTGGTTAATCCTCCTGTTTAACGCCCTCGTCGGCTTTATATCTAGAGCTGTAGAAGTCTATTTTCCAACTTTCCTCAGCCTTGGGCAAGGTTACACAGGGGAGTTCGCCGCAATTGGAAGCTCACTGATTCTCCTATTCGGCGTCGCGGGTCAGCTGATAGGCGGGAAGGGTTCCGACAAAATCGGTCCAACGAAGATCTTGGTCGGCGCGATCACAGGGGTACTTCTAAGCTTCTTACTGCTAATCTTCGTCCCAACGAGCTACCCAGTGGTCATCGCCTTCACCCTAATCTATGGTTTAGCTCTCTTCGCCCATCAGCCCTCGATGACTAACCTGGTGAGCAGGGTGACGCCTAAGCACTTGATGGGTTTGAGCTATGGTGTGATGTTCTTCTTTACCTTCGGTCTAGGTTCAGTAGCAGCCGCTGTGTTAGGTTCGTTGACGGATAGATACGGTATCGTCTTCGCTTTCTCGACGAACGCAGTAGTCGCCGTGGCGCTCCTCGGGGTAACAATACTGATCTATAGAACCTATGGTAAAACTATGCCCGCGTCAGGTAGCTGAGGATGCCCGCGATCGTCTTAGCGTCCTCTATAGTGTTCTTCTCGATCATCTCGAGGAGCGCGTCAGGAGTATAGGCCTCGATGGTGATGCTCTCATCCTCTTCCGCATGAGATTCACCGGCCTTAAGCCCTGTTGCAAAGTAGAGGTGAATTACTTCGTTACTGTATCCTGGGGCCATGTACATGGCTAGGATCTTCTTCATCGAGCCGGCATTGTAGCCAGTCTCCTCCTTTAGTTCACGGCGGGCGCACGTGTCAGGCGCTTCACCCTTTTCGATGGTGCCGGCGGGTATCTCGAGGAGCTCCTTGCCCGCCGAGTACCGGTACTGTCTGACTAGAAGAATTCGGCCGTCATCTAGTATCGGCACCATTGCTACTGCGCCTGGGTGGTCGACTGTGTCTCTTGTGGTTATCTTCCCGTTTGGGAGCTCAGCCTCATCGGTTTTGAAGCTGAAGTTTTTGCCTTTGTAGAGTAGCTTCGAGTAGATCGTCTTCTCCATTTTGACACCTCGTATACGACTTCTGTCCTACTCTGCGTCTCCCAATATATGAAACATAAAATATAATGGACTTCGCTGCTCATTGACGAAGGATCTAAATATGGAGAAGCCAGACAAGGCCCACGACTCAGTCGTAAAAAACGAGTTTACCCGCCAGTCAAAGGCGATGCAAAACGCGAGAATATTCACAGATATGGAGATCATCAACAAGATCAAGGCTGCAACGCTTCGAAATGGTGGAAAAGTCCGAGTTCTCGATCTTGGCTGCGGACCCGGAATAGTCACTGCGGCGATTGCACCGGATGTCGACGAGGTGGTTGCCGTCGACCTAACCCCCGAAATGATCGAATTAGCAAGAAAGAGATGCAGCGAACTAGGGCTTACGAACGTTCGATTCAAAGTTGGTCAAGCGGAGAAAATCCCGTTTAGAGATGGATACTTCGACGTCGTTATGACCCGATTACTTCTCCACCACCTCCTCTCACCGAACATAGCCGTAGATGAGATGATGCGTGTCCTCAAAGTTAGTGGCTTGGCCGTAGTCGCAGACATTGTATCCTCAGGTAACTCATCGGAGGCGGAGTTACACAACGCCCTTGAAATTCTGCGCGATCCCTCCCACGTCAGATCACTATCAGAAGATGAACTGAAGAAGATCATCGAGTCTACGAGGCTGAAAATCATCGATAGCGACTCCTGGATAAACGAGCGAGAGTTCGGTGAGTGGATCAAGATAACGAACTCCCCTGAGCGAGAGAAGCCTTTGTTCACGGTGATGAAGGCATTGGCTGAAGCGGGAGTGACTGCGGGAATAAACCTCAGATTGGATGGATCCCGTATCAAGTTTGATCATAGGTGGGTGCTGATAACTGCTAAGAAGTCATGATGATCTCGAGTACTAAGCCGATTCGGATCTTCCAAAGTTTATCCGAGTACACGAAGAAATCTAAGAAAACGCCAACTATCTCCGAAAATACATTAAAGCTGGTACTTAGACCCTTTTGGCCACATCACGAATACATACCTTAATTGCGTGCCATCGCTACCCTATGCTAGGAAGTTTCAAACACGTCCAAAAATAAGAGCAAAGCAGAGAAGATTGAGGGAATCAAGAAGCACAAGGAACTAGTGAGGGCTAAGAAGATGGCGACGAAGGAGAGGAAAGCAGTCACTCTGCCCGCAGGTTATAAGAGGTCGAAGCAATAGGAAGCTTGAGCACTCATACTTGGCTTCTCCCCACTGATGTGATAAATCGAATTGGGGTTGATTCCAACACCATTCCCAATGGCAGGCTTTCACTTTCGGGATGGTTCACCCATTCTACGAATACCGAACACGTGGAAGCTTGTCAATTATTAATACGGGTAGCCTAACTTTAGATAGGTGAGCCCAATGTCACTGCCGGGAGATGTCAAGCAGCAGGAGACCGAGATCGTGTCGGAGCTGAGAAAACTAGGGATACAGGTCTATTTCAAGATCAACAAGGTCGACCCTAAGACGAAGGCTTGGGAGCACACAGTCGGCTTCTACAAGGTCCACTCCAAGGAGGAAACGGATAAGGTATGGGAAATAATCCGCAAGCACTACGACAAATGGTCAAAACACTCCAATTAGACGACGCCATCGACTCATGAATTAAAGAGTTCACTGGCTAGGTTCAGAGCTCCTCTCCCTTCTTGATTAGTATACGAAAAAACTGTTCATTCAACTGATAAGTAAGAATCCATCAATGTGTTCAGCATGGTCAAGGTTTTAGGTATAGTAGGTAGCCCACGTAGAGGCGGAAACACCGAAATTTTGGTGAAGACCGCCCTCGAATCGGCAAGAAGTGTGGGGGCGGAGACCGAGATTATCCGCCTCAGCGAGAAGATAGTCGGGCCATGCGATGGGTGCGCGTCATGCGGGAAGACGAAGAAGTGTAAGACAGACGACGACTTCGCCGAGGTATTTGATAAAATGGCCGCCGCAGACGCGATTCTCTTCGCCAGCCCCGCATACTTCGAATCCGTTACCCCTCAGATGAAGGCGCTGATCGACAGAGCCGGTTTCTTCAACAACAGGGCCCTCGGTAGGTCAGCCTTCACAGGTAAGGTTGGCGGAGCTATGGCAGTTGCGTATAGGACAGGCCTAGCGACCACGTGGTGTCAGATGCTGATCTTCATACTAGCCCAAAGAATGATCGTCCCGGGTATAGCCAGCTTCCCCAACGCCATTGCAAGTGAGCCCGGAGACGTACTAAACGACAAGGAGGGAATGGAGAAGGCGATGGAGATCGGCGAGGCAATGACTAAGCTGGCGCAGAAGCTCGCTAAGGTAAGTGACTGAAGTTCACTAGCATCTCTCACCTTTTTTCACATTAATTCATTCCTCGATAGCAATGTATTCGTATGCTTCAGCTACGGTTCAAGCAGGGAGACTGGTTCGCCGTTTTTCGTATAGATACGTGGTATCAACGGGTTGAGGTGGTTGAGGACGCTGTATGTCATCCAACCAGCGGTTTCCGCAAATCTAGTGAGGGTATTCTCTCCGGTGCGGCTAATCATCTCGACGACGCCACCTTGTTCAACGTCGACGCCTCTTAGGTCGAGCAGGATGTGGTTTAGGCTTACGGATCCGATGCTGCTGCGATACTTGTTGTCAACGAGTATACGAGCCTTATTCGCCATCTCGCGTGGGATACCATCGTAGAAGCCCACATGGATTGTGCCTACTGGCATATTCTCAGGGGCGATGAATTTACCCCAGTAGGTGACGGAGTCTCCCCTCTTAATTGTCTTGATGTACTCGATGCGCGCCTTCCAACAGATGGCCTGTTTAAGTTTGGGGCCGGAGTCGACGTCCTTGGGCTCGGGGTAGATGCCGTATAGGCTCATACCTGGACGAACGAGGTCAAAATGGGCTTTGGGATTGTTGAGTGTCGCGTCGGTGCTCGCGAGGCTTCTAGTTCCTGGGTCGATACCTCTAGCCTTTAACTCATCAGAGACTTCATTCATCCTCTGAATCTGCTGTGAATCCTGCTCCGGATTCTGAATAAGAGTGCTCAAGATCCCTTCAATGTGAATGCCCGGGAGCATTGCAATCTGCTCGATTAGATCTGGCGCCTGCTCGTACCAGACCCCGACGCGTCTTAGACCTGTGTCCACTTTGACGAAGACACCTACGGTTTTTCCAAGCTTTTTCGCTGCTCTGCTTAGACACTCGGCTGCTTCATATGTATAGAGGATTTGTGTAATCCCCTTCGACGCCACGGTCTCGTACTGCTCCTGGGTCCATAGGGGATCCATGTTAACTGCGCCCAGACTGGTGTTGTCCCTGATTTGAATAGCCTCGCTTGTCTTAGCTACTAGAACCCGTTTGACGTTGTTTTCTTCTAGGTACGCTGCGATTGGCAGTAGGCCGTGTCCATAGGCGTTGTTTTTAATGCATGGCATCACTTCGGCTCTTGTGTGTCTCCTGATCTCTGAAAGATTGTTGATTAGGGCATCAACATCGATCTCAAGCCAGGAACCATAGCCGTCGATTCGATTTTTTATCTCGGTTGGCTTCATCTGCTTCGACCTGCACGGGTAGGTCATGACTTCAACTTTAATTGCTAATTAGTATAAGCATTTATCATGCGTGCTCTTAAAAAACGTGTATTTTTGGTTTAGATTCCAGCTTAAACGGCGTTGTTTCGAGGCACTTTTTCAACATTAAGGCTCAACAATATGGATCGCTGTGTCTTTTCCGATCTTTTTCGGGGCACAGATTGATAACGATCTGTGTGATGGGTTTTCTGAGTGAGTCGAACATGGTGAATAAAGAGGGAAAATTGGAAGGAACCCTATCTTACGGCTCACCATGTCTACTTCACAGATGTGTGGCGTGCTGTCTCGATACCGAGATGCCCCTAACAGAAGAGGATATCATGCGGATTGAGAAACTCGGCTTCAAGCGGGTAGAGTTCACAGTCGAAACGAATGGTGAGACCCGCTTAAAAAACAGACAGAGTAAGTGTTTCTTCCTGGAAGAGAGCGGGTGTAGAGTCTACGCTTCGCGTCCCGACGGGTGTCGTATCTACCCCCTCATTTACGACGTCGACACTCGTAGGTTCGTCCTGGACCCCATCTGCCTGCATGCCGCTGAATTCAAAGCAACGAAGGAGGATAAGGAACATCTGAAGCACCTGATTCACAAACTCGATCGGGAAGCCGCGAAGAAATCCTGACCTTCAGCCAAGTTTTATTTATCCTAGCAACTCATTTTTGGTATTTCAGGTGTTTTGCTTGAAGGAGAAGCGGGTCAGGGAGCTATCGCTGATCATCCTCGCCGTGCTTGGAGTCGCCTCTATCGCTTCAGCCTACCTTGGAACGGGTGCCACCGCTAAATTCTTGCTTGCCTTCTATCCGCTGATCGTCGTTCTCATCGGCGTCGCCTTCCTAAAACAGGGGAGCCTTAACATGGCCTTCGTCGGCTGGGGGCTCGCCATAGTCCTCGCCATCTCCAATTTCGGGAACACCCCTCTTGACACAGGCGTCTCATCGATAGTTGGCATACTGAAAAGCTTCGGAATCGCCTTCACCGTCGCTGCGACGATGCTATTAATCTACATAATGCAGGAGGCTGGTGCCCTTAAGACCATTTCAACAATTATTAAGAGGCAGGTAGCCGGCATCGAGTTACAGGCCCTCTACATAGGCGTCGGATTCGGCTCATTCCTATCAGCGTTAGGCGTTGTGACGCCTGCACTCTTTCCGCCCCTCCTCATGGCGATGGGCTTCAGCCAACTCGCAGCCATCTCCGTTGCTGTCCTCGGCTACGACCCCACCACGAGTTTCAGCCTCCTTGGTATCCCCATCACTCTCCCCAGCCAACTCTTTGGACTCAACGCAATCGAGTTCGCCTTTAAGATCGCGGTCTATCTCCCAATCATCTCAACGGGCTTCGCCTTCGCCATTCTCTGGCTAGTTGGTGGAAGAAAATCTATGAGAAAAGGCATGATACCTGGTATTCTATGCGGCCTTTCTCTGGCAGCGGGCTGCCTCGTCAGCGCTGGAGTGGATTACGCCATCGGATACGAGCTGATCCCAATTCGAATCATAGGCGTGATAGCTGGGTTGTTTACGATGCTGACCATGACCGTCTTTGGCCGGATTTTCCATGAAACGAACTTGGAGACAGCCTTCGGGGAGAAAGTTGAACGTGGAGAGGTTTGGCGCTCTTTCTCGCCGCTGGTGATCCTCACCATCCTTGCAGTCATCGTCAGCATCCCATCCATCGGTGATATGCTATCAAATGCACCGGGAGCACTAGAGGTGATAGTGGTTGGCTCCCAGAGTGTCGATCTCGACATCCTCTCACAGATATACACATGGATATTCATCGCTACTATAATTAGCCTAGTAACTCTCAAGCCGACACGTGATCAGCTCCGAAATGGGGTTAAACTGTGGCTGAAGCGTACCCCAGCCCCCGTCCTCACCTTCATGATCTACTTCGCCGTCAGCTTCGTAATGTCAGGCTCAACTATGAACCAGGTTCTCGGTGGTACCCTCGCTCTCGTCTTCGGCGGCGCCTACATATACGTCTCCTCCAGCCTCGGCTTCCTCGGAGCCATCGTTGGCGGCTCAGAGACCACATCGAACGTCCTATTCTACAAGATTCAGAAGACCGCCTCAGATACTATAGGTCTCAGCGCAAACCAGTTCACGACCCTCTACGGTGGCCACGCAGTAGCGGCAGGGGTCGCCAGCTCCGTTACGCCTTCGAAGATCAACAACGCAGTAGCCACAGTAGCCGCAGGAAAAGAGACTGAATCGATTATTATGAGGAAGCACCTCATCGTAGCGCTGATACTGACTGTTGTAACCTGTCTGCTAGGCGGTCTCCTCATTACCTTCGGCGTTTAGTGGTCGATAATCTTTCTTCTCTAGGGTGAGGTTTCCGTAGACAGAGCCAATGAACCTTGCGAAGAGGAGCTTGCGCCTGACGAGATTATACGTGGACTCACCCATACCATGCTCCTTTAGCCTCTCCCTTAGCTTCGCCTCGGAGACATGGTCAAAGCCACACCCGACGAGCGTGTCGAGGAAGAGTAGGTCGTCATCCGTCAGTTCCGGCTTCTTGCCGCCCACAACATCACCGGCCTCTAGCTGAGCCCACTAACTCACCCTCGCACGGGAGAGTTAAATCCTTGCACTAAGAGGTGCGCCGTTAGATTGAACTACGCGCCCCACGGTAATCAATATGATCAATATGATGGTCAGGAAACTAAGCGAGGTAGAAACTGAGCCAACTTCCGGCGGCATATTCACCGGGGAAGTAATGATCAAGCGCGTCTATACCAAGGAGATGGGTGCATCGAACCTAAATGTCAGCGTCGTTTCTTTTCCACCCGGAGTTAGGAACACCTGGCACACCCATGGACACGATCAGTGCCTCTGGATACTTAGTGGCAAGGGGAAAGTCGCCAGCAGGGAGATGGAGTATGAGGCTGAGCCTGGGATGGTTTTCTTCATCCCAGCTGGGGAGAGCCACTGGCATGGCTCCGTCGGAGTCGACTTCAGCCACATAAGTATAATCGGCGGCACAGCCCCAACAAAACCCGCTTAGCTCAACCCCTTTAAATAAGCAACAAACAAACATCAGGTGATTTCCTTGACTGAAGACGTGAGGCTAAGGATCGGCGGCATCACCGACATGTCTACCGTAGATTGGTACGGCAACGTGGGACTCATCGTCTTCTGCGCAGGATGCAATTACAGGTGCCCCTATTGCCAGAACTCAGGCCTCATCCCCCTCGACGCGGGGAGGGAGATAGACCTCAATATCCTTCGGGAACGCATTGAGATGAACAGAATCATAAACGATGCAGTAGTATTCACTGGTGGAGAACCAGTACTTCAGCCAGGCGCCATCATTGAGGCTGCTAAACTCGCCAAAGAATACGGCCTAAAGGTCATGCTCGACAGCAACGGCAGCATCAAGGAGAACGTCGACAGGATTCTACGCAGTGGCTACATAGACAGAGTAGCCCTCGACGTCAAAGCGCCCCTTAACCCCGAAGACTATGGGAGAGTCACGGGTCGCATCGAACTCGGTGAAAAGTCTGTCGAGGCCGTTGAACATTGCCTTAACCTTAGCAAACAGCTCCGCATCGAGATGGAGGTCCGCACAACCGTCGCCCCTAATCTATCCGACTCCCCTGCATTCATATACAAAATCGCTGAAGCCGTACGTGGCCGCTGCGACGCCTACTATCTTCAGCAGTTCGATAATCTAGGCGAGATTCTCAGCCAAACCCTTAAACAGGAGAAGCCGCCTAGCAGGGAGGCGATGATGAGCCTCGCTCAAGAAGCCCTGAAGACGGGACTCAGAAACGTGTTTATTAAGACACGAAGTAATGGGCTTGAGAGGATGGGCTGAGGGATGGCCCGGAGACGACTCATCCTGATAACGGGGATGGCCGGCTCCGGCAAGACAACGCTTTCTGGTATTGTGCGTCAGTCCGGTCATCGAGTAGTCACTATGGGTGATGTCATTCGTGATCAAGCCCATCAGCTTGGTCTTGAGCCTTCTCCCGAGAACATGGGTCTCCTATCCAGTGAAATCAGGAAGGAGGGCCCCGACGCCGTCGCTAAACGTTGTATCCAGATGCTCAAAAGAGGACAGGATGGCCTCGTCATAGTCGATGGCATAAGGAGTCTTGCCGAGGTTGATGCGTTTAAAGACGCCTTCGAAGTTATCCTCATAGCCATCTGGGCTTCGCCTCTCAGTCGCTTCAAGCGGCTTACACGTCGTGGTCGCAGTGATGACCCTAAGACCTGGGAGGAGTTCAAGGAGCGTGAGAAGCGTGAACTCGGCTTCGGCATCGGGGATGCCATCGCCTCCAGCGACTACATGATTAAGAATGATGATGGCATAGACAGCCTCAAACCCGCCTTCGACGAGATTATGGAGAGGATAAAGAATGGTTGAGGTCCACTTAACCGTTAAAGCACACCTTAACCCCACCGAAAGTCAGGAGAAGCTTGAGAAGGCCATAACCAATCTCTTCGGCGACGTTCAACCCCAGCGCAGCAAGGAGCATGGACACACTTACTTGGTGGTTGAGACCTCGGGTATGGAGTCCCTTCGTCAGCTCAAGCAGCGGATCGCAAGCGACAGGATAAGAGACGCAGCCAGGGCTATGCTTAGCCGCTGGGCATCTAAGAATGATAAGGTGGCGTTCCACTTGAACAGGCAGGCTGCCTACGTCAACCACGTCAGCATCTACCATGCAAGCAAGGCACCACTTGGCCCTATAGAGGTTGAAGTGGAGGGGCCGCCGGAGGAGATAATTCAGTTCCTGACTGGGAAGGCTAATTCCTAGGTCGTCCAGCGAGGTATAGGCCGACCGCCACTACCACAACCCCCAATATGGCCAACGGTACACCAAACTGCGTAAGGTTCACTCCGCCTCCGCTCGCCGGTGTGTTGATGATAGCTACGTCCGCGTATCCGGCGCTTTCCCATGTCCCCTTGTAGATGTAGTCTACCACCTCTATCTTATCAACGAACTTGACCCACTTGTAACCATACCACCCAGGAACTACCTCCCTGAAGGGGTAACCCGTCGTCAGATCGAGTGGGGCGCCATCCGCATTCGTCGCGATAATGATGCTTGTATCATTGAGGTACCGCATCTGTAGACCACTCGAGTAACCGTCCGAAGCGTAGAAGATGACGTATACTGCACCCTGCTTAACTCCTGCTTTCTCCAGTATGGTCGACACGGGGACGCCGCTCCAATCATAGGTATAAACGTCGTACCCATTTAGGCCGGGTGCATCCGGTGGCCAACCGACGCACCTACACGTGACCCTCTCAGAGACCTGGGGTAGCGCCTCTAACTCGCTCAGCGTGATGTTGTAGGGATGGTCGACGAGGCCAGTGACCTGGATGAAGGGTTCCTTGGAAACAGCAGATGCCTGGGGGGAGACAAAGATGGCGAGAAGTATAGTTAATCCAAGCGGAACTAGAATTAGCCTTCCCAAGGGGTTCTCCGATGGGTTCTGGGCTCTCGGCGAATAAATAGGTTGATCAAGCCACTGGAGGCGTCATGTGTTTCTCTGGCGGGATCTTTCCAAGCTTCTTGATAACTTCGGTGTAGTCTGTGATGAACTTGGGGAGCATCTTGAATATGGGGAGGACCATCGGCTGGAACCTGATTCGCTCCGACTCGAGTCCTCTCTCCTTCAGCGTCTCCTTGACCTCCTCCACGAGCTTCTCAGCTAGCTCTGCCTCGTGGCTTTCCTCTACCTCGCAAATCATAACTGCATCTGCACCCATATCGAAGGTCTTCAACACTATTTCTTTACTCAGCAGGGCCGTGGATGGCATCCTGAGTATCCTCATGTTCGTTGGGTAGTGTAGACGAGCTGTCCCCGCATTGTCAGCGGCTGTGTAGCTGATGTTATCGTCGAAGAACCCGATTATGGCTACATCGCCCGCGGTCCCTGAAAGGAGGCTATGCACCTCGTCGAGTAATCCCTCGGAGGTATAGTTGGGGATTGTGAGGCATCTCCTTCCACAGGAGGAGACGCAGGCGCCACATCCGTTGCAACTCATAACATCAAACTCCGGACCAGAGCCACCCATAGTAACGGCGCCGTGTGAGCAAGCCTCTACACATTTGCCGCAGAGGTCACACTCACCAAGGTGAATAGGCTTATTTGGGCTAATCCGCGCAGTTCCATCCCCTATGAAGTTGGAGACGTGGCTTGCTGCCGCCCTGGCATCCACGACCGAGTCGTGGATGTCCTTCGTGCCCGTCGCGACGCCGACTGCGAACATCCCTTCACGGAGGGTGGAGATCGGGTCGAGCTTCACATGTTTTGGTGCGACAAAAAGGTCCTCCCCGAGGGCGATTCCTAGCTTTGAGGCGAGCTCTTTCATTCCAGCGGAAGGTACCATCGCTGTGCTTAGCACCACTAGGTCAACCGAGTTCCTGAGCAGTAGACCAGTGTCGAGGTCCTCCACCAGTATCTCGAGTTTGCCATCTTCCAGCGGGGTGACGCCCCCGGGTTTGCCGTGGATGAACTGGATACCCTTCTCTCTAGCCTCCCTGTAGAAGTCCTCGAAGCCGCGGCCAGTCATTCGCATGTCGGTGTAGTAAAGGTAGATCTTCAGATATGGGAGGGACTTTTTCAGCAGGATCGCCTGTTTAACCGAGTAGGCGCAGCAGACGCTGCTGCAGTAGGAGACACCTCGGTGTGGGTCTCTGCTCCCGGCGCAGAGGATGTAGGCGATGGCTTTGACGCGCTCACCCTTCGCTGTGTTGAGGACTTTTCCCTCCGTGAGCTCATTCTCAATCAGCCGCTCCACCTGTAGGGCGTTGATCACCCCCCGCTGCTCTGGCCTATAGCTCCTCAGCTTCTCCTCGTCGATGAGGTCGAAGCCCGTTGCGATGACCATCGACCCTGCGTCTAGGGTGATCTTCCTCTCATTATCTTCGAGGTTGATTGCGCCGACGGGGCAGGCTTGGACGCATGCGCCACAGTGCTTGCAGTGCTCGAAGTCGATGGCATAAGCGGATGGAACCGCCTGAGGGAAGGGGATGTACACTGCCTTCCTTGTATATAGCCCTTCGTCAAACTCGTTAGGAACTTCCGTGGGGCAGACCTGGCTGCACCTGCCGCATTTTAGGCACTTTTCTGTGTCGACCCCCCTCGGCGCCAACTTGACCTCAACATGGTAGTTACCAGGGCCACCGGTCACCGACTCGACCTCAGCGCCGGTGAAGAGGCTGATGTTCTTATCGTTACCGACCTCCGCCATCCGTGGGCTGAGTATACAGGGGCTGCAGTCAAGTGTGGGGAAGGTCTTACTTAGCTGCGCCATCCTTCCGCCGATGCTGGGCCGCCTCTCGACCATGCTGACCTTGAAGCCTCCTTTGCTGAGCTGCAGGGCCGTCGTGATGCCTGCAACGCCCCCACCGACTACTAGGACATCCCTGTTGATCTCCATAACCTTCTCCTCGAGAGGCTGTAGGCTCCGTGCACGTGCGACTCCTCCCTTGACGAGGCTCTCCGCCTTCTCGGTGGCGCCTTTGTCGTGTACCCAGCTGCATTGCTCCCTCAAGTTTACATGAACGAGTCTTTGCCTGTTGACGCCGGCCTCCTCTACGACGTTTCTGAACATCTCCTCATGCATGTGGGGGCTGCAGCAGGCGACGACGACCCTGTCGAGCTTCTGGCCTTTGATGCTCGTCTGGATTAGCTGGATGCCGGGTTTGCTACAGAGGAACTCGGTGACTTGTGCCGTCTTGACGTCCTCCTCACCCTTTACGGCGTCCCTGACCTTCTCGCAGTCGACGGTGCCAGAGATGTTGCCTCCGCACTTGCAGATGAATATGCCCGTCGTCATGTCACGCACCCACCTTCGCGAGGAGTCCCTGGACGCTCACGGAGTTGACGTCAAAACCAAGCTTTGATGGATCTATTCCGAGGGCTAAACCAAGTAGCTGCGTGTAGTAGAGGATGGGGACGCCGAGCTGCCTCCCAAGCTCCTCTTCGAGGGTCCTCTGATATTTGTCGTACATTATGCCGCAGAAAGGGCAGATGACGACCATCCCATCCACCTTGCCTGACAGCTTCTTGAGCTTGTTACCCGTCATCTCCTTCGCTATATCCTCTCTGACTGCCAGTATCCCGCCGCCACAGCAGTCGGTTTTTCCCTCGTAGTCGAGGGACGTGGCTCCAGTCGCCTCCACGAGCCTATCCAGGGTGCCTGGAAACTCGGGGTCGTCAAAACCCGGGTAGAGTGTCGAAGGGCGGACGTAGTGACACCCGGGGTGAGACGCTATCTTCAGGCTGGTCAGCGGGCGCTTGATATGCGCCTTAAGCTTCTCTAGTCCATACTCGTCATGGAGCATTCGCGCGAAGTGAATCACCCTCGGCTTCTCACCCTTGTAATCTATACCCGCCTGGGCGAGAATCTTGGTGACGGCTTTTAGGGTGGCTTCATCCGACTCGAGCCTCTTCTCCGCCTTAGAGAGCATCTCGCCACACGCGGAGCAGAGGACTACTGCGTCCCGCCGCGAATCGTACAGCTTTTTTAGGTTAGCGGCGGCCATCGCCATCGCCTTCACCTCATCTATTGGCTCTAGGGGGAACCCGCAGCAGCCGTATTCGCCGTCGAGGAGCTCTAAGCCCAGCGCCTTCGCTACTTCCCTAGCCGACTGCTCGTAGTTCATCTGCCGCGTGGGTATGGTGCAACCTAGGAAGAGGCTATAGCTCATGGCTTCGCCTCCGAGATTCGCTTTATGAATTCGGGCTCAGACTCAACCTCAGGGAGCCCCCTGTCGGCTCGCTCCTCATTTGTGAAGTCATCCACAGCGTAGACTCGGCCATTAGCCTTGAGGATATCAAGTAGCTTGAGCAGATTGGGTGGCGCAAAACCTTCCCTGGCAGCCATATTCCTGAGGACAGTCATTACCTCTGGGGGTCTAACATCCTGCGGGCACCTCTCCTCACACATGAAGCACATGCTACAGAGCCAGATGGTGTCGGAGGCGTAGACGCGGCTTCTCAAACCCATCTTCGCCAGCTTCATGATCCTCCGGGGGCTGAATGAGACTTCGACCTCCCTCACCGGACAGGAGGCTGTGCAGGCACCGCATTGGAAGCACTTATCTAGGTCGCTGGCTCCGAGCTCCGACTCAAGCCTTCTTATGAAGCGAGAATCCGCTTCGGCTAGATCCACGACGCTGTCTGAGCCGGTCATCTATTGTGAAGAAATACAGTGGATTAAAAAGTTTGAGCCGAAAATGGTCTTAATCCTTCTTAAGCTCATAGACCTCGGTCTTCTTCTCGTACTCCGGTGCCCTCATCTCTTCGGCCCCAGAGATCGCCTGCTGCATGCAGTTGTCGATACAGAGATAGCAGAAGAGGCACTTGAAGGGCTGGTACTCGACCTTCTTCTCCTCGGGGTAGACCTTGATCGCCATGCTGGGGCAGACACGCTCGCAGTCTTGACACTCGTCGCACCTGTTCATATCCCACGTCAGGGCACCCCGGGTACCAGGCACCGGCTTAGGCTTCTCGAATGGGTAGTTGACCGTCGCGGGTTTGCTGATGAGGTTCTTCAATACTTCTTTGAGCATTTCCGGCATCTCTAGCTCCCTCCCTTCTTGACC
Organism: Candidatus Bathyarchaeota archaeon; assembly: GCA_963780545.1. GTDB lineage: Archaea > Thermoproteota > Bathyarchaeia > TCS64 > TCS64 > UBA8941. Next base: position 372,907 of record CAWACK010000008.1, read on the forward strand.
TGAACGAAGCGCTCTGTGCAACTTATGCACGGGTCGATGCTGTGTACGATTGTGGGTATATCCGGGATCTCGTTGCCGATGAGCATCGAGACAAGCGGCGCGATGTTGGCGGCTGTTGGGGTTCGGATCTTGCATCTGATCAGCTTGTTTGTGCCATTCCCCTCGATGTAGTAGAAGAGCTCGCCTCGGGGCTGCTCCGTCCTCGCGATGGCCGTTCCATCGGGGAACTTGGTGTTCTTGTTTAGTACGGGCCCCCCAGGCATCTCCTTCAGCGCCCTCTCGATTAGGTTGAGGCTCTGAAAGACCTCGTCGTATCGGACGAGCATCCTCGAGTAGCTGTCCTCTCCCTCGTGTACGATGGGCTCGAATCCGAGCGCGCCATACGCCTCATAACCAGTCATCCTCATGTCCTGCTTAATGCCGCTGCCCCTTATCGTGGGGCCGACAGCACCGAGGAAGGAAGCTTTACCCTTGGGAAGGATCCCTCTTCCCTCGCACTTCGCCTTCACGGCGGAGTCACTGTAGAATACGGGCCTTAGGACCTCCATCTTCTTCCTCACGACACCGAGGTCCTCCACGTATGCCTTGGCGAGGCTCTCGTCTATGTCCTTCCTACAGCCGCCTATGAGGTTGGTCTCTAAGTGGATGCGGTGACCGTTCGTCTTCTCGTTGAGTGTGAGTATGACCTCCCTGTCGCGCCAGATCTGCATGAAGAGGCTCTCGAACCCTATGGCGTCGGCGAATAGACCGAGCCAGAGAAGGTGGCTCTGGAGGCGTTGCAGCTCGCTCCATATGACGCGCAGGTACTTGGCGCGAGGTGGCACCTCCGTGTCGGTGACCTTCTCTATAGCCTCACTGTAGGTCATCCCATGTATGTAGTTACAGATGCCACAGACACGCTCGCAGAGGTATATGTTCCTCTTGTAGTCGTTGAGTTCGCATCCGCGCTCTATACCGCGGTGGACGTAGCCGAGGTTGGGTACTACGTCGACGATCTTTTCCTCATCGACGATGAAGCGGAGGTGCACAGGTTCAGGTAGCACTGGGTGCTGTGGCCCGAAGGGTATGACGGTATACTTATTCTGAGACATCTTAGAATCACTCATTCCAGTCACACTTCCAGCAGCGTTTGGCCTCCCTAAGCGCCTCGTCTTGGTCGAAGCCAAGTTCGACCTCATCGAAGCACTTTATGCGCTCCTCGGAGTTTAGCTCTCGGCATACTACCCTCTCCTGGAATCTTATCTCCTCGATGTTTGTGGGGCGACCAACGAACTCATCCATCTCGAGGTCGGGGCTAGGCAGACCTTTACCGCCGAGATCTAAATCGATATAGTGGGCAGCTTTTCTACCGTCTCTTAGCGCCTCAATGACTGAGCTGGGGCCGTAGACGCCGTCGCCTCCGGCGTAGACGCCGGGAAGAGATGTCTGCATCGTCTCCTCGTTGACTACGATCCTGCCTTGCCTGTTTACATCTACACCGAAGTCGGAGGGAACTACTACAGACTGGCCGATTGCTTTAACGATTGTGTCGACTTCAACCGTATACTCGCTTCCAGGCATGGGAACTGGCCTGCGTCTACCCGAGTCGTCGGGTTCACCTAGCTGCATATGCTGTAGAGTGAGCTTCAGTGGCTTCCCAGGTGTGATCTTCAATGGAGTTGTTAGATACTCAAAGCTGATGCCCTCCTGAAGCGCCCCCTGAATCTCGTGTGGCGAAGCGGGCATCTCCTTCTCGGTGCGCCGATAATACATGACTACCCCACCGGCACCAAGACGCTTCGAGACGCGGGCGGCGTCGATCGAGCTGTTGCCTCCGCCGATTATGGCGACCCTGTCTCCGATGGCTGGGCTATTATCGTGGACGTTAACCTGGTTAAGAAGCTCGCGGAAATCCATGACTCCATCGACATCCTCTCCCTCAACCCCTAGCTTGTAACTGTCTAGTGCCCCAATGCCAACGAATACGGCGTCGTGGTTCCTCTTCAGTGTCTTTAGGTTCTTAACCTCTCTCTTAGTCTTGAGTTCGACGCAAGCCTCCTCTAAGCGAGCATTTATCTCCTCCTCAAGGAGTGCCTTAGGTAGCCTATACTTGGGAATACCCCAGAGCATGGCTCCGCCACAGCGGTCGTTCTTCTCGTAGAGGGTGACTTCGTGGCCGAGTAGGCCGAGGAAATATGCGCATCCAACGCCTGCAGGTCCTCCGCCGACTACGGCGATCTTCTTTCCAGTTGGCTCTGCTCTCTTGACCTCCCTTTTCAGACTAGGCATCGAGTCCGCGGTGTACCTCTTAAGGAGCCTTATCTGAATGGGCTCGTCGTTACGCTCCTGGCGACAACCTTCCTGGCATGGAGCAAAACATACTCTGCCAAGAATCGCTGGTAAGGGTGCGCGCTCGCAGACGGTGCTGTAACCCGCCTGCGAGTTACCCTCCGCTATCTGGCGTATGTATTTTGGTGCGTTGACCATCCCGGGGCACTGCTCGCGGCAGCGTCCATAGAACCGCTTGATGAACGGGACGGGGCCAACCGCAGGCTTGACTAGCGTCGTATCGTCAGCGCCCTCGATCGTGAGGAGCTTGCCACCGAAGTCGACGCTTATTCCTGAGATCCGGATCTTGAAGAGATCTTGGAGCTCGTTCTCGTAGAGGAGAGCCGATGGGTATAGGCTTGTGATGCTCGGCATAGCCTCCTCCCTAGGCGTTTTGACCCTGAGGTTGACTACGTCGATGCCCTTCTCGAAGTTGTAGACGAACTCGATCTCCTTCCCATGGTCTAAGGCGGTAATCGTTAGGAGTCGAGCTCCCTGAGCCTTGAGGTCGTTGAGCTTGTTGAACATCTCCGTCTTCTCAGCGTAGATGTCCTCGGTCTTGGTCTTGAGATCGAACTGCTGAGTCGTCACCTTAGTTCACCTTCTCCCCCTCGCTTACCCTCTGGAGCTTCTGCAGGGCAAGCACGACACCATCTATGATCGACTCGGGGCGGGCGGCACAGCCGGGAACGTATACGTCTACGGGGATGACCTTGTCGACGCCCCCGAGGGTGTTAGGGCAGTTGTGGAAGATCGCTCCGCTACAAGCACACTCGCCTATGGCGATCACAGCCTTCGGCTGAGGCATTTGGTCGAAGAGGTTCTTGAGGACCCTCTGGTTTCTCTTGTTGGCTGGCCCTGTGACCAGCAGCACGTCTGCGTGCTTAGGATCACCTATATTGACGATGCCGAATCGCTCTACATCGAACTTCGGCGTCAGCGCTGCCAGAATCTCTATGTCGCAGCCGTTGCAGCTACCGCAGTCGAAATGCAGGACCCACGGCGACTTGAGCCGTGCCTTGGTCATTGTCTTCATGAGAGAATCACCAACCGGGCGACGAGCCCGACTATATTTGCGAGTATGAGTAGGAAACCTACGACCCAGGTGGTCTTGACCATCGTTTTCCAGTCTAGCCTAGGGTAGCTGTTGTCAATCAGCAAGACGATGAAGAATAGAATAAAGGCTAAAGCGGCTCCTATGATTAGGTTGGGTGCCCAGAATAGACTCACGAAACCGAGGAGCAGGGCCACCTTCGTCCAGTGGCCTAGCTCGACCATGGCGAGAGTATAGCCGCTGAACTCGGTATAGATCCCTCTGACAAGTTCCTGGTGTGCGTGGCTCGACGCGGAGACGTCGAAAGGCGACTTCTTCATGTCGATCACGAGCACAGGAATCAGGGCTAGGAACGTTAGAGGGAGTATGGTTAGGAGGGGTGTCCCGAATTGGAATATTCCCCCGACCATAAAGTTACCCGTCACGAAGGAGATGCTGATAGCTGCTAAGATTAGGATGGGCTCATAGCTCATCATCCCAAGTAGCTCACGGCGAGCCCCCAAGTTGCTATAGGTTGATTTGGAGTTGAAAGCCGCTACAATCAGGCATAGGTCAGCGATCCCTATGGTGAAGATCAGGAGAAGCATGTCCTGACCGAAGGCAAGCAACGCGAACGCTGCGAGGCTGAAGCCGAAGTAGCCGAAGGCGAGGACGGGTTGGATCTTGCTCGCGATGAAGGGTTCCTTCCCCCAGAGCTTGATCGCGTCGTAGAAGGGCTGTGTGATCGGTGGGCCCATCCTGTTCTGCATCCTAGCCGTGAGCTTCCGGTCGATCCCCATTAGCAGGCCGCCGATGATCGGCGCCAATATCACGAGGACGACTGGGACGTATGTATAAGGGTTAGTTAGGTCAACCATAATCACAGCACCACCGTGAAGAACATGACGAAAACGATCAGCGCGCCAGCGATTACGCCGTAGGTCCAGACCTTAGATTCGCTGAACTCGTTCTCCATAAACATTCCAGAGATCTCAATCGGTACCTGAGTGTCAGCAGTGGTCCTAAAGGCCTCGGGGTTGTCGGCGACGTTCTCACCACTTACATATGGTGCCTTGACTACACCACCCTTGCTACGGGAGATTAATACACCCACCAAGATTATCGCAGCTGCGCCTATCCAGTAGGGGATCGTTAGGAAGGAGCCGAATCCTGTGGTGACACTCACGACGCTTGCGCCTATGGAGGAAACGTATCCAACGGGCATTGCTGGCAGCACTACGCTATTTATCAACAAGGATACCCCCAAGCCCATTACAACGCTTAGGGATAGTAACGTGAACATAGAGAGAACGTAGGGAGCGGGCAACTCCTCGTTTCCTAGCCCCTTGCCAGACTGGGGTAGCATTAGCATGTGACCCAGCCACTTAGAGTAGTATACCGTAGTGGCGGCGCTCCCGATCAGGACAAAGATGATCATTATTATTTTACCAATGGTTGGCGCTGAGACTATTGCATCGATCGCTGCCCACTTACCCAACAGCATCCCAAAAGGGGGCAGAAACATACTCAACATCGCGATAACCATTATCACAGTCGTCAGTGGTAACTTAGCTAGCAGCCCCTCCCAGTCCTCGATGAGACGAGTGTTGACACGGTTCTCGACCACACCCGCACATAAGAAGAGTAGACCCTTTGAGACCGAGTGGAAGAGGAGGAGTGTCAAAGCAGCGGCGTAACTCAGAGGCGTGTTTATGCCCGCACAGAGAATGATGAGACCAAGATTCCCGATCGTCGAGTATGCAAGAATTCCCTTCGAGACCCTCTCATTCAAAGCGAGCACCGCCGAAATCATGAACGTGAAAGCACCCACAAGGGCAATACCAAAACTTAGGGCGGTACCGCTGAAGGCAGGCGCCATCCTTAGAATGAGGTAGATGCCGGCGTTAACCATAGTACTCGAGTGTAATAGGGCGGAGACCGGCGTAGGCGCTACCATTGCACCCTGTAGCCATTTATTGAACGGAAACTGAGCTGACTTTGTGAATGCAGCGAAGGCCAAGGTCGCGAAAAGCAGTAGATAGATCGGTGCTACGCCCTTGCTCAGAAGCGCCTCGATAGATAAAGTACCCGCGAAGTAGTAGCCGAGGAAGATTGCTGCGATGAACCCTATTCCACCAATAAGATTCATCCAAAGGGCTGTCAATGCGTTCTTTACAGCTATCTCAGTCCCATCGTGTCTGATCAACTCGTAGCTACAGAGCGTCGTGACCTCCCAAAAGAAGTAGACCCAGTAGAGGCTATTACTGAAGACAAGACCATACATTGCACCCAACAGAAGTAACATGAAGAAGAAGAAACGCGGCTGCTTGCTCTTCTCAATATGGAGGTGATGTTCATGCTCTTCCATGTAGCTCAGCGCGTACACGACTATCAGGGAACCTACGACACCGATGATCAGACTCATCACAAGGGACAGCTCATTTATGATCATCAGAGGCTCGACCGCCATCCCGCCGAGCCCAAACTCGAAGTAAACCAAAGGGAGAAGCTGGAAAACCGAGAGACCTAAAACAAGCCAGTTCTTGTACTTCAGTCCAGCGTAGAGAAAGTAAACTAATAGAGCCAAGTCAAGAACAATAATAACGTTCTCAAATATCGGGGCAGGATCATAAACAAACTCGCCACCAACATATAGTAAAATAGATGAGCCAATCAATACAACCGCGGTCAGAGCAACTAATATCCTACGGGCCACCTTATTGTCTAAAGCGTAACATAAAAGGCCCGCCAGAGGCGGGAAAACCACCGTCAGGGCTATGAGAGTATCTCCGTTCATGAATCCTCACACAACATTTGTACAGGTATAACTGAGATAGCAATTGTTTTAGGTTCAGGATAAAGGTAAGTATTTACCTTTATCAAACCTGTACATACCATCTCCTAGGCTTCAGATGTATTGGATTTAAAGATATCGCTAAAAAGTTCTAATTAGAATGCAACTTGTTGACTTCATTATTTAATATGCAAAAAACAATGGAGCCACAAAATGAAATTTGTTTGCAATAACACTGAAAATTATCTACGTTTTAAGATAAAATAGTCATATTTTAGTAACTATTTGGAGAAAGCCTTAGTATATACTATAAAAAAAATAAATATAAAATATATACGAGGAAATTTATGGATAGCAATATATACTGGATGGCTTGTTTTTATGAGAGGCGCGAAAATTGGACAAATATATTGAGAGCGTCTACAACAGTCTTGTTGAGAAGGATCCCCTTCAAAAGGAGTTCCATCAGGCTGCATACGAGGTTCTGACGACAATCGAGCCCGCGATCAAAAAGTACCCTAGTCTACAAGGAGCAGAAGATCCTTGAGAGGTTCGTGGAGCCCGAGAGACTCGTGCAGTTCCGTGTGCCTTGGAAGGACAAGAATGGTGAGATCCAGATCAACCGCGGCTACAGGATTCAGTTCAACTCAGCCATCGGTCCATACAAGGGTGGCTTCAGGTTCCACCCAACGGTTAACCTCAGCATCTTAAAGTTCCTGGGACTTGAGCAGATCTTAAAGAACAGCCTGACTACCCTACCTATGGGTGGTGCGAAGGGCGGCTCCGACTTCGACCCAAAGGGTAAGACCGATGCAGAGGTCGAGAGCTTCTGCTACGCGTTCATGCAGGAGATCTACAGACACATTGGACAGTTCACTGACGTGCCCGCCGGTGACATCGGTGTAGGTGGCCGAGAGATCGGTTACATGTTCGGCGCCTACAGGAAGATCACAAACCAGCACGGCGTTGGTGTGCTCACCGGTAAGGGCCTGGACTTCGGCGGATCTCTCATCAGGACGGAGGCTACTGGATATGGCGCAGTCTACTTCTGCGAAGAGATGCTGAAGGCCAAGAAGGACACAATCAAGGGCAAGACAGCACTCGTCAGCGGCAGCGGCAACGTCGCACAGTACGCGGCAGAGAAGCTGATCCAACTAGGAGCCAAGGTCGTCACCCTTAGTGACTCCGACGGCTTCATTTATGATCCAGCGGGCGTCGACGAGAAGAAGCTCGCCTACGTCCTTGAGCTTAAGAACGTAAAGAGAGGCCGCATCAGCGAGTACGCTGAGAAATTCAAGGGAGTCGAGTACACGCCCAAGAAGACCCCATGGGGCATCAAGGCTGACCTCGCATTCCCAAGTGCGACCCAGAATGAGCTCAACGGCAAGGATGCTAAGACGCTTATCGACAATGGCTGTAAGGCTGTAACAGAGGGCGCTAACATGCCCTGCACCCTCGACGCTATCGAGGCACTACAGAAGGCGAAGGTCCTCTACGCACCTGGCAAGGCTAGCAACGCCGGCGGTGTCGCCACAAGCGGACTCGAGATGTCCCAGAATAGCCAACGCTACTTCTGGACACGCGAGGAAGTTGACGAGAAGCTCCACGGAATCATGATAAGCATCCACAGGAATGCTTACGATACCGCGAAGCTCTTCGGTCAGCCAGGCAACTACGTCATGGGTGCAAACATCGCAGGCTTCCTCAAAGTAGCCAACGCGATGGTCGCCCAAGGCTACTACGCGTAAAATCCTCTCCTTTTTTCTTTTTCTATTTCTAATATTCAATCATCAGCCTTCATTCAGTGTTATATATTATTACAATTACTAAGGTGAGCTGACTCATCCAACTAACAAACTAATCTGCTGACTACGTAATTACAGCAAGTACAGGTTTTTATAGTATTGACCGTAGATACAGTGATACCTTCATGTACGGTATAGTGCGGAAGGAGCAGCTGGCGCCAAACATCAAACTCTTTGAAGTGTCCGCGCCGGCGGTCGCTGCTAAATCAAAGCCGGGGCAATTCGTCATCCTCCGAGTTCATGAGAAGGGGGAGAGGTTCCCAATCACAATCGCCGACGCGGATCCCCAGAAGGGAATAGTTAGCATCATCTTTGCTGAGGTTGGGAAGTCATCCATCCAGCTGGGGAGACTAAATGAGGGCGATTTTATACTAAACTTCTCGGGTCCCCTTGGGAACGCTACGAAGATCCAGAACTACGGTGAAATCCTATGCGTCGGTGGAGGAGTAATGGCTGGTGCTCTTCTATACCAGATGAAGGCGTTGAAAAATGCTGGAAACAAGATCACCACGATCGTAGGCGCACGAAGCAAGGAGCACCTCATCCTTCTTAAAGAGCTTAAAGGGTACAGCGACGAACTCTATGTCGCGACCGACGACGGATCAGAAGGATATGAAGGTTTAGATTTCCTGGAGGACATGCTAAATTCGAAAAAGTTCGCTCGGGTGATTACCATAGGCCCAACCAGTATGCAACGGGCCGTCTCTGAGATGACCAAACAGTATAAAATCCCGACAACGGTGAACCTCTTCCCGATAATGGTCGACGGTACAGGCATGTGTGGCGCCTGTAGAGTAAGCATTGGGCAGGAGACGAAGTTCGCCTGCGTCAACGGTCCAGACTTCGATGGCCACCTTGTTGACTACGACGAGCTCATCAGCAGAATGAGGTTTTACAACCCTAACGAGAAGATAGCTATGGTTCTATTCGACGGACGGTGACTGAATGGCTGCGAAGAAACCACAGACAGAGATGCCCAAGCAGGCGGTAGAGAAGCGCATACACAACTTCGATGAGGTGGCCCTCGGCTTCGATGAACACCTCGCAATTGAGGAGGCGTCCAGGTGTCTCAACTGCCCAAAACCCCAATGTAAGAAGGGGTGTCCGGTCGAAGTCCCGATCCCCGAATTCATCCAACTAGTGAAAGAGCGAAAGTTCGGGGAAGCTGCCCAGAAGATCAAGGAAAAGAACGCCCTCCCCGCCGTCTGTGGGCGCGTCTGCCCGCAGGAGGAACAGTGTCAGAAGTTCTGCGTACTCGGCATCAGAGGGGACCCGGTCGGGATAGGTCGACTCGAAAGATTTGCATCAGATTGGGAGCGTATTAACGTAAAACTCGAGCCACAGAAGATAGAGTACACTGGCGGGAAGGTGGCCATCGTAGGCTCGGGCCCAGCTGGACTCACTGTCGCAGCTGACCTCGCTAAGATGGGACACAAGGTTACAATCTTCGAGTCCCTCCATACCGCTGGCGGAGTACTCATGTACGGTATTCCCCAGTTTAGACTCCCCAAGGAGATTGTTCAGACAGAGGTCGAGTATGTGAAAAGCCTCGGCGTCGAACTCAACCTCGACTCTACAGTAGGACTCATTAAAACGATCTCCGAACTGCTTAACGGGGAGTACGACGCGGTATTCATAGGTTCGGGCGCTGGTCTCCCCAACTTCCTTCACGTCCCAGGCGAGAACCTGAAGGGAATCTACTCAGCGAACGAGTTCCTCATCCGCACAAACCTGATGAAGGCATACAAGTTCCCCGAATATGACACACCAATCAGAGTCGGGAAAAAAGTCGGGGTCGTTGGCGCAGGTAATGTCGCCATGGACTCCGCGAGATGTGCACTCCGCCTCGGAGCTGAGAGAGTCTACATCATCTACCGCCGTAGTAGGGACGAGATGCCCGCCAGAGCTGAGGAAGCAGAGAACGCTGAGGAGGAGGGAATCGAGTTCAATCTCCTGACCAACCCCGTCAGATTCATAGGAAACGACCGAGGCTTCATCGAGAAGGTTGAGTGCGTAAAGCAACGTCTCAGCGAGCCAGACCAATCCGGAAGGCGCCGCCCAGAGCCGATCGAGGGAAGCGAATTCACCTTAGAGATAGACACAGCAGTCATCGCGATCGGCCAGTCACCCAACCCAATAATCCAGCAAACGACCGATGGACTCCAGACTACCCGCCACGGAACCATCGTCGTCAACGAGGAATCTATGCAGACAGCACTAACAGGCGTCTACGCGGGAGGCGACGTTGTCAGCGGCGCGGCGACGGTCATAAGCGCAATGGGAGCCGGGAAAAAGGCAGCCAAAGCCATAAACGACTACATAATTGCGAACCACCAAAAACAGGCCTAAACCACTGAATCTCCAAAGAAAATGCTCCATTTCTCGAAGCTGATAGCGTTAAATATTAAGTCTCTTTACTAATAGTGATAATCCATGGAGAAGGCCCTGATACTTCTTAAGATCGAATGCCTAGGAGAAGACTGCATAGAGGAAGTCCTCGGTAGGGTAAAACAAAGGCCTGAAGTTAAGGAATCTGGAATGACTTTCGGCGAATTCGATATCTACCTCATCGCCGAGGTAAGCAAGTCCCTCGAGATGACGAAACTCGTCATGGAGCTAAGAGGCTACCCGTCAGTGGTATCAACAACGACTCTTCTCATAGTGGGTTAAGATAGCCTCTGCTAAACACTGAATTTTCTCAATTAACTTCGAAACCTATGTTTATGCCTGTATTACGTTACAGGTTATTGTAGATTTGATTCCTTCCAACTCCCTAATCTTTATGACCGCCGCCCTCAATTCTTCAATGTCCTTCGCTTTGAGCGTGGCGAACATATCGTAAGGACCATATAGCATATGCGCCGATGCCACGCCAGTTATATTTCTTAACTTCTCCAACGTCTCAGTCTTGAAGGAGGGTGCTAGAACGATTAGTAAGAGAGCCTGTTCCATGATAATCGTAGAATATCTTCCCTACACTTGATTTAAATGTATCCAACTAACAGAAAAAACATTTCCCTGCACACTATATCTAATAAAAAGTCCTAATATTAGACATGTTTGCCTTTTTAAAATAAAGTAATTAGTCTATGTCAAAATAGCAACAAAGCGCAAGGTTTTATATTATTTATTGTAAATACTAACATTGATCGCTATGCAAAAAGCGTTGATTCTTGTTAAGACAAAGGCACAAGTCGATACGAATCTCTTCAATAAGATAAAGGTCTACCCCGGAGTCGTCGAAGCAAACATGATCTACGGCCCCTACGACATGTACACGATATGCGAGGACCCCAACACGCTCGCTATAAAGAAGTTGGTTATGGATATCCGCAACCTCTCAGGCGTAGTATCCACCTTGACCTGCCTAATATCGGATTGATTTTTCCTAAAAAAAGGTTACCCGACTTCTAGGGGTATTTCATCTGCATTAGGTTTTGAGGTCTCGTTCAGCTTTTTTATGTGATCGGTGAAATCGTTGAACATAGTTACCAACCATGTTGGCATACATGCACTTGTGAATATGGTTTCGAGACGATCGCCCCCAACTCCGAGGACATCAAGTGTCTTCTTCATTATGTCGACGCGATCGATAGCCTCTAGGTTACCAGTAAGATAGTTGCACTGTGTGGGCAGACAGCCGCTTATGATGACGCCATCTGCGCCGAATTTGAAGGCGGCGAGGACGTGTCGGGCATCAATACGTCCGCTACAGGGTACCCTGATTATCCGTATGTTATCGGGGTACTCCATCCCCATATTACCAGCAGCGTCAGCAGCGGCATAGCTACACCACTGGCAGGCGAATGCGATGATAACTGGCTCATCCCTCTTCTCCACACTAAGCCACTTCGGTGTAAGGATCGCCTTGATCTTTGGAACAAGCTGGTCGTCCTTGTAGTGTCTAAGCTGCATAGCTGAAACTGGGCAGACGGCGGAACAGATTCCACACGCTTCGCAAGCTGCCTCTATCACTTTTGGTTCTCCGAAGGCGCTCCATTCTATCGCGCCAAATGGACAGATGCTTGCACAGGCCCCGCATCCAACGCACTTCTCCTTATCCACCCATGCCTTAGCGAGATCGATCTCCATATCACCGCGCATCAACATGGAGGCCACACGCCCAGTAGCGCCAAGTGCTTGTGTCACGCTTTCTTGGATGTCCTTAGGCCCGTGAGCAGTCCCCGCAATGAATATCCCCTCCATCACCGTATCGAGAGGCTCTAACTTCGGCCCTCTCTCCGCGAAGAAGCCATCAGTCGAGATGGCCACGCCAAGCTTCTGAGCTAGATCATCGGCACCTACGGAAGGCTCCAACCCGGTGGAGAGAACGAGTAAGTCAACGTAGAGTGGCACCAACTCGTTGTTTTCATCGACGACATCTACATGAATTGAGCCGTCAGGCATTGTGGTTACCCCCTGCACTTCCCCCCTAAGGAGGCGGACGCCTTGGGCCTGGGCACGGTAATAGTAGTCCTCATAGTGCTTCCCAGTGAGCCTAATGTCCTTGTGGATTATGGCAAGCCCCGCCTCAGGCCAACGCTCCATGATATCCGTGGCGTGCTTCACTGCAATCCCGCAGCAAATCTTGCTGCAGTACTCGTGAACCTTGGGGTCGCGAGAGCCAACGCACTGTATCATAGCTATGCGTTTGGGTTCCTGGCCATCACCTGGACGGATGACTTTGCCTTTGGTTGGGCCTGACTGGTCGAGCATCCTCGCCAACTGAAGTTGGGTTACTACGTTGGGATTCTCCCCATAGGCGTACATCCCCTTCGGCTCGAATGGCTTGAAGCCGGTTGCGACGATGACGCCTCCGATGTTCACCGTCATCTCCCTCGGCTTCTCCTCGAGGTCGATCGCCTTAACTGGGCAAGCCTCAGCGCATTTTCCGCATCGAGTGCAACTTCCCTCATCGATGGCATAGATTCTGGGGAGAGCCTGGTCGCTGAGTATGTAGATAGCTTTTCTCTTATCCCAACCGAAGTTGAATTCATTTGGGACCTCGACTGGGCAGACTTCAGCACACCTACCACAGTCCATGCAGAGCTCCGGGTTCACGGACCTCGGCTTAATAGCGATAGTAGCCTTGTAGTTACCTATATGGCCGGTCAGCTTTGTGAGTTCGGCTGAGGTGATTATGTTGACGTGCTCGTGGTTTGTGATGGTGTTCCTGTAGAAACAGCGGCGGTGAAGGTCGTTTCCGCATGGGGAGACGCAGGTTCCACAGTCGTCGCTTGGGAAGACCGAGCCGAGCTGAAGGACCTTCCCTCCGAGAAATGGAGTCTTCTCCACCAGAAATACCTCCATTCCGAGGTCGCCCAATCTCTTAGCTGATTCGACACCCGCCACCCCACCCCCCAAGACGAGGACGGATTTCTGGACAGGCACCCTCGTTCTCTCGATGGGCTCGAGAGTTCTTCGATCTCTCCACAGCTCCCTTGACTATGAACTTGGCCTTCTCAGTAGCCTTCAGTATCTGCCCTGGGTAGAGGAGGGCACAGTGCTCTCGGATGTTAGCCATCTCGAGTAGATACTTGTTAAGCCTAACTCGCTCAAGCATTCTCTGGAATGTAGGTTCGTGGAGCCAGGGGGAGCAACCAGCGATTACGACGCGATTTATCTTGTGTTCCTTGATGGATTCACTTATGGATTTCATACCAGAGTCGCTGCATGCAAACTCACTCTCCTCAGCGTAAACTACGCCTGGTAACTTCGATGCATACTCCTTAAGGCTCGTGGTGTCGACAGACTTCGCGACGTTGAGTCCACACCTGCAAACATAGACCCCGACCCTAATATCCTCCTTTTCGCTCATTTCTTCGCCTCCTCAATCTGTTTTACGAGTCCATCCAGTTGCGTGAGGAACTGCTCAAGCATTGATCCGCAGCTCTTCAGTACCCTGACGGGCATTTCGCCTCCCGATCCCTCATAGAGATTCTTGATGAGACTTAGCTGCCCCTCTGCGTGGTCAACGCCCTTCTCGAAGTGGCACCGGTCCTTGACGCAGCCTATGAGCATTACGCCGTCAGCTCCGTTTTCGAGAGCGCCAATTATGTGGCGGAGGCTAACTGTGCTCATGCATGGGACATAAATTGGGATGAAGGAGGAGCTGTACTTCGCTCCCGTGACGCCAGCGATATCCAGGAGCCTGTAACCACAATCGTTACAGGCGAAGCCAATAATCTGTGTCGTCTCGGTACCTCCCTTAAGCGCAGCCTTTACCTGAGAGTCCACGAGATCGAAGCCAAAGTTAGGGTTATCAAGCGCCCGAGTCGGGCAACTAGATATGCAGAGACCGCAGCTCTGGCATTGAATCTCATCAATTCTCACCGCGCCCTCCTGAGGCATCGTGATGGCCTGGTATGGGCAAACCGTTGGGCAGATGCCACAACGCCCACATCTCCCAGCATCAACGGTCGGCGTGAGCATCGGCTTGCTCGCATCCACCTCCCGCATCAAATGAAGACCGGCCATAGCTGCAGCTGCGTTGGCCTGTGCCACGGACTCAGGTATGTCCTTTGGTGAGTGGCAAGCACCAGCGAGGTAGACGCCGGAGCGTTTTGTCAATGTACTAGCGACTTTCGGGTCAACCTCCTTGAAGAAGCCATCCCTGTCAAGCTCAAGACCTAGCTTCTCAGCCAAATCAAGGGTCCCCTTACTGGGTACCATCCCGGTGCTCAGGACGACTAGGTCACTTGAGGCGGAGGTCTTTTGTCCCTTTCCATCTATATAGTCAACGAGCAGCCCGCCTTCTGGGTTCTCAGTGACCCTTTCGAGGTTACCGTGGACGAAGTTGATACCTACGGTTTTTACGCGGTTATAGAACTCCTCGTAATACTTGCCGCCTGCGCGAATATCTTTGAATAGTATAGTGATATCGATGTCCGCGCCTTGGTGCAGCTTTATCTCTTCAGCGTGCTTCATCGCGGCCATGCAGCAGTAGCGACTACACCAGGAGTTGATCTCGGGATCGCGAGAGCCAGCGCACTGTATCATCACAATCTTCTTTGGTTTCTGACCGTCGCTTGGCTTGGTCAGAATGCCTGCAGTTGGTCCCTCTCCATCTAGGTAGCGGGCGAGTTGGAATTGGTCGATGACGTCTTTATGCTGGGCACCATACTTCGGATTCTTTCGGGCGTCCCAGTTGTCGACGCCTGTGGCGACCACTATAGAGCCAACATATAGATCCTTGAACCGCTCCTCATCGGTGAAGTTTATTGCCTGATTGGGACAGACGCGTTCACATAGGCGGCAGCTTCCCTTTGTTAGGTAGAGGCAGGCCTCGGCGTCTATGATGTGCTTCCTCGGGATGGCGTTCGAGTGGGGGAGATAGATCGCCTTACGCTTGCTGATCCCACCGTTGATCTGATCTGGTACGCTGACTGGACACCTCTCTGTGCACTGCCCGCAGGCGACGCATTTCTCAGAGTCGACGTAGCGGGGCTTCCTCTTGATATGGACGCGGTACCCGACGGGCATCTTTATGACTGCCTCAACCTCGCTGAAATCGAGGACCTCTATATTCTGCTCATTACCAACATCCATCATCTTGGGACCGCCGATACAGATTGCACAGCTGTCCTCGGGGAACGTCTTGCCAAGCAGAGGCATCAAACCGCCGATGGTGGGCTCCCGCTCCACGAGATGAACCATGACGCCTAGCTTCGAAAGGTCTAGAGCAGCCTGGATCCCGGCTACACCACCGCCAATAACGAGAACTTCGTTGAAGCGTTGAACCACCTTTCTTTCGAGAGGGGTACTCATGCGAGCCTTCTCAACGGCGACGCGAATGAGGCTCTTAGCCTTCTCAGTCGCATCTTGCTTATCATCGTGAACTAAGGCACACTGCTCACGGACATTAGTGATCACTAATTGATTGGGATCGAGGCCGGCATCCTCCATAGCTCTCTTAAGAGGTGTTTCGAGACGTACTCGCGAACCCGTCACAGCGACGACGCTGTTCACAGCCTTACCGCCATTCTGCTTGACCTCGGTAATTTTCTGCAACATCACCTTTTGGTTGAGGATAGGTGTCTGGTAGGTTCCATAGACACCATCGATCTCCTTCGTGTACTTCTCAAGGGCGTCCACGTCGAGCCTATCCTTCAAAGTCTCTCCAAATGTTTCGAAGACGACTAGTGCACTCATTACGAGTCCCTCCTGTTAGTGTGTTTCTCGCCATCCACTGTGAGATCTACCTCAACTAAGTGGACGCTGCAGCTCAGGCAAGGATCATATGCTCGGACGATCTTCTCAATCCCCCACATGGCTTCTTGTCGCTTCGCCTTTTTCGTAAAGGCGTCAGCGTTAGCTTCAGCGAACTGCCTGAGGTTGTTCTCTATACTCTTGTGATTGAAGGTCGTCGGGGCGACGATGTTCGCAGCTTTAATGATGCCCCTCTCGTCTATCTCGTAGCTGTGGTGGAGGAGACCCCTTGGAGCCTCTACGAATGCGTAGCCGACGCCAGCCTTGGCCTTTACGGGCTCACGGGTTCTCTCCGTCAATATTATATCATTCGCTAGGCCATCGAGCACCTCATCCACTGAGGCGACTAGCTCCACTGCTCGTGCGAGGTTGTAGGCAGCTGTGTCATTAGTAGGTCTACTGAAGAATTTCTCATACGCCTTCAGATACTCGGCGGCAGTTCCCCACTGCATCTTATCTATGACGTTGATCCTCGGGAGAGGACCAACACGCATTAATCCTCCAATCGGGCCCATCTCCTTCAAGTACTGGATCTTTGTGAAGCTGTGGCCGGTTGTCGTCTCCTCGAGACGCTTGTAGTACTCCTGAGCAGGGAATTGTAGGATCTTCTCACCCTTTCCGTTCTTGACGCGAATGTCACCATCGTAGAGCTCATACCCCCCATCCTTGGTGACGAGCCCCATGTATGGCGTCTCCAGCCCCATGTACTCATTGGGATCGTTGATTCTGCCCTCGTAAATGTCAAAGAAGGCGTCAGCGATTTTACGTGCGTTACCCAGTGCGACACGACCTTCCCTGAGTAGCTTGTACCTTGCCTCACCATTGAGCCCCTTAGTCTGTCCACCCGGGACACTTGTGACAACGTGGACAAGTCTTCCCCCAATCTCGGTTACTACCCGGTTACCGTATTCATGGAGCTGGAGAGCGGCCTCGGCGAGAGCCGGGTTAGCGTCCGCGACCCCAATCACGTTACGATTCTTAATTGGGAGAAGGTCGGGAAGGGCGAGGAAGGCTAGGTGGAGGGCGTGACTTGTGATGAAGCTCGCTGCGTTTATGGTTCGGCGTAGGAGCGTCGCCACCTCCGGTACCTGAATCCCCCACGCGTCCTCGACCGCCTTCACAGAGACTAGGTGGTGGTTGACGTAGCAGATGCCGCATATCCGCTCGCTGATCCTCGGCGCATCCTCAGCCTGCTTGTTTGTGAGGAGGTATTCGAAGAACCTCGGTCCAACGGCTACACTGAACTGGAGTTCCTTTAGCGCCCCGCCTTCGACATCTATCTTAACCTTACCTGTGCCTTCTAGTCGAGTTAATGGGTTGATGGTTATGGTTTCAGTCATTTCTTCTTCCCCCCGTTGAGGACTTTCGCCAAATTGCTACTGGGATACGTGTATCGGTAGATCGTGCCAACATACTGAGGTAGACTGAAGTTCTCGTTTGCTTCGCTGGTGAGGCTTGTCAACGCGTCAAGCATGGTGAGGCCCTGGTCGCTGTTGCCAGCGGTTGGACCCCTGCAGCCATCGCAGGGCATCCCCGCCTGCGGGCAAGGAGCGCCACAACCCCCCATCGTCGCCGGACCCATACAGATGAACCCCTGTTCGAGGAAACACCTCTTCGGATCCGCTACCTCTTCGTATATCCTCTTCAGCTTCTTGTCATATTCGCCGACGCGCTCGCGTGGGCATAACTCACAGACATCTGTCTTAGAGAGCTCGGGGTGTGCCTCCACTCAGAAGAGTGGTTAGTACAGTCGCTATGTCGTTTACCTCGGGTGGGCAACCGGGTATCCTATAGTCGACCTTGACGTAGTCACCGATGGCCTGCTGCTTGGGCAGAAGCTTGTCCACAGTAGGCATCTCCGCTGGGATGGTTCCTCTCTGTTCAGAGTAGATCCTTTCGAGAAGATCGTCCCCGGTCTTCAAATTGGCTAGACCAGGGACGCCACCAAAGCAGGCGCAGGAGCCGAGGGTTATGAGGACGCCGGCTCGCTCACGGATCTTCTTCGTGACCTCAACCTCATGCTCCGTTCTAACACCGCCCTCGATTATGGCGACGTCGATCTCCTTCGGAATCTCCTTCGCGTCCATAAGCGTCGGTGCGTAGACAAGCTCATTCGCCTTGAGTATGGCGAGTAGCTTCTCGTGGAGTCCAACAGTAGCGATCTGACACCCTGTGTCCCCAGAGAGGCCGAGAAGGAGAAGCTTTACCATCTTCTTACCCTCCCTCTATTTAATGTCAAATATCCCAAGTACTGCAAGAGGAATCAGTAAGTATTCTAGTGACTACATATATTGTTTATGTTGACAAAACGAATAATAGTTATAATTAAAAATTCCTATTTAAAAATGAATCAAGAAAGGGGATACCGTCTAAACATTAGTAATTAGCTGTTAAAGGGGAAAAGTATAGAAGAAAAGTAATCCTAGAAGAACTCCTTACCATCCTTAAAGAGGAGGCGACTCCAGTAAGCGTTTACGTCATCCTGGATCTCCTTCACTTCATCGTCGGTAATGTGACGGAACCTGCCCTGCATCTTTAGGACATCCTTAACCGGCTTAAGCTCCTTCGGCTTGTATGTGATGCGGAACTTCTCGCCGTCGATGACCTCGTATAGGGGCCACAAGCCACTCAGAACCATCTCTTTACCGACCTTAACGGCAATTTGGGGCTCGAACCTCCAGCCTGTGGGGCAAGGGGCAGAGACCTGGATGAAGCGGAAACCCTTGACATTCTTAGCGTATTCGAGCTTACCTATGAAGTCTTCAGGGTAGGCTATGCTGGCGGTGGCCATGTATGGGACCTTATGTAAGGCGACCATTGCGGCGACGTTCTTCCTCTTCTCCTTTTTACCGCGGCTGAACTCCCCGACTGGCGTCGTCGTGGTCTCAGCGTACCTTGTGGTGGCGCTGCTGCGCTGACCACCTGTGTTCATGTATGCCTCGTTGTCATAGCAGACCCAGAGTATGTTCTCGTTGCGCTCTGCAGCGCCTGAGAGACCCTGGAAGCCTATGTCGGTTGTGCCTCCATCCCCCACTATGGCTGTCACAACTGCGTCTTCGCGCTCCAGCCTCTTGAAGGCCCTGCTAAGACCTGTCGACATGGCACCAGCACCCTCGAAGACCTCGCCGTAGATGCTAGGCTGATCGAGGTTACCGAATGCTGGGCCACAGCAGGCGACTTCCTGGCGGACCATCTTGTCCTTTAGGACCTTTGAGACGATTCTTGCGACGGAAGCACCAGTGCAGCCCTGGCACGCTTGGTTCGCGGCCTGGATGTACTCCGTCTCGTCTAATTTAACGAGTGGAACTGGTTTACTCATTTCATAATCCTCCTTAGACCCACTCCACTAGGGGAGAGACCTTCACTCCGCTGGTAGCCTTGAGGGTCTTCTCACCGATCTTCATGATATCCTGTACACGTACCTCTTTACCATTGAGACCTGCATGGAATTGGAGAGTCTTTGGCCGTTCCTCGACCTCGTACATTGCATTCCTAATCTCACCGAAGGTCCAGCCACCTGAGCCGATGCTAATATTGCGATCGATGATTCCCATCACCTTAACTTTTGACCCGATACGAGCAAAATCCTCGGCGGGGAAAGGTTTGAAAGTCTTAAGTCTCACTAGTCCCACATTTTTACCTTCAGCCTGAAGTTTGTCAATTGCGACACGTGCAGTGCTCGCGATGGTGCCTGATGCGACGATTACGGCTTCGCAGTCCTTCGTCTTATACTCCTCGACGAGGCCATTACCGTAGCCGCGGCCAAACATCTTCTTAAATTCCGCGTTGACCTCCTTGATGACCTTCTTGGCGTTCTCCATTGCCTGTTGATCCTCCACGAAGGTAGCCTGTGGGTCGAGACCGATACTCCACTGCTTCATCTGGAAGTCTCGGCTTTCCTGGCCCTGGTTGGGGAGGAGGGGGATTGTCGTCTTATATGGGGGTAAGAAGGCATCAACCATCGCCTCATCGGGGATGTTGATGGGTTCGTCGGTGTAGCTGAGTATATAACCGTCACCCGCGAAGAGGCATGGGAGGCGGACACGCTCATCCTCTGCGACCTTGTAGGCCATGAGGCCAGTGTCAAGGATCTCCTGACCACTCTCGCACTCCATCATCATCCAGCCGGTCTCGCGCTGCGCCATCATATCGGTCTGGTCAGGGTCCATGCCCTTGATGCCTCTGTGCATGACAGCCATGACGAGAGGTATCCTGTTGTTCCTAGTGGCGATCATCGGGTGATGCATGTATAAGAGGCCGGGACCAGCTGTCGCGGTAAATGCGCGAACTCCAGCAGCTTCCGCTGTGAAGGCGGAGGCCTGAGCGGTTAGTTCGCCTTCTACCGTGACGTACTCAGCATCAATCTCTCCATTGGCTACCATGTCAGCTATGTATTGGACTATGGTTGTCTGAGGTGTGATCGGGAAAGCGGAGATGAACTTCGCTCTAGCCAATCTAACCGCGTGGGCGACTGCCTTGTTACCTACCATAACCTCGAATTTTTGTGGCATACTCATTCTCCTCCTCAAATAGTCTCCTGGATCCAGTCGATGGCCTTCGTTGGGCACTCCTCGTGGCAGATACCACAACCCTTACAGTACTGATAGTTGACTGTGGCCTTATTGTTCTTCATGCCGATAGCTACTTCTGGGCAGAGGATATAGCAGCGGCGGCAGCCAATGCACTTCGCGTCGTTGAAGACGGGGCGGAATAGCCTCCAGCTGGAGACATCACGCTCCCCAGCCTTCCTAGCGCGCAGCTCCAGTTGGACATCCTCCATTTTGACCTTGGAGACGTCGACGGCGGGTGTTGCGGCTTCATATGCCTTCTGCATAGCCTTGATGTTCATCTCGCCGATGCGTCCGCTCCACTGGTGGTGGGCAGCCTCCTCGAGGCTGCTGAGCTTCACTATGCCGGTGACTTTAGCAAAGGCTCCGAGAATAGCGGTGTTGGTGATGGGTCTACCGATGGTCTCCATCGCAACCTTGGTTGCGTCTACGGTAGCTACCTTGAAGTCACCACCGAGGCCCGTCTCGAGACCGCTGTGCGGATGGTTTACGAGGACTAGACCGCCCTTCTTCAGCCCCTGCGTCACAGGGACCGTCTTCGCGAGGAGTGGGTCGAGAACTACAACCATGTCTGGTTCGTGAACGAGGTCGCGTTCATAGATTCTTTCCTCGCTTATTCGTAGGAATGATTGAACCGGCGCGCCACGCCTCTCTGTGCCATACATGGGTATACCCAAGGTATACTTACCATCGTAGTACAGTGCAGTCGAGAGGAGCCTTACTCCGGTGACGGCACCCTGGCCGCCCCTTCCGTGGAACCTTATCTCCATCAATACGGTATTCTCCCTTGATGAATCCGTTATCATCCCTTTCCGCGGAATATAACGGTTCTGGATGCTTCAAGGGTGATAAAACTCGCGAGAAATGTAGTATATACGACAAAAAGGAAATACAAGTTCTATTTTCATGAAGCCTATGAGAACACTGATCGTTTACATCTCGTACCACCACGGAAACACCGAGAAGATCGCTAAGGCGATGGGGGAGATACTCGAGGCAGAGCTTAGGAGCCCAGAGTCCATCAAACCCGATTATATAAAAGAATTTGATCTTATCGGTTTCGCTTCAGGTAACTACTTCGGTAAGTTCGACAAGAGGATAGTTGAATTCGTAGATGGACTTCCCCGCTATAAGGAAAAAGATGCCTTTCTATTCAGCACGAGCGGCTCTGATAGCTATGAAAGAGCTCACATTGAGCTAAAAAAGCATCTCATGGACAAAGGACTACGAGTCGTCGGGGAGTGGCACTGCAAGGCCTTTGATACTTATGGTCCACTAAAACTGATGGGAGGATTAAACAAGGACAGGCCGAACGACAATGATGTGGAAGACGCGAAGAGATTCGCAACTGACCTGAAAAGAAATAATGATGTTGACCTGCATTAAACAATGCGTGTGGGTTCAACGAACCGCATTTTATAATATCTGAAGAAGAAAAAACAAAACGTGAACTTTAGTACACACACGCGACATGAAAAGATGAAAAATATATAACCAAAGTTCCTCCCAAGGCTTCGAGCCTACTCAAGCTTAAATCATCGGAACCGCCGAATAATCAGCGACCCTTTATGAAATTGGTTGTGTATGGCCCAAGGAAGAGGCTTGGCGCCTGGCTTGAGGATGGTTCGGTTGTAGATCTCAATTACGCCTACTCATCTCTACTAGAGAGTAAGGGTGAATCACATGCCTGCATCAAAGCTGATGCTGCGGTCCCCTCTTGCTTGCAAGCCTTCATTGAGGAAGGTGAAGCAGGTCTTACAGCTGCGAAAAAGGCGGTCGAATACGCTAATAGGGTTAAAGTCGGTCCCGGAGGCCTTGAACTTATCCATCATGACGTAAAGGTTCATGCACCCCTACCGAGTCCTGCATCGAGGATCGCGATGGCTGGTGCTAACTTCTACGACCACTCCGCCGATGTTTCAAAGATGATGGGCCGACCCACGACCATTGAGGAGATTAAAAAGCAGGTTGCAACCGGTGCTTACAATGCATGGGGATTCTGGAAACAGGCAAGAAATGTCGTCGACCCAGATGCCAAAGTTCCATACCCAGCTAGGACTCAACGCCTAGATTATGAGGTGGAGGTTGGTGCGGTCATAGGTAAGAAGGGAAAGGACATAGACGAGAGAGACGGCGAATCCTACATCTACGGGTACACAATCGTCAATGACCTTAGCATCCGTGACGGCCCTAGGACCGGAAGCCCAGATGGCTTTTTCTTCGCGAAAAACTTCGACGGATGCGCCCCAATGGGTCCATACATCGTCACCAAAGACGAGATAGTTGATGCATACAAACTGAAGCTGAAGCAAACAGTGAACGGAAAGGTCCGTCAGAATGGAACCATGGAGAATATGATAAGGAAGTACCCCTGGTGGATCTCCTGGCTAAGCAAGGACATGTATCTCTATCCGGGCGACATCATCTGTGGAGGAACATGCTCTGGGACCGCTCTCGACACGAGCCCAGTCTTGGACGGTAAGACAAAACCGGACAACTTCCTCAAGGTTGGTGACGTTCTCGAAGCGACGGTCCCTGGCTTAGGCAGCCTAAAGACCACGATAGTGGAGAAGTAACCCCTTTTATTCCCCTTAGACCCCTTTTTCATGAGTTGTCCTACGCAGCGGTGGACATTGGTGCCACTAATATAAGGGTGGCAGTCGGCGATGAAAACAGGTTATACACTAAACGATCCGAGGTTACGGACAGGCTAAACGGCCCAGAGGGTATACCGAGGCAGATCGCGAGGATGATCAGGGACATCAACGTCAACCCTGTATCGATCGGAATTGGTTCGATTGGACCACTTGATGTGCGACGTGGAGCGATCGGGGAGACACCAAATTATGTCTTTAAGCATATCCCGGTCGTTAAGCCACTTTCAGCTGAGTTTGGTGTACCTATCGAGATAATGAACGATTGCAACGCCGCTGTGATAGGGGAGCATCTCTATGGGGCGGGGAGGGGTATCGATAACCTGTTCTACGTTACAATCAGTACTGGGCTAGGCGGTGGAGCGATTGTGGATGGCCACCCCCTTGGTGGTAAGGATGGGAACGCCCCTGAGATCGGGCACATAACGTTGGATCCAAACTCGGAGCTGGTATGTGGATGTGGCTGCCGTGGTCACTGGGAGGCCTACTGCTCTGGGGCTAATATGCCTAACTTCGCGAGGGCCTTACTGAGAGGTATGGATCTAGGAGATAGCATCTTGTTGAAGATGGTCGGATGGGATCTTGGTAAATTGACTTCGGAGACCATCTTCGAGGCTGCGAAGAAAAAAGATAAGATAGCCTCTTTAATCGTAGGGGAGGTCGGGAAAGCTAACGCCGTTGGTTTCGCTGACATCGTCAACGCCTTTGATCCCGAGCTGATAACCGTAGGTGGATCTATTGCTCTAAACAACTCTGAGATGGTGTTGGAGCCAATTAGGAAGGATATAGATAAACACCTCATAAATAGGAAGCCCGAGATCTTTATTACTAATCTAGGAGCCGACGCCGTGCTCTATGGTGGGCTTGCAATCGCCTCAAGGCTTGCCAAAGGGAAGGCATGAAATAATAAACGTTCAAGAAATGTTCTTAACAATTATCAATCCGTCTTGGTCGTTTTTATACTCTATAAGGTTGCCCTGATAGAAGTATAGTGTTATCCCAATGTCAGGCTCACTAGACACGGTGCAATTATAGGTCTTCGACCCTATCCTTATGTCCTGTACATTGGTGGCCACTCCGAACTCCATCGCAGCAACCCCACCTTGTTGAGGGACTAACACGTTCACATTGTATTTCTTCCCCGGCGCAGGATTGAAGCTCTTCACAAACAGCTCCCAGTGAGCAGGGTTGTTATTATCTATGAGAACCGTGTTTGCAGGAGTATCTAAACTCACGGTCTGGTTTTTCCCTTGAGAGACGCTGAATATGTTTACGCTGCCCTGTTGGAATGCACATCGCAAATTGGATTGGTTACCACTCATATCAAAGTTGACTGAGTAACCTAGAGGCGTGACCGCATCCTTAAACCGGTAGCTCGTATCGACTTTTAATTTATTTCCCTGATAAACGACATCTACGGTCGAGTTAAGAGTGTATACAGTATCCGACCCCGTGTTAACTGCGTCTAACCTATAGCTGTAGTTACCGATCAGATCACCATCCTTATAGTAGCTGAACTCCTGAGTCACACCAAGGTTAGAGGGCGTGAACGTCGCAGGCTTGTAGTCAATGTAAGGGTTTGTGATATCAGTGTAGACTTCGAGACCTACTACGCCTCCGAGTATTAGTGCAGCAATTATTATGATGTAGCGATTCTTCAAGGCGTCCAATTAATTGGGTCTGGAGGGTGTTTAAAAGGAGTATGAAGCTATTTGGAGAGCTTAGCCTCGGTCTCATGGAGGTTCTTCAGTGAGGCTTCGATTAAGTTTCTCTTCTCCTGAAGTTCCTTACGCTGCTTCTTCGCGGTTTTTCCATGTTCTTTAAGCATCCTTTTTACCTCGTCCGGGCGTGGGCTTCCCAGACTCATCCTCCGTTGTAAGCTCTGCTTTGGGTCCGTTGCTTTGTCTATGAGCATTTGAGTGACCTTGATCTTCTTCTTGTATAGCTTTTCAGCGCTTGCCTCGACGTCATCTGGCTTAAGTTTGTCGAGTGTGGCTTCACGATCCATTGTGAGGTTTACGAGGTCAGCGGTGATTTTGTACGACTCACGGAAGCTGAGACCAACCTCGTTAGCAAGAGTTTCAGCAAGCTCCACCGCCATTGCGAAGTTGCCTGGAACCTGTCTATAGAGTTTCTCGGGCTTGATCTTCATAGTTGCGACTGCCCCAGTCATGATCTCGAGGCAGATCTGTGTGTTGTCGATTGTGCGCCAGAGTGTAAGTTTTGTCTCCTGGAGATCCTCGAAGTAGCCGGTTGGGACGCCTTTCTCCATTGTAAGCAGCTCGGTTAGTGCACCATAGGCTTCTCCGGTCTTGCCTCGGAGGAGTTCAATAGTGCTGGGGTTCTTCTTCTGTGGCATGATGCTGCTACCTGAAGTGTATTCGTCAGCGAGTTCTATGTAGCCAAACTCGACTGTGCTCCACTCAAGGATGTCTGCGGCAATTCTGCTCAGGTCACCCATAATTATGGCGCACACAGCTGCGGTCTCCATAGCCCAGTCCCGGCTGCTTGTTGCGTCTATGGAGTTCTCCTGAATCCCTTCGAAACCTAGAAGCTCTGTTGTGCGTTTACGGTTGATTCTGATGCTCGTGCCGCCCACCGGGCCAGAGCCGAGGGGATTAGTGTTTACCCTAGCGTAGAGTTCTGTTAAACGCTGCTGATCGCGTAGAAGAATATCAGCGTAGGCACTGAGATAGGCTCCGATTGTGCCTATTTGTGCATGCTGACCGTGTGTGTATATAATCATAAGGGTGTTGGTGTGTTCCTTAGCTCGGATTTGTAGGGCGTCTATGAGGTTGAGAGCTGCTTCCGAGATGTTGAGGATGTCTTCTCGGAGTCTAAGTTTAATGTCTGTGACAACCTGATCGTTTCGACTCCTGCCAGTGTGAATCATGCCACCGGCCTCAATGCCGATCTGTTTGATTACCGTGGTTTCGATATACTCGTGAACGTCTTCGTATTCCGAGCCGATTTTGATTTCGCCGTTGCGCCACTTTCTGCGAATCTCCTCGAGCGCTGTGAGGATCTGTTTGAGTTCCTCGGCCGGGATGATGCCCTGTTCGTGAAGCATAATGTCGTGGGCGGTTGTACAGTTGATGTCATCCTCAAAGATGCGGAGATCCTCATTAACGGAGGTGTGGAATCTTGCTGTTTTGTTGTCGAACCCCTTGGCGATACGTGATCTGAATAGGCTGCTTTTGGCCAACAATTTCACCTTTTAGCTTCTGTTGGGGTGTTTCGTTTATATCCGTTATGACACATGTGTTACGTTTACATAACATTTTGCCGTAGCTGAGTCACAAATGTTGCATGTAACGATATGCTATTTGTAATGCCATAGAAAAATAATGATCCTATCTATTTGGTTAGTTTCTCGTTGTTTATGTTGGTGTAAAGTGTTAGATGTAGTCACTCTAGGTTGATTAATTTAGGCTTTGCCGACATTGTATTTGTCGTAGAGCTTTTTTAATTTTGAGTCCAACTCTTTTGCACGTTCCTCATGTTCACTGGGTTTGAGCTCCTCACACTCGTATCCTACGACTTCGCGCATTAGTTTGACGTTCTCTTCGACGAAGACAACCGTGCCATCGGGTTTCACCTTATCTATGGCATCGATCTTGGCACCGTCTTCGTTGATCTTAACAGCCTCCTTAAGGGTGATGCCGGGGAGTACCACCTTGGCTCCGGATGCGCCGAGTAAGCAGGGATATCCACCTGGAAGCCCGTTGGGGGCGGGGACGCATTGGATGAGCTCATTCGTATCATAGTAGATGGCGAGAACCATCTTGAGGAAGCTGCTTGCTGTCTTCATCTGGTCGACTAGGGGACCGGGGAAGCTGGGCATATTAGCGTAGCCATATTTGTCATAGAGTCTAGCGATGGTCCTAATGGGGTATTTGGCACTCACGTCTTCTCCAGCGGCAGTGATCTTATACCAGGAGGGACCATCCATCTTCGCTGTGTAAAATGTGCCATGGTGTCCAACCGCGAGTACCTGAACATCTCGGACTGGGACCTTTTGCTCTACTGCGACTATCTTGCGTAGTCTACTTGCGCCGAGGTCCATATTGCCTCCACCACAGACGGGAGGCAGATTTAGTTTACCGAGGATCACGTTCGTGAGGTCGGGGTAAGCTCCATTAACTACCCGTGTCTCAACGCCACTCTTCTTGACGGCCTGCATGAGTTTGTGTGTAAGGGTGAAATGGAAAGGTATCCATGGACCAATAGGGCTGATCTTCTTATAGACCTCGCTAGGAAGAAGACGTGTGACCCACCAGGCGCCCAAGCTGGCAAGGTTGCATATAACCGTTGGTTGCTCCTCCTTAAAGAGTTCCGCGGTCTCGTCGATATCATAGAGGTTGATCTTACGGAAGGTGAAGTCTGGATAGAGGTCGAAGTTGTGGGCTACGTGTAGACTCTCGTCAACCTCATACCTACCCTTAACCTCGTTATAGTCAGCGGCGACGACCTTGATCCTGTCGGTCATACTGCTGATCTGGTACATCATGTCATGTGCAACGCTTCCCGCGGAGCCGATTAGGAGAATCTTACCCATCATAGCGAGTCTGATAACTGTAGACCGTTTATATATAAACGGTTTAGGGGATTTCTCAGGTTTAGTTGAAATATGAGAATATATTTCCTCATCATCGGAGCTATCATTTTATGCGTTCGTTCTGGTAGACGCCACTGTAACCCTTCTCCACTTCATCAGTGGAGTAAAAGATGAGCTGTGCGATGCGTGCATTCTGCTTAAGCCTAATACCGTTCGAGTTGTGTACGACGAGGAGACTGCTGCTTCGTCCCTGGTATCCGGGATCCCAAACCGCGGTCTCTACAGCAGCAGCATTACGGAGCACAGTACTTCGACTTCTAGCGATGGCTACTACATTCAGAGGCATCTTAACAGCCTCGTTATAGACAATCATGTAGCATCCCTGCGGTAGTACGTACCATCCATCCAAGTCAGGTTTAAGCTGACTTGTGGGTGCCAGTTTGCGCTCACTATTGTCAAAGTCGACAGCCCCTATCCCCCAATAGGTGTGGACCTCCTTCAGGCTAAGGTCGAATCCAGCCGGCTGAAGCTGTTTCTCGAGGTCCAAATAGCCTGAGATGAGTTGCTGTGTCTCTATCAGTTGCTTTATCAGTCTGGAGTTGAGCATGACGCTACACATTCTAATCTACTGCTTTCTATGGTTAGAAATCGTTTACGCCTCATTACTTTTAAATTTGAATTGCAGACGCGCGCGCGAGTTCTAAGGACATTCGCTCTCCGAAGAAGGAACAAAGGAGTCGTGCATTTGCCTTGGTTATCTATTCATGCAGCCAACTTCCTCACCATCGTCCAACTGATTGGTACTTAACCCTCCATCGGGAATTAAGAGACAAACCCTTCGAAACCCCAAGCCATAGTGGGTTCTGAACCATAAAAATGTCGGGCCCGGTGATATTCGAACCCCCATCTCATGTCGAGACATCACCCGTAAATCCCCTTTTTTATCATTTTAAGTTGATAACCAGCTGTAATCGCGCGCGCTTAGCGCCTCTGTTTGAATTTTTCCTTACATTTTAGGCATCTCAACATTAGCGTCGCCCTATCCGGTGACTCACCAAATAGAGGGTTGACCCGGCAAACGGTGCAGTCGCTACCCCACACCCGCTGCCCATTCTCCCTAGATGACATGGGATCAAGTTGTTTTTTCGGGTCTATGAAGGGCTCTGAGGATTAACTCGTTTAGCCTGATGATAATCTTATTCTGATCAATCAAGGCCTTGAACCCAGCACCCAACATCTGATCCGTTGAGTTCCCCGGACAGCGCGCAGGTTAAGAAGAACCAATTCAGCACCGAGGACGTCACACAAGCCTTCAACGAATCACAGCCCAGAGACGCGCCGGCTTGTCCCGAAATTCATAGACAGTTAGAATAAGCTTATTTTGATAGTTGGGTCTCGTCCCCCAATGGTCTGTCCAACCCTAGGAGCGCGCGCATAAAGCATTATGTTGTAAACGCCTTGAAAAAATGGGGGATAAATTTTGTATTTTGTTTTTCATAAGCAATTCAATGGGTTTTTCTCTAGCAATACCATATAGATGCGCACGCAATGGTGCCCTGGCGAATGTTTTCTAATCAACCTGCGAAGTCAAGTCGATGGTCTCTCGCCTATATCAATTTTAAAAGAGCAGTAAACTTCGGCAAGATATACTTAATCATAAGCCTTGGTGCTTCTCTCTTAATCAGCGCAATCAACCTGTTAAACCCGAATGCCGCTTCAGCAGGCCCAAGTTCTGCGTTGAGTCACATATCCGAGATACCAGCCCTCCTGCTCCCGCTGTTTGCCGTCACAGGTTCCTACGGCAGTTTGATGGTCTTCGTCAGCGACAAAGATAAGGGAGTTTACGAGTACCTCATAGCGTACGGCATCAATCCTTCAAAGATCTTCTGGTCGACTGTGTTGGCGGCCATCGGCTTGGAGTCCATGGTTCTGGGCATCTCAATCTGCGCCAACGTTGCAGTCGTTCTCGTTTCAGAAGGTCTAACCTTGGGATATGCTGAGCTATTGGCCTTCTATGTGATTCCCATGAGCTACGCCGTTGCGGCCTTCATGAGTATGGCCGGAATTATCTGGTCCTCCCTCACAGTCAAGAGATCTGGCGTCAACAGCCCCGTGGGAGTGATTCCAATAATAGGGGAAGCTCCCATCATAGGGGTTCTGCTTGTTTCCTTAGCCATTGCACCATCCTATTTCCTTCTCTTCGTAGGTTCAGTGTCTCTAATACTCTTCATACTGGTTGGAGTCATGATTTGGTTGTCGAATAGCAAGATCGTGCGTGAGAGGTTTCTTTCAAATGCTTAACCTGAAATTCGCTGAGGCGGAGGTGCCGTGACAGTGGCATCGAATCACGCCATTCCCGCAGCTTCCGACGCTAATTCGTTCTCCTCCCTGTCCTTAGACAGCGTTGTTTCTGGCTACTACGGCAAGAAGATAATCGACGGGATCTCCTTCTCAATAAACAAGCCGGGAATATACGTTGTCCTTGGACCCAACGGCGCGGGTAAGACGACTCTCTTCAGGACGATCGCTGGAATACTAAAACCGTATTCGGGGAAGGTCGAGATAAGTGGAATATCCGGCGAATCACAGGATGCGAGAGCACAGCTTGGATACCTCACCCACATTGATGGAATACCCGATGGCATGAGGGTGGCCGAGGAGCTGAGATTTTATGCGAACGTGGAAGGAGGTGGTGAAGAAGACGTGGTGAAGGCCATTTCTCTGCTTGGATTGGAAGAACTCAAGGAGAAGTACCTATCGCAACTGAGCCAAGGTCAGAAGAAACGCGTCTCGGTTGCAAGGATATTCCTGCGTGAGAAGAGCATCTATCTGTTGGATGAACCCACAAGCAATCTTGATCCAAAGGTGGCGAGGGAGATTAGAGAACTGGTTCTTGGTTTGAGTAAGAACAAGATAGTTCTGTACTCCTCCCACAACCTGTACGAGGCGCGTGAGATCGGAAATGAGGTGCTGGCAATCGTAAAGGGGAAGCTTGCCCTATTCGGTAAAATAGAGGATATCAAGACCCAGAAGTACGTCATAGGGATACGGGCTTCTGGTGCGGAGAATATTCTTGGTCAAAGCAAGAGGGAGGGTGACTATTATTTACTCAAGTTGGAGGGGCCGGATGATGTGCCAAAGATTGTTTCGGATCTAGTTGCAAAAGGTGTGAAGATACGCGAAGTGAAAGAGATGCAAAATCCGCTGGAGGAGCTTTTCACTTGAAGATACATCGGAAAATTTTCTGTGGAAGATACGCGCGCTGCGTAGCCCTCATGTTCATCACGTAGTAGGCTGCTGCCACGAGTACTCCTGTTGCTGCCACCATGTAGTAGGCTGCCTGAATCTCACCAAGATCAACCATAAAACATCACTGGTTAGAGTCAGGTGGAAGTGAGGATAAGACTATGGCCCCAAACCCAAACCCCATTTTGGTTGAATGGGAACTTTGGAACCAAATATACCAGCACCTTGACCATCGGACTTCCGACCCACGGACTTTCTACCGAGTTAGCGACCTTAGACAGGCGCAGTCTCTTCGTTTTGCCTTTCTATCTCTACGCCGCATGCTCAAGAGGGCTTTTAAAAATTTACTCACGTTGCGCAACCGGGCGATAAACGGGCTTAGACACCGCCTTCCTCGGCAGCTGAACCCAAATTAAAAACAAAACCGAGACAACGATGAGAACCATTAGAATCAAATCCGCAACAGAACCTACGCTAAACTCGTAATAGTTTCCATGCGCTAAGTAAAGAACCTGCATCGGTACACCAAGAGTCTTCAAGGAAAACCACTCCGCAGATACGCTGTAATTACCCGGCGCCGCAGGGAGCGTACCAACGGAACCCGAACTCCAAGTCCAGCCAACTGTTTGGCTCTGGCCAGGTCTCAGCTCATAGCCATACTCTGTGAGCCAGTTTATCGATGAGTTGGCGAGGGCCGAGACTCGCACACCAGCCGAGTAGATTTCTATAGTCGGCTCGTCATCACCAAAGATGAATGTATTGTTCTTGTCGCCCACATTGGTAGCTGTGAGCCTGAAGTCGATCACATCGCCACCCAGATTGTGTATAACCGTTGGTTTGAAGGTGAATACAAGGTCACCTTTCCTCAGCA
Source organism: Candidatus Bathyarchaeota archaeon (assembly GCA_963780545.1). GTDB lineage: Archaea > Thermoproteota > Bathyarchaeia > TCS64 > TCS64 > UBA8941. The sequence continues at coordinate 404,951 of CAWACK010000008.1, forward strand.
GCGCCTCGCCCGAGAACCTTATGTTGTCGAGCGACATTGGCGAGTTACTCCTTGGTTTAGTTAGAATGAATGCTGAGGCTGAACCGACGATAACGATCATTATGGCTGCGAATATGATCATGACTTTGAATCTCCGCGAATAAATACTTGGCATCCGATTACACCAAGCCCTCATTGGATTTTATGTTAATTAACCATAAATAATTTGGTCTCAAGGAAGACATTTTACCTTATTTTAAGATGTGACTCATTCGCTAATGGCTCCCTCAAGTGCTAACTCCCCAGCTGATGTCTTTGGATGAGAATCGTTTTTCTAAAAAATAGTATTAAGTAAACATTCTCACTAAATATTGAACACAAGACTACGCGCATAAAGGAGAGTGAACCCTTGAAATTAAAAACCGCTGCGAATTTAACATTACTCACACTGGCATTGTTATTCGCCTTTACCATTTTCAATCAGTCCACCAAACAGGAAACACACACAACCCAGGAACCCAGCAATATAGCGACGCCCCAGGTACCTCGCAACCCAACCGCAACCAACTTCAATGAACCAAGAATATTAGGTGCCTCGGGAATCACCTACCATGAACTCGTAAACGCGACGTCGGCTCAAAGCCTCGGAGTCAAAGGGTACATCCTTGAGCGCCTAACCAACTACTACGGCAACATAACAATACCGTTTAGTGGTACGACTACTTTGACTGTGGAGCTCTGGTTTGTGAGCTATGACAATAAACTCAACTCGACGAATGTAATCATAAGCCGAAACTTATCCTACAGAGGTACCGGCGAGTGGACCAGCTATGAGGCCTCGTGTATGCCGAATGGGAACTTCTGGATTAGAGTCGACAGGCCCATTGTGTGCAAGTTGACAGTTTGGATACCCGACTACGTTGGCCACAACATCGTCTTAAACAACACGCACAGCGGCAGCATCATCGACATCAAGTCAAGTTACCCCATTCTCGACTCCTCGCGTAGGCTATACAGCGCCAATCCCTCGATTACCGCAACTCCAAGGGCCTTAACGACGGAGTCAGCGGTGACAGTAAGCGTATTCAACCCGGGGTATTCGACGGTCACCTTCGGAAACGTGTCCTCCGCCTCCAAGATTGCGAATGGGTCTTGGACGGAGATCCAGACCCAGGAACCATGGAATTACCATCTCGTCTCGCTGCGCCCCGGATACACTTGGCGGGAGAGCCTGAATGTAACGGGGTTAGACTCCGGGTCATACAGGTTCTCACAGTTTATCGATCCTCGGGGCTTGGCCAAGGAGATAGATGTGATGATGAATGTGTCTCGGCCGCCTGAGGCGGGGAATGGGTTGCCTCGCTGGGGGATAAGATACGTGTGTCACATGGAGCTCCTCGGGCCCGACTTTCCGGGGCGTCCGACTCTATGGGTGGATAACATCGGGGCTCAGAGTGTTTGGGTGGATGACTCCTACGAGTTGCTGAGGTTTGAGGGGGGAGTCTACAGGGTTTTCTTCGTCAAGGTAGCGTCGGTTGGCTCGTTGAAACAGCTGAATAGTTGGAGTGGTGAATATGAGCTGGGTATGCTTGAGCCGAGTGTGCTGCCGGCTGGGGATTATAGGATCATTAAGAACGTCGGTGTGGAGGGGACCTCGGCTGAGAAAACCTTAGCCGTTGATTTCACATGGGGTGGTTGAACACATACTCAGTCTGAATCTCACTTAGATCAACCAAAAGCGTTCACAGATTACAATCAGGTAGAAGTGAGGATAAGGCTATTGAGATGTGCACGCGACTTTGACTCTTTTCACACAACTGACTCCTATTTTACCTCGTTTCCAGTAACTCGACGAGCACATTATCGGGCGCCATGAAGAAAGCGATTCTGGTACCAGGCCGTATCTGCGTTACATCTTGAACAAGCTTAGCGCCAGCAGCCTGACATTGCCGAAGCGCACCTTCCAATTCATCCACCTTCATCCCGAAGTGCTCAGCCCCGTAACGTCTCTGTGGGCTATCAGGAACACGAGTATCACTTGGCTGGGGGGTGTTAATTATCATCCGGCCGCCGGTGATCTTAAGTTCAGCCCTTATTCGCCCATCGGGTAGTTTATCCAAGCTAATTTTCTCTGCTCCGAAGGCCTTCACGAAGAAGTCAGCCATCTTCTCAGGGTCGGGGACAACCAAGTGTATATGGTCAAACCAAAACTTTGTCATGTTTAACGTCTGAAATATATTTCTGGTATGTTCTTAAAGCCTTACATGATGCATGGATGCAAATAGATCAACCATTAATCAGCACTGATTAGAGTCAGGTGGAAGTGAAGATAAAGCTATGGAATCAATTACTTGAAGCTCTAGGCTGAATCGATGTTTGGAACGATCCGGAGCTCCGGATTCCCCCTACCAAACTCAACGATCCGACCATTCAGATACTCAAACTCAATATACCACCTGGGAAAACCCAACCTCTCCCTACCCTGCAGGATGTAGGGGCCATACTTCTCCCACCAACCAGTAACAAGGCCAGAGATCAACAGAGAGACGAGGCGAACATCAACCAGGTTCTCCCTAACCAGGACGCCTATTCCCTCGAAGCGCGCGCCAAATCTCGCCAAAGCTTCCGAGAGTGGCTTGATAGTCTATCTTGCAGGGATGATGAATATAATGGGATTAGGAGATCTTCGAGAGCTCGTTCCGCTATGGATGCAGGTATATCTAAATGGAAGGGAGTTAGACCACTTCGCTTCATCACGCTCACCTCATCAGAGGAGGTTGATTCAAAGAGGCTAAACTCTGACTTTGAGGTATTAACAAAGAGGGTTAGAAGGCATTTTGGATCATTCGAATATGTTAAGGTAAAGACGGATGAGGGAAACGGGGTTATTCACGTTATTTATGCGGGTCCTTTCATTCCTCAGAAGTGGCTTTCACGTAATTGGGGAGAGATTCATGGGTCTCCTATCGTGGATATTCGCAAACTCTACTTCGGGCGTGGCCTACGTAACTATTTGAGCTCTTATCTTCAGGGTCAAGGTAGGTTATCCTACTCCTGGGGGTGGTTCAAAAAGGGGTGGGCTTCATCTTATCGAAGGTTACAGACTGATAAAAAACGTTATTACATTCTGGTTGGTGGATTGGGATTAAAAGCTCCAATATTTTGTTTGCGTGCCTGGTCTCGGTGGTTCTATCGAGTTTACAATCCTGTCCTCTTCGAATGGTTTATAGAGAAATATTCTGGTAAGGAAGATCCTCCGAAGGTTAGCATAGAGACACCATTAAATCAAGCATTAATAGATAAGTTGCATAAGCTCAATCGATCCCTATAATCCAAATAGGAACGCGAATAACTGATCCATAGTCACCTTTTAAGAAATCCTCTGCTCTTTGTAAAGTAGCTCTATTTGATTTATAGGATGGTACCCCGTTCCCCCAAGAATCGAAAGCAGATTTATCATAACAAATTACAATTCCTACATCAAGTTCTCCTTTATCTTCTAATAGAATAAATCTAAAAAAATCTCGGAAAAGTGTTTCAAATTTTGAATACTCTTGTTCGATGTATAGCTTATTTTTATATATATCACAATAGTCTTTTTTTCCATTACTTAATAGATTTTTTTCTCAATTTCCCATTTTTTCTCTAAAAATGCTTTACTGATTACACTAACAAGAGTTACTAATTTTTTATTTCCATGCGGGAAGGACTCAAGTGAGGTCAAAATATCGATAATTTCATTATATTCTATATGATGAAGCATTTGGACTAATTCTTTTCCATGTTTATGACTATAATCGGAAATTTTCACAAATACAAATAAACATTATATCTTAATATTATTTTTTATCAAAAAATAAATTATAAATGCGTATTTCAATTTATTAAACCTAATTTTCTTATTCTTGAACGGATTGCGCCATAATTTCTTTGATGTGAATTAACAATTTCACTAATAGATTTACCTTCGTTATATTCTCTTATCAATTGTTCATCTTCCTCTTCACTCCATAAATTATAGGCTTTAACAAATTTCTCTTTTGTTTTATACATAAAAGAGTTATTTTTATTAAGTTTTATCGTAGGCATAAAACTAACTAATTTTATACCTGTGCCATTTTTTTTGACTTTTTGAAAACTCCAATATGACCTTTTTGTATTTTGAACTATTTCAGGTGAATTATGGGTTAATTCAATTTTATTAATATAATTATTAAATTGTAATTGGTTATTTGTACTATTGTAAATAATTTTTTTTGAACCGATAAAAATAAGTGAAATATTTTCATCAAAATCAAATAAATCAGACACTTTTTTTATTCTAGTAAGATTACTAGGTAATAAATAACGACGACTATTATCGCCAATTATTCCAATTTTTATATTAGAATCAGATTCAAATAATTTTTCTATACTATTATATTTTAAATGATTACCTGTATCAAATTCAATTGCTATTTTTTCTTTTCCATAAGCATATAAATCTATATAACCATTAGCAACAAATTTTTTATATCCATAATTATTTCTTACTTCTGAATGATCTCTTATTATTTCATACTCTCGTATAACATTATAACCTTCAGATTTTAGATATTTAACAATATTATATATTAAATAATTGTGTAAACCTTTTTGGCCTGAATCATTATGATCGAAACAAATGTTTGCGATTTGATTTATTACATTATTTTCTAACAAAACCATTTATGTTTACTTATTAAACAGTTTATATATTTTTTATGAATAGATAAATACATAATAATGATACAAATATTGTTCTTCATCGCGTACATCAATAATGCGCGCGTGCATAGTATGTATGAGTTCGCCAATCTTATTCTATTTCATTCTAACCTGAAGAAACCCTAACACTATCGAGATAAACTTGTGCTCTACCATAAATGTATGCGATTGGCAACCCATAGTAAACCCAATTCAATCCATTGCGCGCGCGAAAATCCACGCATTAAGAAAATTATGCTAAAAACTTTCAGAACCTGGAAAGCTACAATGGAATACCATCAAACTCGTGATCCTTACTATGTCATGGATCTACTTGGTCACACTTCATTGCAACATACAAGAGTCTATATTCAATTAGACAAGGCTTTATTCAAAGACCAAAAAGAGGACAGAATATGCAAAATAGCTAAAACAGGAGAAGAGGCTAAAGAACTCATAGAACTTGGATTCACATTCTCGAATCAAATAGGTCAATCATACCAATATTGGAAACGCAAGTAAAAACTAGGGTCTGGTTGAATAAATGGCGGGCCCGGTGGGATTCGAACCCACGACCATCAACTCCGCAGGCTGATGTCATATCCTGGCTAGACCACGAGCCCAGCACCCAATTGGATCAGTTTCTCCTAGATAAGCTCTACCCAGAGCTTATAGATCGGTCGGTGGGCATCTAATCCGTGGCCAAATCTGTTGTGAACCATGTGTGACTACTCAGGATCATGTATTTTACCCTCTTTCTCAATTCACGGTGTTTAGGACCACCTCCTATATGCTTGCATGCAGATAACAGAGATCTAGGGAGCTTAGCGCCACTACGAGCTATTGTAGAAGCTCTACAATTTTCTTCTAGCGCGTAAATTAATTCTAATTTAGATTCTTCGTCTCGCGATGTCGCTTTACAGCGGCTCTGATTCTCTCCGTGAGGATTCCGTAGTCTCTCGGATTATCGAGTTTCTTCATATAGTCATCTATCTCACTGCTGATAGTCGCATCTCGGAGCTCATTGTTTCCCCTCTCCGTGTAGAGAATACAGGGAATATCGCGGATATTCTTAATCTCCTTTATCAGTTTTAGGCCGTTCTCTTCTGGTATCGAGTAATCGGCGACAACTACATCGTAGGAAAATTTCCTTATTTTCTCTATGGCTTTACTAGGGTCTGCGAGAATCTCGACTCTAAGGTTGGAGTCGAAGTGGTTCATTATCAATGGTATGAGACTAAGCTGCGTAGGTTCATCGTCTATAAGCAGCACATTTAGCATCTCTGTAGTCTCGACCTGTTCTGCCAAACCCTTTCGTAATCAAACTCACATTTATGCTCATATAGGGTTTCTAGACGCGGGATATAGTTGTTGGGTCAACTAATTAGCTAAATTACGCCTTTCTCTTGAAGGTGCTTGATCTCTTCTTCGCTGTAGCCCGCGAGATCTTGAAGCACCTCCTCGGTGTGTTGACCGAGTACCGGTGGGGGAGATCGAACAACGCAGGGGGTCAAGGACATCTTGATCGGAGGAGCGATCTGTTTGATCCTCCCTACCTCCGGGTGGTCCATCTCGATGAGCATTCCTCGTTGGAGGACCTGCTCGTCTGCGAATATTTCATCTATGGTGTAGACGGGTGCAACTGGAACACCGAGAGATTCAAGTATTCGAATCCACTCATCCCTCGGCTTCTCCCTAAAGCGGTTCTCGAGGATGGGGATTAGTACATCTCTGTACTTGATCCTGTTCTCATTACCGGTGTAGCGAGGGTCCTTCGGGAGATCTTGCAGACCCAATCCCTCACATAAGGCTACGAAGAGACGATCGTTGCCACCGCCAAGTAGGATACTCTTCCCGTCAGAGGCAACGAAGGCTTGATATGGAACGATGCTGGGGTGAGCGGAACCCATCCGTGGTGGTGCCTTACCTGTGGCGAAGTAGTTGCCGGCGACGTAAGTCATCCAAGCGACGCTGCCATCCATCATAGATAGATCAATGTACTGACCTGTACCGTCGCGCTCTCTTACCTTGAGTGCGGCGAGTATGGCGATTGTAGCCCACATCCCTGCGCCGATATCGGTTATGGCGACGCCTACTCGGACTGGAGGACCGTCCGGCTCCCCTGTTATACCCATAAGGCCGCCCATCCCCTGAATTATAAGGTCGTAACCAGGCCTCTCAGCGTACGGGCCGGTTTGACCAAAACTACTGATACTACAGTAGATAAGTTTCGGGTTGATGTTACGGAGGGTATTATAATCGGCTGCGAGACGTTCTGTGACTCCTGGACGGAAATTCTCGACTACGATGTCACATTTTAAAGCGAGACGGTGGAGTACTTCCTGCCCCTCCTTGGATTTGAGGTCTAAGGTGATACTCTTCTTGTTTCTGTTGGTTGACATGAAGTAACTGCTCTGCTTCCCAATGAAGGGAGGATAGGCACGTGTGTCGTCTCCTGTGCCTGGCATCTCAACTTTAATAACTTCAGCTCCGAGGTCTGCGAGGATCATGCTGCAGAAGGGGCCAGCGAGTACTCGGCTTAGATCTAAGACTCTGATACCCTCCATGGGTGGTGGGTTCATCATGGGGTAGAATTGGGTGGATGATGATTTAGGGTTGGTGGCTTACTCACAATATGGCGTTGGTTTCTCATGAGGCCGCCTGAATAGAGTAAGGACTATTAAATTGCAGAGCCTATCTTGAAAACCTTAAAAAGCTCGTCTATGATGTTCGGGAAGCTGTTCGAATATGCGGTTTTCGAGTTTTCCTTCCGTGGATCTCAATACCTTTTTTCAATCTGTAGTTTAGCCTTAATGTAGCTACGATGGCATTTTTTTTCGTCTTTCTCTGCGCACAGAAGTAAGACGCGGTTGTGTTCATGCATAAGGGTGTTGAGCTTTTCTAGACCTTTCTCTTCGTTGACGAGCGTTGGTGGTAGCTCGCGGCTCTTGTTGCCTAGCTCTCTAATCCAGATGTACCGAGATCCTAGCCGCTTCTCAAGACCTTTTTTCGTGTATGTGTTGAGGAAGGCGTGGAATGGGTCCTCACGGACATCGACGATGATGTCGGGTTGAAGCGCATCGAGTTCAGCGAAGAAGTCTTTGGGTTTCTTTCCCCCATAGCCAATTGTGAGTAACTCGTTAGTCATTCTTTGTATCAAATGTTGGGGAGCACTTATAGTCTCTATCTGAAGCGCGCGCTTATTTGAAAAGATTCGATAGGATAATATACGATCAACAAATATTGACACAAGTTTAAGATAAGTAAGGTGAATCTGATCTACTTCTCTCCACAGGGACCTTAAAACTAACACTGGAGAGCACTTGAAAGTTCTGGTGATCGAGAAAGTTGAACACATCGACTTAACTCACCTCATAGCCACATCGTGAGCGCCTCTAATAATGGAATTTAAGATCCCCAGACCTTCTTGAAGAGCTTCAACCAGTTGAGCCCCAGTATTTTCTTAATCTCTTGGTCGCTGTAACCCCTCGCCACAAGCCCCATAGTGAAGTTAGGCATATTTTCCATCCAGCCGTAACCCCACGACTTATCCATAGGGGTGAAGTAGTCCACATCGATTCTTTCGGGGTTCTTCCAAATGAAGGCGGCGCGTGTAATTGAGTTTGGGAACTCGAGGTCTGACCCGAAACCGGTATGGTCTACACCAACTGTCTCCACCATCGCGTCGATCTGATCCATGATGTCATCTGTCAGTGTGCTCTTCCCCGCCTTCTTAACGAAGAAGGGTGTAACACCAATGACGCCGCCTTTCTCTACGCAGGCCTTCATCATGTCATCTGGCTTAGCCCGCTGCCGACTGTATTGAACAAAGTCTCCCCAGAGGCTCGTACTCCTAGTCGCCCATTTTGCGTAGCCACCGGGCTTCTTTGGCGTTGTGCGGCGGGGAATTATGTGGGTGAAGCTCACAGGCTGCTTCGACAGCTCTATTGCATCCCAGCATGTCCGGTCACCTGTGTGGCTGAGGTCAATAAGCATCCCGAGTTCGTTCATCTTTTCAACGACGCACTCGCCGAAAACGCTGAGCCCGGCGTCCTTCTTCTCCCTGCACCCATCGCCGACCTCGTTGCGCCAATTGTAGGTGAGCTGCATCACTCTTACCCCATTGTTGTAAGCTGCTTCTAGCAGGTGGATGTCGCGTTCGATGAACATGCTGTCCTGTGGGCCAAAGAATACACCGTGCTTACCCTCCCTCTTCGCTTTTTCAATGTCTGAGGCCTTCGTCACGATAATAGCCCTGTCCGACTTCTTCGCCCATTCATGGTATTCAATTAGCTGTCTCAACGCGTCTGTAAAGCTCCGCTGCATGCAAACTGTGGCATTGCTGGCCGTAATTCCACCCTTAAGCACGTCGTTGAGCCATATATCCTCTGCCACATAGTCGATGAAGGGGACAAGGCTAGCGTCGATCACGATGCTCTCCTTGTGTAGGGCTAGAGCGTGCTCCATCTGGTCCTTGCTCAATTTAAGGTAACTACCCATGACAATCAGGGGAAAAGGGACGAATCGGTATAAAAAATGACTTCCGGATTGGGTTAGACTTAAAGACGCACCATCCAGTCGATGACCTTGATAGGGTATGCACGCAGGGTTAAGCTTGAATAGCGGTAGGCGCGTAAACTAACCCATGTCAGAGAAGCTCCAAGAGTTCCTCGCAACCGGGAAGGATTGGGCGAAGGTTAAGACCTCCATACCTGGTGTCTTCATTCAGAAGCTTCCATCCTACCATGGTCAGCCCGCACGCCTCGCTATTGAGGTTAACCCCGTCGATGCCTCCGGGACTCCAACGAAGCGTAAGGGTCTTCTAATACGCGGTGTCTCGGAGTATGAAGAGTTTAAGGAAATACTCGGCAACGATAAAATGGAGACCGTCTTCGATATGCTCGATAAGGTTAACCCTCCGACCCAGAAGCAGCAACGCGGCGGATTGGGAGACGACATCATCGACATCTGACCCATAAACTCTTTTTCCATCCTACAGGATTCTATCTGATGAGCAGTAAAGACGACCTCCTGAGTTTATTTTTTAGACTCGTTGAAGTTCAGGCTCCCTCGGGCTTCGAGGAGCCGATGATGAGAACTTTCATCGACGAAATTAGAACGCAAGTCGACGAGGTCCACCCTTCGCCGAGGGGAAACGTCGTTGCCATCCAGAAGGGCACCGACCCTGATGCTCCGAAGATCGCTCTAGTAGCACATCTCGATCAGATAGGCTTCATCGTCTACAACATCGACACCACAGGCTTCATTCGGTTTAGAAAGATCGGAGGCTCAGTTACACGCGCCATCCAGGGGCAGCACCTCCAGATCCTTACGGAGAAAGGCACAATCGTCGGCGTTGTCGGGATGAAGCCAGGCCATATAACTACATCTTCCGAGGAAAATACAATACCCCCAATAGAGGATATGTACATTGACATCGGCGCAAATAGCAGAGCCGACACCGAGTCTATGGGCGTCGAGATTGGGTGCCCAATAACCTATGCGACTCAATCGGTAAAACTTGCAAACGGCCTCATCGCCAGCCCCAGTATCGACGACCGAGTCGGCTGCACAGCCATCATCCATATAGCGAAGACTTTCGCCAAGATGCGCCCAAAGGCCACGGTCTACTACGTTGGCAGCGTCGAGGAGGAGATAGGCTTACGAGGTGCCGAAACCTGCCTTCACGACCTCGACGTCGATATGGCTATTGCTGTAGACACTTTCCCTGCTGGTTTCCAACCCGACATAAATCCCCGTGACCTCTACTACGAGATCGGGAAAGGCCCAGGGCTTCATATAGGTGAGATAGGAGAAAGGGTTCAGATCCAGAGCCAACAGGTCCACAATTGGCTGAGAAGCACCGCTAAAAAGCACAAGATCCCCTATCAGCTTGGCCTAATGAGTGGTGGAACCGACGCTATGGCTCTGATGCAGACCCGAGGAGGAGTCCCTTCAGCTACTATCGGGATACCCCGACGCTACAGCCACAGCCCTGTCGAGGTATTCGCCCCCAGCGACCTCGAAAACCTCGTCGAGATCCTAAAAGCTGCAATCGAGGAACTAGACGCCTCATTCAAGATCTCCCGCGTCTAGGTCCAAAAACACTATTATTCAAGCACGAAATCTGGCGTATGCACACGTGGACAGGATCGACTCCCAACCGGATAAGATAAAAAGATGACCTAAACATCCCCGTTCGCATACGGCTCTTAATCTTTTAAAGGTCGAATAAAATCGATCAGTGATCCATCATTGTTAATAAATCTCAAAAGGTAGAATAGCCCATGGGGAATAAATCTCTCCTTCTCGTCGACGATGATGAGACAAGCAGCCAGATTCTTAAGTTCATCCTAGAGGATGAGGGATATGAGGTTGATTTGGCTGTCACTGGGGAGATCGCCATGAGCAAGACCTCTAGTCGAAGATACGACCTCGTTCTTTTAGATTACATTCTACCAGATATGAAGGGGCGTGATGTGGCAGCGAGAATTAAACAAGTATCTCCAGCCCCGAAGATTATCCTCCTCACCGGATATGCGGAGAGCGAAGGAGAGCCAGAGGATAATAGCTACGACAAGATCCTACTGAAACCTGTTCCTCCACAGACAATCGTTAGTGTCATCGCGGGAATTCTACACTGATGGATGATGCTTTTCATTTAAAATAGAAAATTCTCTATTGTAAGATAGGATTTTCATCGAAGTATACTACATACCCATATGATGTAATGATTCCTCAGAATTGAGCGGCAGATGGTAAAATGGCTTCAGTTCATTTTTTCTATACTCTAAAAGAAAACGTCAATAAGACCAAAGAATAGGTCCTTAAGCCTTCTCGTACCTGCAACCTATTTCTATCTGAACCCTCAACTTCACATCGATGAAAGCATTGACCGATGTAAACATCCTCAAGATGACGGGGTACCTTCTAAAGGAGAATTACTTTGACAAGGCTGTTCTGCCTATTGGATCTACCGAGTACCATGGAGAACACTTGCCCTTTGGGACTGATACACTTGTTGCTGAGAGCCTAGCCCAAGCGGTTTCGCAGCGTGTTGATGGCATGCTCTGTCTCCCCGCAATTCCCATCGGTATGAGCCGCCACTACGCTAGTTTCCCAATATCAATTACGCTCTCCACGGATACCCTGATCCATGTCTTGAAGGAGATAATAGACTCCCTGAACCAGCATGGGATCAGGAGACTTCTCTTAGTCAATGGACATGATGGAAACATCCCAGCAATTGAGGCTGCCACCCGTGAGTACAGGGTGGAACACCCTGAGATGAAGATCGGCGTCCTCGACGCCTGGTGGGTAACAGCAGTGGATCTACTCCCTCCAGGAACTTTCGAGGCTTGGGGCGGGCTCGGCCACGCGGGTGAGGGGGAGACTAGCATGATGCTCAGGGTCGCACCAGAGCTCGTCAATATGAGTAAGGCGAAGGGTCACATACCTAAGCTTCCGGAACATGTTCAAGTCGAGTGGCTCTTCAGGGAAATAACCCCCTACGGCGTAACAGGGGATCCCACTAAGGCCACATCCGAGAAGGGTATCCTGATGTGGAATGCCCTAGTCGACCACCTCGTCTCCTTCATTCACGATATGGACGAATCAGCTTGGGAAGTCGACAAGGAGAAATAGCCATTCGTCGGTCTTCCGCAGATGTTTTATCCAGACCTCTCGCTACCTAAACCGGATAACGATGAAGGTGCTAGTCTTAGGCACCGGAAAGATGGGCTACGGTCTCTTGAAGGACCTGGCGGCTCAGAAAGATGTAGATGAGATCGTCGCAGCCGACGCAAACATTGAGGCAGCTAAGGCAGTCGTCTCAAAGGTAGGCTGTGACAAAGTCAGTGGAGTCGAGAAGGCAGACGTAACCGATAAGAAAGCAACTGTGAAGCTCTTCAAAGGCTTCGATGTCATCGTGGCCGCGATCCCGAGACAATTTTGTGATCAAGCCGTCGCTGCAACCATCGAGGCTGGGGTAAATTGGGCGGACATTGCCGCGAACTTCGATACGATATTTAGTCAACATGAGGCAGCAAAAATGGCAGGCGTGACAGTTGTTCCCCACATCGGCCTCGATGTAGGTACAGATAGGGTTCTTCTTGGTGTCGGCTCAAGGAAGCTCGACAAGGTTGAGAAGCTCTATGTTGCCTGTGGAGGGTTCCCTCAGAAGGGAACCGAGGGTTACTATAATCCCCTCAACTACAAGATCAGCTGGTATTGGCCATTCGCCGTCGCAGGGAGTCTAGGCAGCTGTAAGATACTAAAAAATGGCAAATACGTTAATATTAAAATTCTCAGCGACCCGACCCCCATAGAGTTTCCGGAACCCTTAGGCAGGCTTGAGGCCTTCACTAATAGCGGCCTTATGGACGCCGTCGAGCATCTCAGCCTCAAAGATGTAAAGGACGCCTACGGACAGACTATAAGATGGCCTGGTCACTGCGAGATGTGGAATAAGCTCAAGGACCTTCACCTAATGGACGAAAAGCCCATTAAGGTGAAGGGAGTTGAGGTAAAGCCTCTCGACTTCTGGGTCGCTTTAGGAGACAAATGGCTTCAATACGGACCTGACGAAGGTGACGCAATATGTCAGCGCGTCATCGTCTCCGGTAAGAAAGATGGTCAGTCAGCCTCCTACACGTATGAGTTCATGGACTTCGGAGACAAAAATGCTGATCTCTCCGCGATGGCTCGCACAACGGCTTTCCCCTGCAGCATCGTAGCCCAGATGATAGCGAAGGGGCAGATGAGGACGCCTGGAATCATCCATCCGGCTAAGATTGGCTACGACGAAAAGCTGACAAGGATCTTCTTTAAGGAGATGGCTGAGAGGCAGATCAAGATCACCGAGATCTTCTCCAGCCCACTAAACTGAGGCTCGTTTCCCCGGCGCTAAGGGGAAACCACGAAGATACGACGAGAGTCGATGAAAACACCGTTGAATATCGTCTAGCTTTTATGATTGTATAAAACAATTTAGAGCAACACGGAGATAGATTCATGGTCAAGTCAAGCAGGATTTCAGGATTTTACAAGATGTCAGTCGATGAGAGAATTAAGATAGTGGCTGAGGAAGTGGGGCTTACCCCTGAGGAGGTCAAGCTCCTAAAGTCGGGGGGAGGTCTCACAGTCGATCAAGCGGATCATATGACCGAGAATGTCGTTAGCACAATCTCATACCCCTTCAGTGTTGCTGCCAACTTCATGCTCAATGGCAAAGACCTCCTAATACCAATGGCTGGTGAGGAGCCAAGCGTCGTCGCGGCCGCCAGCAACATGGCACGAATAATGAGGAACGGTCCAGGCATCAAAGTCATGAGCAGCCCACCAATAATGATCGGCCAGATTCAGCTTACCGACATCCCCGACATGGAGAAGGCTACGAAGATCCTAATCGAGAAGAAGAAGGAGATCCTCGACATGGCGAACGAGATAGACCCAGTTCTTGTCAAGTTCGGAGGGGGCGCCAAGGACCTAGAGCTACGTCCACTTAATACCCCAGCGGGGCCGATGCTTATCTGCCACCTTCTTGTCGACTGTCGTGACGCGATGGGCGCTAACGCCGTCAACACGATGGCTGAGACACTCGCACCCTTACTCGCTGAGCTCACAGGCGGTAAGTCGCTACTCCGCATCATAAGCAACCTCGCTGATAGGCGCACATGTAGCGCCGAAGCCGTTATCAAGAAGGAGGACATAGGCGGCGAAGACAAAGTCGATAAAATAGTAAAAGCATGGGCCTTCGCAGATGCGGATCCATACCGAGCTTCGACACACAATAAGGGGATCATGAACGGTACGATCGCAGTCGCCCTCGCTTTCGCGCAGGACCACCGAGCCCTCGAGGCTGGCGCACATGCCTATGCAGCCCGATCAGGGCAGTACCGAAGTCTCAGTAAGTGGAGCAAGAACAGGGATGGCGACCTCGTCGGTATACTAGAGATGCCGATGGCAGTCGGCCTCGTCGGAGGAGCAACCAAGAGCCACCCGATGGCCCAGATCGCTGTAAAGATTCTTGGCTGCACAAAGGCTCAGGAGCTTGGTGAAGCTATGACCGCCGTGGGCCTCGCACAGAATCTCGGTGCCCTCCGTGCCCTCACACAAGAGGGGATTCAACACGGCCATATGAGGCTCCACGCAAGAAACCTCGTAGTGATGGCGGGTGCAACCCCAGATATTATGGATGAAGCAGTGAAGCAGTTGGTCGATTCCGGTCAGATCCGGTTCCCTAAGGCTCAGGAGATCGTCGCTAAACTCAAAGGTCAGACAGCTTGACGATACTCATCGATGACGCAGGGACGGGCGACCTCCTCTGGGGGGTCGTCATCGGTGCCTACAAGCCAGAGACCGACACATTCCTTTACGATATCATAGATGTCTCCTTTTTCAAGGAAGGAAACTTCCAAGAGAAGAGATACCTTAGAAGAGGCAGCCAAAATCGCACTCAGCCTAGTTGATCGCCTAGACCATAAGGCTGACGAGAAAATCAAGGTATGTCAAGGCGATGTCCTAAACGTCGCGGCGGAGGAGCTAAAAGAAAAGTATGGTGAAGAGATAATAGAGCGCGTCCATGTCGAGGGGCGGGCTCAGAAGCTAGTAGAGCTCGCCTATACAGATGAGCTAAGGAACCTCGGCTATGAGCCGATTCCCGACCGCACCGAGAGGTGGGGAAAGAGCTTCTGGCACATGTACGACTGGGTGAAGAGGGACCCAGAGAATAGGGTCCAATGGGTAAAAACCGGTTTCCCGAACCTGAAAAAGTTCAGGATATTTCATTAAAACTGATAATCTTTTAACCGATGGAGAGTTCTGATTCTACGATCTGATTGAAGCCCTGGCTCCTAAACATCCTCGCCTGCCCGATTGACAAGCACCACCCCCTCGAGGCCTACTTCTTCAGTTGGGAGACGCCTGAGACGGATATGGAAAAGATCGCCATGGAATTAGGTCAGCCTTTGAAGAATCTTGAGGAGAAGTACGGAGTTCTCAGAAAGCAGTTAGAAGATGGAACCATAAGCCCACCATCCGTATCAGCTATCACCGATAAGACTGGGTCAAAAGCCGCGGTATTGCTTCATAAGAAGACTGTAAAGATTCTAGATGAGAAGCAAATGAAGCCAGAGGACATAGATATCCTCTACAGGTACCTCAACATGTTGGAGTTAGGGGAGGGGCTTCTCTACTGCCCCGAGTGTGAACGCTGGTACCCCATAGGGAGTTCCGTTGAATCTATTCCGGAGCTGATGCCCGATGACCTGAGAGAGGGAGAGAAGGACCTCGAGTGGTTAAGAAAGTGGAAGAGTTTAGTCCCAGCGAAGATCCTGAAAAAAGGCAAACCGTTCAGCCTGGAGTAGGCGACGTGGGGGCCTCGGGAACTTGCTGAGGCTGGGGAGTCTCGACTTGCGCAGTCTTCTCGGTCTTCCAAGTCGTCCAGACATACCAGAGTGCAACCAGACCCCATATGGAGGCTATTATCTCAGATTGAATGATACCGAACTGGCTCGCGTAAACAGCGGAGAAGTTGAAGAAAAAGTGAGCAGCCATCGCCACGCCGACGTAGTACGGCTGCTTCGCCCTGAATGATTGCAAAATGAGTACACTCATTCCTATGTGAAAGGAAATGGCTGCTAGCCTCTCCCAGATGCCGACGAAGGCCACCCATTCAGGTGTCGCTGCGATCGACTGCGAGTTGGGTCGTGGACATCGTTTGTGGGTAGAAGTAAGCGCTGATGGCGGTTCCAAGCACGCTTATTCCTACTAAGAGTATCGACTCGATGCCACCGTGGCCGACACCGTACATCAACCCGTTAACAAGCTTATGATCTTTAACTAGGAATCGAAAGGCGACCCAGCGGGCTCCCTCCTCGAAGACCCCAGCGGTTAATGAGGGGATAGCGATGCTAAGGTAGATGAATGCGGCTCCAGTGAAGTTGTCGTAAATCCAGACCGATGCTACTGAATTAAGGGGAATCCTAACCAGAGCTACGACGAATAATACACAGCCGATGAAGAATACTCTCCACTTGGCCCCAAGCTTGCTCCAGAGGTATAAACCGAGGATAACGGGGATTAATATCTCTAGTAGACCCGAGGTGAAGAGTGAGAGAAACAGCGTGAAAGATATCATGTGTAATTGGACGACTCGAGTTTGTTAAGGGTTTTACTCCTTCACATTATATCCCTAAATGGGCACATAGATGGTGCAAACTTGAGTCCGCCTCCTAAAAGAGAAATGGATCCTGGAATAACTTTTTAAATTAATAATCTATCGACTACATTTATTGTTACTAACTACTTTCTAGAATATTATTAAAATGGCTAAATGGATATACTAGGTGTCTTAGCGACCTCTGCTCTTCGTCCTCTTGGGGCGAAGGTTCTTGCTATGGCACTTACGGCATTTCGTCGCTGCCTTGGAGTTGGTGGCGCCGCACTGCCTGCAGACTGTCTTGACGAGATTCGCCTCGCGGCTAAGTTCTGTCTTGAATGGGTCACGTAGAGCCATATTTATCCACCTTTCTGATGGGCTCTGAAGCTATACGGCTCGGGGTATATTATCTTTACTCTGAATATCAGAGATCCTTTTACAGAATCTTGTCGGCGTAAGATGGAAGATTAACGATGTTCTACTGTCCTGGAAAAGGCAAATGTTATCCAGAAAGAGTGTGAGAGATTCTCTCACCAAGCTATATTGGCGAGATGCTATAGGCGACTGCAAAGTAGCCCGCGAAATATATGAATAGGTACAACATTACACCCCAACTATCGTTGATGAAGGCAAACATGATACCGAGAGCCGTGTAGACAAGCATTATCATCTCAAGCCATGGCAGCTCCTTCAGGGCGCCATAAGAGGCGTCGAGCTTATCTCCCTTCTTGACTATGTTGAACTTAGGTACACGAAGATAACTCCCCCCCTTATGGAAGAACCCCTTGATCATCTCGATTGAAACTTTGGCTGATATTCCGTAGCCAATTAGAGCGAGAAAACCCATGTAGGGCAGCTTTTTCACGAGGCTCAAACCCTGCCAGCGGACCGTGGTATAATAGAGGGTGAAGCTGCTTATTGTGCAGAGGGTTAGTAGACCAACATACAATGGTGAGGTTATGTATGGGAACTTGTTCAATGCGAGGAGGGGAACGGTTACAATTAGCCCAAGAAACATCCAGAGACTAACCGTGTAATAAGTGAGATGGAGCGTAGCCTCTACCTTCTGAAGTCTAGTTCGAGAGCTTTTCCAGACGCTGCCAAGGAGTTTCTTTGCACACTGTACACTGCCTCGAGCCCACCTCCCCTGTTGTGTGCGGAAAGCCATCATATTCGGTGGAATTTCACCCATCACCTTTAGATCACGTAGATACATTGATTTCCACCCCTTGATTTGCATCTGGTAACTGAGATCCAGATCTTCGCTGAGGGTATCCCAACTCCAGCCTCCGACATCTCTCACCGCGTCCATGCGGAGCAAGCCTGCGGATCCGTTGAAGTTTAGAAGGAGGCCCGCAGCACTTCGTGCAGATTGTTCAACTATATGATATCCGTCTATTGCAAGGGAGAAAGCTTCGGTGTACTTACTATATCCACGGTTAAGGTGATCCCATCTGGCTTGAACGAATCCGATCTTAGGGTCGCTCTCTAAGGCAGCTACTGTGCGTTCGAGGAAGTCTTTCGGTGGCATAAAGTCCGCGTCTATGAGGGCTAGATACTTTCCATGAGTGTATTGTAGGGCGTTTTCTAGAGCACCTGCCTTGTATCCGATGCGATTTTCGCGTCTAATTTCCTTAATGTCGACACCATTTGACCTCTGCTTCTTAACCTCTCTGTCAATGATGTCTCGGGTCTCATCTGTACTGTCGTCAAGTACGAGTATCTCTAGTTTGTCGCGTGGCCATTCCATCACGCAGACGGAGTTTATGAGTCTTTCAACAACGTATTTCTCATTGTATATTGGAAGTTGGACCGTCACTATATTGTGATTAGTGACGTTTTTTGTCTTAGGTGTCTTATATTTCATGGATTTCCACACCATGTAGAAGCAGTTATAGCCGTAGGGTAGCAGCATAAGTGTGAAGAGGAAGTAGAAAAACACGAGCACAGTTTCTATCCACAGACTCGTCTTCCTTCACCTCTTGTTACCTAAATGATGCGTTGTTGAGTCAATAACCTACTAACATGAAAAGGTATTGTAGGTTTGGGTGGTGGTCTATGGGATTGTCAGAAGATAATGGACATGCAGGTTAGAGCACCATCGCATTTCTGTATCTCGGAGACATTTAGGACTACTACGTCAAAGCCCGCCTCATTCACCATCTGATGCGCCTCAGGGTAGCCCTTTGCCATGAGAACAGTGTCTCCCACTGCTAGTGTATCAGCTGCGTACTCATCATTGCTCGGTGGGATAATTATCTGGAACCCTTCGAGGGCGGGGTGAGTCGCATACCTCTCAGTTGCAATCATGACTCCCTTTCCGAGATAGGTGATATAGCTCTTCAGGTGCATGATGCCGGGATCGAAAACTGTAGCAACAGGTACATCAAGCCACTCCTGCATCTGGGCGACTCCCTCCGGATTGGTTCGCTGACTTATGCCACTGATTAATTTGTTTGGGATATGAACGACATCCCCGCCCTCAACGGTCGCTGGGGAGGTTGAGCGCTTCACTTTGACGTACTGTTTGAGAACCGCTTCTACACCAGTCTCCTCCCCCCGGCGACTCATCTTAGCCATCCTGCAAATCAGTGCTTTCCCGTTATGTACCACTGCGTTATCCTCAACGAAGACCGAGTCGGGGTGTTCATCGTCGCGTGGGACCTTGATTATCTCCAACCCAAGCTCCTTTAGTGCCTTACAGTAAGAATCATGTTGCTCTCGAGCTAATTTGATGTCTAGGGTATCATGAAGCGGGTGGGTAGATAGGCAACTCTTGTACTTATCTCCTATGTCTCTGACGAGCGCGCGTTTGGGATCCATAAAACTCACTGAGCCTCGATCCTACTCCTCGCCTTAAAACGATTGAGGCATAATGAAACTTTATAGTTCCTTCCTACACCACTCATAACAGTGAAACGAATGCCAGTTGACATGTACAAGGTCCTTAGAGACCTCATGGACGCCCCTGCGGTAACGGGTTTTGAAGAACCCCGCAGGAAAAGGATAATCGAATACTATAGCAAGTACTGCGATACCGTCTCAATCGACGTAATTGGGAATGTGGTGGGAACAATGGGCTCGGGCGAAAAATCAGTCATGCTCGCTGGACACTATGACCAGATTGGCTTCCTAGTAAAGTACATCGATGAAAAGGGATACGCAAGCTTCGATCAGGTCGGGGGCTGGGATCCCCGCGTCGCCTACGGAACAAGGGTTAGGATCTGGGTTGGCGACGGTCCTGAGGACTATATACTTGGCACCATCGGGACGAAGGCCGCTCATCTCACCGAAGCGAGCGAGCGCGAGAAGGCGATTCCACTGAAGGACATGAGGATCGACTTCAGCGCCTCAACTACCGAGGAGGCGACGAAGATGGGTGTCAAAATAGGCTGCCCCGTAACACCCGATGCGGAGGTGGCATACCTTGGCAAGGAGGGCAGTGATTTCGTCGTCGGCCCCGCCTTCGACGACGTCTGTGCGGTCGCCTCATTCATAGAAGCTCTCGACATACTTGCGAAGGACCCACCAAAGAAGGTAAAAATCTACGCCGTTGCAACGACGCAGGAGGAGATTGGGTTCCGCGGTGCCTCTGTATCTGCCTATAATATTCAACCTTGGGCAGCGATCGCTGCGGATGTAACCCACGCTGTGGCGCCTGGAGTCGAATCGAACAGAGTAAACGACATCCAGCTAGGGAAGGGCCCAGCGATCGGCATAGGTGCCAACTTTACTCGCCCCCTCTGGGAGATGATGGAGAAGGTGGCTAAGAAAGGTAAGATTCCTTACCAGAGGGAAAGCGTCCCTAGTCAGTCCGGAACCGATGCTTGGGCCATCCAAGTCACACGCGGCGGCACTATTACAGGCCTTGTCTCCCTTCCAAACCGCTACATGCATAGCCCCAACGAGGTTGTGAGCCTCAGCGACCTCACCAACGCTGGGAAGCTAATAGCCACGACAATCAAGGCACTAGATAATAGCGACCTCAAGCACACCGTCGAGGTCTATCGAAAGAAGTAGTACTCGGCTACAACTCTTTTTTTAAATATACAGTCGACTCCTCCCCTTCTAGAAGGGATGAATTGAAGACTTCTAAGGCCCTGGGACTACTCATTATCGTGCTGGAGATCGGAGGCATTGTGTTCCTTCTACTCTGCGGTCAGACTCTACTCGCCATCATAGGCACGGCCACAAGTGGAGGTCAAATCCCTACAGAAATAGATCAGGCGACGGGTGTCGCCAGGCTCACTTTTACCGCTGATCCAAAAAATGGGGGCTATCTCCCCGCTATTCTAACCATTGGGTTTCGGCGTAAGCACCAACGATGGCTTGTTTTCTGTCAGCAACTTCACGACGATCAACCTAGAACCGGGGAAACAGGTTCCGACAACTATTACGCTCAAGGTCCCACAGGATAAACTTCAATTATACGCGAATGGGGAAGGGACCCTCGATGTCTACACTAACACAAAGACGCTCTGGAACCTAGTGAGTCTCGACTACAACGTCAAGGTGAGAGGAGGGGACTGAGTTAAAGGTCAGACAGAATGCGGTCATATCAGCGTTCGCTACGATCTTCATTCTAGTTGTCCTCCCCTTCATCATACTCAAGTTTATTCCTGAGGAGATGCTTAATCAGCTTGAATTAGCTGGTTTTAGCCTCCAATCTTTCGTTGTTCAGATGGCGATGCTTGGATTCGTTGTCGCCGCCGTAACGCTCGTTAAAGGGATTGTCGAAAGAACATCTATCGCTTATCTCATCCTAGATATTGTGGAGAATATAGTTGCCCTCATCTTCACCTTTTTTGTCATCGGCGTCGGGAACATCGGTAACCTCGGGTTAACAAGCTTTAATGTAGTTCAGGGGAACTTGACCGCCAACATCTCTCTCGACATCCGATTCTTCTTATGGGTGACGATGGGAATCGTTGGTTTCAGAGTGGTGAGTTCGATTATCGAGTTCAACGAAGCGAAGACTGAGACAACCTCGGCTCCGAATGGGTAAAACCGTTTTATTCTCATCACGACTCCTAGGTTTGTCTTGATCCGCGTTGCAATCAGCGGGATCCCCCGCGGATACCAGTTCCCGAGTCCAGACGGAAACTGGCTTCAGGAAAAGCACCGAAGCCAGATACTCTCAACATCTCCTGAGATCGAGCTAGTTGAGTTGCCTGAAGACGTGGTCCATCGAATGAAACGTGTCGAGGACGTTGAAGTACTTCTCGGCGAGGGTGGTAACCACACCCACTATGCTGGGGAACTTGACTGGGAGGATTACCAGAAGTTCTTCACGTCGAGCCTTAAGTGGGTACAGCTTTGCAGCACCGGCTTCAGCGACAATATTACTCAAGAGGTTCTCGATGGACGAGTTGTCCTTACAAACAGCCCCGGGATACATACGATCCCGATTGCTGAAAGTGTTCTTGCTGCGATGCTTGAGCACTCCAAGAGGCTTTGGCAGAGGAGGTTAGACCAAGTGGATCGTCGCTGGAGGCAGATCTATTGCAGCGACCTAGAAGGCTCCACGGTTCTCCTAATAGGTCTCGGCAACCTCGGGAAGAGAATTGCGAGCCTCTGCAAGGCCTTCGACATGAGAGTTATCGGCACAAGAAGAAGCCCTGAACCCGTCGAGAATGTTGACATGGTTTTCCCCGTGAGTGAGCTCAGAGGGCATCTATCGGAGGCGGATTACGTGGTAGTCGTCGCGCCTCTCACACCTGAGACTGAGGGCCTACTAGGCGAGGTTGAGTTTAGGGCGATGAAGGATACATCGTACTTAATCAACGTGGGTCGTGGCAGGATAGTTGATGAGGGAGCCATGATTGACGCCCTTAAAGAGAGGCGAATTGGAGGCGCCTATATTGACTGCTTCGCCGTAGAGCCGCTGCCACCTAATAATCCGCTCTGGGGAATGGATAACGTGTTTCTTGTTCCTCATGATAGCCATAGCAGTCCCAAGATCGGAGACAGGATCGTCGCTGGATTCTGTGAGAACCTTCGCAGATACGTTGTAGGAGAGCAGCTCCTCAACGTCTGTGATCCCCAACGCGGATATTAGAGATAGTTATATCTTCTTAACACATTTTTTCCTATAATGTCTCTGCTATTCGGTAAACTCTGTGCGAGACTCGAGGAAGTCTCCGAATACTATGATGGTGTAATGGGTATCGCAATTAAGGATCTGATGAATGGTGAATCTTTCATGATTAACGGCGACGAGGTCTTCCCCGTCGCTAGCACAATCAAGGTCCCCATACTCATCGAGTTCTTCAAGCAGGTCGAGGAGGGTAAACTAAACCCAACGCAGACATTGAGATACGAAGAGACACAAAGGGTAGGTGGTAGCGGTATCATGAAGGCCCTCAGCGCTGGGGTTGTTACAATGCCGGTGATTGACTACGCTACACTGATGATTAACGTTAGCGACAACTCCACAACCAACTATCTGATCGATCTTCTAGGGATGGATAACATCAACTTCACAATTTCGGAGCTGGGTCTAAAGGAAACCAGACTCGCCAGGAAGATGATGGATATAGAATCCCTTAAGGCTGGCAAAGACAGCTTCACAACACCTCGTGAGCTTGTTATCCTCTTCGAGGAACTCCATAAATCAGCGAAGTTAAGTCCTTTCGTCTGCGAGGAGACCTTAAAGATGCTTAAAAAGCCAAAGGAGGGGATTATTCAGGGGGTTATCAGAAATGCGGTTCCCGACTTGGTTGAGGTCGCAGATAAATCGGGATGGGTCGATGGTGCAACGCTTGACGCGGGGATCGTCTATCAATGGGGAAGACCGTATATAGCGGCTCTGCTAGCAAAGCATATACCCACACCAGATCTCCATATGTTTGAAACACTTTCCACCTTAACCGAGGTGGCTAGGCTCATCCACTCCTACTTCGTCGAGGTCTCGACCTCGACACCCCAGGGAAGAAGGGTCGCTTGAAGGGGTCGGATTTATCATCTAGATACGACGCCAATTCTTGAAGCGCCCATGTCCGTTGTAAACATCACCCACGGCGACGATCTTGACGGCCTGACCTGCGGAGCATTTATGATGAAGCTTTTCGACGCCAGGATAATTCCAGCAAACTACGATGATCTCGAGGAGGCACTAAACATTGTGGGCAACGACGTCGGGAAACTTTACATCACTGACCTAAACCTCCGGGAAGCACTTATCCCGAAGATCGACGCGATCAGGTACCACACAGCAGTCACAATCATTGATCATCACCCTATGGAGGGCCGTCTAGCGGGAAAGCTGAGGGATCTAGGCGTCGAGATTGTCCATGACACAAAGGACTGCGCCTCAGTCCTCGTCTATGACCATTTCAGAAACAGACTGGAGAGGGACGCAGGTCGCCTTGCGGCCTATGCAGCCGTCTCCGATATGTTCGAAGAGGGGCCTATTGTCTCCAGGTTGATGGATGGGATGGACAGAAAGTTTGTACAAAACGAGGCTCTACTGCTTAGTGCCGCCCTCGGTAGCGACCAGTCCCAATCCTTCAAGAAGAGGGTCGTCGAGGAACTGAGCCACTACACCTACCCCCACAGGATCGAAGGTGTAGTCGAGGCAGCTATAAACCAGCTCGAGAAGATTGTGAGGATAAAGGAAACTGTACTTAAGGAATCCATTGTCGTCGGTAGGTTAGCCTATATGGAGTGTGGAGACGACTTCAGCACGGGAGAGGTCGCAAACATCGTGATGGATACTTTATTCGTCCCCGTAGGTATGTGCTGGAAAGACCAAGGAGAGATGGTGAACATAAGTCTCCGTGGCGAAAGGAGGTTATCGGAGCACCTCGGTGTTCTAGCTTCAGAGATCTCAAAGAAATACGGTGGATTCGGAGGCGGCCACGCTAGGGCAAGCGGTGCTAAGGTCCCCCGCGAGAAGCTAGAAGACTTCATAGCTGACCTATTAAAGGCCTTGAACACTAGCGGCTCTTGAGCCTCTCCTTCCACCTCGCTCTCTTCTTTGCGTCCCTTATTCTCTCATCAAGGGGTCTCATACGCGTTGGATCAAATGGGATCCATTCGTCCTTCTCCGCATCAGAGCCGATCAACTCAGTTCGCTTGCAGATGGTAATTCTAAAATTCTGGACGCCATCTGTCGGGGGATCGATTTGGAGAACCTTCATTGCCCGTGCGAGACGTATCATGGCGATGAGCCTAAATGGACTATCGAGGTCATAGTTATCGGCCCGTTTGTATGTTACCTCCCTCTCCTGACCTGTGTCGGAGTAGACAACAACACTCAGTTCTTCGTCGTTCGCTTGGACGGGGTAGAAGAAGCGACGGAACACCTTGACTAGGGTCCGCTTGCCCTCGAAGACCACGATCAACCCGTTCTCATCGGACATGTGTAGTTGAATCCATTCCGATTACGCGTTCCTTAAGGGGAAATTAGAGGAGGAATCCGCCTTTGAGCGGGTCATCTGGATCGATCACGACTTGGTTGAAACCGGTAATGTATGCTGAGGCGACGACTTCTGGAACAATGGCTTTGTACTTACCAACCTTCGTTTCCTTCGCGATCCTGCCCGTCATCACTGTACTGATCGTTGACTCGAACTTGACATCCTGCCCAGGTTTGAGTTTACCTGTGCCATAAAGTGCAGCCATACGAGCATTTGTGCACGTCCCCGCGGGGCTTCTACACGTTTGTTTGGGGCCGAATACGTTCCAGTGCCTGCTCGTATAATCCTTCTTGCTGGGCTTAGTGTAGAAAGTCACAAGGTCTAAGATGTTAAGTTCCGGATACTCAGGGTGGTCAACCTTTATCTGGTCCGCAATGTAGTTTCTGATCTTCCAACCAAGGGGAATCCACTCCCCCTTCGTCTCAAGGGTTGGCTTGAGACCGATATTATCCGCGTCGATGAAGGCATACCAGAGGCCACCGTAGGCAATATCTGCTTCGACTTCACCCACTTTTGGGATATCGAACTTCATCGTCTTCCAGTAGAAGCTTGGGACACCCTGCATCGCTATACTCTTCGCGACCCCATCCTTAACCTCAACCTTCGTCTTGACGAGACCGCTGACTGTGTCGAAGGTTATCTCCGTGAAAGGCTCTTTAACCTCCACCATTCCCGTGTTGACTAGAGCGGCACTACAGCTGTATGTACTGTCTCCACATGCGCTGAAGTAGCCGTCGGTCCAAAGATATATGACGCCGACGTCCGCCTCTGGGACGGAAGCCTCCGTAAGGATGGAGCCGAGCATCCCATCGAAGCCCCTTGGCTCCTTCATCAGGGTACCGAGGAGATTATGATAATGGTCCTGAAAATACTTCTGTTTCTCTGCCATAGTCTTACCGCGGAGCTTTGGCAATCCCCCGACCACGATCCTGGTGGACTCGCCACTGCAGTGAGTGTCGATGCATGAGAGGTATCTGCTAAACTTCAAACCGGTTACACCGAGTTATACTCAACGCGACCCGTTTATACCGGTTACGTCGAAGCTCATTTCGAGGAGTTGTTTATTGGCTCGATAACGCCATCTGGTGAACTTCATCCCGCCGATCTCCCCTGTTCTCTTGGTGTGCTGCTCCCCGCAGGTGTTCACGTTCCAACCGGGGAGCTGGAATATCTTGACTACCTTGAGTTCAGCTGGGAGCGGAAAAAGGTCGTAGATGTCATCGCCCCACCTTGCCTCGGCTTCTATTCGGCTCATCTCCTGGATTTCGATGGCTGCATCCTCTTTGATTTTTTGGTTTGCGAGCTCCTCAATCCTGTTCATTTCCTCGTCGGTAGGTTTTCTATCAAATCGTACGGATAATCCACCATGATTGCCCCGGCTGTAAGCGCTAGCTGACCACTTAGCGCTCCGACCTAGAACTTTGATCACTGCGCCCTTCAGAACATGGATGGCGGTATGTCCCCTGATATCGTCCGATGTGATCATCTTTCATTTTTAATCTTGGCCGGGGAAAATATAAGCAGAATTGTGCTCCAAATTTAACTCGAGTTTACTGCCTTATTTTTATCAGTAAAATTGAGTTGCCCAGGTGTTCTCACCAAGGTGATGTGGGGTTCCCTGGAGCCTAAGCCCCTGGGGCCTCTTGCAGTCCATCACTCGTGGTTCGTGCGCTTCGTGGGGGTCTTTATCGCTGCTCCGACCCTTGAAACGCTCCCACCTGGGCAAAGTAATATCATCCTTTCTGGATATTTACCTCCTGTGTTGCAACTCTGGCTCAAATTCGAAATGTCGGCGCCCATTAAAAGAACCTTTTTTGTCTCTAGATAGCAAATAATGTCCTAAATAATTGACTCGATTAAAATTTGGTTGAGAACATTAAAAGAGAGGGGTTTTGAAGACACATATTAACAGCTTCAAACTCGGTTGACTTCACTGGCTGAAGGAGTCACGGGGGTGTCCACGAGATGAATCTTGAGGTTGTAAACTTCTGCTTCTGGGCGATCCCGAGGCCGTTCCTAAGGATCTCTGGGAGCACTTGATTGGTGAACCTCTCCGTTGGCTGACCAGGAACTATGCCCTCACAGTCAGAGTCGAGGTATATGTAGTAAACTTTGTCACCCCATCGGTAGGAACTGTTGTCGCCACGCGGGTAGACGGGCTTGTGTTGAATTCGGAAGGGAAATAGTCGGCAAGCGGTTGGCTTCATACCCTGTACCGTGCAAATCCACCGATCCATTAGGGGTCGCTGGAGGACACAACGGCGGTCGGGGCCGTTGCGGAGGTAGACCTTACCCATTCCATACTCGAAGACGTCCTGCCCGCAGACGTTTCCAACCTTGACGAATTCATCCATCTTGAGGGGAACCCTGTACCCAACGCAACAGTTTCCACAGGCTCGGCAACCCCAGCTGGCGACCTCACGCCAAGGTATTAGACTCTTGTCCCCCATTGTCGTCTTTAGCCCATGTGAGTTGGGTGCCTAAATACTTTACCGAGTTTAGGGTCTAGATCTGGGTAACTCGGCGAAGCTTATAGCGCTCATAGATCATCCACATCTCTTTCTCATCCTTGATGAACTCTACGGGAATCTTCCTGTCGAGCCACTGGATGTAGAAGAGGCGTCGGTCACCCATGATGTCTCCCGGGGATATGATGAAGCTCCAACCGCTGTGGTCCATCACTACCTCTACATTGAGGAGCCCAGCTCTTCGAGTGACGTTGAGGCGCATCGTCCCCATATAGGCGTCGTAGGTGCCAACGAGCTCATCGAGTCTACTCTCGACTTTTAATGCAGTTATATTCCATGGGTTCTTCTCCATGAGGGTGACGATTGTGTACTCGCCAATGTAATTGAGAGGGTAACCGCTTCCATTCGCTAGCGCGACGACCCCTACCCGCTCATCCTGTACGAAGCCTATGTAGGCTGTTGAGACCCAGACACTGCCACTGTGGCTTATGAGGGTATGGCCAAAGAAGCCGGGTCTAACGTTGAGACCATAACCGTAGTAGTTTATACTATCACCGAACATAGGCTCATCTGGTGTCCTGAGGGTGGAGGTCGTCATATCCCTTATCGACTCCCCCTCGATGATTCGCCTTCCATCGATGGTTCCGCCGTTGAGATACATCTGTAGGTAATGACTCATGTCGGTGACGTTACTAATTAAGCCCCCATCGCTCAGCAGCTCACCATATGTGTAGCTGCTGGACTCCCGCTCCCCGTCTCCTTTGATGTTGTATGGTGTGGCGAATTCTGGGTCGGCCTCGGCCTTATCCTTCGTCCAAAAGCTCCGCAGCATTCCTATGGGTTCTAATATATGCCTATCGATGTAGCGCGCGTATCTTTCCCCTGATGCCTCTTCAATTATGCTTCCGAGTAGGATGAATCCCTCATTGAGGTAAAACCACCTCTCCCCTGGTTTCGCATGGGCCCAACCCTCGACTTCTCTCATAAATGTTATGAGGTCCTGGGTCTTCGACACGGGTATCCATTTATCCGATGAATGAGTTATGTGACTGAAGGCAGCTTCCGCGTAGGCAAGGGCAGGTATTCCGCTGCTGTGGTTGAGAAGATGTTTAACCTTGATTGTCCCACCCTTGGGATGTATGTTTATGGGAATGTAACTGTCTATAGGATCCTCCAGTGTGAGCTTTCCCGCTTCCTGGAGCTGCATTATCCCCAAGGCGGTGAATGACTTTGTGACGCTACCAATGGAGTAAAGGGTGTCAGGCGATGTACTTGAGCCAGAGGCAAGATCCCTGAAGCCGTAGCCACGATTGTAAATTGTCTCTCCATCCTTTAGAGCAGCTATACTCAACCCAGGCAGTTTCGTGTCCGCCATCTTCTTGAATACGAATTGGTCTAATCCCTGGATCCAGTTCTCCGTCGGCTTCAGGTTGATTCACCTCCGATTCCTCTTTTCGCAGGAACCATTCTCAACGGAGTTATTTAAACCGCCCGAAGCCGGAGATTTATACGAATAATCCGAACTAACTATTTTTTTTCAGCGTAATACTGGCTAGTTGAGGCTAATAATCCTCAAGGGTGTCAAGATATGAAAACCCAGTAATGATCACTCAAACTAACTGTCTTAATATCTTTAACCCTGTTCCTCACGTTTCTTCTTCTCAGCCTCCTCGATATCATAGAGGAGGGGGTAGATATCGTAGTGCTGTTTGATGAGTTTCATTGTGAACCTACCAAATAAGATGAAAATAACTATGACTACTGCATAGATTAAAACCGTTGAGACGAGGACGACGTCCAAGGTTCTTACCGTGGATTGTTGTACATAGGGCTCTATTGAATCTTGCTCTTTGCTAGGGGTGTTGACATGACCCAAGCATCCTCCCCGTCTAGATAGTAGCCGTAGTTCCTCTTCGTCTTCGTGAATTTTAGGTCTTCGTAGAGTTTTACGGCAGGGTCATTGCCGACTCGGACCTCGAGGTAGCACTCTGTTGCTTCGTACACTGCGACACCCTTATTCATGGCATCCAACATCAGGGCCTTCGCTATTCCTCGACGCCTGTATGGCTCGCGTACAGCTATAGAGACGACGTGGAGAAGCCTAGCGGGGCTGAGGTTGCGGAGCTTGCTGAAGCCGCGTTCGACTCGACACATTATGTAGCCTTGGATCTCGCCGTCGGCCTCCGCCACTATAAAGGTCTCAGGGAATCTACTGAATAGCTCCCTGTAGAAGCTACTACTGTAGTTCTCTGGGAGGCACTCGAAGTTGATGCCCATAACCCTGTTCAGGTCCTCGGATCTGAACGTCCTGAGAGTGTATCCTTGGCTCATCTTCGATTCTCCTTTTGCAGGTGATCAACGTGGATTTAAACGCGTCGAATCTGTGTTGCAAGGCTTTTTATGAGTCTCCTCATTGAGGAAGCTTTGAGGGTCTTGTCGGAGGGCATCCTCGTCAGCGATGAAGTTGATGGGCTAATCGATTCTCTTTTCTCTGTCGAAGAGAAGTTCATGGATGGCGAGACCCCCAACTACATTGTATCCCCCAAGGAAAAAGGAAACAAACAGATCATATTAAAGAGGGCTTTTAGGGAGCTCGCCGACAGGCTCCGCACCATGGGATACCTCGCCGAGTTCAGGTGGATAGTTGGGAGGTACTACGTTACACTCAGCCCGAGGCGTCAGACAGGTAAACGGAGCAGTATGAGAAATAAACTCCTCTTCGTAGCGACCGTCTGTACGATCTTTATCGACGGATACTTGAGAAGCGACAATCCGGTTTTGACACAGGCATTAATGAGTGGAACTTCTGTGCTTGTCAACGCCATCATCTTTACTCTTGGTATAGTAGCCGTATTTGGGATTCATGAGCTCGGTCACAAGCTGGCCTCGGAGAGAAGGGGGATTAAGGCATCGTGGCCATTCTTCATACCTGCACCACCGGGTATGGGCGGTACATTCGGGGCTGTAATCAGTCAGGATGAACCGCCGACCAATCGCGATGATCTATTTACACTTGGCTTAGCTGGACCGCTTTTTGGCTTCGTAGCCTCTATTCTCGTTGGTGTGGTTGGTCTCATTCTTTCGTACACTGTACCGATCGATGAGGTGGCGACATGGACAGCTATCTACCCAGCGGTTCGGTTCCAGTTGATGCCTATGCCCATCGCCCTTCAATATATCTCAGATATGCTGAGACCCGTGCCACAGGGGAGTGTTCTTATCCTTCATCCCCTCGCTTTCGCATCGTGGGTTGGGTTTCTTGTTACCTTCATAAACCTCACACCCAGTTGGCAACTCGATGGCGGTCACATCATTAGAGCCCTATTCGGTAGAGAGACGCATAAGATAATCTCGATTTCTGGAATTTTCCTCCTTATGCTCTCAGGTTATGTCATCATGGGTGTGATTATAGCTTTCTTCTTAATGAGAGAGGGGACTGAGTCTATGACACCACTTGACGATGTTTCGCCTACGAGCCTCAGTAGCAAGTTGGGGGTCCTCCTCTACCTTGCTCTGATGGGATTATCACTCATCGTCCTTTTCCAGTTCTAGACCCCAGTCGGTAAAGAGGAGCATCCGTAAGGGACGACGAGCGTTTTCCTTCCCCTCCTTCCCTCTATCGCCTTCTCGTAGGCGTCGTTAGCGGTTCTTGCTACCGACAAACCGAGTGGCTCAACCATGTACGTTGGAAGGCTCGAGACTAGGATGACCTGGGCCTTAAATGTCGCTGCTTTAATGACCTGTAACACTTCGGCGCCGAGGGCGTAACGTCGCTCTAGCTCAGCTTGCTGATCAACGTGGGCAAGGCTGATGAATGTATCCACACCGAGCCCCTCTGGGCATTCAGCTAGGAGGACTATGGCGCCTCCCTTCTTCACGAGCTTAAGCGCACACTGAAGAGCCCACGCTGCTGAGTATAGGTCGAAGTCATACTTTGAGCCACCTGCGCTTGTGACGACTATGTCTGATCCAGCCTCTGCTTTGATCTGGTAGCTGCTGCCTAGGGTGTAGATTGCCTGACCCCATGTCTCCTCGAGGGCTCCAGCGAAGGCCGAGAGGAGTCTCCCTTGCTGATTCGTTACTAGTTGGATGGCAAAGTCGCAACCTGCGAGCTTCGCAGCTTCCAAGGCGTCCTCCTTTACCGGGTTTAACTCAATCACACTTGGCTTGACATCGCCTCTAAACACGAGCTTCCTATTTGCCTCCACTGTGGCTTGAGATGCTAAACCGGGTATGATGGCAGTATGAGCTCCACGGAAACCTGTGTATCCATCTATAGAGACCTCTCCGATGGCTAATTTGATCTTAGCATCGCAGAACGTCTTGTTTATCAGGAGTGGTGTCTTGAGTTTCGTTTCTCCGAGGTTGGTGAGGCTAGTCGTATTTTTTGAATGCTCGACAAGGTTTACACCCTTAAGCCCTTCAGTCGCCTTAATTGTCTTAATTAATTCCTTGTTGCTTCTATCCCTGACGCCGTTAGCTATTATTATCGTGATTTTGTCTTTGGGTAGGATGAGGTTGACGAGTTGGTTGACTATTGGTTCAATGGCCGATACGGCATTGGCTGGAAAGGAAGTCCCCTCGATGGCTATGGCAACTGTGCAGTCTGGACCCAATAGTTCCTCCAGCTTCTTCACTCCCCTGGGCTCAGCTAATGCCTTTGCGATGATCTCCTGCGGCTGAGCTTTTGGATCCTGGTGCACAGGCTCAGCGATGCTGAGGAGATCCCTCATGTCCACGGTAACGTAGACTTCGGTATCACCGTAAGGGAGCCAGCACTCGACCAATGTGGTTCAAAACAGTATGCATAGCTTGAATGTCTATATTCTTTTGGATAGGAGGTCGATGGTTCGGAAAAATGTTGTGAGTTCTTCTTATTTTATTTGAAGAAGGTGCTTCATTCCTTCGTTGCGTTTTCGAAGTTCATATTACTCTTCTTAGTTCTTGCGCGTGTGATTAGCTGAGTTCTCTAACCTAGTCCACCTACAGATGCTTAAGTGAGGGAAAATCTTTCTAATTAAAGTTCCAATAAAGCATCGATCCGTGATTATACAAGTTTTTATTCGGGACGGCTTCAGACAAGTTTCAGGTGCATCGTTTTGGCGGTCGAAAAAACAATCGTATACTTCGAGAAGGTCGGGGTGGAGAACACTGAGGCCACTCTTAGCGCTGCTAAGAAGCGGGCTGAAGAACTTGGGATCAGGGACATAATCGTTGCGTCGACCCGTGGTGGCGTCGGGTTGAAGACAGCGAAGTTTTTCAAAGGCTACAACGTTGTGGTGGTGGCTCACAGCACTGGGTTTCAAGAAAAAGGGAGGAACGAGATGCAGGATGATGTGCAGGCGAAGATCAGGGCGGAGGGTGGGAAAATCCTGATAACAGGTCATGCGTTTGCTGGTGTGAGCCGAGCGATTAACAGGAAGTTTAACACTTTGGGTCCAGCGGAATTATCTGCGAATGTGCTGCGTCTTTTTGGTCAAGGAATGAAAGTTGTCGTCGAGATCACCTACATGGCTGCGGACTCTGGTATGATATCCATGGACAAGGATGTAATAGCAATCGGTGGTTCTGGGGGGGGTGCTGACACTGCGGTCGTGATCAAGCCGGCTCACCTCAACGAGATGTTCGATCTCTATGTTAGGGAGATCATCGCCAAGCCAAACACGCGTTGAGACCAGCAATCGATTTTTTTATTGCGTCTTACCATCTTCAAACTATGTCAAATCTCGTAGAGCAGTTGAAAGAACAGAAGAAGCTCGAGCAGAGTCACGTGAAGGCGTTGAAGCCATCGGTTGCGAAGGCGAATAAGCTTGTTGCAGCTCTTATTGAGAGCATTTTACTCGATAGCATGAGACATGCCACAATACTTCAGACGCTAGCCGATGTGAAGGCCGGGGAGATGTCGAGCTCTTCGGACATCGACACTGCGGTCGCTGATCTTCAACAGGAGATTAGGGAGCATGTTAGGGTGGAGGCTGAAATGTTGTCTAAGGCGGGTGTAATGGCGAGGGAGGCGAAGGAGAAGCATGTTAAAGCCATTCTTCAGTCGATTCTCGAGGATGAGAAGAGGCATCACTCGACACTCCAAGCACTCTCAAATATTATGGAGAAGGACTCGACGACGGTTGGGGACTACTTAGAGCTACTACAGAAGTATATGGCTGTACAAAAGTAGGAAATGGATTAGTTTATTGAATTCACACGAAGACGGTGAATTTATCTTTCTTCGCCTTACAGATGGGACACTGATCGGGAGCGTCGCCTTCATAGGTCCAGCCGCAGACTTCGCATACGCCAATCTGCTTGAAATCGGCGTCCTTCTTCTGGTCTGTTGCCTCCTTTGCTCGGGTGTAGAGACCAGCGTGGGTTTTCTCCGCCTCCCAAGCGTATTTGAAGGTGACCTCAGCTCCATACTCCTTCTGATCCTTCGCAACAGCAATGTAGCTAGGGTACATCTCGTTGACCTCGAAGTTCTCCCCGTTTATGCCTATTTGAAGATCTTCTGAGGTAGATCGACTTCCAAAGCCAGCCATGGCTACTGTGACAGCATCCCCCTTTCTCATGATGTTCCGAAAGTGATTGCCTGCGTGGATTCGCTCAGCATGAGCAACGGCTGTGAAAAGGCGGCTGATGTTCTTGTACCCCTCATCGGTTGCGCGTTTGGCGAATAAGAGATATCTCATGTGGGCTTGGGACTCGCCGCAGTAAGCGCTTATCAAATTCGTCTCGGTCATAGGTC
Organism: Candidatus Bathyarchaeota archaeon; assembly: GCA_963780545.1. Lineage (GTDB taxonomy): Archaea > Thermoproteota > Bathyarchaeia > TCS64 > TCS64 > UBA8941. The sequence goes on from CAWACK010000008.1 coordinate 439,442, forward strand.
TAACCATAAGCATTCACCATTATCCTCGGAACGGCAGTTTTTATCGATTTGCCTATGTGAAAACTGAAAAAAAGAAGAGTTGGAGACTCTTAGCTCAGGTAATGAGCGTGAAGTAAAAAAAGGATTTTGTGTATTGACCAGCTACACTCATTTCCCGTAAAACCAGTGGGGGATCCCCTTTTTTATCTATTTAATTCAACATTTAAGCGTGAATCAAATTTCCGTCGTTGGTCACATCGCCATAGATAGGATCGTTACCAACGACGGGGAGTGGCATCAGCTTGGTGGACCACCCACCTACGTCTCCTTGATCACCAGTCTCCTTGGTGTCCCGCTGAGGGTTTGTAGCAAGGTTGGCGGTGACTTCCCCTTGGAATATATGGAGGAGTTGGCGAGGAGGGGAGTCTATATTCGTGACTCGATTGTGCCCTCAGCGAATACGACGCGGTTCGTTCTTGATTATACTGGGCCAGAAAGAAGACTCGGGGTCGAAAGTATATGCGAATCGATTAAGCCGGATGATGTCAAAGGTCTTCCTGATGCGGCTATCCTCGCGCCTATAATTCACGAGATACCAAATGAGACACTTGAAGCGATCCATTCACCATTACTTGCACTAGACCCTCAAGGGTTCGTTCGAAGATGTGAATCTGACTACTCGATCAGCCTTCATCCCTGGCAGAATCATGACCTGCTTCGCCGACTCGCAGTCTTCAAGGCATCGGAGAGGGAGCTTCAGTTAGTCGCGGGGAAGGGGGGCTGGGGTGGGCTTGAGAAACTGTCTAGAGTCGGTGTTAAGGTTGCCATTGTGACCCGTGGGGAGAAGTGGTCTTATGTTTTAACGGAGGGTCGGAGGCTTTTGGTTCCGACCTTTAATGGTGAGGTAGCTGACACGACTGGTGCTGGGGACGCATTTATTGCTGGCTTCTTCTCGGAGTACTCCTCGGGGAGCGAGGTGGATTGGTGCTTAGCGATTGGCTCAGCATCGGCTTCAGCTATCGTTGAAACCGTGGGGCCAAGAATAAAGATTGTAAGAAATGAGTTATTGGAAAGGGCTGAGAAGATCCATGATGGCATCGAGGTGTTAGGTTAGCATTCTCCTTGCAAGTAAGTATACGACAAGCGCAATAACGAAACCGATACCCCAAAGACCATAGTATTCGACGTCAGCATATGGACCGCGAAGTGTGCTCCGTGCGGCTAATCTAGATCCTTGTGTCTGGTTTTTGGTACCACTAATTGTCGTGGAGGATAGATTGGAGTTCACGTTAGATGAGTTTGTGAGGTTGGGGTTACCAATATTAGCGTTGATAGGTGAGGCCACTTGCTTTCCAGTCGTCTCAAGGCGGGTGGCTGAGAGATTGGAGATCTCTCCGGGGAGGAAGCCTACCAGCATCACACCTATGATGACTGCTAACAGAGCATACACACCCGTCCTCAATGAGATCAATCTATACTCGCTCTCCGCTTCTCTTAATGCTAGGGTTCCGAACAGCTGTTCTAACCTTAGAACGCCTCAACTCGGCTTCTCCCTCCAGATCTTTATGGTTTCATACCAGAATATTGTGGTGGGGATGAGACCCATTACTAGGGTGGTAACGTATTCGCGGGTCGGGTCAAATGGGAATTGGAGTAGAAAAGTAACTAGCATAGAGGTAATGAGGACGGCGTAGAAGAGAAACTTTGGCAGCATAAAGCCGCCGAAGCTGACGAAGCTGCGTAAGACGCCGACTTTTATCTCCCTGACGAGGCGGTAGTCTCCGTAGACATTTTCAACGAGTCCGAGGTCCTGGAGTTTCTGAAGGTGGTAGGCAGCGACGCTGGGGCTGCTGAAGCCGAGGGCGCGCTGGATCTCGCGGACGCCTATAGTATCGCGCCCTGCCTTGAGGATGTGTGTATAGACGAGGAGGGTCTTCCCCTTGAGCTCAGACTCGATCTTGGCGTCGTCCATGTGAGCTTCACCTTTAAGAAAAATGTGAGAGATTTAACGTTGGTGCTATGGAAGGAGGTTGATGATCGCGAGAGTCGCGTGTACAGCCTCTTCAGTGCGTACTGTCTCTGTACCCTGCTCGGGGATTGTGTTTAGGTTGAACTGGAAGCAATCCGCGACATCTCTGTGTTCGCGGCGGAGGAGCTCGGGTATACCCTGACGAGGGCTTCCGAAGGCGACCAGGATACTCCTAGCCTCAGCGAGGCTTGATTTCAACCGCTCTTGCTCCGACACGTAGGGCGTGCCCGTTCTACTTGTGGATATGGTAAGGTTGTAGAAGCCACTGGAGGCTATTTCACCGAGGCTTTTCTTTGCCGCTTGGATCTCGTAACCCCAATAGTTGGGTATCTCAGCTCTCCGCGCCATCTCGCAGCGAGGCTCAGGGCTGGTCTCTATGATCTTAACTGTGACTCTACTTCCTCGTGAGGGTGATTTACCGACGAAGCGGATTGGTTTTTCAACACCTATATCGACGACGTTGACGCCTTGCTGATCAAGTAAGACGCCCTCACGGTACTCACCTAAGACGAGGTTGGTGGAACTCGCCTCGAGTTGGTGGTGAGGGGTCCTAAGGGGTTGTAGAACCCCAGCGTACTGGAGTTCGGGTCGCACCGAGTAGATATGCTTACGGAGGAACTGGGGAGTTTCGGCGTAGCCGAGGAGGAGTTTAATGAAGTTGGACTCGTCGGGTTGGTCGAGGTATATTATTATCTCCTCAACCCGAAAGATGGCGGCGCTTCTAGCTAGGCGTCCTATAATCTCTGTCTTCTCACGGAGGTTCGAATATTCTGAGACTAAGGATGCGGGCACTGCAATGGATAGCCTACTCTTTCGCCTGCTTGCATTCAACTCTCTCACCTGATTTGATCCTGGGCCATGCCTTCCAGCCTGTCTTTACGAAGCGCTCACGCTTATCAACGTCGTGGAGGACCCAGGCGAGGGATTTATTGAAGCCACGTAAATGTTTGACCTGATCCATGGTGCCGACGCCGAGACGGCTAAGGTGCTTTATGTACTCCTCCTCAGCAATCTCTTGTGTTGTGCCTGTTATCTTGCAAGGGATAATTTTGTATCCCTCATTAGTGAAGGCTTTTCTCACCTCGGATAGGATGTAGCCAGTGCATATGTGTATAGGCTCGCCTTTCGTTATGCTCAGGGCTTCAGCCCCCTCCCTAGCGATAACGAGGACATATGAGAGGTAGGCTTTCGCTTTGAATGCGGGGCCCTGAAAAGCCTCGACGGGAATCTCTCCGACGAATTTTTCGTTGGTGCCGATACGCCTCATGACTATTACAGCGCCGCCTATGAGGTCTCCCCACCCGGAATCATCTACCTCAACAACCATCAGAAACGCCTGTGATTCACCTACGACTGCACCCGTTAAAAAGCTGAGGAATACTACTGTACGCACCAACAAGCCATACGTTTGTGTTTTCCTAATCTCGTTTTAGGCGGTCAATAGATTCTACGGTGCTTGGGTCTTTCCCATATAGTACTCCTAGGTAAGCACTGACGTAGTCGCCGACGTAGAGAGCGGATAGGATACGGGCGAGTCTCCCTTCTCCCCGTGCCGTGACTTCAAGAACCTTTCCGAAGTTGGGTTTGATGAGATTGATGAACCTTCGTGTCTTTGCCTCGAGGTGCTCCCCCTCCATCGGGTCCAAGAGGAAAACGACACAAAGCTTCGAAAGGAGTGCCCTATCGGCTTCCCCTGCCATTATGGCGTTGTGGAAAGCCTCAGGGATTATGCTGAAGCCTGCAGGGCTTTTGCTGTTCTCGTTTAGCTGTGTGTTCCATCGATAGGCGACAGCCTCATGTATATGGCTGCCATAGACGAGAGGAATGTATGATTTTAGCTCTTCAGCGAGCCTCTTTGCAGGGTTGGATTTAATGGAGTTCTCCGGTCTCATTTCCTCGCGGAGCTCCTTGAGGACGTTTAATGCCTCTTTAACCTCCCACCACGAGTCCTGGATGATGCCTGCCTTCCTCGCTGCGACTACCAGTGAGAAAAACTGGTGGGCTAAAGCGGCTCGAGGTTGGAAGCCTGGGGGCATCTTGAAGAGAGGAATATGAGCGGAACGAACCCTCTTCTCCAGCTCCCCGCCGGATGTGAATGCCACTATCTTCGCTCCCTTTCCCCGTCCATCCTCGAAGGAGCTTAGTGTCTCCTCTGTGTTCCCGGAGTAGCTTACGGCGAAGAGTAATGTATCTTTTCCGACGAAGCTGGGGAGAATATAGTCGCGGTATACCACGATCGGTACCCTAGATGTAGGCTGTAGCCAGTCCCTGAGTAGGAGGCCACCGACGGCGGATCCACCCATCCCGGTTATTATCAGGTTTTTGAATGGTCTTATCTTTAGGTCCACCTTTTCTGCGGCATCGATAGCCTCCTCAGCGCTCTCCGGAAGAGTCGTGATGACGTCTAGCATCCCCCTCTGATCTATGTGGACGAGGTATTCCAAGTCGTTTAAGGGGCTGTCCATCGCTTGAAGAAGATGTGTTGCGGGTAATTTTTAACTTTCGAAACTTGGTGACTTGTCTCACACGCGGTTCGTGTTTACTTGTTGAGATAAGCCGGATCCTCTTCAACCGAAATGGCGTCTGTCGGGCATGGGGCGACGCAGCTCATGCAGCAGACGCAGTCCTTCATGTTGGCGACTTCGACTCTGTCCTCGATGTCCACGTAGACCCCCCAAGGGCAGATGCTCACACACGTTTTGCAGTAGACGCATTTATCGTAGTCGATGGTGACTTTATGCAATCTCCTCCCTCCCCTCGGAGAGATAGGTTGAGAGATATAAAAAAACAATTGGACGACAACGACTACAACCTCCTATACTCTAATTATACTAAGAGATAGTGAGACATATGCTCCAAAAGGCGATTTTAAAACAGGCTAAAGCAGTCGAGAAACATACGAAAATAAAAATTTGAACCCCGAACGGTTACGATCCCAACTCTAGGTATAAGTGGTTAAATCCCCGAACCCCCAACAAGACACCAATACCGGAGGCAAACACATGAGCAGAGCCCACCCGTATCTACCAAATAGCGTACCCGAGATCAAGGAGAAGATGATGGATGAGATCGGCGTACGATCAATCGACGACCTTTACGTCGACATCCCAGAAAAGTTACGCTTCAAAGGCGAGCTACAAGTTCCAGGCCCTTACACGGAGCAGGAGGTCAAGAAATTCGTATCTGAAACCCTCGAGAAGAACACACCTCTCAAATGTGCTCCCTTTCTAGGCGGCGGCGTCTGGCCACATTACGTGCCTGCAGTCGTCGACGAGGTCGTTCACCGAGCCGAATTTTTGACCAGCTACACTCCCTACCAGCCTGAGATAAGCCAAGGTATACTTCAATCCATCTTCGAGTATCAGAGTTTAATCTGTGAACTCGTCGAGATGGCTGTTGCCAACGCCAGCATGTACGACTGGTCCAGCGCACTAGGCGAAGCAGCCCTTCTCGCCAGTAGGCTCAATCATAGAGACATAATCCTAGTCCCTCATAACATCAGTCCAGCACGTCTAGCAGTCCTCAAAACCTATACAAGCCCAGCCGGGATGAAGATAGAAAAAATCGACAACGACTCCGAGACCGGCCAATCTGACCTAGAAGATCTTAAGGCCAAGGTCGACGATAAGACCGCCGCCGTCTACATCGAGAATCCCAGCTACCTCGGCTATGCTGAGGAGAACGCCCAAGCTATAGGCGAGATCACTCACGACATGAAGGCACTCTACATCGTCGGTGTTGACCCCATCAGCCTCGGCTTATTAAAGGCTCCAGGTAAATATGGCGCGGATGTCGTAGTCGGAGAAGGGCAGCCACTCGGCAGCCACATGAGCTATGGTGGCCCGCTCCTCGGCATTTTTGCCTGTAACCACGACAACGCAATCATACGCCAGATGCCAGGCCGCATCATCGGTGTAACCGAGACAATCGCGGATAAACGCAGAGCCTACGTCATGACCCTCCAGACACGTGAGCAACACATCCGTCGAGAGAAGGCTACCAGTAACATTTGCAGCAACGAGGCACTTTGCAGCGTTGCAGGCGCCGTCTACCTCAGCCTACTCGGCCCCAATGGCCTCAGAGACCTCGCGGAGACATGTACAAGTCGCGCCCACTACGCCATCCGGAGGATTAACGACCTCGAAGGAGTTAAGGCACCCCACTTCAATGCCTACCACTTTAAGGAGTTCACCGTCCAATATGAGAGGAAGAGAGCGACGGAGGTCAACAGGACTCTTCTACTCTACGGCTACCAGGGCGGTAAGCCCCTGAAGGGTGAGTTCCCCGAACTCGGCGAATCTGCACTCTTCTGTGTCACGGAGATGCACACCAAGAAAGACATAGATGGCCTCGTGGCCGCCATAAAGGAGGCGACCCAGTGATGACGGTACGCAAGTTTAGGCAGGCAGACTGGGAGGAGCCTCTCATCTTCGAGCTCAGTCATGAGGGAAGATATGGTTTCCATCCGCCGGAGGCAGAGGAGGAGATCCGCGACGAGGTCAATATAGAGTGGCTCGTCCCTCAGGGCATCGCCAGGGAGACCCCTGGAGGTCTCCCCGAGATTAGCGAGATCGAGGTCCTCCGCCACTACATCCACCTCAGCCAGATGAATTATGGTGTCAACTCAGGGCTCATTTACCCCCTCGGTAGCTGCACAATGAAGTACAATCCAATAATCAACGAGGTCCTCGCAGGTCACCCTAGCCTCACCGGGGCTCACCCCGACCAGGACCCATCCACAGTCCAAGGTGTTCTTGAGTTCCTCTATAGGATGAAGCAGGGCTACCTTTCAGTAACTGGGATGGACGACGCGACGCTCCAACCCGCAGCTGGCGCCCATGGGGAGTGGACCGGCATCATGCTGATCCGTGCATACCACCAAGACCGCGGCGAACTTTCCCAGCGTAACGAGATCATCATACCTGACAGCGCCCACGGCACCAACCCAGCGTCCGCTGCTATGGGTGGTTTCAAGATCGTTGAAGTCCCCAGTGGCCCAGATGGCTGCGTAAACATCGAGGCACTAAAGGCAGTGGTCGGACCACATACCGCAGGTCTCATGCTTACAAACCCAAACACTCTAGGAATATTCGACCACCAGATCGCCGACATCGCCGACATCGTCCACAAGTCGGGTGGCCTCATGTACTATGACGGTGCTAACCTCAACGCCATCATGGGTAAATGCCGACCAGGCGACATGGGATTCGACATCGTACACGTCAACCTTCATAAAACCTTCAGCACACCCCACGGTGGGGGTGGACCAGGCAGCGGCCCAGTGGGCTGCAAATCATTTTTAGCCAATTACCTCCCCGTCCCCGACATCATCTACAAGGATGGAAAATATAGCCTAAGCTACGATAAGCCGAAAAGCATCGGCAAAGTACATGGCTATTACGGTAATGTCAACGTCATCCTAAAAGCCTACGCGTATATGTTGACGATGGGTCCCGAGGGCCTTAAGGAAGCCTCCGAAATCAGTGTTTTAAACGCTAACTACGTTGCCAGAAAACTTAAGGACACAAAGGGTCTCAGCCTTCCCTTCGCGTCTGAGAAGCCAAGGATGCATGAGGCGGTCCTAAGCGCCTCGAAGTTGAGTGAAGAGACTACGGTCCGCGCCCTAAACGTCGCCAAGAATCTACTTGACCACGGCCTCCATGCACCTACCATATACTTCCCACAGATTGTACAAGAAGCGCTTATGGTTGAACCCACGGAAACCGAGCCCGTCGAATCCCTTGATGACTTCATCGAGGTAGTTAAGAAGACCTGTGAGGTTGCTTACACGAACCCGCAGGAGGCCCTTAAAGCGCCTGTAAACACCGTGGTTGGTAAGCTCGACGAGGCGAAGGCGGCTCACCCGAAGACGATCTGCCTCAGCTGGCGCAAACTCTGCCAGCTAATTGCTGAATAAGGAACCTTTTTTATTCAGATCGTGCAGATAGGCGGGTAAGGATCCCGTATGCTTCCCATCATGGTCGCCCTTGAACTCGACTTCCTCAAGACTCCACCAATGGCGACTTACGCGATCCTCGTCATCGCCGTTGGCCTCGGTACACTAACAAGCTTTGTCAACGTCAAGATGATGGACCTCAAAGCCTATAGAAAGATGATGATTGACAGCGCTAAGGCCCAGACCCAGATGATGGCGGCCGCTAAGAGCGGGAATCAGAGGGCTATAGACAAAGCGCAGAAGAAGCAACAAGAAGTCATGGGACAGCAGAGCAAGATGAGCATGGACAGGCTCAAGATCAGCCTCTTTTTCATGATTCCCTTCCTACTTATCTGGCAGCTCCTCGGCAGCTTCTTCGGAAGCATAATCATAGCCTACTTCCCCTTCAGCTTTCCACTAATCCCGAGCCAGTTAAGCGTCGCTAACTGGTATCTCATCTGTAGCTTCTGCTCAAGCATAATAATAAGTCGTGTACTCGGCCTCACCTTCGAGATAGACCCGGAGGAGAGGACAATCAAAGATGAGTAAGCGGCGTCTCGTAGTAACCGTTGCTGGGCCACATGGATCAGGTCGGACAACGCAGGCCACTAGACTTGCTAAGGCATTCGGGTTCAGATACGTCTCCACGGGCACCATCTTCAGGGAGAGGGCGGCTGAACTGAACGTCACTTTGGAGGAGATGACTAGGATCGCTGCAGCGGATGAATCCTTCGACAGGTTCCTTGACGACCGAGCTAGGAAGGAAACGTTAGAAGGAGGAGTCGTCCTTGATGCTACCCTATCGGGGTGGATGGCGGATAAGCCGGATATAAGGATCTACCTCACAGCGCCTCTAGATGTGAGGGTTCGCCGCATCATCGAAAGGGAGAAGCGAGACTTTGAAGAAGTTGAGCGGGAGACGAAGCTCCGCGAGGAGGCGGAGAGGGAGAGGTTCCTCCGCTATTACGGCATCGACCTCGACGAACTAACAGTTTATGACCTCGTTCTGAACACAGCAATCTTCGACGCGGAGGCTGTCGCGAATATCCTTAAAAACGTCGTCGAAGCATACATGGGAGGAAGTTGAACCTATGCCCGCATTCGAAGTTGGGAGGATCTGCGTTAAGACAGCCGGCAGGGATGCCGGTAAACGCTGCGTCGTAGTCGACATCATGGATAAGAACTTCGCCCTCGTCACAGGACCTAAGGATAAGACTGGTGTACGCCGCAGGAGGGTGAATCTGAATCACCTAAAGCCCCTCGAGGAGAAAGTTGTGATCGAGAAGGACGCTTCAGATGAACAGATCTCCGCTCTCATCAAGTGATGCGGAAAACTTTACCTCGGCTTATCTTATGCTCAAGTTGTGCATTGGAGCAAAGATTGTTTTCTATTTATGCGAATGGGATAGTTGTACAATAAAATCAGGTATCCAGTAACAGGATATTGTCTCAATATACATAGTAATATTACACCTAATCTAAACTATTGATGATAAAATATTAGATCCAGAAAAGAGAATCCTCTACTTCTTCTCCAAGTAGGCTACGTTGTTTACAACTGAGATCTCAATCTTATCATCCAGATCGCGGGCATTGATTCTCTTCTTCAGTTGTGTTCTTAAATAATTAGCGTCCTTGCCTGTAACCTCAACTTTAACTAGACTGGACTTACTACCGAGGAACTTCTCGATAATTGGGTCATATTTGCTGCCCTTTCTGTATCGCCTAGAAGGTTTCTTCTCAACATCAACCAATTTGAATGGTATATCACTCATTTTTTTCTACCGTATAAAAACTGATCATATCCATTAATTAAATCTATTGTATAGATTCATCATCAAGCTGGAAAATATCATTAATGTATATATTATGGATGGACTTGAACCGGTCAAATTGTCTACTCTAAACACACTTGCCTAATAGACTCTTTGTAGGTTTTTAGTCCTAGCTCAAGTTGTTTTATAGTTATGTATTCATCAGGTGTGTGAGCTTGATCGATGTTTCCAGGTCCACATATTACAGTCGGTACTCCAGCTTTTGTGTAGTTTACCGCTTCGGTATAATATGGCGCTCCAATAGGTTGTTTCTTCAGTATCTTGCCGAGTAGCTTGACGACTTCACTGTCTTCAGAGACATCGAGGGGAGGATTTGTTCTGGAGTCAAGCACCTTAGCTTTGAACTCGGGATCTCTTTCTTCACATGTCTTTATGAGGACTCTCAGCCACTCCCTTGTAGTTGCAGGTTTCTCGTGGCCGGGTATCAATCTCATATTAAGTGTTAGTGTGCACTTGTCGGGTATGATGTTAGACTTGAATCCGCCATCGATCAAAGTGCATTCGATGGTGGTTGGCCCTAGGAGTGGATGTGGCTTCTTATTGAGGATTTTCTGGAATTTTCTCAGTTCTTGAAGTAGGTCCGAGGCCTTCGATATGGCGTTGATTCCTAGCTCGGGTCGGCTGCTATGAGCTGCCTTGCCTTGAACCATAATCCTTGCACCGCCCGAGCCTTTATGGGAGCGTACTATCTCCATCATGCTTGGCTCAGGGATGATTCCAAGTCGCGCTTCTTTTCTTGAGATCTTCCCTTCTTCGATGACTTTAGTGACGTACCAGCCGCCTGTGTCTTCACCCGCTGTGAAACTGAGTGTCAGTTGGCGTTTGTATTTCTCCTTGGCGAGTGTCTTGGCGGCCTCGAGTAACGTAGCATCGGGGCCTTTCATGTCGCAGGCTCCCCGCCCGTAGAGTTTACCGTTTTTGACGGTTGCTTCAAAGGGGGGTGTTATCTTCCAATGGTTTAGGTCGCCAGCGGGAACTACGTCGATGTGGCCGCTTAGAAGTAGCCCGGGACCTTTCCCTTCTCCGATCTTGCCGATTACATTAGCGCGGTCTTCGTCGACTATCTGGAGCTCAGCGTTAGCGCCGATGTCCTCAAGGTAATCCTTTATCCATTTAGCCAATGGTAGCTCCCTCGTGGGAGGCCCCGATGTGTCATATGAGATAAGGGTCTTCGCCGTCTCAACAACAGACATTTTCGTCTATTGAGTCTGGGTTAGGGGTATTAGAAACTGGTGGATTGTTGAAGAGTACATGTCAATGAATGTTCTGCTTTGTTGTGCATTCTCGCTTTGTAAAGTAAATTCGTGGCTGCGCTTTCAATCCTGAAAGAACAAGATAAATGGGTTTTTCCTAGCGCGTGATATGGTAGATCGCTGCTACTGTCACGCTTGTTGCAGTCACCAATACTCTAATCGTCTTCGCATCAACCGTAGAATCACTGATTAAGAATTAGCTGGAAGTGAGGAAAAGACTATTCGTCCACCAGATTTCATCATGTAAGACAAGGCTTATACCAAGTAATTTGGGATAAGATTTTGGGAAAATGGGACTCAGGATAATGTTATAGGCGCACGTGCAATTTTGGTGCCTGACATGAAGTACAGGAAGTTTGGAAAGCTCGACTTCAAACCCTCGGCGTTGGGCTTCGGAGCGATGAGGCTGCCATTCGTCGGCGGTGACTTGGCGAAAATAGACGAACCCCAAGCCATCGACATGATTAGGTACGCGATCGATAATGGTGTAAACTACGTCGACTCCGCCTACGTCTACCATAGGGGACAGAGCGAAGTCGTCGTGGGCAAAGCCCTCAAGGACGGCTACCGCGAGAAGGTGAAGATCGCTACCAAGCTGCCCTGCTGGCTCATCAAAACCGCTGACGAATTCGACAAGATCTTCAACGAGCAGCTACAGCGCCTCCAGACCGATCACATCGACTTCTACCTCCTACACGGCCTTGGAGCCAATAGCTGGCCAAGGATCAGGGACCTCGGCGTCTTCACGTGGGCGGAAGAGAAGATTAAGGAGGGCAAGATACGGCACCTAGGATTCAGCTTCCACGACCCGCTACCCCTATTCAAGGAGATAGTCGACTCCTATGACTGGGACTTCTGCCAGATACAGTACAACTACATGGATACCAATTTTCAGGCGGGCACCAAGGGACTCATCTACGCCGCGAAGAAGGGTCTCGCCGTCGTAATCATGGAGCCTATCGCAGGCGGACGCCTCGCAGTTGAGCCACCGACCGCCATCAAGGAGCTTTGGGCGGAGGGACACCACAGGTGGAAACCCGCCGAGTGGGCTCTTCAGTGGGTCTGGAACCACCCCGAGGTCAGTGTCGTTCTAAGCGGTATGAGCAGCATGGAGCAGGTGGTCGAGAACGTCAAGGCAGCGGGGCGAAGCGGTGCGGGTAAGCTCACCAAAGATGACCTCATGCTTGTCGATAGGGTGGCGAGGAAGTACAGGGAGGTGGGCTTCATCAAATGCACCGGCTGCAGGTACTGCGCACCCTGCCCGAGCGGAGTTGCCATACCGGAGATATTCAGTCTCGTCAACGAGTTCTTCCAGAAGGATAGGGATCCCGCGGTTAAAGCGAAGTACGTGGCGCAGCTGAGAGCAGGAGCAGTGGGCGAATAACTGCACGAGTTGTGGGCGCTGCGAGGAGTTGTGCCCGCAGCATCTGCCCATCAGGAGCCTACTGAGGGAAGCGCATCAGAGAGTAGAGGTGGCTTAATAAAAACGGGGTCATTGTGGCGTTTAATAATTTAACAAATTGTTGAGGGTAAATACACATACTCTAGTGCTCCGGCGATTTTGCTCACCGACTAGCGACACGTCACCATCCTTCTTCACATAGTCGTCAAAGTCCTTCCACTCATAGCTCATCAGTAGGTTCCACATTCTCTGAAGTCCGGCTCATGGAACCTCTGGAATACCTGCATGAAGAGCTCGGTCTGCCTTGTCTCGAGGTCCATCTTGAGGTTTCTCTGGTTCGTCCTCAGAGTGAGGACATAGTATATCGCTGCTAACGTCATGCTTGTCGCCGTCACCAATACTCCGATTGTCTGCGCATCAACCATAGAATAACTGGTAATGATTAGTGAAAAATGGAAGAATAAAGCTATGGAGGCTACACATGGCATGTGGTGGAGGTATGTGCCCTGACAAAGCGTCAGACACGCCTCACATCCACTTACTAGTGGTCACAGCTTTTACGCAGATACTGGACGGTGGTGAATGTTAACCAGTGTGGTTGAACACCGCTGCAATACCCCCACAGGCACTAGCGCCCAATCTAAATTGAGGTGATTGATAAACGATTAGGAACGCAAGTCACAGAAGAGCAGGTGGAAGTGAGAATGAGGCTATGGAAATATCCCAATCGCTAAATCTTGCGTCCTACATTCCAATAGACGATTACACCGGATATTTCTCAGTGACTCTGGAGGCTATCTGTGACCAATCCCAGAGACGTTGAGGTTGATATCTTACAGTGCTAATGTCCTTCATGTGTATCTCGACGATGCAGTTCCTGGCCTTCTCCATCTTCTCCTCCATATCCCTCCGGATCCCCTCTGGATCCCATATCGGCTCTGCAAGAACCGCCGGGCTAGGTTTCCAGGCAAACACAATCTCGTCCCCGACCTTTTCGACTGCCCTATCGAAGTCCACCCACGCACTCATCGATATCTTCCGGAGTCTCGGGATGTTTTCCTTGACGATGTCAACTTTCCCGTCAAGTGGCTCACAGCAACCATAGAAGTTGCGCCCAAACTTGCTGAACCAGCGAGCCTCATGCTTCAACGCGAACTCCTCATGCATCGCCGGTGAACAAGCTGAGAAGATCTGGGCTGCCCCAATTCCCCAGAACTCCATCGGGTCTGCCTTCAACACACCTAGCCTCTCATATTGTTCAAGTCGACTGAGCCAGGCGTCGACTGTTCTCTCGATTATGTTGTGCACATATTTGGGTCTACGAAACATATCCACTAAAATTTCTTGTACTCCCGTCCATCTGACGATGTCGTCCCATGGTGTGAACCAGAAGGAGGTCTCGGTCTCAGTGCTTTTCCAGGGGTAGATCTTCTTTTCGAGGGGCATACCACGCTTTTCCACGTTCAGGACCTTGTCGAAGATCTCGCAACGCGCCTGGTACTCCTCCTCGGTTTTTTCCTTGTCGAAGGTGACCACCGGCATCTTGATCTTCTCTATATCCTCCTCATTCTTTATCTGGATGTGAAAGTGGCGTGATACGATGTCACTTCTCTCATCCGTCTTAGCGACGGTGACGTCCTCAGTGATGCCGAACCCAGTATCATTGACTATGAGTGGCTGCACGACCGTGGGCTCAACCACCATATCCGCCTGCATGTGCCTCCACATATACAATGTGCGCCTAAGATCTGTCTCTATTCTTTGGCAGAATGGATTCCGCGTCGCCAGTTTCAGCTCGTCGTTGACGTCCATTTCATGCCAGGGAACCTCGTAGATGTGGATGGTGGGCTTTGTTTTTTCTAGGTTGTTGGTTTTATTATGCATCTCTCTACGCTGCTCGTTTATGGGGAGCGACGCTATCTCAGCGATTTTTGCCCCGAGGCCGCGAAGTATGATTTTGTCTCTGCGAGTATAGTTCATCAATTTGACCCTAATCCAAAATCTGGCTATGGTTAATTTCCTATTTATCATTTAACATGCCCAAAGTTATTTGGAGATTTAGATAAGCAAACATGTGCGCGCATGTTCATATTGTTGACCGGCGAAAATGCGCGCGATGATGTATGAAGGATTTATCGTCGCGCGCGAAACGAAATGATTGGTGCTCCCGCCGGGATTTGAACCCGGGATCCCTGACTCGAAAGGCCAGTATGCTTGTCCGGTCTACACCACGGGAGCGCGCGGAGACTCTTAGGTTTCCGCGTCTTTATAATCGTTGTCCAGCGGAGCTCGGGTAGAGTTTTTATATTCTTATCTGCGGTTTACCTGTTGCGTGGGCCCGTAGCTCAGTTTGGCTAGAGCACCCGGCTCATAACCGGGTGGTCATGGGTTCAAGTCCCTTCGGGCCCACCACACTTCTGGCTTAAGACCTAAATGCGTACGTAAAATAGTGAAAAGTGTCTCCTCATGTGCTTATTGGTGCAGTTGGAGGCGACGGGGCCATCTGCTCCGCAGTTTTCTCGGGGATGGAGAAGAACGCGACTATCAGAAGAACCTGAGCCACGAAGATAATGAAGAACCCGACGAAAACAATCGCGGTAGCAGCCCCGATCAAGTAGACTAAACCCGCCGTCCTAAACATATCCACACCCAGCCTAGAGGCAATCGACGAGTAGCTCCTCCTCACGAAGACCGCAGATATGATCAACGCAACCCAGACGACGGCTAATACGCCGAGGACAGGCACAATCAAACCCATCCACTGACCCGGAGATACGTTTGTGAAGTTCGGGTTCGGAAACGTGATGCCGTTGCTGACGAAGAACGTCGCTACGCTTCCAATTAGAAGGATCACCGCCACGATTATGCCGACGATGGCGGCTCCGACGGATATGAGCATGTTGTTGAAGATGGATCTGTCCGCTACGTGGTCCGAGATCTCCTTTACCGCTATCAGCAGGAGTATGAACCCCGCTATGCCGATTAGGCCCCCTACGCTGGGGATGGCGGTTAGGACGACTAGGATGGAGCCCACCTCGCCCAGGATCTTCGCCTGTGATAATGAAGCCAAACTAAATCACCGACCATCTGCTTCGTTGGCTCGTAGGGGTATAAGGTTGACGATGCGTGTGCACGGCACTTACGTGCTCGTGTGTCGATGTACTATTCGTATAACCAGGCAACGCCTTTTGTTTCATGCATACCACGGTTGAGGATTGGGTTTAGCTCGAGTAAATAGGTTCGGTGAAACAATCTTGATACGATGCCCTACTTGACTGAAACAAGAAGTAAATTAGGCTAGATGCGCGCGCTCGTTATAGGATAATTGTGTCTATATAGATAACCCCAAGAGTTTTGCGAAAAGGGAGTTTGGCGCAGTGAAAGAAATGACCAAGGTGAATGAGGATGTTGATGAACCGTCTTGGCGCGTCACTTGCGGTTAATAAGGCGATTCCTAGTTTCCAATTAAGGACCTTTGGAGGCGTCTTTTCATGAATGACACCAGGTCGATGGAGTTCTGTCTCTCCAACCGAGGTTTCAGGAAAAGCTGTCGAGAGCCTTCGATTAGTTTGACACTTGAATGCAGGAGGTGTACTGAGTATCTACGTTATCTGCATTACTGGAGGTTTGCGGAGCATCTGGAGGATTTCTAAAGTGTATTCGATGTCGCGCTAGTTATAGAAGATATTTTACAGAACTCGTTTTGAATCATTTCGCGCGCACTGATTTAACACAATAATTAGTTCTAGGAAAATGGCGAGGGCTATGCAAAATTAATAGTTTGAGTATTAATCTTGCGCGCGCGGAACTGTTGCAAGCGTAAGATGTAGAATGTGTACGCGTGTATTTGCTCAGAATCCAGCAAACGAATACTCGAAGTCCCCGGCATTTCCAATCTGAGTCACAGACTACATTCATCATCCGGTTTTAATGGCGTCATTCCCACTAACCCCCCGGGAGGCTAACTCCTTCAGCAGCTCTTTCACCCTCTGAGCCACGATGGCCTTGACCTCCGCCGGGAGATCCGGAGCCTCCTGCACAGCATTATTCAGGCCCTTCAGGGCGCCAACAATCGCCGCCTCATACTCCCTCCTCCCCCAAGCCCGCACAGGAATAATCTCCTTCACACCAGTATCCATAGGAAGCTTGGCTGCCTTGACATCCAGCCCGACAGCTTGAGCCCCGGAATCCTTGAGCTTCTTCCTAGACTCAGAATCAGCGTTCACCGTCCCAATCACCGCCTCAAAACCATATTCCTTCGTAATGTGATACAGCATTGCAAACCATGCGAAGTGCCACCCCATCAAAGTGAGCGAGTTAAGCTCAGCAATGATTCTCTCATTCTTCACCATGCTATCCTTCAGCTCAACCTTCCTCTCCTCAAGGCGAGTAACCTCCCCCTTGAGGGCATCCACTTCCTTCATCACATCCCTCTTCATATCAATAGCCTCGTCCACGAGATTGAATCCCCTAAAAATGTTGAAGAAATCCTTGAACGATGGATAACCAGACGCAAGCTCCATGATCTCCTCCTGAACCGCCCTCGTCAACCCCATCCCATTCAGCCTATCATCCAAGTCCATCCTGGCCCGCAGCGCCTCAACCGACCTCCCACCCCTCACCAGCTCCGCCGAGAAGGCAACCATCTCCCTAGGGCCCATCCCGCTAACCCTAACCGCCTCCCCGACCATCGCAGCATTCTTGAAGCTAAGTCCAGCACCATCAAGAACCACCTTAGCCTCCAGGTAAGCGGGGACATCATCAACCCGACCACCCCCATCAACAAAACCCGCGAACACCTCAAACACCGCACTCTTCCTACTCACATCAACCACCCCAGACCACTCAGCATACCGGCGAACATAACTCGCAACCCACCTACCACCCGACAACCTACTAATCTCACCCCCACCAAACCCAGCCTCCCTCAACAACCCCATCAAACGACGAACACGAACAAGCTGCGCACTCGTCAACCGCCCCAACCCACCCAGCCGACGCAGCTCAACCGTGTACCCGTAGACCTCACGAGCCACCGGATTAACCACCATCTACACTCCCCCTAGTTCAGCCATGGTCCATGGTCTAAAACAAAAAATTGTAACGGGTAGGTAACACTGTAGTAACGCCCCGATCACGCCCCAGTAACGTGCAAGTTGCGCCCTAGTAACGACCCCAAAAATGCTTAACCACCTAAAAGGAAGCATGTCAACGTCAACAATCGGACTCCTGAACCCGATTTGCCCATCGATTCTAAGTGAAATCTCAATGGGGGCTTTCAGGAGAATACGCATTATGACATCACTAAAGTCACTTTAAACATAGTTATTATTATGAGCTATGGTACTTGAAGCGTGTCGTACGCAAAATATTTTAACACATAAATGTATATTCACTAAATTAAAAAACCTTAGAGATTAATAAATACATCAATTTATCGTATATGATCGGTGCGACATTGACTGTTGAAAATATTAACATTAAACCTTAAAAATCATCAATTATATCGCTAATAATTATAGTAATTAATTATACATAAAAAGTCTCATCATCCATGCGACGCGATTCAACAAACTAAACATAAGCTATTCCGTGCGACATGCTGATAAAAGAAGAGTATTATATGACATAGTAAAACTATAAAAACTAATTACGAAAGTAATTATCATTAAAAGATTAATTTTAAAACTAAATTCCCTTAAAAGATATCCACAAATTATCGTCCAAACTCTCCCTTTTATTAAACTAGTTTAGATTATCGGAAACCATCGTGTCACTTCACAAGAATTCAATTTTTGTTTCATAAATAACTCTAGCGACCATGAAGTTAATCAAAAACAATTACAGATGCACTAATGCCACTACTACTCAAAATTTCTAAATAATTTGTTAGGAGTTAGATTTACAGAAAGGCTTTAAACCGGGCTCCGCATCTCCTTGCGTGAATCCCTCGGAATGACCGAGGGCAATGACTCTCAGAGTGTTCAGATATGAGCGAAGATAAAAAGCCCGTAGAGGAAAAGCCAGTAGAGGAGCCTAAGGTCGAAACAACCATAAACGATGTCAAAGCCGAGGAGCAGACCGCCGAGGCTCCTGTAGAGGCGAAGGAGGAGAAGCCTGCTGAGGAGCCCAAGGTCGAGGCACCTGAAACCGAGGTCAAAGCAGAGGAACAGCCAGCGGAGGCTCCTGTAGAGGTAAAGGAGGAGAAGCCAGCTGAGGAGCCCAGGATCGAGGGCGCCGTAAACAAGGGCGACTTCATCCTCGTCGAGATGACTGGAAGAGCGGAGGAGACGGGTGAGGTCTTCGACACAACCAGCGAAGACGTCGCCAAGGAGAAGGGTATACACCATGAAGACCACGTCTACGGCCCACGCCTCGTAGTCGTCGGGGAGGGCTGGGTTCTCAGGGGCCTCGATGCGAGGCTTAAAGGCATAAAGCCAAACGAGCAGACAGCCATAGAGGTTCCAGCCAGCGGAGGCCTTCGGAGAACGCGACCCAAGCAACGTCCAAACCCTCCCATACCGCATCCTCAGAAGCAAGGGCGTAAACCCAGTTCCCGGAGCCGAACTTGAGATCGACGGCCGCCAGGCAGTCATCCGCAGCGTAGGCGCGGGCAGGGTCCAGGTTGACTACAACCACGCCCTCGCGGGCAGGAAGATAATCTACGACGTCAAGGTCACGGAGATAATTGAGGATGAGAAAGCAAAGGTCAAAGCCCTCATAGGCCGCCGCTTTACCGGAGTCGACGCCGAGAAGTTCGGTCAGAAGAATGGCTAAGAAGAGGATGACCATCACTATCCCCGACGAGATCTTCTTCGGCGAGAACATCCAGATCGCCAAGAGGGGACTCGCCATGGATCTCCTCAAGTTCTTCCCAGAGCTTGAAGATGTCGAGTTTCAGGAAATAGTTAAGCGCAGCTAGATCCACTATTTTATCAAGTGACCATTTTGGGTACCGACGCTCTAATCATAGGCGCGGGACCCGCAGGACTTTTATCGGCTAGGGAGATCGCCTCTCACGGCTTCGATGTCAAGATTCTAGAGGAACATACTAAGGTAGGTGTGCCCAATCACTGCGCTGGCCTCCTCAGCGTAGAGGGATTGAAAAAACTGGGAATCGACCCGTCACCGCGCTTCGTTCAGAACGAGGTGATGGGAGGTAGAATATATGCGCCCGACGGAAGCCGCATCGAGATCAGGGATAAACACCCCCGAGCCTTCGTAGTAAACAGGGCAGAGTTCGATAGAGTACTCGCCGAACAGGCGACTAGCGTTGGAGCAGAGATTGTGCTCGGCCACAAGGCCAAAAAATTGAGGCTTTCCGGTGAAACCGTCGTGGGGGCCGAGGGGGATGACTGGGAGGAGAAGTCAAGGATAGTGATAGACGCCGAGGGAGCTTCAAGGAGACTTCTCAAAGCGGCGAATTTGGGAAATAACTCAGAAACTTCCCTCATCGGGGTGAACACCGAAGTAAGTTGCGAAGTCGACTCTTCGATGGTCGAAGTCTGGTTCGGAAACGAGTTGGCTCCAGGCTTCTTCGCGTGGGTCATTCCCATCTCCGATAAAGAGGCGAGGGTTGGCCTCGCTAGCCGTAATAAAGATGCGACCAAAACGTTAGACGACCTTCATTAAGAGGAGATTCGGTTCAACTAGCCACTCGACGCTAAGGACCGGGCATGTCTTGGTGGGTGGCCCCTACTCTAGAACAGAATTCTCTGGACTATTACTCGTGGGTGACTCCGCGGGCCACGTGAAGCCCACGACGGGTGGTGGAGTAATACTCGGCGGGCTCTGCGCCCTCGAAGCAGGTAAGGTCGCTTCGAAGGCGCTCCAAACAGGAGACGTATCTGAAGCAAATCTAAGGCAATATAACAGGATATGTAGGGAGAAATACGGTGACGAGTTCCGAAGCATGCTCACTCTCCGCCACCTCGCCGACAGACTCTCCGATGAACGGTTGAACAGAGTCTTTCACGCCTTCTCTGGAGCTGGGCTGGAGAAAACCCTAAACAAGCTAGTAGCTGAGGGAGACATGGATCTGCAGGAAGGCGTCATAAGGCGAATATTTACAGAGCCTAGCCTCACTAAAACACTCCTGAGCAGTCTTGGCAGGTTCGCCTTCGACGAGCTGAGGGACCTAGTCAACCTTTAAATATTGAGCCCCTTCCTATCTGGGCTGATAAGTATGTCGACTTGCATCTCCTGTGGCAGGAAGGTCGCCCCCGAGGAGAAAGCCGTTAAAATGAGCTGCCCGAACTGCGGTGCAGTCACCATCTGGCGCTGCGAGAAATGCAGGCTCTTCGGCCGCACCTACAGGTGTCCTGCCTGTGGCTTCCAAGGCCCATAAAAATTCTTCCCCAGAATTTAATCAATTACCTCACTTAGAATAACTAAATGTAATATTTTTTGAAAATAGGCAGCTATTTCATCAGCGGTAGGTTACCTGTGACTTTGTCGAGTTTATCGTTCCGCTCCGGCCCTAATCCTAGAGCTGTTATGGTTCCTGCTGGCACCTCAGTGAGGCCCCGGTCCTGTATCACAGAGTTGACTATGTCGAGCTTATCCGCCTTCTCCGCCAACTCCTCAAGCTCCTCCTGTGAGTCGACCTGGAGTGCAACCTTCTTGGCGCCCTCGTCATGCCATTTCCGCCAACCTGCATGGTTCTCCTGCTTCGCTTTCTCCGAGCAGTCGACGGCGGCATGACACGCCTGGGCTATCATCTTACCGGTGCTCATTTTGAGGTCTGTGCGGATCACTATGCACATCTTATACTCGAACTGGCTCTGTCTGCTCATGGGATCAGCCTCTCTCTATCCCTCGGGAACATGCAACATTCTCTGATGTTGTCCTTGCCAGTAACGATCATGGTGAGCCGCTCTAGGCCAATGCTCCACCCCGCATGAGGCGGAGCACCGTAGGCAAATGCCTCGATATAGCTCTCGAAGTTCTCAGGGTGGAGACCTTTCTTAGTTATTCTTTCACGGAGGAGGTCAGGTATATGTATGCGTTGCGTGCCACTGCTGATCTCTATACCGCCATATATGCAGTCAAAGGCGTGAACAACCTCGGGGTTATCGGCGTAGGGCATCGAGTAAAACGCCTTCTGGGCTGCTGGCCAATCCTTAAGGAAGAATGCCTCCTCGCCAACGAGTTCCATCATCTTCTTCTCCTGCGGCTTTGTGAAGTCGTCGCCCCAATTGATCTGCTCTCCCGCCTTCTGAAGCATCTCGATTGCTTCAGTGTAGGTGACGCGTCTGAAGGGCAGTTTAGGCATCACCAACTCCTTTTTTAGAATCCTCAGCTCCTCGAGGCAGTGCTCCTTTACGTCCTTAAGCATGTAGACGAGGACCTTCTCGAGTACCCTCATAACTGTCTCGTCGTCGGAGAAGGCTTGCTCGATATCCATCTGTCGGATCTCATTGAGGTGAGTAGGGGTATTGAACTTCTCGGCCCGCCAGATGGGAGTAACTGTAAAAACCTTCTCGAAGCTTACGGCACACATCTGCTTGTAGAGTTGGGGGCTTTGCGCGAGGAATGCCTTTTTCTCGAAGTAGGGTAGACCGAAGAGGTCCGCACCACCCTCCGAGGCGGACGCGATGATGCAGGGTGGCTGTATCTCAACATACCCATTCTCTGTGAGCCAACTTCGGAATGCAGCGAGAAGCCTGTTCTGGATCGTGAATATAGCCCTTGTCTGGGGTGCTCTGAAGTCTAGGAACCTCCAGTTAAGCCTAGTCTCCAGCTCACTCTGGCTAGTCTCCGCGATGTCGACGGGGAGAGGCTGCTTCGACTTATTGATGACTTCGATCTTATCAGGGAAAAACTCGACGCCCGCATTGGCAATCTTGCTCTGGGCAGCCTTTCCGGTGACGGCGATGACGTCCTCTCGGCCCAGGCCTTCCTGGGGAAATAGATTCAGGTTCTTAACAGTGACCTGGATCTCGCCAGTCCTATCACGCATTACTATAAACTTGATCTTGGCAAGGTCTCGGGTACGAACTACCCAACCTGCAATGGTAACGGTTTCGCCAGGTTTTTTCTTGGCTTCTTCGATGTAGACCCTGTCGTACATGAAAGCGACCCCTTCCGAGCTACCCAGCTAAAAGGGGGGTGAATATAAAAATACTTTCGAGAGGTTAGTAGGCGTACTCTACGCGTAGGTCCATCTTGCGAACCTTCTTAGCGATGTCGGTTAGAGCCTGTATACGCTTCTTGCTGAGTCTCTTCGCTCCGCGGGCACCGAGCACAACACGAGTCTCGGTGCTCCCGTCGGGGAGCCAAATTATGTTGATGGTCACAATCTGCTGACCCGAAAAGAGATCTTCGAGGAACTTTCGGTCATTCATAGCGGCCTCGACGACTACGACCCTCTTGTTGAAGGCGTCGCCTAGGTCACGTATAGGTTTTGGATTTGCGTTAAATTTAGCTGAGTCGCCTTTTCCGACGACGAGGACTAGGAATCCCCCGGCGTCGACGACGTTGTCTAGTGTGACTGTCTGAAGGAATGGGTTCTGTCCCTCATAGCTGATTAGCTTCTTAGCAACTTCCATGTAGTCGTTTGTAACTGCACCCGTCTTGATCTTGGTCTGGCACTTTGAGCAGAGCATACCGCTCTTCAGACAAAACTCACACAGCTGCGTTTGCACTCGGTGGTCCTCCGGTCATCCGGGGGAGCCGCAGTGAGAGCCTAATTTTACGCCCTTACGGCTTCAGCACGATCTCGATGGTGCTGACGTTTGAAGGTGTGCTGCGTTCCTCGGACTGAACCTGCTCGGTGCCTATCTTGATCTCGACGACCTCTACGCTGGGCATGAAGCGGTTCCTGAGTACCTCTACAACATCGACAGCCCTGCTGATGGACTGTCCACGTGCCTTAACCAAGACATTCTCCTGGCCACTCTTGAAGAGGGTCATGCATGCGAGGACATAGTTGAGGACAGGTTTCCGTCCGATGAATACAGTGTTAGATCTCTCCACTTTGGACTCCTCCAGACATTCGTTTTCTGTAGGTGTGCTATGATGGTGCTCGTTCAGTTAAAAAGTTATCGGGTTTTAGCAAATTTGTGATGTTTAATGATGTTTTTGCATCTATCTATAATTTCCCAGGTGTATTTATGAGGAGAAGCTAACATCATCGTATGTACAAGCGAGTATAATTGTGTGCGTCGCGCACACTACTCCTAAGCAGATTATGTTTTTCCACTAGACATGAATCCTATACCTGTCATTCTTCCAGACGTCGGCGGTGTTGCTGTAAATGCCTCGCTCCCAGAAGCCGAGCTTATCTTTTTTAGAGAAGGTTATCCTCGTTACCCACATGGCTGACTTGTAAGCATATTTCTGGGGGACAACGAGTCGCATGGGCCCACCGTAGGGCTGCGGGAGTTCCTCTCCGTTAAGGCTGTGAGCAAGTATAATGTCGTCTCCCTGTAGATCGGAGAGGGGTAGGCTGGTGGTGTAGTGATCAGCACACTCAAACAGAACATACTTGGCCCCTTCCCTCGGTTTCACTTTCTCCTGAATAGTTTTGAAGAGAACGCCACCCCATCTCTGTTTTAGTACGCTCCACCCTTCGACACAATGGAAGTCGCTGATGGACTCGGCTTGGGTAAGGGCCTGTAGGTCGGCCCAACTCAAGGTAAGGGGGTTCTCTACCTCGCCATCAACGGTAAGGTTCCAGTCTTTCCTACTGATATCCGGGAGCTGCTGAGTTATCCCAGGGTGGTCTATGCCCCAGCGGAGCAACTCAGGAATTGGTGCCTGATTCGGAGGCAACTCGCCTCTTGGCTCCTCCTTCTTTTTTCTCCAGAACAACGTCGACTAACTCCTTTCCAATCGAGGGCAATAAAGTTGAGCCTCTGTCTTCGAATGAGTTAAAGGCACCACAAACGACGGATAACATATGGATGAGAAGGATAGGGCAGACGAGATCATCAGGATTTTCGAAGCGGAATATCCATTCGAGAAGGGTACAATCCTTCACTGGGAGACTCCCCTGGAGCTTCTGATCGCCACAATACTATCAGCACAGAGCACCGATGATCAGATCAATAAGCTGACACCAGCCCTTTTCAGGAAGTATAGGACCGCCGCAGACTACGCATCTGCGCCCCGAGAAGAGTTAGAAAGATACATAAAGTCCTCGGGTTTTTTTCACAGGAAAGCTGAGCTGATCCAGGCGGCGTCACGCCAGATCGTAGAGGAGTTCGGGGGCGAGGTCCCGCGCACCATGGGTGACCTACTGAAGCTGAAAGGGGTCGCCCGAAAGACGGCAAACATCGTTCTCGGTAACGCCTTCGGGATCGTCGAAGGAATAGCAGTGGACACCCATGTGATGCGCCTCAGTCAGCGTCTAGGCTGGTCAAAGGAGAAGGACAGGGATAAGATAGAGCAGGACCTGCTGAAGCTAATCCCACGAGAGAAGTGGTACGAGGTAAATTACCTCCTCATTAAACATGGTAGGAAAGTCTGCGACGCGAAGAAACCTAACTGCGCTGGCTGCTCCGTGAACAACCTATGCCCCTCTGCGTTCACCTTCAAACATAATAAGAAGTAGAGACAAACAGCGTTTTCAACCGACGCTCACATAAGCACTCACATGAATTAAGGCTATTATTAGGGTGCTCACATGGATAGATTAGCTGCTGAGCTAGGTGAATCGTGTTGATGAGATTATTCGACTTAAAGGATAAAGTAGCAATCATAACGGGGGGAAACGGTGGCATAGGACTCGGCATAGCCCGGGGACTATCTAGCGTTGGCTGTGACATAGTCATAGCTGCTCGGAACCCAGCCAAGACAGCGGAGGCTGCGGATGGAATCCGACGTGACTACGGTGTCAGAGTTCTGGAACTTGAGTTGGATGTACGGAGCCAAGATAAAGTCGAATTCATGGTCCGGAAGACCCTGGAAACTTACAATAGAATCGATGTGCTCGTTAACAACGCCGGGATAAATATCCGCAAGATGCCTCAGGACCTAACCCCCGCAGAATACGATGAGATACTTGACATTAATCTCCGAGGCGCTTTCCTGTGTGCCAAGGCGGTTTACCCCGCAATGAAGGCTGCAGGGGGAGGAAAGGTAATCAACATCGGGTCTATGACTTCGCTGTTTGGTGGACCGAAACTCATGGCTTACGGGGCTAGCAAGGGTGGCATAGTATCTATGACGAGGGCTTTAGCCTCCGCATGGGCCGTTGACAAAATCAAAGTCAATGCGATATTGCCTGGGTGGATAGACACAGATCTTACGAGGAGAAGCCGCGTGGAGATCCAAGGCTTAAACGAGCAGGTGTTAGCCAGAACACCGATGGGTAGGTGGGGCAATCCAGAGGACTTGCAAGGTGCCGCAATTTTCCTCGCAGCCCCTGCATCCGATTTCATCACCGGCGTTTCCCTACCAGTCGATGGAGGCTATTCAGCAAATATCTGATATTCTAGTTCACACACATGAATCTATCCCAATTGGAGGCATTAATGTCTTCAAGTCCGTATAGATATTGACGGGAATATTACCTTAATCTAGAATGAGCCTACCCTCTTTCATAATAAATTTTCTTATAGATAAACCAAGTTATGTGAATATATTTAATTTTATAGACTCTAAAGTTGTTACCAGGGTAACTTTGTTATATGTGTAACATTGCTACGCATCGCGCGCGATTAACGAGTGGAAACGTTTAGGTCCAAAACCCCTCCAATACTTTCTACGAATCAGCCCTGAAATATGCGCTTTATTTCGTCCTTACCACCACAGTCCTTAATCGGAGGATCGCGTACGCACTCTCCACACCCGACGCACACGCAAGACAGATAATCTCAAACACGATGATAGAGAATGCTGAAGGCCAAGTAATGAGTAAAACAAACCCCTACGATGTAACGATACAGAACGTCGTCGCCTCGGTGACCCTCGACCAGAAAATAGACCTACTCGCCATCATGAAGGTATTCAGAAACGTGGAGTACAGGCCGAAGCAATTCCCTGGACTCGTCTTCAGACTTAAGCGTCCGAAAACTGCAACCCTGATCTTCGGCTCCGGCAAGATGGTCTGCACGGGTGCGAAGTCGGAGAAGCTGGCGAAGAGCGCGGTGGGAAAGGTTGTCAGGGAGCTGAAGGGGAACGGTATCGTCATCCTCAGTAAGCCGAAGATAGTAATCCAGAATATTGTCTCCTCCGCGAATCTCCACGGTAAGATTGACTTAGAGACCGCTTCGGACGTGATGGACAACGTCATGTATGAGCCTGAGCAGTTCCCCGGCCTGATCTACAGGATGCCAGAGCCAAAGGTTGTTATGCTGCTGTTCGCGTCGGGGAAGCTCGTGATTACCGGGGCTAAGAGGGAGGAGCAGGTCTATGAGGCTGCGGAGAAGATGAATTCCACCCTCATGGATTTTGATCTGCTTTTCCAGGGAGAGGATCTTTAGCACACGCATGCGCGTGCGCATCGGAGGACTATGTCTTCCATATATTTCAAGATTGGTTCAAAATGGAGTCTAACGCGCCAAAGGACTCCGCTACTTCATATCCCAGGAGCCTAAACTAATACTCCAATAGGTGAAGACCTTGAAATCGAAAGAGGAGAAGAAGGGTTACAGACAACCAACCGAGTCGGAGAAGTGGGACGATAAACTTCGTGATGGGTTAAAGCCAATTCGCGGGACGAAGAAGTATCACCCACCACGGGAATAGGCACGTGCCTTCGGCATCTACGAACGTGGAAGGGCAGCTAAAACCGTGCACAAGAAATAGAATTACCCTAGTCCAGATGAGTTAAGTTTCCGCGCGCGCATTGGCGGAATATTACATTAATCTAGAATGAGCATACTCTTTTTCACAATAAATTTTCTTATATATCTTTGCCTTGCTCAGTGTACGTTCGTGTTCCTTCTTCATATACTGGACGTTCGCGTCGGTGACCCCACTCTTAGGCTCGGCTGGAATGCCAAGTGCGACCATCCCCGGAGGGATGATCTTCCTCGGGCTCACGAGTGCAGCTGCGCCCACCATTGCTCCCTCCCCTATCTCTACGCGGTCTAGTACAACAGCCTGGATGCCGATTATAGCCTTGTTACCGATCTTCGCCCCATGTATCGTCGCACCATGACTCACGATCACATCCGAGCCGATGCTAACAGGATTCCCCGTCGGGGCCTCAACTAGGCAGCCCTCTAGTATCGTTGTACGGGCGCCTATCACTACACTGTCGTCGTCGCCCCGAATCACCGCATTGGTCCATACGTTCACATCCTCCTCAAGAGAGACGTCGCCTATGATCCAACATCCAGGAGCAAGGAAGACACTGGGGTGGATCTTAGGTTTTTTACCCTCAAACTCGACTATTGACATGCTAAGGAAGTGAGTGATGGCCATGAAAAGATTACCTACCCATATCCAGCATATAATGGGTGGGCCTGAGACAGCCGCCGGGCCTTCACAACTGGCTTCTCATCCCGTAGAGCCTCATTTGTGTTCTGTGCGCTTGCGCCCTGCGAAGTCTTTTATCTGGTTCCGCCACGGTATCCCGCTGTGAAAGGTTTGGACTACCGGCGCTATCTAGTGGAAGTTGGGACAGGGATCGATCTCCACGGCGAGGATGCGACCAAGGCAGCACAGAGGGCTGTTAAGGACGCAATAAGCCACAGCAGTATGATTGGGCTCAGTCAGCTTTTCAAGGCAAATAGCTTCTCCGAGATCGAAGAGGCATTGATGGTCGATGTCACCATCGCAGCCCCAGACCCCGAGAAGGTTAATGGCGAGGCTGTCCTTGTCACGCTCCCGGAGGGAAAGAGGAGGATAAGCGTCGTCAAAGGTGGTCTCAAGTTCCCTAATGAATCGACTAGAGATGAGGCGAAGACCCACTCCATAGTGATTGTTAACGCTGTGATAGTTGTTCTAATCGACGTGGATCAGGTGTCAAGAAGGTAGAGAAACTAGAGCTCTTTGCCGCACTTTGTGCAGAAGCGTGCATACCTAGTGTTCTCCTGCCCGCAAACGCGGCAAAAGACAGGCCCAGTCTTATCCTTTACATTCTGACGCGCCGTATTCACCCCCTTCTCCAACTCGCCAGCGACTTCTTTGAAAGTATCCTGGACAATCTTCACACCGTCGTCGATCGCTTTAGATGCCTTTTGAAGGGCAACATCTAGTTCCTGTCTCACATGAGAGTCCGACATCCACGGGATTTTCATTCCTTCTTGGACACCCTTCTCGGTCCTAACACCACATTTAGGGCAGAAGTTCGCTTCAGTGTCTAGTTCCTTACCACAGTTTGAACAATAAACCGTATGATCCACCTGTTCCTCGCAGTGGAATGTGCTCTATTTAAACTTTCCAAAAATTTACTAAGATTCTCATTAATGCGGGATTAAACAACTCGCGATAGATGAGACGAAATCTTTTCAGACTTCAGATCCAAATAACCGCAGAACGCTCGCTTGGCCTAATCTATCTACCAGTCGCTTTTACTGTCGAGCCAGATCTTAGTTTCAGGGTGGATCTCCGGCCAAGTTTTAATATATGCCTTAACCCTATCAGCTAACTCTACAGTCTGGTCATAGCCCTGCTTCTTGATGAACTCTTTAATCTCCTTCTGGGTCTTCCTCTTAGCCATCCATTGGTCTACATTCGAGACTCTGAAGAGAAATCGAGCATAGTTCGCCGCTGCTAGGCGTAGATACTCGAGGTCTACCTTGTCGACGGTATCGTACTTGCTATGTCCGAATCCGCGGCCCATGCTAGTGCGGATATTTTCGGGGTCCCCTCCACTTCCGCAGGGGACGCTACGGAGGTAGAATGGCCAGTGGTCGCTGTATGGGCCAACTCGCTCGAAGTATGGGAGTTCGGCCTTCATCTCACCAGCGCATTGGTCGAGGAATGGTTCTAACTCGGGAAAGTCGTGAAGTATCACTCCCTTCCGACCCTTGCTGCCACCGGCGTCGAGGTTGAGCATGAACCGGATGTCGTCCATCTCGTTCGCGTGCATAGATGTGTAGTTGTAGCTCCCGTAGAGGCCGATCTCCTCAGCGCCGAAGCAGACGCAACGCACACGTCTCTTTAGCTTCTGCTTCACCATCATGAGATTCCTAGCGATCTCCATAACCGTTACTGTGCCCGAGCATGGGTCCTCGGCACCCTGGCTTATATCGTGTCCATCGTAGTGGCACCCGACTAAGACGTGCTCCCTGCTCTTCGAGGTGCCGGGGATGTCTGCGATGACGTTGTGTGTCGTCACTTCCATGTTTTTATCAGTGGTCTTGATCCTTAGAGTGACTTTACCCTCCCTCTCTAATGCCCTGACGAGGTACATCCCGTCCTCGAAGCTGACACTAATCGACGGGATCACCGGACTTATTCCCCCAGTCTGGGGACCGTAGCCGGGGTATTGGTTCATGAATATCCAGCCTTTCGCCCCGGCGAGGACGCTTCTCATGAACTTCTCGGACCTGTGAAGAGAACGAGTCATCCCCAGTGGGTTCGCGCTGGAAACCATCGCAATATTGCCATCGATCTCATTCTTTTTCTTATCATATACGTCGACTGCACCGTCGCCAAGCCATACAAGCTTCGCCTCGATCTCCCCGGAGATACTATGAGGGAGACTAATGCAGTCGATCTCCTTCTTGAAGGGGCTTACCATCGTCAGCTTTCCAGGCCCCCTCTTCCAGCCGGGAATCCTGTATGACTCGTAATGGGCGTCCTCGATCCCGTAGCCCTTCAGCTTCTCTACCATGTACTTGACGGAGCCGAGGTCTCCGGGTGTGCCGGGGAACCTGCTTCCGTAGACATCGCAGAGTACCTTCAGGTTATCCATTGGCTCCGACGACGTGTATATCTCAGAAACTATCTTCTTATCAACATCAAGCCATGGGTTACTCAAAACTTACGCACCGAAGAATTCTTATCCGTTCTGAATTTAAGACCTTTTAAATCGTTTTTCAACTTAGGCTTCAGAAATAGTACCTAAATCAAAAACCATTTTAGGGTTATATGAGGGGAGCTGTGACCGCGATGACTCTTACCTCGTCACAGGTATCCTCGCAGCGGTCGGTGATGGTCTCCATAGCGTCCATGAACTCTGAAAGAAGAATTGCCTGACCGATTTCGACTGAACTGGTCTTGAGGCCACTGATTGATCGTCTCGCCTTCTGATATAGTCCATCCATCTTCTCCTCCAGTCTCTCCACTTCGTCTGCGGCCTTGAGGGCATCTTGGAACTCTCTGTCAGTCAGCTTCTCGATGCAGACGTCCAACTTGCTCACGCAACTCTTAATTACCTGTCCCATGTCGATGGTGGTCGCCTTAATCTCATCCGGCATATCCTTCAGACTAAACTCAACCATTATGCGGCCAGTTTCGTTCACCCAGTCGATTACATCATCGATCTGTCTCGCTAATCTCATCATGTCTTCTCTCTCCGATATGGGGAGGTCACCCTGTGCAAGCTCGGCTATAATTTTACGCTTTAAGAGGTCGGCCTCTTTCTCCTTCAGCTGTAGTATGTCGAAGCTTCTTAAGAGGTCCTCACGCTTGCCCTGTAGTGCGAAGTCGATGCAGTGATCCAGTTGTTCAGCTGCTATGACGTTAGCCTTAGAATGTTCCAAGACCATGCTTATCGCTAGGACCTTCCTACGTGTCCTAAGCCAACTCTCGAGAGGTTTCACACAATCAACTCCAATTATTCAAGTGATAGAGCTTTCTCCAGACCCTCCTCAGGCTGTCTATAGACCAATAAATGATCTTCAGGTA
This sequence comes from Candidatus Bathyarchaeota archaeon, assembly GCA_963780545.1. Taxonomy (GTDB): domain Archaea; phylum Thermoproteota; class Bathyarchaeia; order TCS64; family TCS64; genus UBA8941. The sequence goes on from CAWACK010000008.1 coordinate 470,625, forward strand.
TCGAGAGGTATATTTTATCGCCGGTTGCGAATACTGTTTCCTCCCCCGTTATGGGTGTTTTCACCAAAAGCGTCAAACCATTATCAGCCAGCACCTCGTAGCGCATGGCATCCCCGACGAAGATTCCATTCGAGACCTCACATGCCCAAGAGTTACTTTCCGCAGGCTTTAGTGATAAATTGATGAACTCCGGGCGGATAGCCATCACGCAAGCCTCCCCTCTCTTCAGGTCTGCCTCATTTTTAATATTTGACCTTAGAAGTGAGCCATTTACTTGAACTTCGAGCGCTGAATCAGTCTTTTCCTACTATTTCTCCTGTGATGAAGTTTGCTTCACCGAGAAACTTTGCCGTGAATATCTCCTTGGGTCTCATGTATAGCTGAATCGGAAGACCAACCTCAACTATCTTGCCAGCCTTCATAACGACGATCCTGTCCGAAATAGATAGAGCCTCCTCTTGATCGTGGGTCACGTGGACAGCTGTGAGCCCCAGATCCTTCACAAGTTTCCTTAGCTCATACCTGAGTACCGTCCTCACCTTAAGATCGAGGGCCCCGAGGGGCTCATCTAGAAGTAAAAGGGTCGAGCCTGAAGTTAGCGCTCTTGAAATCGCGGCCTTCTGCCTTGCTCCCCCGCTGAGTTCGTTCGGGTAAAGTGAGACGTAATCCTCCAGATTCATCATATGTAGCATCTCCTCAACTGGAACCTCACGCTCCAACGGGGTCACACCCTTAACCATTAGACCATAGGAAACGTTGTCGTAGACGTTCATGTGGGGGAAGAGGGCGATCTCCTGAAAGACGTAACCAACACCTCTATCCTCGATGGGAAGTTGAGTAACTTTGTTGTCATCTATGAATATGTCTCCACCGTCGGGTTGGACGACTCCTGCTATCGATTTGATTAGAGTAGTTTTACCGCAGCCACTTGGTCCGACTATTGATAGGTACTCACCATCCCTTATTGTTAAGTTTACACCGTTTAAGGCGACTACCTTGCCGTAAGATTTCTTCACACCTTCAACCCTAATCTTAGGCATCTAGCTCGCCTCTAACTCCCTCTGAAGCCCGAGGGGTGGATACTCATACAAATGAGTGTCCGAGGGATCGAAGCTGACACTCACCCAGTCCCCTTGTTTGATGCCCATCTCCTCCTCATGAACGGGGAGGCGGGCTGCGAGGCGATCGCCATTAGTGAGCCGCACGGTGTATCGAATGAAGCTGCCTAAGAAGTGTACCTCAACAACCTCACCCGAGAGCCTGTTAGTAAGGTCGCCTCTGGGTTCTGGCATCAACCTTGTCTTCTCCTCCCTCACAGCGACTATAACTGCCTCCTCAGGTTCGAAACTTGAGTCGAGGACTTTGACCTTCAACTCTTCTCTTAGCCTGACAACGCCTCCCTCCCTATTCCTTTGGTCAACGATGGCCTCGAGAAAGTTAGTGTTGCCAACGAAATTGGCGACGAATATTTTCTCGGGGCGGTTATAGACGTGATAGGGAGAGCCGTGCTGCTGGAGTTGTCCCTTTCTTAGGACAAGTATCCTGTCACCGATGGTCATTGCCTCCTCCTGGTCGTGGGTAACGTGAATTACTGTGAGTCCAGCTTCCTTAGCGAGCTTCCTGAGCTCCGTCCTGAGCTCGAGGCGCAGTCTAACGTCGAGGGCGCCAAGTGGCTCGTCCAGTAGAAGGAGCTTCGCTCCAGAGGCCAAGCCCCTCGCAAGCGCAACACGCTGCTGCATGCCTCCGCTCAACTCATTAGGAAAAGCGTCAGCCCTATTATCCAGCCTGACGATCTTTAGAACTCGCATAGCCGTCTCCTCGGCGGCGGACCTCTCAGTTTCCTTAGCGAGGGGACCGAACATGACATTCTCGAGGACATTCATGTGGGGAAATAGTGCATAGGTCTGAGGAACATAGACAGCATTCCTTTCTTCAGCCGGGATCAGGTTCGACTTCACGTTATCCACATAGACATCGCCCTCGTCAGGCTTCACAATTCCGGCTATGCATCTCAGAAGCGTTGTTTTCCCGCTGCCCGTCGATCCTAACACGCAGAGGTACTCCAGATTTTTAACTTCAAAGGTCAAACCATCTAGGGCCTTAATTTCGCCGAAACGCTTCGTAACGTTAAGGAGGCTAAGGGAGGGCATATCACTTCTTTCCCCTGTAGACAATGAGTCTCAAGACGAGCAAGGAGACAAAGGACGTCAAGACTAGAAAGGCTATCCCCAGGGCGATATCGGACGTTGTAACGGGGACTTGATGCTTCACCCACGAGACTAGGAGGACGGGTGCGGTCTTAAGATTCTGTGAAACAGCTGTCGCTGCTCCAGTCTCGTTTATGCTTCTAGTGAATGTGAGTATCGCCCCTGAGAGGAAGGAATACTTGGTCAGAGGGATGATTATCTTCCTGAAGACGTATAGCGGCCTGCTGCCTAAAGTCCTGGCGGTCTCCTCCATCTCCGCGGGTATTCCCTCTATAGCCGCTGCCATCGCCTGGACGAAATAAGTGTAGGTAATGGTCATGTGAGCAAAAACGAGTATCCAGAACTCCGGCAGGAAGCCGAAGGAATGCCAGAAGAAGCCTAGAGACACACCTAACGCAACACTCGGAACAACTATCGGGACATTACATGCAGCGTCGAGCAACGTCGTCCCAATCTTCCCAATCTTCCCAATCTTCCTTCTAGCGATTAAGATGGCGATTGGTAACCCCGTCGCGATGTTGATCAATGTTGCTATTATGCCTATACTATAAGAGAGCGCCATAGCCTGCCAGAAGCTCGCCCATACCCCTACACCCGAAAGAGCTTTCTGCAGTGTGCCGTCGGTTAGAGCCGTCATCGCGGGAAAGGTAATGAATATCGAAGGGATTAGCACGAAGAAACCAAAAATCAAGAAGGTGAGACCGTTTCTGAGATCAACACTCCCCTTTGAGCTCAATCTTGCCTCAGGGCCGGGATAGACGCGATTGATCGGTATTTTAAGTCGGTTGCCTAGGAGACGAATAAAGGCGAAAACGGCGACTGAGGAGAGAATGAGGGTGAAGCTGACAAGGACCATAGGCCCCTGGAGACCCGCATCATTCGCGTTCTTGATGAAAACGGGTCCATTCTCGAAGGCACCCGCGACTATAACGGTCGCACCAGTCTCAGATAGTGAACGGGCAAAGGCCAAGAGGAAAGCCGCTATCAGGCCTGGTCTCAGCAGGGGGAGTGTTACAGTCCTGGCGATTGTGAAAGGGCGGGCCCCAAGGGTCTTCGCCGCCGTCTCGTAGATAACTGTGTGAGTTAAAAGCTCCCCGACCATCACCCGGACGACGACAGGAAATGAAAAAGCAAAGTGAAGTAGAAGAACGAGGATCAGGCCAGGCTGTATCGAAAACCCGAGCAAACTCAACGGCCCCGAGTTCCCCCAGAATAGGAGCATAGAGTAGCCAAGGGCTACCGTCGGAATAACGAAAGGAATGTCGGCGAGAGCATCTATAACACTAATCCACCGCGAACGCCCACGCGCTATGTACCACGCTAGAGGAAGACCAGCGACAAGGTCAAACGCAGCCACAGATAGGGCGATTGTAAACGACCAGAATATGGCCGACTCAGCTCGCTTAAGGAGGTCTGGATTAGAGAGAACCTGTTGGGCGAGGTCAAGTTTGGATGAAATACCCAACACGGGTGGCAGCAAGATGAATGCTACCAGAAACACAATTGCGCCAATATAGACTAGTTTCTTCATCGAGGAGCGTGAAGATAGCTTGTCGAACGTAGTCGCGATTGTATGTACGGACACCGTTCACCAAGCTCTCAGCGCCTTCTCTATAGTCGCCTCGGAAGATGATGTATCGAATAGGTGCTTACAGCTTTATAATTAACTTTCATAGAATATATATTTCACAATATTTTATGTTATCTATATAGATAAAAACATAAATTTGAGAACTTTCCCACTTCAGATGCGTAGACTGGATAACCAAGACTTAAAAAAATGATTTAAGGCGACTGCTCTAACCCTATTCGGGCATTCTATTTGAGCGTCCTAATATTCACAGATAATCCCGGCGTACAGGAGACGAAGCTAGTCTTAGAGGCTCTACGGGGGAAAGGCATTAAAACACGAGCAATGACTCCTTGGGATTTCAATTTACCAAATTTGCCCGAGCTCGACGCCGAGATCGTCTACGCGCCTAGCAACATGCTCCACAGAGGGAGCACCTACGAACTCACACATAGACTTCTCATACTCAGAGAGCTGGAGAAGGGAGCAATAGTCATCAACCCCGTCGAGTCAATGCTACAGTACTCGAAGGAGCAACTTACCCTAAAGTTGAACGAGCTTGGCCTCCCCCATCCAAAGACATTGGCTACTGAAAACGTTGAGGAAGCATATGGCTTCGCTCATAGCTTCCTTGAAGAGGGGAGAGAGGTTGTACTCAAGCCTACCTGTGCAGCAAGGGGAATCGGAGTAACAAAACTTAGTGGCATAAGGAGGCGTGACGACCTACTCCAGTTCCTCGTATGGTATACCCGAGAGCACGCTGAAGGTGTCTATTATCTGCAGGAATATATCAAAAACCTCGGTTACGACATCCGATGCCTCGTTATTGATGGGAAAGTAATAGGTCGAGAGAGGAGGTTTAACCAGAATGACTTCCGATACAACGTCGCCGTCGGAGGTTCCGTGGAGGTTTTCAATGATCCAATCTATGATGATCTATCGATCGCAGTCGCGGAGGCGACGGGACTGAAGATATGCGGCGTGGATATACTGCCAGGGGAGGATGGGAAACCATATGTCCTTGAGGCAAACTGCTACCCGGGTTACAAAGCACTCATGGACGTGACTGGGCTGCCCATACATGAGAGGATAGCAGACTTCCTTCAGAGCCTACTTCACTGAAGCCGACGCTAATTATTGGAGCACTTGGCTCTCATCTAGTTTTTCTAGTCTCTTTATGAGACGAATACACGGTGTAGGGATTAAGGGCACTTCATGAACCTATAACTAGACTTACCTTGAACCTGTAGCTGAAGAAGCTTCGGTTGACTGGAATCGGCTAGTGTTATATACCCTTTTGGATGCCTTAAACTGAAAGGTGCCTGGTTATGCCGAGCAAGCCTTACGTGAAGTTAAACGCTGGTGACCCCGATGTCGAGGCTCCGAAATGTGCGATTGACGCCGTGCTGGACGCGATCAAGAAGGGTGGGGACTGGACTCACTACGGTGGGAATGAGATCCCTAAACAGTTCCGGGAGGCTGTCGTCGACTACTATAAGAAATGGATAGGGCCGGAGTACAAGGAGTCACATGTGATCCCAGTCGCTGGAAGTAGCGCTGCACTCTACATTGCGATGGCCTCCGTGCTCAAAGAGGGTGATGAGATTCTTCTTTGGGAGCCGAGCTATAGCAACCACTACGTGATGCTAAGGGATATGGGTATAAAGATGAAGATTGCAGAGCTGCCCCGTGAGAACAAGTACCATATGGACCTTGATAAGCTGGAGAGCTACGTGTCGAAAAAGACGAAGGCTGTCCTAGTCTGCAACCCAAACAACCCAACTGGGACGGTCTACAAGAAAAAGGAGATCAAAGCTGTCGGCGACCTCGCGAATGACCATGACCTCGCCATATTCTCAGATGAGATTTACCTCCATTACGTCTACGACGACAACAAGTTTGTAGCTCCGAGCACAATCGAGGACCTAAAAGACAGGACGATCAACATCATGAGCTTCAGCAAGACATTCAGCATGACAGGTTGGAGGCTCGGCTACGTGATCGTGCCGGACAGATACCTTGAGAAGGCTCTAGATAGTCGCGAAGGTCACGGCCCCCAGGCCAGCGACGTTCATCTACCCAGCTGGCGTTGCATGCCTACGAAGCGACTTCAAGTACGTCGACGAGAGACGAAGGGAGTATGCAGCGCGCCGCGACTTCTTCACAAAAGCAATCGACGATATGGGTATGCCTTGCCACAAGTTTGAGGGCGCCTTCTATGCCTGGTTCGATGCCAGAAAGTATGGATTGAAGAGCGACGAGTTTATAGAAAAACTTGAGAAGACAGAAAACGTGTCTCTGAGCAGCGGATCAGCGTTTGGAACTAAACAAGAAGGTTTCATCAGGGTTCCGATGACGCAACCGATCCCAGTGCTCAAGGACGTAGTGGAACGTGTCGAACACTTCACCAGTAAGCTATAAACCAGTTTTTCCAAATTTTTTAATACTTTAAATCGAATTATTCATCCCATTTAACGCTTATTTTATATTAATTTTGAACTTGAATGAAATACCTTTAGAGAATTCAAAACTCAGATATTAAAATTAGAGTCAATTGCTGAAGAAAAACAGCATATTCTTAATCATCACTCCCAAGTCCTCATGTTTATTTGAGTAGGAGCGGCTGTTTATCCATGCTCATTCTGAGCGACCAAGATATAGTGAAACTTCTGACGATGAAGGAGGCAATAGATGCCGTGGAGGGAGCATTCCGTCAGCTTCGACGCGGGAATGTTTTAATGCCGACTAGGAGCAGCATCATGCTCCCGAAATACAACGGTAGTATCAGCTTCATGCCCTCTTATCTCATGGAGACAGAAGAGCAGGCGACGAAGATAATCAGCATCTACCCGGACAATCCAACGAAGGGACTACCGACGACAACTGCTTGGATTGTGGTCAATGATCCGGAGACTGGGCAGATCCAGGCCTTCATGGACGCGACATACATAACTGGGGTGAGAACGGGCGCAGTGTCGGGAGTTGCTCTAAAATACCTGGCGCCAAAAGATGCCAAAGTCGCTGCGGTGTTTGGCGCAGGCATTCAAGCTCGGAACCAGGCATGGGCAGCAGCCACTGTTCGTAAACTCGATGAGATTAGGGTCTACGACCCGATAAAGCCGGTCGTTGATAAGTTTGTTGTTGATATGGAGAAAAAGCTCGACATCCCCATTCTGAAGGCAACAACTGGTGAGGAGGCGTGCCATGGCGCCGACATTGTACTCACCGCCACAACCTCGAAGACGCCAGTCATTAAACGGAAGTGGCTCGGTGACAAAGTCCATGTCTCCGCGATAGGGGCCTTCTACCCAGACTGGAGGGAGCTAGATACGGAGATCATTAGAGACGCAAAAGTAGTCATTGACGAGTGGGAGGCGATCAAGATGGAGTCAGGAGACATCATGATTCCAATCCATGAAGGCGTAATCACTGAGTCCCATATCTACGCTGAACTCGGTGAACTCGTAAATGGCGAGAAGCCAGGCAGAACGTCCAAGGACGGTTTGACAGTCTTCAAGAGCGTCGGAATAGCAATACAAGACTCGTCGGTTGCTAATCTGGTTCTCAAAAAGGTCAAGCAAGACACCAAAGCGAATATTTCTTAAACCCCTTAAGGCAGCCAGTCTAGATATTAGAAGGTTATTTCGATGAAGATCGATGTTGTTATGTTAATAGCGGGTCTGCCCGAGGCGGATTTAAAGAAGAGGAGGGAAATCTTACAATCCTACGCCTCACCCGGGACGGAAGTAAGACTAGTTATGACCAAGAATGCGCCACCGTCCGTGGACTCTCTGGCGGAGATGGAGCTTGCGGCTCCAGGTATTCTCGAACGTGTTGTACAGTCGGAGAGGGAGGGTGCTGACGCTGTGCTGATCTGGGGAGGACATGACCCATCACTACTGTCGGCTCGGAGCCTTGTCGACATCCCCGTTATCGGCCCAGGGAGTGCATCAATGCACATCGCCGCCTTTCTCGCCGACTACTTCAGCTTAATAGTCCAGCTCCCCGAGGTTGAGCAACTCGCCTGGCGCCAGATAAGAGATTATAGGTTAGAAGAGAAATGCGTCGGAATATACAGCGTCGACATACCTGTATTGGAGCTTGGTAAAGAGGAGAATTATGACGCAGTGAAGGATACTGTGATCGAATCGATAGAGGCAGGCGCTGACTCTGTTTGCTTCGGATGCATGGCTCTCAACAACCACGTCGACAGACTCACCGAGGAACTGAGAGAGACCCACCCGGGAGCGACTATAATTCATCCTGGTAGAACCTCGATCAAGTTAGCGGAGATACTAGTGGAGCTCGGTCTAACCCAGAGTAGGTTCACCTACCCTAGTCCACCCAAGCCTATAAAACTCTGATTCCAAGGTATTACCAAATGCACAAGATGAGACGAAATGACAAGATCATCGCCGCCGAGGCTGAAGTTAAAACAATACTCAGAGAAGCAAAGCACATCACTATAGCGATGAGCCTAAACGACGAGCCCTATCTCGTCACCCTAAGCCATGGATACGATGAGGAACATAACTGTATATATTTTCACTGCGCCCACGAAGGAAAAAAGATCGACATCCTTAGAACTAACCCACGCGTCTGGGGCCAAGCACTCATTGATGGTGGCTACGTGCAGGGGAGCTGCGACCACCTATACAGATCCGCCCAGTTCCACGGCAGGGTCACCTTCGTCGATGACCAAGGGGAGAAGGAGCAAGCCCTTCGCATAATGATCAGGCACCTCGATGAGAACCCGGAGAAGATTATAGTAGAGCAAATCACGCCACATTCAACGGGACGCATTCTCATCGGCAGGATCGACATCGATTACATGAGTGGAAAAAAAGCCGACAAAATCATTGTACAGCTCTAAACGCTCTTCGAGCGGGCCTTCACTCCATTTATGACACCCTCGATCATCTTGTATACAGCCTTAAGGGCAATACCCGTCGGGTCGCCACTAGTTGGGAGGCTAGCGACTCCAAACGAGGCAACCTTAGGATATCTGAAAATCGCCTCAAGAGTAGCAGATAGTTGATTGCTGCTGCAGCCGTCTGGAACCGGGGTCGTGTGACCAGGAACTTCTTCTGCATCGAGAACATCGGTGTCAACATGAATGTAGATGATATCTGTGAGGCGGCTAAGGCGGTCCATCTGCAACTTCACGTTGGAACTAAGTCTCCGAATGTCATCTACGGAAATCTGCTCAATGTCGCTGTTATCTATGATCTCCTGTTCTAAGGGATCAGCGTCACGCAGCCCAGCAAGGACCACGTATCTTGTCGGGAGTGGGATTTCGAGTCCGCTTTGCCTCCTCAGCCTATGGAGGCAAAGGCCGCACCCGACAGCGACTGGCATCCCACCCATCATCATGCTTAGGCTCGTCTCAGGGGTGTTGATGTCTCCGTGGGCATCGAAGTAGACGAGTCCGACTCTTAGTGGCTTCCAGTCGTGGCCGGCGAGCTGGACTCCCGCAAGCATCCCTGTAAGGCCCACGCAATTTGATAGGAGGGAGATGTTAAGATCGCCTCTCTTGATCTGACTGGAAACTATTTCCGCCATGTGGCGCCCCGCTAGACCAAGGCGGTTCACCGTACCGTACTGATTGCGCTCCTCTGGAGTGAGGATTGCAGTCCTCGTCTCCGTCACCTCGACTCGAAGGCGCTCAAGCAGAGGATAAAGGCCTTCCCTCTCCATGATGTCAGGGCCATCATCAAACTCTTTCCTAGCGAAGTTCCCGTCGTGGAGGAATTTAGCTATTCCAACTCTCAGCATATCGTCGCCCAAACCTAGTCAATGTAAGAAACGTCAAGCTACGAGATAGCTTCTCCCTTCTGAGCCGTTATCTTAAAACACAAGCTGGCGATAAGTTCATCTGATTCGACCGAAGTGACGCCGTTGGCTAAGAAGTTTAAGGTCAAAGTGGACGAGTCTACCTGCAAGGGCTGCGGGATATGCGTCCACATCTGCGAGACTAAGGGTGGAAGGAATCTCAAGTACGGGGAGAAGAGGACACTCCTAGGTGGAGCCCTCCCCGAAGGTGCAGACAATTGCACAGGCTGTCGCTGGTGCGAACGTTACTGCCCAGACTTCGCGATAACTATCGAGGAGGAGTCCGTCGATGCTTAAACCCGGGAAACACCTAGTTCTCGGCAACTTAGCCTGCGCGGAGGGGGCACTTCGCGTAGGGTGCCGCCTTTTCGCCGGTTACCCAATAACTCCCGCCAACGAGATTACGGAGTATATGAGCGGGGAGCTTCCTAAGGTAGGTGGTTACTTCCTTCAGATGGAGGACGAGATCGCTAGCATCGCCGCCTGCATAGGTGGTAGCTGGGCCGGCGCCAAGACTATGACAGCCACATCAGGCCCAGGCTTCAGCCTCATGCAGGAGAACCTCAGCTACGCCCACATGACAGAGACGCCGCTTGTAGTCGTCGATGTCCAGCGAAGCGGCCCCTCCACAGGCCAGTCCACAGATGCGAGCCAACAGGACTTCTACCAAGCCCGCTATGGCGCCCACGGAGACTACGAGGTAATCGCAATAAGCCCATGGAGCGCCCAGGAGATGTTCGACCTCACCGTACGCGCCTTCAATCTCTCCGAGCAGTATAGGACCCCTGTCTACTTCCTCGCCGACGGTATGATCGGCCATCTCAAGGAGGAGCTGGTAGTTCCTGAAAGTGTAGAGATCATTAACCGAAAAACGCCTTCCAGCCCAAACGTGACACCCTTCGGGACGGATGACCCATCGCTCGTCCCCGAGATGCCGAAGTTCGGTCAGGGCTACCGTCTCCAAGTCACTGGAAGTAGCCATCGCCCTAACGGTGTCCGAGACTACAGCCCAAAGGTTCACTCCGACAAAGTCAGGCGCATCATAAAGAAGATCACGCAGGCAGAACCCAAGATCAGGGACGTCACCAAAGTCGACCTCGACGACGCCAAGGTTGCGGTGATAAGCTTCGGCGCCTCCGCACGCCCTAGCTATGGGGCCGTAAAGAAGCTTCGCGATGAGGGCATCAAAGCGGGGCTCCTCAGGCTAAAGACACTCTGGCCTCTACCCGAGGAGGAATTCATCAGCCTAGCGAACCAGGTCGACGCCGTCCTGGTCGTCGAGATGAACGCAGGAAAGCTCGTTCGAGAAGTCCAACGCGTCGTCTGTGGCCACACAAAGATTGCCTCACTAACTAGGCTCGGCGGGGTCACGCCGACGCAGGGAGATATTGCTCAGGAACTAAGGAGGTTAGCCCAATGAAGAACCTAGGACAGCTAAAGGCCGACTATATAGTCCAGAACCTGAACGCTTTCTGCCCCGGCTGCGGGAACGGGATAATCCTCAACTGCTTCGTCAGGGCCGTTGACGACCTTGGCCTCAACGTGAATGACATGCTCTGCGTCAGCGGGATAGGGTGTAGTAGCTGGATACCCAGTCCACACTTCCGCGGAGACACACTCCATACGACCCATGGCCGCGCCTTAGCCTTCGCAACAGGGGCGAAGGTCTTCAATCCATCACTGAAAACGGTGGTCTTCACTGGAGACGGGGATGGTGCAGGCATCGGCGGCAACCATCTGATTCATGCCGCCCGCCGTAATATCGGTATCACATGTATCCTCGTCAATAACTTCAACTATGCGATGACTGGTGGCCAGATCGCCCCAACCACCTTCCACGACTCCAAGACAGTCACAAGCCCCTACGGTAACCCTGAGCAGCCCTTCGACATCGCTAAGTTGGTTGCCGCTGCGGGTGCCACCTACGTTGCTAAGTGGACCACTAATCACGTCCTCGAGCTTACCAAGAGCATTAAGGAGGCGATGCAAAACCCCGGCTTCAGCTTTATAGAGGTTCTAAGCCAGTGCCCAACGCAGCAGAGGAATATTCTCGGTGTCCGCGCGCCGCCTCAGGAGCTCCCCTCCAGACTACTCGACATGCTCGCCGAGAGCACCTACATTATTGACAGAGAGGAGAAGAGTTACATCTACGTCGTCCCCGTGGGGGAGCCGGAGGCCGCTCTTAAGGCGGTGGAGAAGTCCCTCGGTGACACGGGGAAGACTCGGCTCGTCGACCACATCACACTCGGTAGAGTAGCGCGTGTCGACGCTGTCAACATCGAGGCCGCGAAGGCGAAACTCATCATCCCGGAGGTCAAGCGCATCGCCGACGCCCACGAGGGAAAGCAACCAATAGGCGTCTTCGTCCGAGAAAGCCGCCCCGAGTTCACGGAGGCGCTTCGCGAGGTCGGGAAGCGTGCGAGGGGTGAGCTTTGATGCAGACCAATATAATGATCTCGGGCACCGGCGGCCAGGGAGTGATCGCCGCTGCCGATTTTCTCAGCGAGGCCCTCTGGGGTAACGGGCTCCATGTCGTCAATACGCGGAGCTATGGTGCGGAGGCCCGCGGTGGAAGCGCCATGAGCGTCGTCATCGCCTCAGATAGGGACATTTACGACATACAGTTCGATAAGGCGGACGCTATGTTAGTCCTCAGCCTCCCCGCTTACAGGAAGTACGCACCAGTAGCTAAAGAGGGGGCTCTAGTGATGGTGGACAGCCGAGTCCTAGGACGCCTCAAGCCGGAGGAGGTCAGGAAAGATGTGGAACAGGTGGCTGTACCCGCAGCGGACATCGCGGAGAAACTGGGGAACCCAATCGTCGCTAACATGGTAATCCTCGGCGCTTACACTAAGAAGACAGGCATCATCTCACTCGACCAGCTACGCGCTGCGGTGAAGGCTCTGATGCGTCCACAGTTCCACGAAATAAATCTAAAGGCCATCGAGGCTGGCGCCGCATCCGTCTGAGGGACCAAAACGAGCAGGGAATATCCAAAACACCCCATCCCTGGCGTTGCCGGCGTAGTTGTCCGTAACGGGGAGGTTCTCCTCGTTAAACGGGGCAACGAACCAAGCAAGGGGAGGTGGGGGATACCTGGAGGCGTAGTTGAGGTCGGTGAGACCATCGAGGAGGCTGTCGTCAGGGAGATAAGGGAGGAGACGGGCTGCGAGTGCAGGCCCTTGAAGAGCCTCGCCATATTCGACTCCATCAGGAAGGACGACAACGGTCGTGTCCGATGGCACTACGTCCTCTTCGAGTACCTCTGCAGCTACATCAGCGGAGAGCTCCACGCAAGCGATGACGCTGCTGAGGCACGGTGGGTAGAGCTCACGGACCTCGACTCCGTGGATATAATGGAGAGTACAAAAAGGTTCGTGGAGAAAGTCGCCCGTGAAGAGGAGTTTATCTAACCAATCGCGAAAACACCACCGTTAAAAAAAATGGGGCTGGGTCGACTCGAAGCCGTTTTTAACCCAACGCATCTAAAATTGTTGAGGCGTAATGTTATTCAGGGTCAGCATCGATGTTGGCGGCACATTCACAGATCTCGTCGCCTTAGAAGAGGAGACTGGTAGACTCGAGAACATCAAGGTACCCACTGTTCCGAGAAACCCGGAAAAGGGTGTAACTGATGCCTTCCAGCAGTTTCTGTATAAGCATCCGATGGATAGCGTTCGGATGATAGGCCACGCCACTACAATTGCGACGAACGCTCTACTCGGTCAAATCGATCTCGAAGTACCAAAGTTGGCCCTTGTTACGACTCGCGGTTTTCGTGATGTAATTGAGATAGGTCGCCAGCGACGAGCCGAAGTCTACAACCTCTTTTTTCAGCGCCCACATATGCTCGTGGAACGCAGATTTCGCTTCGAAGTCGACGAGAGAGTAGAGTACGACGGCTCAGTCACAGTACATTTAGACGAGGGACAGCTGGGTAACATATTCGAGGAGATCAGAAGACTTGAGGTAGGTTCCGTCGCCTTCGCATTCCTAAACAGCTACGCGAACCAGGCCAACGAAGAGGTGGCGATGACCTTAGCTAAAGAGATGCGTGTCTCTCCCTACCTAACAGCCTCGAGCAGAGTTTCCAACGAATACCGTGAATATGAGCGGTTCAGCACGGCAGTCGTCAACGCAGCACTAATGCCCATTATACACAAGTACCTTACGCGGCTCGAATCCGACCTTAAAGACCTCGCTGTTGAGGCGCCCCTATATGTGATGCAGAGCAACGGCGGACTCTCTACCGCGAGGAACGTCGTTGAGAAGCCAGCAGCCATTGTTGAGTCAGGTCCGGCAGCTGGGGTCATCGCTGCGGCTTGGCTCGGGGAGCTAAAAGGAGAACGCGACATCATAAGTTTCGACATGGGTGGAACAACAGCGAAGGCTGGAACTGTAAGAGGATGGATTCCTGAGGTCGTTCCAGAGTACGAGGTCGCGGGACGTATTCATATGGGCCGCCTAGTAAAGGGTAGTGGCTATCCCGTGAGGTTTCCCTTCATCGACCTCGCCGAATGTAGCTCGGGTGGAGGGACAATCAACTGGGCAGACGAAGGAGGGGCATTAAGAGTCGGGCCAATGAGTGCTGGCGCTTACCCTGGCCCAGCCTGCTATGGTCGCGGAGGTACAGGATCTACCATAACCGACGCTAACCTATTCCTCGGTCGACTCAACCCTAGTAACCTCCTCAGCGGAAGCATGGAAATCTACCCTAAGAAAGCGGAAAAGGCTCTGAGAGAGCTCGGTACAAAAGTGGGCATGGGAACAGAAGAGACAGCTATCAGTGTAATCAGGATCGCAAATTCGATGATGGGAAAGATCCTGCGAATCGTCTCGGTTGAGCGGGGATATGATCCACGAGGCTTCGTCCTCGTCGCCTTCGGCGGTGCAGGCCCCATGCACGTCTGCGCCCTAGCCGAGGAACTTGAGGTCGATAAGATCATCGTGCCACCGAACCCAGGTATGTTCAGCGCCCTCGGTCTCCTAACCGCAGACCTATTCCACGACTATATTCATCCCATAATCAAACGCATTACAACCGTCGACTCGAACGAGATCGAGACGATCTACAGGGAGATGGAGAGAGAAGGTATAGAGACGTTGAGGGGGGAAGGCGTCGCCCCAGACAGGATAACCGTCATTCGTCAAGCTGACCTCCGTTATCTCGGTCAGGCCTTTGAGCTCACAATCGAAGCGCCAAAAAGAGTCACGACGGAGTCACTTGCAACGACGATAATCATGTTTCACCGTCGTCATGCCGAAGCCTATGGTTACGCAGCCGAGAACGAGCCCATCGAACTTGTTAATCTTCGACTACGGGCCATCGGAGCCATCCCGAAGCCGAGCCTTAGAGGGCAGCGAACCTATGGAGAGCCAAAGAAGAAAGAAAGCCGCAGGGTCTACTTCGAGACAAATGGCGTCTGGGCCGACACCCCCGTTTACGAGAGAGGCGACGGCTGGATCAGCGGATTCGACGGCCCCGCCATCGTGGAGCAGTACGACTCCACTACAGTCGTCTACCCTGGTTGGCGAGCGGAAATAGACGACGTAGGTGACATAGTCTTAGGGAGGATGAAGAAATGAGTGTTGATAAAACAACAATCGAGGTCATCAGGGGTGCCCTCATTTATGCCGCCGAAGAGATGGGAATCGCCCTCAAGAAGTCGGCGTACAGTCCCAATATCAAGGAGAGGATGGACCACAGTTGCGCGCTCTTCGACCCTCAGTACAGACTCATCGCTCAGGCAGAGCACATTCCAGTCCATCTCGGATCGATGGCCTTCGCCGTCCGCAAAGGGTTAGCTGCCTATAAAGGCACATTAGAGGCGGGAGACATGATCCTATTTAATGACCCCTATCTCAGCGGGACACATTTACCCGACCTCACACTGATCTCGCCAATCTTACACGATGGACAACTCGTCGGATACGCTGCAAATAAAGCTCATCACACCGATGTCGGAGGAAAAGCACCCGGAAGCATCGCTGGCGACTCCACCGAGCTATACCAGGAAGGACTCATAATTCCACCCGTCAAGTTCGTCAAGAAGGGTATCATAGACCCAGAGCTCAGCTGGCTCATAAGGAGCAACGTCCGTACCCCCGAGGTCCAGATGGGAGACCTTCGGGCCCAGATCGCGGCGAACAATATGGGGATCAGGCGAGTCCTTGAACTAGTTGAACAATATAGCAATGATGTCCTAAACGCGGCGATGGAGGAGATCATGAATTACTCGGAGCGCCGCATGAGGTCAGCTATAAGGGAGATGCCCAGCGGCACATACGAAGCATCCGATTATATGGAGGATGTCCCCGGTAGAGACCTCGCTGAGATAAAAGTAAGAGTCATAGTCGACGGAGAAGGCATCACTTTTGACTACGCCGGGACCTGCCCCCAGGTTGAAGCTCCGATCAACGCTCCCCTCGGGGTTACAATAGCTGGAATTTATTACACTCTCATCACCGTCACCGATCCCACAATCCCAGTCAATGACGGTTGCTTCCGCCCCATCACCCTCTGCATCCCTGAGGGCACTATAATGAATCCCCTACGCCCCGCCCCGGTTGCGGGCGGCAACGTCGAGACGAGTCAACGTAACGCTGACGTACTCATGAAAGCGTTCGCACAGATCACTCCAGACAGGGTTCCAGCAGCGGGCCTCGGAACAATGAGCAACGTCAGCGTCGGCGGCATCCGATCAGATGGCGTACCTTGGACATTCTACGAAACCATAGGAGGGGGCTCCGGTGGACGCCCACACAGCGATGGCGTCGACGGAGTACACGTCAACATGACAAACACGATGAATACACCCATCGAGAGCCTCGAGGCATATTTACCGATGCGCTTCATCTCCTATGGCCTCCGACCCGACACCGGCGGCGTCGGTGAGCACCGAGGCGGTTGCGGAATCGAGAGGAGTTGGACACTTACAGCTCCAAGAGCGACCCTAAGCATCCTCGCCGAAAGGACTAAGATACGACCCTGGGGACTTCAGGGAGGAGGATCGGGGGCACTCGGCAAGTACACGATTATTAAGAAAAATGGAGAAGTCATCGTGCTTCCCTCAAAGTGTACAGTCCAGATCGGGGAGGGGGATACCCTCATCGCTGACACACCCGGAGGGGGAGGCTATGGTGACCCGCGTAGACGTGATCCCGAGGCTGTTCACATAGACGTCCTCAACGGTCTCGTCTCCATAGAGTCCGCTGAAAAGGACTATGGTGTCGCCATTGACCCGATGACTAAGAGCTTTAACGCAGGTTTGACCACCAGGCTTCGTGCTACGTTTTGAAGTAACCTCCTGATAGCGAATATTAGGAGACCAAAGGCGAGGCTGAAGATAACGTAGAAGTAAGAGATCCACTCGAGCATGGTGAATGTTAGAATAAAATCATAGCGAACATGCCGAGGTGCACCCGATTCATCCCTAAACTCCAGTGGCCGACCTCCTATTAGTAAATGCAGAGATTAATGCCGCGTGCTTAACTAACGAGCGTGCTTAGCGCACCTATTATCCCAAAAACTACATTACATGGAGCTTTTTTAGTAGGGGTTATAAGTAGCCACCCATAAGCCTCCTCTGATATGTGCCTCGCCATCCCAGGGAAGGTTGAGTCAATCGACGGTAGAATAGCCATTATTGACTTTGGTGGAGTAAAACGGGAAGCCGTTATCGACCTCATGGAGAAGGGTACTGTCGCACCAGGGACTTGGGTTCTCGTCCATACGGGTTTCGTAATCCAGACCCTTGATGAGAAAGAGGCGCTAGAGACCCTCGAGGCATGGAAAGAGGTCCTCAGCAACACGCCGGGTCAAGAAGACGCTTATTAAAGTTTTAGCCACTCACGTCGAGTAAATACAATATACGATATCGTGCGCGCATCTTTGAAAACTTATTTTCTAAGAGTATAAAATGGACCATACTTCCGAGCGCGCGCGTTCTACGCTGAGCGTTCCAGAATGTCCAATCTCAAAGGCATTATTGTCAGTGGACGTGCTAGCGGAGTCTAGTATTAATCTCCCTTCTCTATGCCGATCCCTTTCTCCTCCTTGAACTGCATCCTGTAGAAAGAGGAGTAAATGCCGCCCGCCTCCATCAGCTCTTTGTGAGTCCCCTTCTCCACAATTCGACCGTGATCGATCACAACGATCTCGTCGCAGAGCCTTATCGTAGAGAGCCTGTGGGCGATGATAATGACTAGTCTATTCGATAGCAGCTTCTTCAGAGCGTTCTGTATAACGAGTTCGGTGTAGGGATCGATGCTTGATGTGGCTTCGTCCAGAATGAGGATATCTGGGTTTGTGAGTATCGCCCTTGCGAAGCTAATCAGTTGCCTTTGGCCAATGGAGATGTTTGAAGAGCCCTCCTGTATTATGTAGTCGTATCCCCCAGGGAGATTCATAATAAACTCGTGGGCACCCACCATCTTCGCTGCTTCAATGACCTCTTCATCGTTTGCCTCGGGTTTTCCGAAGCGGATGTTATCCCTGATGCACATGGGAAACAAGTAGGAATCTTGGAGAACTATGCTTTCGTGGCTCCTTAGATCTGAAATCCTTAGGTTCCTGATGTCATGGTCATTCAGTTCAATACTGCCTTCGAGCGGGTCATAGAACCTTGATATCAAGTTGATGATCGTGCTTTTACCCGCGCCTGTGGGACCGACTATTGCGAGCTTTGTCGTCTTGTGGTTTATCTCGAAACTGATGTCGTTTATGACGGGTATTTTCGGGTCATATCCGAAGGTAACGTTATCTGTGCGGAGCTTCTCCGACTTTCCCACCTTCGCCGCCGTTTCTTCCGGCGGGTCTTCCACCTCAGGGTTTGTGTCGATGAGGTCAAACATCCTTTCCGTCGCGGACATAGCCTGCTGGTACTGATCGTACGCCTGGACGAGGGCTAGTATTGGGTTAAAGAACATGATCTGGTAGGCTGTGAAGGCGATGAATGTCCCTAAGGTTATTTCGCCGCTCATAGTCATGATCGCTCCATACCAAAGAACAAGGGCTGTTCCGGCGACTCTGATTGCATAGGCGACTGGCTGGTAGATTGATGAGACGAGCACAGCTAAAATTCGCTGCTTCACGACCTTGTCTTGCTCATCATTGAAGCGTTTGTGGAATCTATCGACTTGGACGAAAGCCTTGATGACCTTCATGCCTGAGAGGCTCTCCTGCATAGTTGAGATCATCCCAGATGTGTACAGGAAGGCGGCCCTATTGTATTTCCTCGACAATAAGCCGAGGTAATAGGTTACTATTGCTGCTATGGGCATGATCGCTATGGCGAGTAAAGCGAGTTTCACATTTAGGAATAAAATTATGGCGATGCCTAAGAAGAGGGACCCAGCGTTCAGCACGATGTTAGTGAATCCCATCCTGAAGAATATTCTGACGTTGTTTGCATCATTTATGGGCCTAGCTATTATTCGCCCTAACTCCCCCTCCGAGAAGTACCTTAGTGAGATAATCTGCAGCTTAGACATTATATCCTGCCTTATTCTGGCGACGGTGTTCTCGCCGAGGATCCTCATCTGCCAAGTCTGCACGTACTGTGCAAAGTAGTAGCTCACCGTCAGGATTAGGAAGATGGGAATCCACCACATGTAGCCGGCCATGTTCTTTGGAGTGATTATATCATCCACCACAAGCTTGCTCATGTAGGGCACAAGCACTGTCACTGCCGAGTTGGCGATGAGGGCAAGGCACGCTAGGATGAAGTTTCTCCGGTTAGCGACCGCATACCTATAAAGCCTAACGATAAGATCTCTGTCTCTGTTAGTTCTCTTTTTTTGTGCTTCACCTAGGGTCGAAAACACGCCAAACCCGCCGGATCCTCCGCCGCCACCTCCCCCGCCTCCTCCGCCCCCTCCACCGGTACTTATCGCCATCTAGGCCACCTCCGGGCTGAGGGTCTCTTCAGGTGTCTTCTCAAGAAACTGAGTCTCGTACACCCTCTTGTAGATGCCCGCTTTAGCCATGAGTTCGATGTGAGTGCCGAATTCAGCTACTCTACCCTTCTCAAGGACCAGTATCTTGTCGGCGTTCTTAATTGTAGAAAGCCTCTGAGCGATAATGAAGGTCGTCCGCCCCTTCATCGCCTCCTCAAGCGCCTGTTGGATCTCTTGTTCCGTCCTGGCGTCAACGAAGGATAGAGAGTCGTCGAGGATCAGTATCTTTGGGTTCGTCAGGATAGCCCTAGCAATGGTTATTCTCTGCTTCTGCCCACCAGAGAGAGTGACGCCTCTCTCCCCAACCATGCTATTATATTTATCTGGTAGGGAGTCTACGAAGTCGTGTATCCTCGCGAGCTTCGCAGCGTTTATAACCTCCTCCATAGTCGCGTCTGCCTTACCTAATGAGATGTTACTGTAGATAGTGCCAGTAAAGAGAAAGACATCCTGGAGCACCAACCCGATCTGTTTTTGAAGGGAGGTTATCCTATATTCCTTGATTTCTATACCATCGATCTTGATACTTCCCGACTTAGGGTCATAGAACCTGGGAATGAGGTTAATGAGTGAGGTTTTACCCGAACCGGTGGATCCAAGTATCGCTATCTTCTCGCCGGCTTTAGCTTTAAAGCTAATATCAGTAAGTATATTGGCGCCGACAGAGTAAGCGAAGTTGACATTATTGAACTCGACTTCACCCCGCTCAATTGTGATATCTCTGGCGTTGGGTGAGTCCCTGACGTCGATTGGTGTGTCTTCCATCTCCTCTATTCGTTCGATGCTCGCGGAGGCATTTACCCAGGAACCGATGACGTTGGCAAACGAGTTGAGCTGAGGGACGATCCTCTGCATGTATGTGGCAAATAATATGAGATTACCGACAAGGAGAATCGGGTTCGGACCAAGGAGAAGACTCGTGCCATATATGTAAACAAACGTAATGCCAATCTGGAGAATTGTTTGAGGT
Organism: Candidatus Bathyarchaeota archaeon; assembly: GCA_963780545.1. GTDB lineage: Archaea > Thermoproteota > Bathyarchaeia > TCS64 > TCS64 > UBA8941. The sequence continues at coordinate 491,161 of CAWACK010000008.1, forward strand.
GACGGTGTGTAGAAAGCCTGGAGCCTCCCAGCGGCGATGGCGGTTTCGACGTACTTCGACTCGACTTGCTTGAAGCCATCCTTCATCTCCTCCTCCTTCTCGAATATTCTTACATTCTTCATGCCGATGATGTTCTGCTGGATGTAGGCCCCTAGCTTGCCGAGGATGAGCATCATCTTCCTGAATAGGGGGCGAACCTGGGTGAACTGCCTGTACTGGAGGTACATTATGATGGGCATAGGGGCGAGGGTCAGAAGGGTCAAGACCGGATTTATTGGGACCATAATCAGCAGGCAGGCACCGACAACAAATACAGAGTCTGTGATGCTAGTCGGCCAGTTACCGGCAAACATGTTTACTGCCTGGAGGTCCATCGTTGCACGGGAGATGAGATCGCCAACTGCATTAGAGTCGAAGAAACCAAACGACTTCTCCTCAATCGAGTGGAAGTAATCAGATCTAATATCTCTAGTCTGCCACTCAGCAACGTAGCTGTTCATGAACGACTCAGCGAATGTGAATAAACCAACCCCCATAACGGCGAGGACCGTGTTCAGGACTAGACCAGAGAGGAGTGAAAACTGGCCTCCGATGATTACTTTATCTATGATTTGAGCTAAGAAGAGGGGCTCGAAGGCGAAGAGAGTGGCTCTCACAGCGCTTAATCCGATCATGAGAACATAGTGCTTGAGGTATGGTCTGTTGTACTTTAGAAAAGTTCTAAACTCCTTCCCTGAGCTCAGTATGTCTCGTTTTACCTTCATCGTAGCAATCCAATCTAGCACCGGTTTGGCAACGCTCATTCAAAACCGCCAGAACAACTTCTTCCCCCTACAGTTACTGTGACTTAAAAAATTTTTTATCCCTCATGCGACGTACACATAACTATCAATAATTTACTATACCATCTATAATCATCTGGATTTTCTTCTAAGTCTTATTGTTTTTGTAATTCACGTTATTATCCTTCCTTTTTCCATCATCTTCTTCGTGTTCTTTCGCGCGCGCTTCAAGACTTACCTTTTCTGCGTATGCATTAATAATGTGAGTCTTAGACATCGTCATCACAGTGTTAGCTGGTTTAATTTGGCAAACTTTAATGGCGTTCAATTTGTTTATGTGTTGAGTCTCCATGGTCGACTACTGGCGCGATTTCCCGGCTGGCCCCGATGCCCCCAATGAGATCCACGTCGTCACTGAGATCACGCGTGGCAGCAGAAACAAGTACGAGTACGATGTCAAGAGCGGCGCCTTTATGCTGAATAGGGTACTCTACACGTACTACCCATGCGATTATGGCTTTATTCCACAGACCCTCGACGATGACGGCGACCCCCTCGACGCTGTACTCCTCATCAACGAGCACACTTTCACTGGCTGCGTGACGTTAGCGCGTCCAGTCGCCAGTATCAAAATGTGGGACGATGGCATCCTCGACGATAAGATCGTCGCGGTCTCTACTACAGACCCCTTCTACAAACATATCAAAAGCCTAGCCAATATCCCTAAGAGTATGATTGACGAGCTAAACTATTTCTACAATAACTACAAGAGACCCGAGAATAAGGAGACCAGGGTCGAGGCTTGGAACGATGTCGGGGACGCAAAGGACATGATAGTTGAGTGCCAGAAGCGATTCTGGGAGAACTATGCCAAGCTCAAGTCGAAGCCACCTCTCTAGGAAAGATATTAATCGCCTTACATCGGCTATGGTCCTAGGTGTTAAAGTTGGACCACGAACGAGAGTTACTGATGATTCCGGGACCGACTATGGTTCCGCCCAGGGTTCTTAGAGCTCTTGCTAAGCCAATCCTAAGTCACGGTGCAGCAGAGTTCACGGAGGCATACGCAGAGGTTCTTAGGCTTCAGAAGAGTCTCTTCATGACGAGCGGAACCCCCTTTCTGCTCTCGGGCAGCGGGACTTTAGGAATGGAGGCTGCTGCGGCTAATCTCGTTGAGAAAGGGGATAAAGTTCTCTGCATAGAGAACGGTTTCTTTGGCGAGAAGTGGCAGGAGATCGTGCCCGCACATGGTGGCATCGCTGATCGCCTAACATTCGAATGGGGTAAGGCTGTAGATCTCAAACTTGTTAAAGAAAGGCTCGAAAAGGGCGAATACAAGGCTGTCTGTGTTGAACACGTCGACACGAGTACCGGCATAGGGAATCCCATTGAGGAGATAGGTAAGCTGGCTAAAGGCACTGACGCTCTATACGTCGTTGACTCTGTCTGCGGGATCGGTGGAATGCCGCTGAAAATGGATGAGTGGGGTATCGACTTCTGCCTTACGGGGAGTCAGAAAGCAATAGGGGCACCTCCAGGCCTGAGCCTCTTCTGCCTCAACGAGAAGGCGTGGAAAGCTATTGAGTCTAGGAAGACTCCTATCGCCGACTACTATACAAACCTCAAGAGGTGGCGCCCAATAATGGAGGACCCTAAGAAGTATTTTGCTACCCCTGCAACGGGAATGGTTCTCGGGATGTTAGAGGCGATGAAGATAATCTTCGAGGAAGGGCTAGAGGCTAGGTGGAAGCGCCATGCCCTCTTCAGCAAGGCGTTCCAAGCGGGTATTAAGGGGATGGGTTTGACCAGTTTCCCCGATGAGAAGAGTCTCGCACATACCCTGAGTGTTCCTAGGCTCCCAGACTCAGTGAAGGGCAGCGATTTCCGAGTAGCTGTTGGAAAATACAACGTCATAATAGCCGGAGGATTGGGGTCTGTAGCTGATAAGACTGTTCGTGTTGGTCACATGGGAGGTGATATGGTAAACGACATCACCGCAACTCTCTCCGCGATGGAGATGGCGCTCCACCAGCTCGGTTATGTGAAGGAGCCGGGTGCGGGTGTAGGTGCAGCAATGAAGGTCTTCGCAAAGGCTTAAATCGACTAACTTTCAATTTTTTTAATCAATTAATTAACATATATTTCGGAAGAATTCTTGTAAACAAGCCCGCACGAACTGGGTTAACCCATGATCTTAACGTTTTGGCGTTGGAAGAACTTCCGTACCTCTTCCAGGATGATCACAGCCGGAGCCAGGGAATATAGTGCGAGCCAATCGATAGGGGTTAGCCCAGTCGTATTGAAGATTACCTGTAGGAAAGGTACGTAGATTATTAGAGTGAGAATTGTGAGTTCACCAACTATACCGATGAGTATCCACTTGTTTCTCAGTGGGTTCGAGGAGAGAACTGAATGAAGCCCAGTCCTAGTTGAGAGGAGGTTACCGAGTTGCCCCGCCATTATACCCACCAGCACAGCGGTCGTTCCCATAGCATATACCCTCGGATCAGCAATTGAATTGATACCGAAGCGCCATCCACCACGTCCCCAGACGTTGAAAGCGTAGAAAACCGATAAGGCACCAATGAGCACACCGATTAGAGCCGCCCTCGACAGGGTCTCGACGCTCATAAGCCTCACTTTATGCTCCCTTGGTGGCCTCTCCATAACGTCCCTCTCGGGGGGCTCCGAGATCAGGGCGAGTGAGACTGGTATCTCAAGGATTAGGTCTATTGCGAGTACCTGAATGACAAGCAATGGAAGGGGAATCGGGAGGAATATGAAGGCAACGAAGGTGACGAGCTCAGCGAAGTTGTGGGTGTAAACATAATAGACGAATTTACGAAGGTTATCGAAGGTTGCTCTTCCTAGCCGGACACCCTCTATAATAGAGGTGAAGTCGTTGTCGAGGAGCACCATATCAGCGGACTCGCGTGCGACATCTGTACCCCCTGCCCCCATGGCGACGCCTACATTTGCCTCGATGAGGGCTGGTGAGTCATTGACGCCATCTCCTGTGACCGCAACGGTCTCTCCTTTAGCCATAAGGGCCCTCACCACCCTGAGCTTATGTTCAGGTGTCGTCCTAGCAAACACTAGCTCAGGTGTGTCGAGGACTATGGACAATTCTTCGTCGCTCATCTTTGTTAACTCTACACCCGTAACTGCCCTATGGCCCGTTTCACTAATTATACCGACTTTTTTAGCGATGGCTTCTGCGGTAAGCTCGTGGTCTCCAGTGATCATAATCACCCTGACGCCGGCTTGCTTCGCTTGCTTGACAGCAGCTTCAGCTTTTGGCCTTGGAGGGTCACGTAGAGCGGCAAGTCCTAGGAAAGTCATCTCTTTCTCAACTTCCTCAGGCTTATAGGATGTCTCTTTAGGGAGTTCCTTCGAAGCGAGGGCTAGGACCCTATATCCCTCCGTGGCAAAGGCGGTTATTCTATTGGTGATCTCACTTCTGTCTTCATCGGTCAAAGTGGTTACTCTATTGTCTCGGAAAATTTTGGTACATCTCTCGAGAACATCGTAACAAGAGCCCTTGGAGTATGCCTTCTCTCCCCCGGATGGTTCGCTGTGGATGACCGTCATCATTCGTCTCTGGGGAGTCAAAGGGTAACAGGCCAGTGCGTGGCCTCTCGGAGAGGGCAGCATTGGAGTTGAAGTCGCCTTTTCCAGCGAAGACTAGGAAAGCTCCGTCCGTGGGATCGCCAAGTATCGACCAACGTCCTATCCGGTCTGTAGGGGCGACAAGCTTAGCGTTTGTACAGAAGGCCGAGACCTCGAAGAGGCTTATTAGGTGTGGTCTCTCTAGGGCATTAGTTCTCCTGCCTTCGGTCGTAACGAAGCCCTCGGGGCTATAACCATCTCCGGTTACCTCGAAGACTTTGTCTGAGGCCCAGAGCTTCTCAAGCATCATCTCCCCACTTGTTATCGTGCCAGTCTTATCTACGCAGAGAACCGTCATTGAGCCTATCGTCTCGACGGCGGAGAGTCGTTTAACGACCACGTTCCTCTTCGCCATGCTCAGTGCTGTAATTGCGAGGCTGAGAGAGACTGTTAGCTGGAAGCCTTCGGGGACCAACGATATCATGACGCCTATGGCGAACAGGATGCTCTCGATGACTGTTAGGTTGACGAATGTCTTTGCGAGAATGAAAAACGCTGTACCCAAAACTAGCGAAAGCATCAAATTCACTTTGGCCGTGTAGTCGATGTCCCTCTGAAGTGGGCTGAGTGGATCTTGTATCTCGCTTGAAATTGAGACTATGTGGCCAAACTGCGTGTCTTTACCAGTGCTTATTATAACTCCCCTAGCTACCCCTGAGACCATTGTAGTGCCAGCAAAGAGTAGGTTCTGGTATTCGGTATCGTTGTTTACAGTCATGTCAGGCGTCATATCTACAAAACGCCGCTGGGCCTCCGACTCACCAGTGAGAATCGAGTTGTCCAAAGATACCTCGAAAGCACTCACTAGCCGGAGGTCGGCGGGAACCCTATCGCCTTCATTAAGCAAGACTACGTCCCCGGGAACTATCTCGGAGACGTCGATCTCTATCTCAACACCGCTTCTGAGCACCCTGGTCTTCGTCGGAATCATTCGGCTTATCGTTTGGACGGCCTGCTCCGCCCGATACTCCTGAAAGATGCTGAAAGCTACATTGATGACGACTACGACTGCTATTGCCGAGCCCATTTGGATGGAGCCTGGGTCTCCATAGGCGAAGCCACTAAAGAAGGAAAGTAAGGCGGCGAAGAGCAGGAGTAGGTTAAAGGCGTTCTTAAGTTGGAGTATCGCTCTGCTGGTTAAACTTCTCTTCTTAGCTGTCGGTAGAGTGTTAGGTCCATATTTCTGAAGCCTATTAGTTGCTTCTTCTGCCGTAAGACCATCTTTACTTGTATGTAAAAGCTCGTAGATCTCATTGACCCTTGATAGGGCGTATTCGTTATACTCCATTCTCCCCACCCACCCTCCCTGAAAGTTGCTAGCTGTCTCTCCGCTTGCTACCCTCCATTTCTTTATTCGTCAATAAGTTGAATCCAAAGTTTATTCGTAATTTCATTTTTAAAGAAAAAATTCATCTAGAGATTTCTCTACTCGTAAAAAGGATGATCTATCTATAACTCTGTCTTGGGGCATGTCAGCTTAGCAAGGAGCTCGTCCGCGGCCTTCGCTTCAAGTTTTATTGTGAAGAGGTTTCCAGGCGTCCTGAGCTTAAGCTTCGTTACATCGCCGAGCTTCTTGACTTTGCACTCACTGGCCTTCTCTGATAGCTTCAGGAACTCGTCTGTGTTGGTAATCTCTTTAGGCATACCTGTCACCGTGTCTTGACAAAAGACAGCCGGGCTTTTATTTAGCTTTTCGGTGAGATTTGTGACTCCGTTATTGTCATCAACCAGAAAAGATTTGCAGAAAGAGAGTTCTAATGATTTAAAAAAATACTAAAATTTAATTATTCATAAACACTATTTTCTTTTTCGAAGAGATGCCGACAGTTAAGGACATAGCTACAAAAACGATCTTCTCGATTGACGCCCGAAAGACGGTACTAGAAGCAGCAAACCTGATGAAAGACTATGGTCGCGGTAGTCTTATCGTCTACGAGGGAACGAGTGCTCACGGAATCATCACCGAGAAAGACCTGATCAGGAGAGTCCTAGCGGAGAATCTCCCGTACAACACGAAGGTCGAGGAGGTGATGTCAAAGCCCCTGATCACAATCGAGGCTAACATGGATATCAAAGAAGCGGCTAGGCTCATGTTGATTAAGAAGATAAGACGTCTTCCAATCGAAGAAAACGGGGAGTTAATAGGCACCATCAACTCGAATGACATACTTCGCCATTTTTCGAAGAGAACCTTAACCGAGAGGATCTGGGACTCCCTAACAAGCCACTCAAATTAGGGACAATTATTTTTCTAGAATTTTTTTTTGTGATAGATAGGGATGCGCTGCTAATAGGAGGGTTCTTGGGCTTAAACCTCGAACTCTTCTCCCTGTTTGGGGGCAGTTGCCTTAAGACCACACTCGTCCTGTGCCCACTGTGCTAGGAAGTCGCAACTATCTGACTCCCCGTGAACGACGTAAAGGTCAGGCTTCCCCTTCAGCCCCTTTATAAAGTTCTGTAGGGGTGTCGCGCCGGTATGGCTACTGAAATCAAAGTGGCGGATCTTGGCAGCGACTTTTTCATCCTTTTCCATTATATTAAAGGTACCCTGCTCCATCAGTTTAGATCCGCCTGTGCCGGGAACCTGAAAACTAACGAGGAAAATCGCGTTCTCGGGTCTGAATGCGAGCTTCTCCATATAGAAAATAGCTGTGCCTCCTTGAAGCATCCCGCTGGGCGCGATTATAACATTCGCCTGACTCAGTGCCTTCCGTCTATCTCGCCAGCCACGGACCTCCTGAGCCCTCATGCACGCCTGTTCGAAGGTCGTGGGAGTCTTCACAGCCTCTTGGCGATCGAGGAGGATACGGTCTACCGCCCTCGCCATACCGTCGAGGACGATAGTGCCCTCGAAGCCGTGAGCGTGTAGGATGCTGAACATCTCCTGACTCCTACCAACCGCGAAAGCTGGGACTAACACCTTACCGCCCTCGTTATTGACATCCTTAACAGCTTTGACAAAGTCGACCTCGAGCTGTTTTCTCTCGGGGTGTTCATGAGTGGCATATGTCGACTCTATAATGACGGCATCATACTTTTTCTTCGGCACTTTTGCAGCTTGGCATAGTCGGGTCTCGATTGTGTTGAAGTCACTCGTATAGAGGATATTCTTTCCATTTACCTCAATGTCAACCATCGCTGAGCCCGGGATGTGGCCAGCATTCTGGAGGTTAAAGTTGATATCCTTCAACTTTACCTCTTGCCCATAGGCGAGGTCGTTTCTCTGCTTGAGCATATTGTCGAGCTCAATGTACTCAAATGGGAGGTAGTAATTGTTGAGTTTTATCATGTCCTCTATTAGGATCTTGCTGATCTCTGCCGTTGTAGCTGTGCAGAAGAGGGGTTTCCTCTCAGAGAGGTAAAACATCGGAACTCCGCCACTGTGGTCGAGATGAGCGTGTGCGATGACTATACCGTCCAGCTCCTTCGCCCTGACATGTGCGGGGAACTCCGTTGGTTCACCCACCTTGACACCATATTCCAGTAGTAATTTGGCCTCATTCGAATGAAGGAGGATCGCATTACGGCCTACTTCATGGGTTCCACCCATGAAACTGAGCTTAACCATTGCTATCTATACCTTGCCTAGGCAACGAAGCGACCCGCATTATATGGGCTCGTGCCCACGGATCGTCGAGTCCTTTCCCCGGTGGCTTATAAGGCCCCCTGGGGGGACGGTGCATCTATGTTTTTCGTACACTTATACCTTCCCATATTTAGATCTTTTAAAGTGTAATGAATTAGTTACTAATGTTTGAAGATTTCAGCATCGATTTTTTAATGTGTTGGAGAGTGCAGCGAAGGCGTCCTCCCCCCAAGGCTCATTATTCCACACTGTTGTGAGGTTAATCTTCGTCTCCTCGCAGGTTTTCATTAGAACCGTCTCTACCTCGTCGTCCAGATCTCCTCGCCCACGATAGAGATAGACCATATGGTGACCACTTCTAGCGACATAGGAGGCAACCTCTCCAGCGGTGTGTTTAATTGTTTCTGCGTCGAGTGGCTCTGAGATCTCAAACTGAGATAGAGGGTAAGTTTCGGAGAGTTCAGCGGGAACAACGCCATATGGAGCTACGTAGAAGCAGAGATGAAGGCGCTCTAATCTGTCGCCAAGCTCATTTGTGAGATGATTATGTAACCTATGATACTCTTCGCTACACTCGAAGGGCCTCCGTGGCGGCTCTCTTATTAAAACGAGGGTCTCCACACCCTCTGGTTTACCATAGTTTTCCCATAAGAGGCGGCTGTATCTCGTAACCTCAGGTCTAGCGATGCTATGTTGGTCATAGTAGAAGACTCCGTGCCCCTTGAAGGCGGGGCTTCCCTTTTCCAGATCTTCGCGATACTCCCAGAGCCTCTTTAAAGCTGAGGTCATGGCGGGGTGACCTCGGCTTCTCCTCTCGACGAGGTCCCACAGACTCCCTTCGAAGATAGCTTGTTTAATCGCGTCTATCTCCGTCATACATGCGTATAGGTTGTGTTCGGCGAGTAGTCTCTCTCGCTCCCCCTTCGTCGATGTCTTGAGCTCCTCAGCAGTATGTTTCCTACAAATAGGGCAGCTGCATGGGAGGTAGTTGATGTCCTCGAGTCGGAGTGTACCGTTTGGGGTGAGGTAGCGACCGTTCTTTGCGTAGAGGGCGTAGCTTGCAGAATCGAATAGGTCGCATCCAAGCGCTACGGCGAGGCTGAACATCATAGGGTGGCCGGCACCAAATAGGTGAAGGGGTCTATCTGCGGGGAGATTCCTCTTCGTGGTGACGATCATGTCAACGAGGACGGGGAACATATATCGCTCCATGACCTCGGTAGGGCTTCCAAGGGCGTGGACCTTGAAAGGCATCTCACCTATCGCCTTGGCTGATTTTGCGACTAGATCGAGGTGTCGGCCTCCCTGGACTGGACCAACCCAGAGCGTATCGCTTCCTTCGATGAGGGGTAACGCCGATTGGGCACGGCGTAATGTCTCCTCGACGGTGTATTCGACCCGTTCCCTTGGGACGTCCCAGCCAGTTGGGATGTCGAGGATGACGGCGATATCGGAGCCGATCCTCCGCTGATAGGAGATGATTTCGTCCTGGTTGACCTCGACGCCGCCATAGATGAGGATCTGGTAGGCTCCAGAATCAGTCATCACAACGCCGTCGTAGTCGAGGAGTCTATGAACTTCAAGATCGGGGACATCGGAGAAGTTCTTTCGGATAATATAGCTGTTGGTGATTACTATGCCGCAGTTGAACTCCTTCTTCATCCTCTTCGGGGCTAAGACCTGTGTAAGGGGATTGATTACTGGCATGAAGGCAGGTGTCTCGACTATTCCTCCCTTAGTCTTGAGGCGCCCTATTCTGCCGAGTAGATCTCTGTCTCTGAGTTCGAAAGCCATATTGGCTGAGGAGGGGGGGACCGGGTATTTCACCTTGATGCCCTGATTCGAAAAGGAGTACTAAAATGGTATTGTATTAAAAAAAATGGGTTTAGCCCTGGGTTTCGGTTTTAAATCTCTGGAAGATGTCCCTGACCCTGTCGGCCGCCGGACCTGTACCTTCAATGACACCCGTCTCGTTAAGCCTGATCTTACCCATCACGACGATGACGCCGGCCTCCGGGAATAGCTGGATCATGTTTGGGAAAACCTTATCAAGCCTCTCCTTCAGCCCTTCGAGGTTGAAAGGTCTCTCAGAGGCGTAGATGCGTGCTACTGTGCTCCCCGCGATGAATGCCCTGTGTATCTTGCCCTTCTCGGTGCTGACGTTTCCCAGGCAGATGCTCAGCGTGTTGGAGTCGTAGCCGAGGAATTCCCCGTCGTAAGCCCTTCCCTGGGTGTCGACTACTGCCACTGGTTTGCCCACGAGAAGGCCTAGTTCCTCGAAAAATCTTCTGCTGGTTACAGCCGCCATTTCGCTTAACCTCTAGACCACAGATACCCGTCGCTCATATAAAAATGAGAAAGCTCTCACTATAGGTTACTTACCTAAGTCTGACTATTAGGTCATTGGTTTAGGTGCTTGAAGCTGGGTGTGTAGTTCTCTCCTCCCCCTTCTTTGGCTTTAAGGCGCTTCATGAGCTCAGTTGCATCGCTGGGGGTATCCGCTTGTCCATAGACTCGTAGGGTTCGGAGATCTGTTCTGTTGTTGCAGTTGGGGCAGGTTCGTGTCTTGTTTGTGGTATTGGCGAGCATGAGTTCTCCGCACTTCGGGCATCTCACAATAACATACATTTATTCGTCCCTCAACAGAGTCTCAGCCTCAGGTTTGCTCATCCAGTCTATTGAGTCGTGGCTTGGGGCTATCTCAGCATTTAGGATGGCAAAGACTGTTTCAACGGTTTCCTCGGGGGTCAGGGTCGTGGTGTCTATCTCGGTTATCTTGGTGGAGTCTTGAGTCTCGAGAGCGTCAACGAAGCATGTATCGAGGAGCTCCGCCTCGATGTTCTCTCTCACTTTCTGCGATGTGTAGCCACGGTGTCGGAGCTCTTCTCGGAGGACCCAGGGTGCCCTTCTCAGGACAACGACTAGAGTGACGCTTTCTGTGGCTACAACGTCTGGGGCATAGTGACCGTCAATGATGATGGGTTTGTTTGAGGTATTGAGAATGTTCTCGAGGGTTCCCCGTAGGGCGTCGAGGTCGGCTATGATCGTGGACCTTGACCGGTCCCAACCTAAGCTCAGGCCACTTTCCTTTACGAGTCTAGTGAGCTCTATATGGTCTGCTCCGAGTCTCTTGGCGAGGATAGTCGAGACGGTTGTTTTCCCCGTGCCGGGTACACCGGTTATTAGAACGACAACAGGTTTTGGGTCAATGTCTGTAGCAGTCAGGGCTTCTCTTCACCCTTCTCTGATTCCATCTTCAGCATATCGCCAATCGTTTTAGCGCCGGTAGGCTTTGCGATTATCTGGGCTTTGGAGGAGTCGGCGTGTTCGACGATATCGAGGCCCAGGTATTTCTTGAGCTTTGATATGAGTTTGTTGTCGGGGGTGAGGTCCTGTTTCTCGAGGTTCTTTATGACGGACTCCTTCTCCTGCATCTTCTTAGCTAAATCTTTCTCATTAAGGCCAAGTTTCTGTCTCGCCTTCCTTATCTGAGCGCCATAATCCTCGATCAACTCATGCTGCTCAACTGACTCTACATCATTTCTAAGGCGTGGCCTGGGAGCTGGCGCGTCTGGTGACTGTGTTCTATTTGGCGTCCGCGCAGGGGTTGGTCTACCGGGTGTCCATTCGGCTGTACCGAAAGCAGCACATCTTGAACATACCGTTAACCTCGCGCCCTCTATTATTCTCCTCTGAGGCGGACCCAGGATTTCTCTTCCGCAGACCTCGCAGCGCATTTCAGAGCCCCATTATTGCATGGTAAATCGGCTTATAAAGGATAGGCGACCAGTGAGAGAACTAATGGACGGGGATCTGAAGAAAATTAGAGCGATCGCCGAGTATCAGTTCGGCAGGGGAACAGGAGCTTTTCTCTTTCCAGAAGATGTGAGTATAATTCACTCAAGGAACACGGGCAGGATAAGGCACATTCAGCTTGGCAATACCCTTCAAGCTACTTTTCGCCCAAACGATGGAGTTTTTACCCTCACAATAGCCGCCGCTAAACGTCTTATAGGGCAGGTCCCCGACTTCGCGTACATCGTTGAGGTCAATGATGAGGCAGCTGAGTTCGTCTCCCAGGGACAGAATGTTTTTGCTAAACACGTTCTCAGTGCAGGGGAAAAAATACGCCCAGGAGAAGAAGTAATCATAGTCTCCAAGAATTGGGGCGTTATCGGTGTCGGTAAGGCTCTGCTGACGAAGGACGAGATGATGGTTTTCAAGACGGGTGTGGCGGTGAAGACGAGACGTGGTTCGAAGACGGACATCTAGCTCATTTATCGTATTTGTCGCCTAGCTTCGTCTTCTTTCTGGTTTCTCCTTTGCTGAAGTGGGCCAAGCGGGATGCAGTATCATTCGCCTTCTCGATCTCTCTTGCCTCATCAGCGGTCTTCGCTGCTTGCCTCAGGAGTTCGTGTGCGGCAGCTAGGATTGGGAGATATCTTTCGGGTTCATCGATCTTGAATGTCCCCTCAGTACTTAGAACGGCAACGCGACGCGCCGCTTCGAAGGCTGCGATGGCTTTGCCCTGAGCGTAGGGGTTTGTGATTTGGGCAGCTGCGAGGGCGTTTTCTTTCTCGATTACTATCTGGGGGAGCGTTGGCTTCTCTCCCCTCTCGATTTGCTCTATGACCTTGTCGATTTCCTTTTGGATGACCCTGAAGGAACCAGTGGTTGCGAGTACTCTAATTGCGTCGGCGTTGAAGAGAGCCATCTCTACTGGGTCGAGGAAGGCTTGTTTGGCGCCGATCATCGGATCATTTGTCACGATTATGTAACCCACGCCCTCGACGGGATTCTCCTTCAGCACTTTTCGGCTTGGCTCGTCTGAGATGATGATGATTGGTTTCCCCGTTGCATGGAGCGCCTCGCGGGCCTTAGTTGGCCCCGGCATCGCAGCGTTAGGAGAAACAATTACATATAGATCCGAGGGTAGGCCAGCAGCGATCTTGTGCAACGTCAACTGAGGCGTCCTCCTCCATGCTCACGCTTGATGAGACTACCCTCATCTGCAAGTCCTTGCGCCCAGACCTCTCATCCAAGAGGACATCGACTAGAGTTGTTGTAGCTATATAACCAATCTTTACGAAGGTGACCTTTACCAACATAAATCACGGCTCCGATTACGTTTTCCTCCACGAGGTAATAAGATTTTCAAAAAATCGTAAGTACGATGTTGAGAAGTGGGATAGCTTCATATTACGCGAATATTTTGGTTGACAAGTTATTAAAACAGATACGAAGACTATTCTATGAAAGCATATGGCTTTACCGAGTAAGATAGAGATCGCACAGAGCGCAAAGCTCAAGCCCATCACTGAGATCGCCGCAAATCTTGGACTCAGCCCCGACGACATCGAGATGTATGGAAAATACAAGGCGAAGATACGTCCCGAGGTCTATACACGGAACAAAGACAAGCCAGATGGGAAACTGATAATCGTAACAGCTGTCACTCCAACTAAATTTGGTGAGGGAAAAACTACAATGAGCATTGGTCTCGCGGAGGCGCTGGGAAAGCTGGGGAAGAGAAACATCGTGGTGCTTCGTCAGCCTAGTCTAGGCCCCGTTTTTGGTGTCAAGGGAGGAGCTTGTGGTGCAGGTTACGCCCAGGTTCTCCCGATGGAGGATATCAATGTCCATTTCACGGGCGACTTACACGCCATAACCTGTGCCCACGACCTCCTAACCAGCGTGATGGAGAACAGCATCTACCGCGGCAACGAGCTGAATATCAGCCTCCACGACATCATGTGGAAGCGTGTCCTAGACATCGAGAGTAGGACTCTGCGAAAAATCGTGATCGGGCTCGGCGGAAAGAACGGTGGAGTACCATACGAGAGCGGATTCGAGATCACAACCGCATCAGAAATCGCCGCTATACATGCGATAAGCAGCGACTTCATGGACCTAAAGCGACGAATGGCTGAGATCACCGTCGCGTATGACAAGGAGGGTAAACCCGTGAAGGCAGGTCAGCTCCAGGTCGTTGGCGCAATGGCGATCTTGTTGAAGGACGCAGTGAAGCCAAACCTCGTACAGACGATCGAGGGAACGCCCGCTATAATTCACGGTGGCCCCTTTGCTAACATCGCTCACGGCTGCCCGAGCCTAATAGCTATAAAGATGGCCCAGAAGCTCACCGACTATGTAGTAATTGAGCCGGGTTTCGGCGCCGACCTCGGCATGGAGAAGTTCTGCGACATCGCGGCGCGTGCTGGCGACCTAAATCCAAGTATCGTGGTGATTGTCGCCACGATTAAGGCGCTGAAGAGACATGGCGGAGCAAAGTACAAGGATATCGAAAAGCCGAGTACCGAGGCTGTCAAGAGGGGGCTCCCCATCCTCGCGAAAGAGGTTGACAACGCTAAGAAGTTTGGTCTGCGTGTCGTAGTCTGCATGAACCACTTTGCAAGCGACCCACAAGAGGAGATTGACATTGTTATGAAATGGGCGAAGGAGAATGGTGTCCCCGCGGCCTTCACAGACACGGTGGCTAAAGGCGGCGCCGGCGGTGTTGAGCTCGCAAACCTCGTGCTTGAGGAACTTGAGAAACCGAGCAACTTCCACAACCTATACCCACTCGAGATGCCGGTGGAAGAGAAGATCAGGACAATAGCGAAAGAGATCTATGGGGTCTCGGATATACGTCTCACAGAAGACGCGAGGAAGACGCTCAGGCAGATAGAGAAGCTAGGATTCGACAAGCTCCCAATCTGCATGGCGAAGACGCCTCTCAGCCTAACAGACAATGAAGACCTACAGGGTCTACCACCTGCGGGTTACATTCTCCCCATCGTCAACTTGAAGCCGAGCACAGGTGCTGGCTTTATCGTCGCCTACTGCGGGGATATCAGCACAATGCCCGGTGAGCCGACGCACCCCGCATCAGAGGAGATGGACATCGACGAGAACGGAAAAATCAAGGGGCTAGCCTAACTTGGTCGTCATCCTCGACGGAAAAGAGACATCAATGAAGATCGTTGAGGAGATCAAGGCGGATGTCGTTAAACTCAAGGCAAAGAACGTCAACCCGACCCTTGCACTCATCCTCATAGGTACAGACCCTGGCTCAACACGATACATCAATTTGAAGGTCAAGAGGGCGGAGGAGGTTGGCATCGCCACCCAATTCCATCATTTAGAAACCGCCACAACGGAGCAAGTCGTCACCCTCATCAAGAAGCTCAACAATGATCCGAAGATCCACGGAGTCATGGTTCAGCTTCCTGTGCCAAAGGAGGTCAACGAGGGAAGGATCGTCGAGGCAATCGCGCCAGAGAAGGATGTGGACGGTCTCAGCCCAGTTACATTCGGCAAGATAGTCCTCGGCGAGAAGTCGTTCCTCCCCGCTGGCGTCGAGGCAATAATGGAGCTCTTCAAGCGCTACGATATCAACCCAGAGGGCAAGCATTGGGTAGTTGCGGGTCTAACGAACTGGCTCGGGAAGCCGATGGTTGGTCTCCTTCTGAACAAGAATGTTGAAGTCACCGCATTCGCAGGAGGCGATCTCCAAATGCAAGAGTTCGTCAAACAGGCCGATGTCCTTTGCATAGAGGTGTATAAGAAGAGCGCGATCGCAGCTGAGATGGTGAAGAAAGGGGTCATCATAGTTGACAATGGAAACAATTATGAGGGCAAAAAGGTATTTGGGGACGTCGACTACGATGGCGTAAGCCTCGTAGCATCCGCCATAACTCCGGTCCCCGGTGGGGTTGGGCCACTTCTCATAACGATGCTGCTTCGTAACACAGTAAAGGCTGCCTCTGCAGCTTAGTTTCACTATTTTTCTTAATCACTCACAGAATCGCCATTAAGGATTTAAAACCCCGACACCATCCCCATTCTACAAGGTGTAGCCTTTTGGCGAGGATGGACTCACGCAACGCCCGACGTATGATGCAGCGCATGGGCATGCAGATGCAGGAGCTCAGCGGCGTTACCAGGGTCATAATACAGAGCCCTGGCAAAGAGATTGTAATTGAGCAGCCAACAGTGACGAGCATCAATGTCCAGGGACAAAAGATGTACCAAGTCCTCGGAGGCAGGCAAGTCGAGCGTGCACCACAGGCGGCAGTCGTCGCAACATCGACCCCAGCTCTCGAAAAACCGGCTATCCAGATACCAGAAGAGGACGTTCTACTCGTCTCCCAGCAAGCAAAGGTCAGTATGGAAAAGGCGCGCGAGACTCTCTTAAAGTGCGACGGCGACCTAGCCAGGGCCATACTGATGCTTCAGACAGGTTAGAGGCTTCAATGTGGCACTAAGGGTCAGGCAGCAACGAGGAGTTATAGTCGAGTACAAAGGGTCAGGAGTAGTCCTGGATCCAACGGGGAATGGCCACAGCTACCCCATCTTCGTCAGCCACGCCCACGCTGACCATGCAGCTGCCTTCAAATACCCTGAAAGGCAGAAGTATGCTACCGAGGAGACATATCAGCTTCTCCACTCTCTAGGCTGGAAGCACCTAGACAACTGGCAGAGAATCAAACTAGGCGACAAGATCAAGATAGACGACTTAGTGATCCGAGTCCACAACGCGGGCCACGTTCTTGGCAGCGTCCAGTTCGAGGTCAATACCCCTGAGGGCACCGTTCTCTACACGGGGGATATAGGCCTCGAGGAGTCCTACACAATGCACCCCGCAGATCCGGTGGATTGCGACATACTTGTTGTGGAGACAACATTTGGTGCTCCCATGTTCTCGTTCCCTAAGCGCAGGGACATAGCATTAGACATGGTCCGCTGGGCAACTATGGAAGCGATCCCGGCCGGACTCATACCCACCCTCAAGACGGATTCCATAGGCAACGCCCAAGAGGTCATACGCATCTTTAACACTCTCACCAAGCTCCCTGTCGTCACAACGAAGAGCGCCACAAAGGTGAGTGACGTTTACAAGTGCTTCGGATACAACCTAGAATACTACGACTACAAGTCGCCCGAAGGCGAGGAACTACTCGAGAGCGGTAAGTGTGCCATCATCTCCCCCAAGGGATCTAAGCTCACCAATGGGAACCTCGACACTGCCCTGGCCTCTGGTTGGGCTGTCCTCTTTAAAGGTAGGCAACGAGCCTTTGCCCTAAGTGACCATGCCGACTTCAAGAGCCTTCTCAGTTTCATCCGCCACTGCAAGCCAAAGCGCGTCTTAACTTTTCATGGCGGAAACATGACTAAGGAATTCCCAGAATACGTCAGAAAGAAACTTGGCGTAGAAGCTCATCCTCTCACTTCGAAGGAAGAGACCCTCAACGGCACGATCCAGCGCGGCGAGAAGCAGAATCAAGGCTTGTGTCAACCAGGTGCTCCGCACCATTAGGATACCCGGCTTCGAATACGGCACACCATGGCTGGAGAAGGAGTTGGCGAAGCAGGGTTACAGCAGCGGTGAGATGGAGGAGACCATCGACTTTCTCGTTAACCGAGGCATCCTCGTTAAAACCGAGAAGGGTGTTAAAATGAGCTGAATGGAACCACTGGAATCGAATTTTAATCGATATCTCGGGTATAAATTAATCAAGATATACTAGGGCCTTCGGGGCGATCTCCAGGTTCTTTCTAGCGTAGATTATGATCCCGTTATTCTTTAGGGTCCTGATGACACTCTTGGGAAGCTGCATGATCTCTATACACTGGTCATCCGACTTGAGCACCTTCAACAGCTCTGGTCTATAGAAGTCCACCATGTTGCGGAAAGTCTTCTCTTGGAACGTCATCCCTGTCATCAAGAGAAACTTGTCACCGCGCTTATCAGCAACCAGACTACGCCTTATAATGACCTGCTTGTAAGCCGTGTTCTGCGCCTGTTTTAGCCCGACATCTTTTTGATGCTCCATCGCCCGAATGTCCTGTTTTATTATCATTCGATTAACTCCGAGTTGGGCTGCTATATCGGTCTGTCTCAGGCCTTGACTTATTCCTTCGAGGATTAACGGGCGTCGCTTCACTTGTTCACTGAGTCTACTTTGCATAATTTTCATCGCCTAGGGGACTGAGCCAGCCTCGTTTAACGTGGCTTGACGAGAATCCGATAATAAATAACTTAACCCGTTCCTAATAAACAGATGTTAGGCGTGACATATATTAAAACACAACAAATTTTCTATGAGAGCATTAAGGGGAAATTAGTGCGTTCTCTTTACCAGCTCTATCTGGTTATAGGTTCCACACTTCGGACACTTGTAGATAGACTGGGTTATCTGCCCCCAACGTATAGATCTCATAATTGTGTGGCCACAGTTACCACATGTATAATCAAAGACGCCCTCACCGATTACGAATGGCTCCATCTTCTTTGACTGTATAAAATTATCTTTGCTAAAAACGGTCCCTATACTCGGTTTCGAGGTTAATATCCTCATCTTGAACGTGGTTTGAGTGTTTATGTTGATCAATGAATAAAGAGGCTCGCGTTATATTAACCATGTTAAAATTAGCAGGTATTAATTGTTAAAAGTTAAATATTTTTTAACGAATAGGTTAACCTTGTTTCTAGGATCGTGTGCACGTTTTAGCTAGAGTTTCACTATCTGAGCGTGTGGGACATCGCCGAAATATATGACGGCCTTCCCGTGGACCATCCGCTCCTTTATAGCTGCCTCGACGATCCTTTTACCGACGAGGTTGCAGATGGAGGCATGGCGCATAGCCGCTATAGCCTCATCGACACTCCCGGGGATGCCTCTATAGAACTCCTCACTCACCTTAAATGGAACCCTCCCCCCATGAAGCGTCTGACCCAGAAGCTCAAAGTCGCAGACGGCGACAAGGGTGTCCCTCCCATGTTTACTTGTGCGGAGGTAGACCTCGCTCATATTCTCAGCTCGTGCCTATGCTGCTCCGGGCACCGCAGGCCTCACATTGGAGGAACCAGAGGCGCTTCTCCTTCAAAAGCTGAGTATCTGGGCGACCGCAGACGGGGCAAATGACATACTTCTTCGCATATACGTCAATGAGCCCACGCATTGACTCGGCGTTGTGTTTGCCTTGGAAGAGGGCCCGGTTCCCATCGAAGTTCGCCAGTGTTGCCATCTCGCCTGTTAAGAATTTTAGGAGGTGCTCAGGGTCACGACGGAGTTGCTCGGCGATCTCGCGGAAGTTTATGATGACGGTCTTCCTTCCCTGGAGCGCAATATTCGCCCTAGGGACCGCGAACCTGTCGATAAAGTTCGTCTGCTCCGGGAGTTCCTTGTATGCTCTATCGAGCATCGTTTTGTAGTTTTTCTCCAACTCTGTTCACTTCTAGTTTAATTGCCCTGGGATATATCCTCTACGAGCACGTTCAAGAAGGAGGTACGTCGAGTCTTAAAAAGGGTTCTCGGAGGTTATTGGTGATGAATGAAGCATTATGATAGGATCGTGAAGTCAACGAGAAAAGTAGGATATAGCATATTAAAAGATCATAGCCGATTCGGGTCTTGTTTAGAGACAAACGCGGGAAATCTGGAGGGACTTTTTGGTAGGTGTAGAGGTGGTGTTCCAGGACCTATTTTGTAAAATAGGGAGAGGGTAGTTCAGGATAGGCATCAATCTGTGCCTAGGTTCCCCTCCCACATGTCTTCCAGAAGCTTCACAGCGAAATCCTTGTTCATATCCCTGACTGCGTAGCTGAACATGACTTTGATCCATGGGATTGTAACCGCTTGTTCAGCGAGTTTAGGTATCTCCTCCTTTTTGACCCCAACCTCCTTGAGTGTTGTTGGGAGCCCTACATCCTCTATGAGGCGTTTTACTGCATAGACAGCCCGGTAGGCGGCTTCCCTATCAGGCAGACCTAGGACATCCTCACCCATGGCTTCAGCGATTAGGGCGAGTCGATCAGCTGAGACGACGATGTTAAACTCCATTGCGTAGGGGAGTGCGATGCCGCAGGCGGTCCCATGAGGGATCCTGTAAATCGAGCCAAGGAGGTGACCGAAGCCGTGTGCCTCAATGTCCCCGGCATTCATCTCGGAGAAGGCCTCCGTAAGAGTCGCGAGGGCCATGTTATACCTCGCCTCGATGTTGTTACCCTGATATACCGCTGTTCTCAGGTTTCTGGAGATGAGACGAATCGACTGTAGCGCCAAAGCGAAGGTAATAGGATTAGTAAATTTGGTCAGGGAGGATTCGATGGCGTGAGCGAGGGCGTCTATCCCCGAGGAGGCTGTGAGTCTAGGCGGCATGCTGGCGGACATCGCTGGGTCAACAATGGTTAACAAGGGTATGACGTACGGGTGTTCAAAGACCGCTTTGATGCCGGTCCTATCCTTAATAACTGCATCCCAAGTAATTTCGGCGCCAGTGCCTGCGGTAGTCGGGACAGTTATGCAGGGAAGTGGCGGATTAATGAACTCCCTTTTGCCTCCCGCAAAATAGTCCTCTGGGTCTCCCTCGTTCTTCGCGAGTACAGCCGCGGATTTGGCTGCATCCATACAGCTCCCGCCACCGACACCAACGAGAAGGTCAAAGCCGCAGCTATTAATATACTCAAGAAGCTTCTCGACGCTCGATAAGGAGGGCTCTGTCTCGACCTGGTCCCAAACCTCAGCGCTAAGCCCCTCTTTTAGCAGCGCCTCCTTTACCTTGGTAGCTGCACCTGCCTTTGATACTCCTACATCGGTGACTATGAGGACTTTCTGTGCCTTTAGCTTCTTGGCTTCTAAGCCGATCTTTTCCACAGCACCTATACCGAAAAGGACTCTGCTCGGCATGTGAAGTTCGAAGGACTTTAACGGTTCATAGAAGTTGGACATCTTTAACCACATCCATGATGTTCCAGCAATAGATATCTAATTTGCTAAAGTAAAGCAGTTCAAATATAGGCGTTCAAAGAAAAGGGTAGGTGCTGAACGTTGATCCGTTTCGGCGTAAAAACTTCTCAGGCTAGAGAATATGGCGACTACACTGTCTTAAGGAGAATATGGCTCGAGGCAGAGAGACTAGGTTTCCACTCGGGTTGGTTATTTGATCATCTTTTCGAACTCCCTGGTGTAGGACCATCAAAGGAGCCCTGCTTGGAGTGCTGGACTACATTGTCCGCGTTAGCAGTTGAGACAACTCGACTCAGGCTTGGAGTAACGGTTCTCTGCAATAACTATAGGAATCCCGCACTGTTAGCCAAGATGGCCTCGACGCTCGATGTGATAAGTTGTGGTAGACTCGAGTTTGGCATTGGTTCTGGCTGGGCTGAGGTGGAACACAAGGCCTATGGCTACCCCTTCGAAAAACCAGCGATTAGGATTGGGAAGCTTAGGGAGGCCGTGAAGATTATAGAAAAAATGTGGACAGAGGAGGAGACTAGCTTCCACGGCAGGTACTATGATGTGAATGGCGCAGTAAACAACCCTAAACCAATGCAGAAACCCCATCCACCAATCTGGATAGGTGGTGCCGGTGAAGGTCTCACACTCAAAGCCATAGCTGATCTTGCAGATGGGTGTAACTTCATTGGTCTATCTCCCGAGGAATACCAGCACAAACTGGAGGTGCTAGCAGTCCACTGCGTCAACGTCAACAGAGACTTTGAGAAGATAGAGAAGTCTTGGCAGGGGAGGATAATGCTTGCGGAGAACGAAACCGAGCTTAAGGAAAAGTGCCGTAGATATTCGATCTCAGATGTATCCCACAATATATTGGGGATGCCAGAACAGTGCATCGATAGAATCAGAGAATATACCGATCTTGGCGTAACCTGCTTCATGCTCTCCTTCCCGGAGGCGGCTAGGGATGTGAAAAGCCTCGAAGTATTCAGCGACAAAGTAATGCCGGAGTTCAAGGTCTGAGCCCCATAGCCGAGTAGTGAAGAGAAACCCGAACGGTTTTATCCGTTCAGGCATATTTCTCCTAAATGTGTCCGACAAGTTTGACTGCGAGGTTATGAGCTGGGACCTCTTCTACGAACTCTCAAAGAAGACTTCTGACAAGATCATCGCATCCGGATTCAAACCAGACTTCTTGGTAGGTCTCGCAAGAGGTGGCTGGGTGCTAAGCCGTGTCCTATGCGACTTCCTTGGCGTCAAGGACCTCGTAAGCCTAAAGGTTGAGCACTGGGGCGTGACTGCGACTCCGGATGGGCAAGCTCAGATAAAGTACCCCTTCAGGATCGACCTCAGGGGTAAGAAAGTCCTCATTGTGGATGACATCACAGACACTGGTGAGAGTATGAGGGTGGCCGTCGATTACGTGAAGACGATGAATCCACAGGTCGTCAAGACAGCTACTCTGCGCCACATTAAGGGCGGGAAATTCACACCCGACTACTATGGCGACGAGATAGTATGGAGGTGGGTTGTATTCCCCTGGAACTATATGGAAGATATGTGTAACATCATACCGAAGGTCATTAGTAACGGGGCCTCAGTTGAGGAGGTAAGAAAGCGGCTGATGGAAAATTATAAACTTGAACTAAAAGAAACCGAAGTAAAAAGGATCCTCGAAGAGATAAAACGGAGAAATATTTAGCTACTCGTCCTCTTCTTCCTCGTCGACTTCAACTTCCTCGCCCTCAGATGCGTCCGCCTCGGCGGCCTTAGCCGCTAGCAGCAGCCTTTTCCTCGTCAGTTGTCGGGCGATACTTCCTGATACCATCTAAGCCGCGTAGGGATGCAATCTCCCCCGCCTCGAAAAGACTGCGAAGGAGGCGGAAAACGCGCTTCTCCTTTAATTCCATAGCCGTTGCTATCTCCGTTAAGCTGAGGGGCTTCTCCTGGAGGTGTTTAAGGACGTCTTTCTTGAGCTTGGCTGTCGACATCGATCTCTACAGTATATACGCATCTCAGCGTTAATAATTTGATGCCTAAGTGGTAAGGCATGGAACTAAAATGTTCCACTTATTTTGCTGATTTGCTTATAGAATTTGGTTTTCATCAGTTTTTCAGGATCCCCGATGGAGTCCTCGACAAAGTCATCAAAATATAGTAGACCAATATACTTTACGCCCATCTTTCGGGTCTCTTTCTCAATGTAGTCTGTGTGGTTCATTGCCATATTCTCGAGCACTCCCAGGGTCGGGATATCCTGCTCCTTAAGGAGGACGAGTAACTTCCTAACAGACTCGTATGCAAGGCGGCTCGGCGTGGTGACTACGAGGAACTCTATGCGTGGGATTAACCGGATCATGTCGAGGGTAGCGTCGCCGATGCCAGGGGGCATGTCAATTATAAGATAATCCAGCTCACCCCATCGGGTAATCGCGAGTAGTTCTATTATGGCGTTGCTGGCATCGGCGCCACGGAGAGGTACTGGCTCATCAGAGCTGTAGTGTACTATACTCATATAGGCGAGACCGTGGGTTTGGGGTGGCGTGATCCCCTGCTCCTCTTCAGGGTATAGCCTCTCTACACCCAATATGACGTGGGTGCTTGGGCTTGTGAAGTCGAGGTCGAGTAGCCCAATCCTTCGGCCGAGGTCCCTGAGGCTGAGGGCGAGGGCGACAGCAACCATGCTCTTGCCTACTCCTCCCTTACCGCTGGAGACTGCGATGATTCGCTTGACCTTATCAAACCTATTTGGGATGACTGCTAAGCGGGGGTCACTCACTTCTTTTTCCTCCCCTTAATGCTGGCTAGCCAGACGCCGCGTCCCTCAGTGACCTCGAAGTCGGTGCTGCCACAGCTGGGACATTTTAAGTAAACATGGGCCATCTCGGGGATGAAGTGTATAGCCTCGCCAGTCTCCTCGTCGAGTTTGTCTGCCTCCAGCCGCCACTCGTGCCCACATTTACGGCACTTGAAGCGGGCTGGCACAGCCTCTATGACGAACTTAGCCTTCTTCATCCGGGAGGTCTTGAGCTGGTCGAGGGCGAACTCAATTATCTCGTGCTCCACCTGCTGGAGTTCACCGATCATTATCTTGACCTCGGTGATCTCGTCGATACCTTGATCCTCGGCGAACTTATCAGCAGTCTTCACTACGCCTTCGGCTAGGGCCCACTCGTGCATGTGGCTTCTCTCAGGCGATGGCATTTATAGATGTTATTATTAATGTCCAAGTAATACTAATCCGAGTCGCAAGAGGACTCCCGATAAATATGTAATGCAATGCATGTATGACATTCTGTTCCATTGATAGAGAGATTTTTTTTTAGAATCCTCGGGTCTTTGTTACGTTTTTAGACTCGTGTATTTAGAATCTTGTCGTCTACGTAATAAACGGTGGTTTCTTCACGACTATGACCTATTTAATATTAGGTAAAATGGGATTGTGTTCTTAGCTGTACTACACGGGATCGGAGGAATAATAGGGTGAGTCCTCCGCATTATCTTTGTAAAAGGAATCGAAAAAAGAGTTGCCTTACTGGGTTGATTACTATATGATGAAGATGAAGGTACCCAAGCAAAGGACCTATACCCGAGAATTAGAGGAGGAGGCTGTAAGGCTCCATGGACACGGTGGACCTTACATGGTTATTGGTCTCAGAATAGGACTCCAGGCTCTTAACCTCCTCGATGCCCTCGGCTGGTTCGACATAAACTGCAGAGCCGAGTTAAGGTGGGCACCTCCTGATGCATGTGTCTTGGATGGGATACAGGTTTCAACCGGTTGCACATTAGGTAAGCGAAATATTGAGGTCGAGGAGAAGGAGGGAGTATCCGCCACATTCAAACATGGAGGCAAGAGCGTCACGTTGAGAGTAAAGCAAAACATCTTATCCAAGATTAATGGAAACATCAGAGAACATGACCATGATGAAGAGAATCAGGAGCACGCGGCGGAGACTAGACGACTAATGGATGAACTAATAGTGATTCCAGCCAATGAG
Source organism: Candidatus Bathyarchaeota archaeon (assembly GCA_963780545.1). Lineage (GTDB taxonomy): Archaea > Thermoproteota > Bathyarchaeia > TCS64 > TCS64 > UBA8941. The sequence continues at coordinate 515,939 of CAWACK010000008.1, forward strand.
CTCTTTGAGATCTCGCTAAAGTAAATTTCACTCACAGATGCGCGAAACCTTGTTGTCAGAGGGTCCACTATTTTTCCAGAATTCCCTCCATGGCCCAAGGTTCTTTATCCTTTTCCCAATTTTTCCTCCATTCTGCAAAGTGTGCATCCCTGCACCCTCTGCATCGGCCCTGCGGGTGTGCATCTCCGGGTTCCCCCGCCATGGTATACATGTTGCAGCCAACTTCACACGCCGTGGAGAATCCGAGTTTTGGGGTGGATGTTCGCTCGGAGAGAAAAAATGATCGGAGGAAAAAGTGAATAACCGAAAATGGTTCAAAGAGGAAGCAGCGCGCGCGATCAAACAAGTCTAGGCTCAAGAGTTATTAGCGGCGACGCAGCGATGAACCGTAATGGATTCCTACTTAGAGGAACTCGATCGTTCCGGGATGTGCCTTATGATATGGAAGAGAGGTGCCATCGTCTTCAGCAGTTCGAGTAAGGGTATACGCCCACACCTCGAAGCGATAGAGAAGCTAGGGCGTGAAGGCATCAGGGGATCTGTTGTGGCTGACAAGATTATTGGTCGGGCAGCAGCTCTTCTCATCCTTTACTCAAATCCTTCAGAGATTCATGCGGGGGTCATCACCACAAAGGCCAGGGAACTTCTGGAGGCAAAACGAGTCAAAGTGTATCAAGCAAGTGAGGTCTCCGCGATCAAGGAGAAAGACGGACGAATTTACTGCCCCTTCGAGGCTATGGTCCAGGGATTAAATGACCCCGAGGAAGCTTACCTAGCCATAGTCGCTAAGATTAAGAGTTTTAACTAATGCTCAGTGGATAGATTTAAGAATAGTTCGAATCCAGTCTTTAGGATTCGCTGTTGGTTCCTAGCATGATGGAGGAGGTTGAGAAGTTCGCAGCCCAAATTGAGGATAAGGGGCTTAGAGATAAGGTACTAGATCTGCTCAGGAACCCAACGCTCGACCTCGATTACCCCTGCCTCTCCGTTGAGGAGTGCCCAGCAGGTGCATACCAGCATCACAGTTATAGTGGCGGACTACTTCAACACACAATAGGGGTAACTAAACTTAGTTTGACCCTCTGCGACCTAGTGGAGCAGGTCTACGGTGGGAAGGTCAATAGAGATGTAGTCCTCGCCGGCGCTCTCATTCATGATGTGATGAAGCGCTACACCTACGAACCGAAGGGAGACGGAAGCTACATTAGCTCACCCCTCGGGGAGCGAGTCGATCACCTCACGCTCCTTGTGGCGGAGATCTACAAACGTGGATTTCCGGTGGATGTCGTTCATGTAGTCGCGAGCCACCATGGGGACGTGAGCCCCGTAAAGCCAAAGACAATGGAGGCTCTAATCGTCAGCATCGCGGACCTCGCCGACTCGGAGTTGAGCAGGAAGACTCTTCGCGCTGCCGAGTACCTCCTTAGGCAGATGGGGGAAAACCAGCCAAAGCTCAACTCGAGCAGAGAGGCCCTCGACCTCATTCAAGTGAAGAGTAGGGATGGCTGGGATGGTGTAAGGAAGCTCAGTAACGGCAAGAGCTGAGATTACCCCAAATTCTGGTCTTCAATGGCCAACGCCTAAATATGGATCCTGCCGAGATGCAAGGGATTCCTAAACTTGATCAAAGTGGCCATTATAGGATTTGGGACTGTTGGCTCAAACTTCGCGAGGGTACTACATGAGAAGAGGAAGATGCTCAAAGACCGCTACGAGTTTGAGTGCAAGATAGTTGCTGTAAGTGACATAAACAGGGGCTCAGTCTACGACCCGGATGGGCTTGACGTAGCTGAACTTCTCCGTCTAATAAAGGAGACGAACAAAATTGATGGCTATAATGGTGGGAGAAAAGGGCTAGATAGCCTCGCGACTATAAGGGAAGCCGAGGCCGATGTCATTGTAGAGACTGCATGGACGAACCTCGAAACGGGGGAGCCCGGGATCACACACATCAAAGAAGCACTGAAAGCGAAGAGACATGTGATCACGAGCAACAAGGGGCCCATCGCACTCGCCTACCCAGAGCTTAAGAAACTGGCGGACGAGAAAGGGGTCCAAATTCGCTTCGAGTGCACCGTGATGAGCGGGACACCGACGATAATGCTCGGCATGGAAGGACTCGCCGGCCACGTCATCAGCGGGTTCCGAGGAATCCTCAACGGTACTACGAACTACATACTAACGAACATGGAGAAGGGCGGCGTTTACGAGGATATCCTCAAGGAAGCTCAGAGGCTAGGTTACGCTGAGGTGGATCCCTCAGGAGACGTTGAGGGGTGGGATGCCGTTGCGAAGACGGTGATCCTTGCGAACAGCGTCATGGGGGCGAAGCTCAAGGTGGCAGACGTCGGAAGGGAGGGGATAACAAAGATTACGCCTAGTGACATCAAAGCAGCGAAGAAACAGGGTAAGCGGATCAAGCTCATCGCCCAAGCCTGGAGAGACGGTTCAAGAGTGAAAGCGAAAGTCTCCCCAGAGCTCGTCGAGCAAACGGATCCTCTGGCCAGCGTCAGCGACACAATGAATGCTCTGACCTTCCAGACCGATGGCCTCGGCCCCGTCACAATAATCGGTAAAGGTGCAGGCGGCGTAGAAACAGGCCACGGCATTCTCAGTGATCTCCTCACTATACACAGATCGATGTAGACAAAAAGAGGAGAATATCAAGTATATATAAGACGAGAAATGTGCAAGCTTAGACCGCGAGCGCTCGGTACATGCGTCCTTTTAAAGATGAGCGAACAAATTATTTCCAGATCTAAATGACACGTGTCAGTGGGTTTAGGCTCGAAGGAGTACTACCAGCGATTGTAACTCCCTTCAATAAGAATGAGGAATTTGATGAGCAGTCGTTTCGCAACCTCATCGATTGGTTGATTGAAAAAGGGATCACAGGCATCGTTCCATGTGGGACAACTGGCGAATTCTCACAGATGAACCATGCAGAGCGACAGAAAGTCATCGAAGTTTGTGTCGACCAGGTGAATGGGAGGATACCGGTAATAGCAGGCACCGGCGATACATCAACGAAACTCGTAATAGAAGCCACGAAACACGCCCTCGACGTGGGTTCAGATGCCGCTATAATCGTGAACCCATACTACATGAAGCCAAAGGGCGGAAAAGGAATCTACGATCACTACCTCGCAGTCGCGGAAAGTGTAGACATCCCAATAGTCCTATACAATATACCGCCGGCGACCAACCAGTATATACCATGGCAGGTGATTGAGGACCTCGCCGAAGTCCCAAATATTGTGGCTTTGAAGGACTCAAGCGGGGACCTAAAGTATTTGATGACGGTGTCTGGAGAAGGTAAGCGATAAGATAGATGTAGTATGCGGGTGGGATGAAGTTGTTTTACCGGCGCTAGCAGCCGGAGCCAATGGCATGGTGCTCGCCAGCGCCAACGTAATCGCCCCCATCTGGCTCGACATCTATAAGAAAATGAAGGAGGGTAGGCTCGATGAGGCGAGGGTTGCGATGAGAAAGATACAGAAACTCACACGACACATCGTCGCAACCGGCGCTCAGGGACCGAAGGTCTGCCTCAACTTCATGGGCCTCAAGGTTGGCAACACGAGGAGACCGATAGTTATGGGAGACACGGTGAGCTATGAACTCAAGGAGGAGTTACGAATAGAGTTGGAAAACCTCGGGCTCGTCGATAAGAAGCCCATCACCTTCAGAGTGGTGCCTGATGAGCCGCTTGTGCAGAGGTTTTACAACGTTGGATTAACGCCGGATGTGATCGATCAATTTGTACTCAGGACAGGCGAAGCGCTAGTTGATCCAGATTCGAATGAGGTAGCCCACATCGACCTGATAATGGGTAGAATCGATGGTCCAGTCGGAAAGGCGTACGCTGACGCTCTCACTAGACCATCACCTGAGCGTGAGGCGACCCAAGCTATTCTCGAGCCTAATATCGCGGTGAAGCCCCCAACGCTCGTCGTTCCAACCGTGCCAGTCAAAGGCATGAGGGAGGCTAGCATGGTGTATGGACCAGGACAAGCCGCCGTTGCGAAGGCAGTGGCAAAATCCGTGGAGGATGGGATACTACCGCCAACCGACAAACTCGTGCTCATAGCTAAGGTGTTCGTTCACCCCTCCTCAACTGACCGCCAGAGGGTCTTCATAAATAACTATAAGGCTATGCGCCACGCGATTAGAAAGGCCATGGAGGGTCGACCAACAGTCGAAGAGGAGATAGAAAACGCGGACAATTCACGCCACCCATTTAGGGAAAATATGTGAAATTAACCATTTTTTAGCTCCGAAACCGTAAAATGAGTAGCGTCGATCAGAAATTTTCTTGGTTGAATCAGCATACGCGGGAAGACTAATATGGTGGCTAAAGCGGTTTTTCTCTGGGCAGAGGTGCCAGAGCGGTTATTGGGCTAGTCTCGAAAACTAGTGGCCTTGAGCCTCAAGGGTTCGAATCCCTTCCTCTGCGCTTTTCAACCGGCTTATAATAAGCTGTTTTTGGGTTTGTTTTGGCTAAAGAGTCTAGTATATTGCCTACTATTTTTGACCCCTCCTGCGGCGTTGTGGGTAGGGCTTTTATTCACTCGTTTGGTGGTTGAGGTTGATTGGGTTTGAGGTACGGGGATTCGCGGGGGGTTTTGCTTGGGGTGCTTGGTGATGGTGTTCCGAGGAGTTGTAGGGAGCTTGTGCGTTTGAGTGGTTTGGGTTTTCGTCAGGTGGATAACGCGGTGTATCGGTGTTGGCGTGGCGGGTTGGTGTTGAGGACGGCGGCTCCGGTTTACGAGTTTGAGGAGGTTAATCTGGGTAGGAGGGGTCGGGCTGCTCATACCCGGGCGTATCACCTGTATGTGTTGTCGGGGTTGCTGGATGCGGCTGTTTTTGATGGGAGGCATTTTGTGTCTTACTCTCGGGAGTATCTTGATCCTCGGGGTAAGGGTGGGGTCACGAGTAAGGCGAGTAGGATTCTGGATTTTCTCCGGGGTAACTCTGGTGAGGCGTTTTACTCCACCGTGATTGCCGCGAAGCTTGCCGGGTATAATGTCTGTGTCCGGGATGTGATGTCTAGTGCGAGGAGGTGGGAGGCGAAGGGGTTCGTGTATATTCGTGGCTATAAGACGGATGAGAGGCAGACGCCCTTCAGGGAAGGTTATATTCTGACTGTGGTTGACAGGGATAAGCCCTGGGAGATCGCGGTCGATGAGGCGATTGCGCGGACTGATCGGGTTCTCGAGGGGGCTTACTCCTCCAGTCCAACGATTGCGCGTGTTAACAGGATCAGGGACATCGTTCTAGAGCACACTCGGCTTAGGAGTCTGGTTGGTTACATGTATATTGAGGACCAGCTTCGCTGCAGCCACGATCAGGCTGAGTTCTCATTAAAGAGAGCTCTGCAGCTGTATCCCTCAATTAGGGAGCTGAAGCTATTCGGCGTCTACCGATACTTCTACCACGAGTCGATGAATGAGGAGGAGTTAGCCGCTGCGGTTGAGGCTAAGAGGAATACTCTGAGGCTGGAGAAGGGTCGTGATAATCGGATAGGCCACAACTGGGAGGCCGCCGCTGATTGGTTCATAGACAAGTTCACAGCGGGGGCCAAGTTTGCTGGACGCAGAAACACAGGGTTGGGGGCATGAATAAGCGCAGAATAACGATTCATCTCCTGAAGGGTGTTGGCGGTAGGAGGCAGGCCGCGGAGCTCGACAGGGTGTGGGAGGTTAACCCGAGCATTTTCGCTGAGCCCATCACATAGTGTTGAGCTGCAAGTGGGGATTCCGTCACCAAGCATCACGTTGATGACTTTCTTGAGGTTCTGCGTTCAGAACAAAGACTTCAGGATTAATGCCGAAGCGCCGCCAAAGCCGCAATTCCGCGTCGCGCGGATCGCGGCCGCGCACCAGCAGATTCAAGCTCACGTAGTGCTGCTCGAGCAGATTCGCAGCCACATGCGCGCCGATATACCCGGTCCCACCGGTCAGGAATATTGCCACGTTGCTCCGTTTGTTCCCGTCTTCACGGCATCGCCGTTTTCTGTGGTTGAAGTTGTTGTCGCCGGCGATGGCGGCATCCGCAGCACACGCGGCGTGCGCGCTTCGAGCGGTCGCCCTTCAATCAGCGGATATGTCCACCGCCGCAATGCCGGAATATGGATGTCGATCCAATACTCCCACCAATCCAGCCCCGCCGTGTCGTATCCGAAGATTTCTTTCTCTTCAGGCGGGAGAGCCTGCGACAACTTCTCCACATTATCCGCGACAAAGTCATGCTCGTTCTGCAGAATAAACGGCTCGAACAAACCGATTAACTTCTCCACACGTTCGAGGTTGCGCTCCTGCCTCGCCAGAGGTTTCTTCATCGCCGATGGCAGCGGTGACATCACCCGTTGAATGGTCTTGATAATCATCTTCTGCGCTGGCGCCGACATGCGGTTGTAACGTTGTTTCGAAACCGGAATCGCATCCATGCGTCCTCAGCGGAGCTCATCTGCAAATTGGCCGGCAAGACCAGGTCGCTGACGATTTCGAAGCTGAAGCCCTGGTCGATGAGGAACTTCTGCCGCTTGGAGGAGTAGAGCGTCTCGTCGGTCTCGAGAGAGACCAGCGTGTAGAAGAAGGCGTTGTACTCGCTCAGCTCGTTCTCCTTCGGCCGCATGATACGGCCCAGCCGCTGCGCCTCCTGCCGTCGGGATCCGAAGTGCGAGGAGATCTGGATAACGACGTTGGCCGTGGGCAAGTCGATGGCGGTGTCCCCGATGCTGGAAATCATGATAGTGTTGATCTTGCGCGTGCCCTTGAACTTGTCGAGGATGAAATCGCGCTCCTCTTGGGTCACGCGGCCGTGGGCCACCGGGACGCGCAACCGCTCGCCGTAGATCTGTAGGATGTCGGGCTTGTCCGAGAAGACGATGATCTTGTCGCCGCGGTCCTCGTGCTTCTTGATGAGGTGCTGCAGCACCAGGAACTTGTTGGGGTTGCCGGCGTGTAGGAGGATCTTGTCCTGACCCTGGCGCTTGCGATATTCCGCCGCGAACTCCGGCGTCATCGGGCACCGTATCTCCACGCAGTAGGGTCTCGCGAGGTACCCCTGGTTCACCAAATCCATCCAGTTCTCCTCGCAGAGCTTGGGCCCGATCATGTAGTTGAGGTTCTCGATCCTGTCGTCTTCGCGGATCAGCGTTGCGGTGAGCCCGAGCTTGAAGTGGGACTTGATCTTGAGCAGAACCTGCTGGAACTCGTTGGCCGGGACGACCTGCACCTCGTCGAGGATGCAGAGGCCCCACTCCTTGGCGCGCAGGTTCTCGAGGATCTCCTGCTTGAGGATCGTGCGCTTGTTCTTGGAGTCACGCTTGCCCTTCGTGATCATGTTGTAGGTCGTGATCAAGATGAAGCCAGAGTCGCTGACCTTGCGGTAGTCCTCCTTTTTGACGTGCTTCGCGGTCAGGCATATGATCTTATCCTCTGGGATATCCGTGAATCTGAGGAACTCCTTCTTCCACTGCCGTATGGCGAACGCGGTGTTGCAGAAGATGACAGTGCGCTTCTTGACGCGCGTAGCGGCGATGATCCCGACCAGCGTCTTGCCTGCGCCGCAGGGCAGCACGATCACGCCGGAGCGCGCCTTTCCCCGAGATGAAGACCTTGTTCAGCGCCTTCTCCTGGTAGTTGCGGATCTTGGTGGCCGGGGACAGCTCAAAGTCGAGCCGCGGGTTCTCCTCGTTGGTCTGGAAGTCGTACTCCTCGATCACCGGGATGTTGCGCTCGATGAAGCACTTCGTGACCTCGGTGTGCTCGCCGCGGATCGCGAAGACCTGGAAGCTGCGGCCGCTAGAGGCGGGTTTGGGGAGGGCAGGATTATTACTCGCCGCCACCTCCTCATTGCCCAGCTTCTCCAGCTCCTCTATCAGTTTCTCCTCGCTGCACTCCTTGAGCATCTTCTCGATGTCCTGCCCCGCGGCCTGCCTGCCCGCTCCCTCCTCCTCGAGCATCAGCTCCTCGGGGTTCGGCACGGGGACCAGCTTCTCGCGGATGTTGAGCCCGGTCTCCTCGAAGATTGCTGCGGTCGAAGATCTGCAGGAAGTACTGGTTGCCGCGCAGGAAGAGCTTGACGGAGCCGTAGTTCTTGGTGTTGCGGTCGATGAAGTCGATGACCTTGGCAGGGATCGCCTCGTTCTTGCAGAGGATGTGCAGCAGCCCCTTGATCTTCTCGGGCGTGAGCTGCACCACCATAGCCGCGTAGAGCGAGTACTGCGTCAGCTCGTACTCGTGGATGAACGCCGGACGGCTGATCGGCTCCGCGATCGCGATCAGGAACTCGTACGCCGCGCGGTACTTCGAGGAGAACGTCTCGAGGAAAATGCGGTTGTCTGGAGTGATCCAGAATCGGACGGGACTCGTGGTCCTTCTTAAGCGGAATACCCGAAAAGTCACGATAATCGGACTCCTCGAAGGGCTTCTTCTTGAGCGACATCGAGATCTGCAAGCTGTAGTCCTCAACCCGTCGTTTTCCCGATAGCATTTTTTCAGGGCAAAAAATGCTGTTTTATAAGGGAGTGAGAAAGAGCCCGAATAATATATGTTTTCTGATATTTGAAATTTGGCTTGATCGAAAATTTGGTAATTTTTGGAAATCCGCAGATTCCGACTTGTCGAAAAGACTTGGACGGACAACAGAAATAGAAAAATGTGAATTCTGCTATGTTTTACAATATTTTTTCAGGTTTTAACGAAGTTCTGCTCATGCAGGGTTTCAAAAAAATAGTATAAGTGAACCTCTATTATATAAAATTCCAGAGGAAAGAGGATGCTGCAAAGCGTGCTGGACCCAGGGAAAACGGGGAAGGTGAGGTCAGCAGACTGCTATAACTTTGTGCTCTTTATCCTGAAAAACCCGATGAAGATTGAGGAGCCGTTCTTCGAGACCGAGTGAGGAGGCAAAAAAGCAGAATGCTAAAAATAGAATTAAAATTTGAAGGATTTCATTGATTTAAAAAGAAAATGCTTTGGAGATAAGCTGCAGTTAAAAACATTTTTTTGAGTGGGATTTTATCCAATGTGAAATAATTTTTTGAGTTTACTAATGGTAATTAAAAAAAAATTAAAATTTTCAAAAAATACGTAAAAAAATCATCGATATCATTTTTATAAAAAACTTTATTTATTTCTTAAAATATTTTTGGAGAAAAAAAATATTTTGTTTCATTTTTTAGTCTTTATTTTCCCTACACTTCTCAGAAAGCTCAATGCAGATGTTTTTAGCAGCTTAACTTATTTATTTTAAAAAAGCAACTTAAACAGAATAAACTAAATTATTAATTTTAAAATATCGAATGGATGATTCTTCAGCTTCTCCGAATCAGAAGAGAAGGGGCGGAAGGAAGCACCGGTTGCTACGGAGAATAAGGAGAAGGAAGCCACAAAAGAAGAGCAGGATCAGATTGAGGAGAGCAGCGTCTGAGCTTTTTCTTCGTCTTCTTTTTCGCTAAGGTCTGTTTATTTAGAACAAGAAGCAGTATTTCAGCAAGGATGACGAGGCCACAGAGTTTGCTTCCAAAAAGGTACTTTAGCTAAAATCCATCTCTTGAATTTAAGTACAACTTTCTCGAGACTACACCGACATTTTGCGTGAAAAACGTCTGGTGTACCATTTCAAAAGTGGAGCCATATCTGACGGAGAGTGGAGAGGCAGCAAACGGGACGGCTATGGTGTGCCGAAATATGGCCCGATGGCGCCAAATACGAAGGCAATCATGTTTGCTCATCCTTCTCTATTTTCTAGCTTTAGGAGAGTGGAAAGAGAACAGAGCGCACGGAAAAGGCAAGTTTTTTCACGTTGACGGGGATACCTATGAGGGTACAATCTTTCCCCTTCCCAATTTCACTGAAAGATATTCCCCAGGGCAATGGAAAGACGACAAGACGAATGGCCAGGGAGTCTACGCCAACAAGGATGGAGCCAAGTATGAAGGGAATTGGAAGGATGACTCCAGGATGGTTATGGTCTCGAAACTTGGTGCGACGGGTCTGACTTAGAGGGATATTACAAGGAGGGCAAGAAACATGGCAAGGGCACTTACACTTGGAGCAATGGAAACAAATACACCGGCAATTGGCATGAGAACAATATTTCGGGTCATGGAGTATATACATGGCCTGACGGAGAAGGAAGTATGATGGTGATTGGTTGAACAATCAAATGCATGGAAAAGGGATCTACACCTGGAATGATGGCCGAATATATGAGGGGGAGTTCAGTGATGACAAAAAACATGGATTTGGGATCTACACTTGGGCTGACGGACGAAAATATGAAGGGCTCTGGGCTGACGGGAAGCAGAACGGCAAGGGGAAGTACATTCTGTGTGACGGGTTCGTTAGGATTGGGATCTGGGAGAATGGGAAAAGGATAAAGTGGTTGGAAAATGGGGAGGAAGAGGGACACATTGAGGAAAAGAAGGAAGAATCTACTTCGTCAAAAAACACCTTATACTCTAAAAAGTCTATCAAGTTGGGGGAAAATGACCAAGAAGACTCAAGCAAGGAGCTTGCTTCCCAGAAAGGTACTCCTATAGTTTAAATTCCCCCTCTTATAATGTAAACTTCTTGAGATTGCTTCAACACTATGGGAGAGAAACGCCCGGCCTGCACATTTGAAAGTGGGGCGGTGTATGATGGTGAGTGGAAAGAAAGCATGCGAGAGGGCTTTGGGATGCAAATTTGGCCAGATGGCACCAAATACGAAGGCAATTCCTTTTCCGTGCTCCCACACTATTTTCCAGCTTTTAGGCAAGTGGAACGAGGACAATCTGAATGGAAAAGGCAAGTTTTGGCACGCTAACGGGGACATCTTCGAAGGCACACTCTCTCCTTTTTCCCATTTTACGAAAGAAACTTTCCCTAGGACAATTGAAAGACGGCAAGGCAAATGGCCACGGAGTCTACTTCCATGTGAATGGAGGGAAGTATGAGGGACATTGGAAGGATGACCTGCAGGATGGCTACGGGGTCGAAACTTGGTGCGACGGGTCTTCGTATGAGGGGTATTACAAGGAGGGTAAGAAGCATGGCGAGGGCAAGTTTATCTTGCCAGGGATCTGGGAGAACGGAAAAATCGCTAAATGCCTGAAAAGCGGAGAAGAAGGAAACATTGAGGGAAAAAGGGAAGACGTTCCTTCTTTAATACCAGCAAGATCACGAAACAGCCGGTGAATGTAGTGGCAACTGATAAAATAAATCATTCACTGGCAGTTTTTTTTTGCAAATAAATCTGGATTGGATTTTCTTCAAATCTATTTTTTCCCCAGATTTTCCATAGGAAATAAATAATCATAAAAATTTTGGTTGATTTTTACATAAAAAATGTGCATAGGAAAGAAAAA
>CAWACK010000009.1:0-109501 GCA_963780545.1 Candidatus Bathyarchaeota archaeon
CAATCGCCTATGGATACGACAAGTTCATACCAAATATCCCCCCGATCCACACCAAGGCTGGAGAGGATCAGCTCGAGATATTCAGTAGATATATCCGCAACTTCCTAATCGGCTTCGGTTACATGGAGGTTGTAACCTTCATGCTAAGCAACCGGGAGAAGCTCTTCACAAAGATGAGCATTCCGGAGGAACCTATCGCGGAGGTGGAGAACCCCAAGATGGAGGGCTACAACATTCTCAGGAATAGGCTCCTTCCCAGCCTAATTGAGGTTCTAAGCGTCAACAAGCACCACCCGTACCCGCAGAGCCTATACGAGGTTGATGACGTGGTGCTCCTCGACAACTCGACGGACATCGGGGCCCGTTCAACGCGTCGTTTAGCAGTCGTCCAATGTCACGCCCGCGCAAACTTTAGCGATATTAAAGCAGCGATGCTAGCCATCCTCGATAACCTGGATGTCAAAGTCGAAATCGAGGCTGGAGGTTGGGACTGTTTCATTGACGGTCGGCGCCTCATAGCTAAGATTAACGGTGAACCCCTATGCTGGGCAGGCGAGCTTAAACCAGAGGTGTTGGAGTCTTGGGGGCTTGAAATGCCCGTTGCAGCTCTTGAGATGGATGTAGACCTCCTCAAGAGTGTAGTCAAGTCTTAGCTTCTTTCTTCGCCATCTCAATTATCCTATCTATAAATTCGGTCTTCGATATAGTGTATGATAGTCTGTCGTCCCTATACTTCTTTGATAGAGTTATCTTAAGCTCCTTGTAGACTTCAGCGTCTCTTGGATGTGTTTTGAGCCAGTCTCGGAAGAGTGTGTGTTTCCTCTGGAATTGGCTCCCCTCCCTGACGAGGTGGAGGTGGAAGCCTTGGGTGCTTGAGTCTTTTTCAAGGCAGTAGTACCAGTCGGGGTTGTCCCCACTCGACACGCTTTCGTAGCCTAAAGGAAGCAGTAGAGCCCTACATTGCTCTGCATCGCTTGGGTCGTCGACGCCTGCGAGAATGTCCACTATTGGCTTTGCATGGAGACCGGGGACGCTTGTGCTTCCGATGTGCTCTAGGGAGCGAATTAGGTGGCCGACGCTGCTGAGGATGAGCCTTTTCTCCTCTTCATAGATCCTTGGCCAACTGATGTCGTAGGGAACGATGATGATGGGCTGCGGCATTCCGATCCTTCGAACTGTAGATTGCTTGCTTTTATAATCAGGTACCCATTATCAAGGGACCGTCTTGGGTGAGAGGCCCGTTTTCCCGCCGAACCTTGCTTTGCTGGTGAGCATCGTCGCCGTCTCGACGGCGTCGATCCTTATTCGGCTTACCGACGCGCCACCTCTGGCTATTGCGACGTGGCGCCTCAGCCTCTCTACGCTGATGATCCTACCCTTCTTCCTGAGCCGGGGTGGGGTCTCCAAGCTGAAAGTAATGCGTCTTAAGGACTTGCTACTCCTCGTCGGTGTCGGCGTCGTACTCGCCATCCACTTCGCCACTTGGATAACGAGCCTCAGCTATACCTCTGTGACTAGTTCGGTTATCTTCGTCCACGTCGACCCTATCGTCGTAGCCCTCGTTAGCCATTTCCTCTTCAAAGAGAGGGTGAATAGACGGGTCGCCCTCGGCATAGTAATTGCCTTTGTCGGAGCCACAGTAATCGCCTTCGGGGACCTGGGCATCGGTGGGGGAAACCTAGCTGGAGATGCACTATCGTTGATTGGCGGAGTGGCCCTCGGCTTCTATATACTAGCGGGGAGGAGACTCAGACAGAGACTTGACCTCACCACCTATGTGACGCCTGTCTACGCCGTCTCAGCGTTAGTCCTCGCGGGGGGGAAGCATTGCCTTTAGGGTACCTCTAATTGGATACGACGCCAGAACGCTGTTCTTCTTCCTGATGATCGCTTTGGTGCCCATGATCTTTGGCCACACCATCTACAACTGGGTTCTCAGATGGATCACGGCTCCGATAGTGAGTATCAGCCTCCTCGGAGAGCCCGTTGGTGCGTCGATACTCGCTTTATTTGTCCTCGGTGAGGTGCCTCCTCCGCTAACTCTCCTCGGCGGTGTCGTTACCCTTTCAGGAATTCTCGTATGCGCCTACCAACCCGCGGGTAGATAATTCAACTCAATTTTAGGCCTATTCACGGTGGGAAAGTGAAATAAACCCAAAGTTGCTAACTTACCCCGGATCAGCGATGGTGTTCAAGGGTAAGTTCAAGGGTATTCTGTGTCTACCTGTCACTCCCTTCGAGGCTGGGGGTGAGGAGATCGACGAGGAGGCGATGCGTCGAATAACCGACTTGATCATCGAGGATGGGGCCGATGCCCTTGTCCCAGTGGGGGCTACGGGTGAGTTCCCCTACTTACTCCATGAAGAGAGGAAGCGGGTAATCAAAATAGTCGTCGACCAAGCGAATGGACGGGTACCCGTAATCGCAGGAACAGGTGCTATCTCAACAAAGGAGGCGCGGATGTTCACTCAGTACGCTAAGGATGTGGGTTGTGAGGGTGTCATGCTCAGCCACCCCCTCTTAGTCAAAGCAAACGACAATGAGACTTACCGCCATTTCGAGCACATCGCGACGAAAGTCGACATCCCTATAATAGTCTACAATAACCCCGGCTTCGGTGCCTCTATAAGCCCAAGCGTAGTGGCGCGTCTTGCTGAGAACTTCGACAACGTCGTAGGCTACAAGGAGGACGACTTCTTCAGCCTTCGCTACAGTGATATAATCTGGAGGGTACGTGAGAAGATTGCCGTATACACCGGTAGCCCAGCTGCTTACCTCGCCTTCCTAGCTCAGGGTGCCACCGGCGCCCTCATAGCCGAGTTCCAGGCGTTCCCCCACATCATGATTGGCCTCAAGAATGCTTGGGAAAGGGGCGACACCAAGAAGGCCCTCTACTACCATGAGCAGGTCGTAAAAATGTTCAACATCATTGAGACCAACTTTGGATACGCGAGCTTCTGGGGTCGCTATAAGGCGATTCGGAGGCTCAGAGGCGTAGACATGGAGCTCGACGTAAGAGGGCCATGCACTCCAGTTACACCAGAACAGGTCGAGAAGGCAGCACCTGAGTTCATGAAGCTCGACATAGAGAAGACCTGGTTCAGGGGTTAAATTAACTGTTCTTTGGATTGAAACTCAGTTTATTAATGTCGATTCCCTTCAGGAACTCATGACAATTTCTATAGTAGAGTTCAGCCAGGATAACGCGGGGAAGTGTCTCTGCCCTAAGTGCCCGAGGGAGAAGAAGAGCACATGTGTAGATGAGAAGCTAAAGAAGCTTCCCGACTTGATGAAGAAGGGGACCCTTAAGCCTGCGGATTTGCCCGGCTTGTACTGCAGTAGTGGTAAGGCGACTTGTACCGATCTCGATGTGAAGCAACCCTGTATATGTTTTAACTGCCCTGTTTTCAAGACTGGTAAGCTTGCTGAGGGGACACCTGTTGGCGAATACTGCGCCAAGGGCAAACCTAAGTAGAATTGCTTTTTATTAGTTCAAATTTTTTCCCAACTCCTACAATTCGGGAAACCTTTCTAATCTACACAGGTATCTTTTCTGATCGCCATGTTTGATGTCAAGGTCCTCAAGGATAAGGTTAAGGAAGAGGTAGACTCCATTCTGCCCCGCCTCGTAGAGATGAGCGACTGGATAGGTAGACATCCAGAGTTGGGAAGCGAAGAGAATGAGTCCTCGAAGCTTTTAGCTGGGGAGCTGGGTAAAAACGGCTTCAATGTCGAGATGGGTATCTTAGGGATGCCCACAGCTTTCAGAGGGGTTTACAAGGGTGAGGGAAATGGTCCAATCATTGCCTTTCTCTGCGAGTACGATGCTCTCCCAGGCGTCGGGCACGGCTGCGGTCACAACATCATAGCCACATCTGGTTTAGGAGCGGGTATTGCCGTCTCGAAGCTGATGAAGGAATTACCCGGGGAACTTTGGGTAGTTGGTACCCCAGCGGAGGAGGGGCACGGCCCCAGTAGTGGGGCTAAGAAGAGGATGGCTGAGGCCAGGTACTTCGATGGAGTAAATGCCGTTATGATGATCCACCCTATGGGGAATAGTAAAATGACGGTGGCTACTGGTTTCCTCGCCACCACCGGTATCAAGATAGAGTACACTGGCAGGACAGCTCACGCCGCCGCGGATCCCTATAATGGTCTAAACGCCCTAAACGCCGCCGTCCTCTGCTACATGGCTATCCACACAAATAGGCAGCAGCTCCGCCGCGACGCCAATCCCGTTGTCCACGGCATCATAACGGAGGGCGGTCTAGCAAACAACATCATTCCCGACCGAGCAGTCCTCCAGTTTGGCGTCCGCAGCAGCATCGACGCTTACATCCCTACGCTCGTCCAGATGGTTGAGAACTCCGCCAAAGGCGCGGCCATAGCCACAGGCTGCGAAGTCAAGGTAACAGTAAGCCCCGGTCTTAAATCGAATGTCCGCAATCCGCCGCTGGAGAAGCTTTTCGTTAGAGAGTTCAATGAGTTAGGAGTCGAAGCTGATGACCCTGACTTCACCGCGGCTCAGCCGCCGGGTGGAAGCACCGACTTCACCGACCTCAGCCATTTCGTCCCAGGCATGCATGCCATGGTGGGTTTCACAAAAGAGGGGATCACCGGTCATAGCAGGGAACTCTGTGCCGCTACGCTGACTGAGGAGGGGCACAGGGGCATCGAGATTGGCGCCAAGGTTCTCGCCCTCGCGGGCGTCGATATTCTCACCGACGCGAAGCTCCGAGGTGAGATTAAGGAGGCATTTGATAAGGCTAAGAAGTGAAGAACTCTTAGAGTTAACCTCCAATTTTTCCTCAGTTGTTTATGTATCTATCTCGTCGGGAATAACCTGATTTAAACCCCTTTTTATTATAAATAGCACATTTAAGGACTCTAATCTGATGGCACCCAAACCCTAAATACACTCTAAATAACCCCTAGTTGAACTGGTGAATATTATGAGGAACGAGTTCAAACGTATGATGAAGGCCGGAAAACAGGGCTACGGTACCTGGATCACTATTGAGAGCCCTATGTGCGCCGAGTTGATGAGCAGCATGGGTTTTGACTACTTTGTGCTCGACAATGAACACAGCCCCCTCGATATAATGCACATCCAAACTCTGATGCAGGCCTTCCGCCCCGACTCCAAGACTTGCCCAATCGTCCGCCCATGGTGGAATGATATGGTCGCAATCAAGCGCGCCTTAGACATCGGCGCCCAGGGTCTCCTCATCCCGTGGGTCAACACGGCGGAGCAGGCTAAGGCTGCAGTAAGCTACAGCCGCTATGCCCCCAAGGGGCTACGCGGTTGCGGTCCACGCAGGGCAGCGATGTTCGACCCCGACTACCTCAAGACTGCGAACGACGAGATTTACGTCGCCGTCCAGATCGAGACAGTCGAGGCTGTGAAGAACATCGACGCCATCTGCAGCGTAGAAGGCATTGACTGTGCCTACATCGGCCCTGGCGACCTCAGTGCAAGCTTAGGCCACATCGGCGACTTCACTCCAAAGGACGAGCAGGATGCCATCGATAAAGTATATGACGCATGCAGAGCACATGGCATCGCTGCAGGAATCCACGAAGGCTGCGGCAAACCACTCAAAGAGCGTATACAGAAAGGCTACAATATGGTAACGCTCGGCAACGACCTCGTCTACATGAAGATGGGCGTCCAGGGGCAGTTCAAAGAGCTCGGAATCAAAAAGAAGTAGCCAAGCCTCATATTTTTCTTGAACTTAATTTTTGATCTATGAAATATACGAATAGAATAAACAGAATCGTAATCGCTGGATGATTTTATTTTTAAGGCAATCCTATTCAAAGAGGATCGTTACATCTTCTCGTTTCATACAACTGCTCATAAAACAAGCCAATTCTTAATAGTTAGCTCAGTTCAAGGTTTGTGGGCGTACACTATATGGTTAGCACGGTAGCCGTAATCGGCGCGGGAGTCATTGGAGGAGCCATAGTAAAATGCCTCCAAGAATCCGAAGACGTCGGAAAAGTCATCGCGACACGCCGAAACCTCGAGAGCCTAAAAGAGCTTAAGGAACTCGGCGCTGAGGTCACAACCGATAACAAAGCAGCAGCAAAGAAAGCTGAAGTCGTCTTCCTATGCGTAAAACCAGGGGATACCGCATCGGTTCTCAAGGAGGTGGAAGACGAGATAAAAGGCAAGCTGGTCATCAGCACAGCCGCAATCATACCCCTTGCATTTTACAAGCAGAACTCACCCGCAGCAAGGTTTGTACGTGCTATGCCAAACATCGCTGCCCTAGCCGGAGAGAGCTTCACAGCCTACACATGCGACCTCTCTGTTACAAAGGAGGACAGAGAGACTGTTAAGATCCTATTGGACGCTATGGGAACCTGCAAGGAGGTTGAGGAGAAGTACATGGATGCCATAACTGGTCTAAGTGGGAGTGGTCCAGCCTATGTTGCCATTGTAATCGACGCCCTGATGTTCGCAGGCCTCAAGGTAGGCTTGCCAAGGGAGTTAAGTCTTTACAGCGCCGCACAGTCTGTTCTGGGCGCTGCGAAACTCGTCCTCGAAGGAACTTCACCTTCCACGATCGAGGAGATGGTTACAACCCCCGGTGGAACAACGATTGATGGCATCTATGAGATAGAAGATGGGAAGCTCCGCACCGCTCTAATGAACGCCGTAGTAGCCGCTACGAAGAGGAGCGAAAACATGCGCTTCAAGTGGGAGAACAAAGCTTAAAGAAGTTGTTATATTCCCTTTTCGCCACATTTCTCAGCCAGTGAGTGGTTTGTCCTACGATCTTCTGATCAGGAACGGTAGGGTGATAGACGGCGCAGGGAACCCTTGGTACTGGGGTGATGTCGCCGTCCAAGGCGACAGGATAGCCGCAATCGGTAAACTGGTGGATGCGAAGACGGACAGAGTCATTGATGCCAAGGGCATGGTCGTCACGCCCGGTTTTGTCGACGCACACAGCCACAGCGATTTCAACACCCTCGTCTATAGGGAGATGGAGAGCACCGTGATGCAGGGCATCACAACGGTAGTCGCGGGCATGTGCGGATCAACCGCTGCGCCGGTGAATCCGGCTCTCCGAGAAAGTATGGAGAAGCAAGCGAATGCCCAACTCCCGTCGGGTGTCTCCATCAAGATCAACTGGACTACGTTCGACGAGTACCTCAAGGTGGAGGAGAAGATGGGGCTTGGTGCCAACGTCGCCCACATGGTCGGACACGGCGCCATCCGCGAGGCGGGCATGGGTCTTGAAGCGCGCGCTCCCACCGGCAAGGAGCTGAAGAAAATGCGTGAGTTAACCGCTGAGGCGATGGAGGCAGGCGCGTATGGCCTAAGCAGCGGCCTAATCTATCCCCCCGGCATCTTCGCAAAGACCCGTGAACTAATTGAGTTAGCCAAAGTAGCGGCGAAGTACGGCGGCATCTATGACTCGCATATACGAGGTGAGGGACGAAGTCTCCTAAAGTCTGTGCGAGAGGCAATTAAGATCGGGGAGAAGGCTGGCATCCCCGTACAGATAAGCCACCATAAAGCAGCAAACAAGGCTGTCTGGGGGAAGAGCAGGACAACGCTTAAACTAATCGAGAGGGCACGCGCCAAGGGCATCGATGTAACAGTTGACCAGTACCCATATCGCGCTGGCGCCACCAGCCTCGTCACCCTCCTCCCCCCTTGGGCTCACGATGGAGGCATCGAGAAGCTCCTCATACGCCTCACTGATCCCAAGCAGAGGGAGAACATGAGGAAAGACATCAAAGAAGGAATCCCAGGCTGGGAAAACTTCGCCGGGGAGCTCGGCTGGGAGAATGTCCTAGTCTCCTCAATCAAGGGCGAGAAGAATAGGAAGTATGAGGGCAAGACTATGGATGTAATCGCGAAGGAGATGAAGGAGAATGACGTCTTCGACGCCCTCTGGAAGCTTCTCCTAGCCGAAGAGGGGACCCCGGGCATGATAATTTTCAGCATGGATGAGGGCGATATCAAGCGCATTATGGCGAGCCCCTATCAGATGGTCGGCACAGACGCGAGCAGCGTCAGCACAACGGGTCCGTTCAACCAGGGAAAACCCCACCCACGCTACTACGGTACATATCCGAGGGTCCTCGGAAAATACGTCAGAGAGGAAGGGGTCCTCAGCCTCGAGGAAGCCATAAGAAAGATGACGAGCTTCCCAGCCCAACGATTCGGAATCCTTGACCGCGGCCTCCTCCGCCCCGGAATGTACGCTGACATCAATGTTATAGATCCAGTGCAAATCATAGACAAGGCGACATTCGAGGACCCACACAGATTACCCGAGGGTATACCATACGTCGTCGTCAATGGCACAATTAACGTAGATGATGGTAAGTTCAAGAAGCTACTCGCTGGCAGAACACTCAGAAAGAAGTGAACTAAGTCATAATCAATATTTTAATTCTCATGATCCCAACGACCTATAACGGGAAAAAGATATGTGATCCTCAACCGTTATTCTGATTCGCGCAGACGATCACAAAAACGCGCATGAGATCTGGGTAATATCTCATATAGTTATGTTAACAAAGATGTTTTGAAGAAACTAGAGTATATGTGAGCGTTTTTTTAATGAACTCAAGGGAGAGAGTTTTAAAAGTTCTTGACCACCGTGAGGCTGATAGAGTTCCAGTGATAATGTGCGGAAATCATGCTGGCATCTCAAAGCTCGCTTATTACAAACTCTGCACGTATCTAGGCTTTGTAGACACATCACCACGTTTAGTTGATCGAGTTCAACAGATTGTTGAACCCGACGAGCATGTGCTGAAGAAGCTTGGAGTTGATATCCGATTCATATACGCAAAGGCTCCTAGGGATTGGAGACCAATCGAATACCCCGATGATTCCTTCAGAGATGAGTGGGGGAACAGATTGAGGAGACCCCCCAGAGGATACTGGTACGACATGGTCGATCATCCTCTTCAAGATGCAAACATCGAAGATCTAGAGAGCTACCCTTGGCCTGACCCTACGGATGATGGAAGGTTTGAAGGTCTAGAAAAGGAGGCGAAGAGGCTATTTGAGGAAACTGATTACGCTTTGGCTACATCTCTCGCAGGGTCAATCTACGAACAATCATGGTATCTTAGGTCTTTGCCAAAATTTGCCTTCGACCTCTATCGTAACCAGACATTCGCAGAAAAGTTAATGGATAAGATCCTTGAGTTTCACATGGCCTTCTTCGACCGATTTCTCGACTCGGTGGGTCAATACGTTCAGATAGTCTTCGTTGGCGATGATTTAGCTGAGCAAAAAGGCCCAGCGATAAGACCTACGATCTATCGAAGTTTGATTAAGCCTAGACAACGTAAGCTGTATCAGTTCATCAAGAGCAAGGCTGATGTAAAGCTCTGCTATCATTCATGCGGCTCAGTGGTTCCTTTCATAGACGACCTAGTGGAGATGGGCGTCGACATTTTGACTCCGATTCAAGTCTCAGCGGCGAATATGGATACAAAGAGGCTCAAAAATGACTTTGGAGATAGAATATCATTCTTGGGGGGTGTCGACACGCAGAGGGTGATGCCTTTTGGAACAGTAGACGAAGTTAGAGACGAGGTCAAAAAGAGGATAGAGGATCTAGCCCCAAACGGAGGTTACATCTTAGGCGCTGTGCATAATATTCAGCCTGAGGTTCCGCCCGAAAATATTTTCGCTATGTTTGATGCTGCAAGAAAGTATGGTGGGTACCCTCTAACTAAGTAGAGAGAGGAGATTGTCTCCCACTTTTCATTTATCTCCTTACGCACACGCGATTCCGACACTTTCGCTCTCCTTTTACGATGTCATGGACACCGCTTGGTCCAATCAACTAAATCGTCGCGCGCGCCATAATTTTTCCCCCGAAACCTTCTCTTGACTACTGTTTATCTAACGGAGGCACGCAAGTTATTCTCAGAGGTTAAAAATGATCTTTAGGAATGTATATATTAGGAAACCGGTATGATTCAAAAAGGTATTTTGATATGAAGTTTTCGACGAAAAAATCAAGAGGAATCTCCCAAACAACAGTGGTGGTAATCGCTGTTGTAGTGATACTTGTTGTTGCTGGTTTATACTACTTCATGAGCAGCAGATCAACAATAACGCCCCCTTCGCCAACACCCAGTCCAACTCCTACGCCGTCATCAACACCTAGTTCCACACCAACCCCTACTCCTGCGCCCACTCCTACTCCTACTCCCACCCCTACATCCACACCTACTCCTACTCCTGCGCCAACTCCCACACCTACTCCTGCTCCCACGCCAACTCCGACCCCCACGCCATCCGCGAGCTTTTACTCATACGACTTGAAGGTAGGAGCATACGCCATCTACGACTTCAGCGAGACAACGAATGGCCAAACTAACACTTACAAGCTCAAGGGCACCGTCTATAATCAGACGGTTTACAGTGGGCAGAACTGTAACTTGGTGGAGCTTACCACCAACTCGACGCAGGGGAACGCCGTTATATACATCTGGATGGCTACGCCAACGAATAAGCCGGTCCACTTCGTCCTACAGTTGTACATGAACAACACCCTTCGTTACTCAAGGGTTTTGAGCTTTAATGATACTCAGCAATACGCGCTTGTCCCATCTGACATCACCCAAAGCATCGGAACCGAGACCGTCACCGTCCCAGCCGGTACATTCGCGAACTGTCCAAAGGGTGAGTTCACTGTATCTGGGCGTGTAACAGATGTGTGGGAGGACTCCAGCATACCAATATTCGGCTTGGTTAAGAGTCAGACGACGAATAGCAACGGCGTAGTCATAGAAACACTTGAGCTGGATTCCTACGGTGGGGGCTGAGCCCAACCAGTCATTACGCGCAGCATAATCGTCATCGAGAGCTTTAACTGGATAATATGCATCTTCGGAGTAGTGCTACTCTATTCGTCGTTCTAGCTTCTCAGAGGAGATAATGAGGCGACGAACGTGGATGATGAATCGATTAAACTCCTGAAAATCAAATGCTAAAGAGGGCTTAGTCCTCTGATTTAGCTGCGCATGTGTGAATTCAATTATTTATCCGTAAGTTCACCGATGAGGAAGTTCAGCACTTCTCGGTTGAAATCATCCCTCATCTCCACCATGAAGGTGTGCGAGCCGCCCTCGACTTTTACTAGCCTGGACCACGGGATCCTGTCTGCGATAACCTCGGAACTAACCGGCTTAATGAGCCTATCACCGGTTCCCACTATGACCAATGTGTTAGCGGTGATCAAATGCAGTCTCTCGAGGGTGTTGTGATTCGAGCAAGCCTCCATCTGACCCTCGATCCCCACAGTATCCGAGGAAGCCGTAAACATGGACCCAACCCGACCCAAGAGGCTGAAGGTGAATCTATAAAGTGGCTTGTTGAAGGCCAGACCAATCATGACGTTAGCCATATTCTTTGGGGGTAGTAGCGCCAGTTTGGCCATCGTCGGGGTGCTTCCACTCGTCTCGTCTTGGCAGGCATAAGTGCATGCGAGCACCAACTTGATGACCCTATCAGGGTGGTTTATCGCGAGTTCCTGCGCGATCATGCCGCCCATCGAGGCTCCCATTACGTTTGTCTTCTCGATTCCCAGGTTGTCCATCAAGTGTACCGTGTCCTCTGCCATCATTCTGGTGGAGTAGGGGCCTTGTGGCTTGTCAGATTCGCCGACCCCACGGTTGTCGAAGGTTACGACGCGGTAGTGTCTACTGAAGAATGGTGTTTGATAGTGCCAGCCTATCATGGGTGAGCTGAATCCCATTATCATAACGAGGGGCTCACCCTCCCCATCCACTCTATAGTTTATTTTAATGTCTCCGAGTTTGGCAAGCGGCACGGTGATCCCATTTATGCTCGCGCGTTGTTGAATTAACTTCTTGGTCTACCCGCTACCAATAGCTACTCCCTTAGTTTCTGAAGGGTATGCGAGTTCAAAGATCGCAAGAAGAAAGACTCCAAAATGCTCAAGGAGGCCTCGAGTGAATATAGTGGACCGGCTTTGGGGATTAAAGAGATATTAATGGTTAACGATTTCCTAGTATTCAGTACTGTTACCCTGTGACTGGCATGTGAATGCCATGTGACTAACATGTGAACGAGATGTGAGCCTATCCCCACAGCTAAGGTGAATGTATTGGAGGCATCCATGGTCTACGAGTATGTGAAGGAACTCGCGGAGCATGGTAAGCGAGGCAGGTTAAGGGGGGCCGAGCTTGATAGGGTTCGCTTCTTGATGAGTCGACTCAGGAACTGCGGCTTCAGCAGCAGAGACGTAACCCGCTTAATGGGTGGCCGCTGGGACGACTCGACGGTGAGGAAGTACTGTAAAGGTTCGAGGGTTATTGACGTGTCTGGCAGAGATAAGTTACTGAGTTTAGTCGCCGGGTACGCTGACGCGGGTGTTGACCTCGCGGAGGTAGAGAGGTGTAGGGCGGCGAAGAAGTTGTTGGCCGGCGTGGGCCTCGACTTTGAGGGGGCGGCGAAGCTGGGTGACGATCTGGCCCATTGCCGCGGTAGCGTTGAGTCGGTTGAGTCGCTTAGCTCCGAGTTGGCGGGTGAGGGGAGGACGGTTAAGGAGGTATCGGGTCGCTTGAAGGTGGAGAGGGAGCTCGACGCTAAGGGGCTGACTCAGAGGATCCAGTTGAAGATCCTTGAGGCCGCTGAGGGCTACGGGGACGCGGACCTTATGCTTGAGGGTCTATCCGAGTATAATGGTTTGCTGAATATCGGTGCGAACGCGGATAGACTCAGTAAAGAAGCTGTGGATCTTAAAGCTAAAGTCAAGGGCCTCGAGAGAGATAAGAAGGGACTTGAGGAGGAGTGCCGCGTGATGTCTGATCGGATAACTGCGGTGAATCAGGCGGCTTTTCTAGGATTTGATTCAGTCAGTTTAACATTAATTTCGGAGGAGGCGAATGACCTCGGTGGCCCATACAAGGTCTTGGAGGCGATTCAGAAGTACCGCACCTTGAAGCAGCTGGATGCTGAGGTTGAGGGGAAGAGAAGCGAAGTTGAGAAGATGGAGAAGGAGGTTCGGGATAAACAGCTGAATCTGAATACGTTAAAGTACGCGCTTGCGGAGGCCGATGAGGAGTATAAGGAGAACAGTGATGTCAGGGCTGTGGTTATGCTGCTGAAGACGCCCCGTAGGTTAGTGATTGACGCGCCGTCGGTCGCTAAACTTCTGATAATGGTCCTGACGAGGTCTCTTGATGTATTAGAGGTGAAGGCGCCTCTTATGGGGTCGAGTCCTAGCTTTACGATCCTGCGGAAGAATATGAAGGTTTTAATTAATGACCTCAGTAGTTTCGTGAATATGGATAGCAATAACTCAGAGAATACTCCCTCTGATACCAAAAAGTAAGCTTGCCTCACATAAAGCATCTACATTTGGGGGACTTAGGGGCAAAATTAATGTACATAACAAAAATCAGTTTATGAATCGCGCGCTTAAGAATTAACGAATATACTTCCTCATGTGCTTCGGCGTCGCGTGCGGCACTGGTAGATCGATCATTGTTTTGAATCCAGGCTCAGCGTTGATTACCATCGGAATCATGTTCGCAGTGATGGCGATAGTCGCGTAGTCGCCGTGTGTACATGGGCTGATCTTCTCGTTTATTGGAGGTACACCCTTGATGGTTACGCTGTCGAACTCCTCTGGGGCGCCGATGTAGGCCTTGAAATCCATCGTGATCAGTTTCTTTCCTTTCACGATTCCGTAGGCCATCTGCATTGAACCAGCGTTATAGCCCTTAGGCACCTTGATTGCCTCGCTCGCCACGTCCTTCTTGAGTACTACTGGCTCGGGTGTCTCGACCTTAATCTCGTCGACCTCCCAACCTAGGGCGTCCGCTATCATCTGTATGCTCTGCTCTAATCCCACGTGGCCGGTTATCTCGTGGCTCGCGATCTTATTCTTGAACTCGTTGACCGTGAGGCCGGCGCCGATCTTTGTCTGAAATGGTATACGTCTCGTCGCTGCGTCCATCTGACGCGCTACGTAGATATCATCCACCTTCTGACACACGGCTGTAAGGAAAATCGGTAGCGTATCCATCACGAACCCAGGGTTCACGCCCGTACCAAGGATCGTTGCCTTCCCCTTCTTCGCCACTTTATCCAGCTTCTCCGCATACTTCTTTCCCTCTGGAGTCGCGTAAGGGTAGCTCAACTCTTCACAAGTTGAGACGACGTTGACACCGTGTTTCAGTATACCCTCAAACTGAGGGTAGGTCTGCTTTAGGTAGCTCATCGTCGTGTGCGCGACGATATCTGGCTTAGTCTCCTCGAGGACCGCGTCGACGTCGTCCCTGATCTTGACGCCGAGCTTCTTTCTACCCATGACCTCACCGAGGTCCTTTCCCACTATCTTCGGGTTGATGTCTATGGCGCCGATGATCTCCACACCCTCCTTCTCGAGGAGGTGGGTCGCCAACTTCTGACCAATGACACCTATGCCGTATGAGACGACCTTGACATTCTCCAAAGTGGATCAGGTATCAAGCGCTGTGTCCACGTTATAGCCCTTACTGCTGGTTTTTTAATGCATTTTTGATATTTATCGACGTATATTCTTATAATCAAACCATCATGTACACAAAATTTGAAGTTAGCCAAGAAAACCTATTCACGTTACAAAACAATTTAATTGGTGAAATAGATTGGACATGTCAGAGTTCCTCGAGATCAAAGTCATCGACTGCCATACACATCTCTGGATGTTAAAAAACCAAATCGATGAAGCAAGCTTACGGTTGCAAGGTGAGGCTCTAGAGGAGACAATTAATGAAGCCCTTCTAAGTCAGATGTACATATTCGGAGGGAGAGGCACATCGTAGCTCTATACCTTAAGGCTCGATACCAAGGTAAATTCTACGCTGGCGGCTATACGCCTTGGTCGGGTGAAACAATGGGATTAAAGGTAGATTGGCCTAGTTACATCAGGTTACTCAAAGATCTCGGTTACGACGGCGTTGGGGAGATGGGTTCTAAACCGGTCACTAGACAAAAACACACGCCACTCGACTCCTCATACTACGAAGGTTTCTGGGACAGCTGTGAATCTGAGGAGTTTCCGGTTCTCTGTCACGTTGGAGATGTCGAGGACTTTTGGCACCCGGAAACGACGCCCGAGTGGGCGAAGGTTCGGGGTTGGGGTTACTGGAGGGACGACTACCCAACGATGAAGGAGCTCTGGATTGAGATAGAAAACGTACTATATAGACACCCTAGGCTCAAGATAGTACTATGCCACTTCCTTTTCATGAGCCCCCACATGGAGAGATTGGACGAGTTCCTCAACTATCACAGAAACGCCCACATCGACCTCACCCCAGGTATCGAACTCATTTACAACATCTCCAGGAGACGCGACGAGTGGAGGAGATTCTTCATCGAGCACGACGATAGGATACTCTTCGGCACAGACATAGGAATGAGCACGAATAAACAACAACACTTGGCTAGAATTTGGCTACTTAGAAGATTCCTCGAGACCGGCGAAGAGTACTACACCCCAGATGAAGCTGATGATACACTAACGAGGTACAAGAAGCCATTCATTGGACTTGATCTACCAAGATCCTATTGCGAGAAAATTTATTCTGGCAACTTCAGAAGGCTCTGGGGGAAGAAGCCACAAACTGTGAATATCAACTTAGCTATAGCTGAATCAGAGAAACAGGGTGAGGGTCCAGTAGCTGATGAATTTAGGAACCTAATCAGATTTTTTCTGCGATGAAGAAGCTTTGGTCGAAGCCACTTGGCTCACCGAAGAAATCTTTCTGATCCGCTTCACCCTTCCGCAGTTCAGTTCGCCTTATGGTGTTCTCGAGGCCCAAGTTTAGGAGGTTCTCGTAGTACAATATCAGGAACTGTTTGGGCAAAATCTCAAGGAACTTCTTCGCGTATTCCCTCACCCTCCATGGTCGGTTCTTCCCCGCGTCGAAGGCCTCTATCGCCGGTGTGACGGCTGCTGTCCCGATGTTGGGAAAAGGCGTGAATAGGGTGGCTACATCAATAGCCTTACCGATTAACATTATCTTCAGCTTGGACTCAATCTGGGAGTCTTTTTCGATGGCTGTGGGCTTAGGAATCGGCATATTCAGATCATGGCATCCTTAACGTCCGCCTCATGCCAGAGTCCAGGTTTTTCTCCGCTTTCGGCAGGGTCTCACAGAGGCGCTGGAGCTCGTATCTCGCCTCATTTCCGAATTTTTCCGCTATCATTTTTCCTTCTCATCTCCAGCTTTATGGCCAAAGAGTTGAACTCCGATTGAAAGTCCGACAGCGTGACTCTCAAGCATGTAGGCTCCCCTCATCGCCGTTGATAGGGCAAAAAGCCCCGTGGTCTTGTCTACCGGCTCATTTAGGATAACTGGTAGCATGAGATCACTGTGCCTGTATTGCGCCACCAGCTTACCAGCCTCATAAGAATCATTCATAGCTTTCTCGACCTCATCGGCGGCCGATAGTATGGTCTTCTTAGCCTCCACCGCGGCGTCGGTGATTAAAGTATTCACCTTAGTGGATCTTGCCTTGAGGCCGGTGGCTGGGTCGTCGATGACGCTGTTCAGCCTTTTTGTGGCCTCACTGGCGTTATCGGCGGCCACAATCAAGCTTGACAGCGAATCCCTTACGTTCTTCGTGTAATCGGAGATCAATGTGTGATTCTCCGATTGAAGTTGTTCATTCAGCGTGTTCAGGGTTTTGACTCTTGAGATTAGCATATTTTCCTCCGTCTTCAGAGAGTTCAACTTGGCTGATAGCTCGGCTTCCTTTGCTGAGACGAAGGCCTT
This sequence comes from Candidatus Bathyarchaeota archaeon, assembly GCA_963780545.1. Taxonomy (GTDB): domain Archaea; phylum Thermoproteota; class Bathyarchaeia; order TCS64; family TCS64; genus UBA8941. The sequence continues at coordinate 16,789 of CAWACK010000009.1, forward strand.
CAAGCTTCCGAGTTTCTTTATCTCCTCCCTGAATATTTTGAGGGTGCAGCCGCATTTATCCAGTGCATCACTCCATCCGACCAGCTCGGTGCCCTCGACGCCGATTAGCGTGAACTTATCTAGAGCATCGAGCTGATTTCGGCAGGCATTCAACTTCAACTCCACCTTCTGAAGGTCTTCTTTGAAGCCCGTGATGTCATCCGAGATCCGCGTATTTTGTTAATTGAGGCGCTGCAGCTCTAACTCGAGGCCGAGATTAGCGTCCCAGCTCTGCTGCAGATAGCTCACGATCTTGGTAATTGCGCCTCTAGCGGAGAGGCCGTTCTCGCTGCCGATACGGACCGCTGCGTCGACCACTGCCTTCACGTCGCCTGTCTCGAGTTTGCTGTCCCGCATGGCCTTGATCTCCTTGACGAGCGACCCATTCTCTACTATCACGTTCTCCAGGCTCTTCGCCTTCTCGTCGAGCTCCTTGACTATTCGCCACGTAGACTCGGCGGCCTGTTGGAGTTTCTTCACCTCCTCTTCGTGATCTGAAACGCGCTTGAACACTTCGACGACTTTCTCGGGGTCGTAGTTGAGCTTCGATACACTCAGTAAGACCGCGATAACCGAGTCTAGGTCCCCAAGTTTCAAGTCGTATTTTCCCAACTTGTCCTTGACTTGGGTGAACTCTGCGAGCTGGGCGTCAGTTGCGCCGGCGTCCTCTATCGCCTTCCTCTCCTTATCCCGGAGGGAGGCAACCTCAGAGATGAGGGGTTTTCCCTTCGCTATTAGGTCCTCGACCTCCTTCTCGGCAGTCGCCTTCTCTTTGGATAGCTCGACGAGACGCGACTCTAACCTTTGCTTATTAGCCTCGCCCTCGGATATCTTTCCCCCAAGCTTCGAAAGCTGATCTGATGCCGTGGAGATCTGGCTCCGCTACTCACCCAGCTTTACACGGTCCCTCTCGTACGTTGAGCCGAATTCCGCGTAGAATAAGCGGAGCGCCTTATAGAGGGTGTTACCGCTACCGAACTTCTTAGCTAGTTTCTCTCAGTCCATGAGGTTACGCGTATCCTCTAAAGCAAGCTCAACCGCAGTACCCTTCCTCTCACTCCCAGCGCTCAATCCTATTCACCACTCCCCATCTTCGAGCACCCACTCGGTTGCTCTCCATCTTTCTCTGCGTCTCCCACAGCCTCCTCATACGAGCCCACGTCCATCCGCCTCCCGGGGCTGCGTGGTGCGTAGAGTGCGGCTACTCCGGCTGCTCTGCGTCGGTAACCGCCATGGGTGGTGCGCCATGGCGAGGATGTACAACTTGGTGCTCCGCAGTCGCAGGCGCACCCCCTGCACTCCGCACCCGGAGGAGAAGGTGAGAGGAGGAGGGAGATGGGAGAGATAGAGGGAGAAACAGATAACTCCAGAGAGAAAAAGAGAGAGTCAACCCTTGGACCAATAGCCGAGGAACCCAACGCAGAGAAACATGCGCGTGCGCGTAGCGTCATCGAAGCTTCATCATCATAGACTCCCCTCTGCTCAACCACGATGTCAAGAGCATGTGAGCACGACGCTGAACTAACCTTCATTCAGCCACCCCCCTCTGCATCCTTTCCGTCCACGCGTGCAAAAAAAATCTGGAAGATAGAAGAAAATCTGTACGTTAAAAGATTACCCTTCAATATTTCAAACATCATTACATCATAAACGGCGATTTTAAAATCCGTTTTTAAAGCTTTGGATTCCACGTGGCCTCAACCAGCTCTCCGCCGATCCGTAGCGAGTACAACCCTTGTCTCTGCTGCCATCTCCTGAATGCTCAACCTTCACACTGACACGTGCGCGCTGGGTGCTAGTAGTCGCGTTGGGTAGTTGGGTTTTCTGGTTTGGTTTGGCGTCTTGTTATTAGCTATCTTTACGAGGGTTTTTTCGAGGGCCTAATTTTGGGACAGTCAGCGCGTACTGATGGAGATGCTTGAGGCTGATGGGATGGCTACGTATAGAGATCTCCTAGATTATGATCAAACTTTAAAAAGAACAAGATTAGGTTTCAATCATTAACTTTTTCTCAGATGAAGCCTAATCAGGACTCTTACTCGTGCTGAGGCTCACTCACGGGTCCTTGATTGGCTGGTGTAGAAGACTCAAGTACTCCAGGTGTTGGCTCGACTTGAGGTTCTCCGGGTGGTGCGCCCCTTATTCTCCTATGTAGGGAATCGAAGGGTTCCCACCCCCTCCTCTTAGCGTATAACGTCACCACGAAGATTACGACGCCTGGTATCAATGACCTCAGGACCGAGCCGAAGACGTCGTCAAAGGCGGGTTGCTCCTGCATCAGCAGCCAGTTAATCGGAACGGTGCTTCCGGACTGAAACCACCACATGCTCGGGGTGATACCGGTCGTCCACCAGACAACGTCGCAGGCTATCGGCACCATGATGAGGACGATGTGGTATAGCCACAGCATGACCCCGGTGTCGTCGTCGTGGAACGCGAGTGGTGTCAGGAAACAGGCTAGGTACCATGCGGCGATGGCGAAAATCTCGAGTGCGAGGTGGTTATCTGGGATGAACCAGAAACTGATGACGATTGCAAATGGCACCACCAACGGGATCAAGGCCCAGAGGGGGAACTTGCCTGCACCCGCCTTCTTCTTTGGTAGGAAATAGTCTATGAAGAACGCCAGAGCCATGAAGCCGATGACTAGCTCGAATCCCCTCGCCGTCTTTATGAAGAGGCTGAAGTAGCCGATCAAGGGTATGTGACCGACGACGAAACCCATGACGTTGGAGGAGGGTACAGGTGTCCCGTCGGAGATTGCGTTGTTGTCCCCTTTCGTCACGAAGCTTATGCTCCCATTAGCCTCTATCTTCTGGATGGCGCGATGCACAATGTACTCGTCGCTCGTCCCCGGCCTGATGAAGACGATGATATCCCCGATTGGCGGGGGCCCCACCGGCATCGTGTTGATGTCCGGTATCTTAGCGACGACTATGTAGTCGCCTACCCCTAGCGTCGGCACCATGCTCTGGCTGACGACAACCATCATCGGGTACTCGGTTCCTAGAAACCCCTTGAGTATGTAGCTGCCTCCGAAGAAAACTAAAAGGAGTATGGCGAAGGCGGCGCCGTACTTTATAATCTCCCTATATTTGGGGTCCAACTTATTACCCCCTAACGGGCCTTTCGGCTAATCAGCCTTTCGGGGGGTAAGCCAAGATGTGAGATCCTGGCAGCTAACGGGATCCCTTTGGCCGCTCTCGAAGCACTTGTCTATGTCCGCACAAATCATGCATGGGCACCCCTGAATCGAATCCATGGTTACAAACTCACGTTTACTGAACAACTTGAAGCTCCACCTTCCACCGTGTAATACCTTGCGCCGCTCTACTGAACCTTTCTCCTCAAACCTTAGGGCGAGTCTAGATCCCTCTCTGCTGCTGACGCCGAGTTTCTTCCAGAGCTCGCTCTGCATTATCCCCTCGTCGCCGGCTTCGAATATTATCTTTATCGCCCGCTGCTCGAGGCTGTTTTTATGGGACATTTTTAGTCCCACCTATTCTTCGTAGTAAATTAGGTCGTAGTCCTCAAGGATGCCGTGAAGCTTCTCAACCGCCTCACGCACCATGTCCTCGTGCTTTGCGCCGGTGCAGACGAGTTTACCGCTTGCGAAGAGGAGCATGACGACCTTCGGCTCCCCCATCCTGAATATGAGGCCTGGGAACTGCTCGGGTTCATACATGACGTTGTCCATGATGTCCGCGGCAGTCTCCAGGTCGATCTTACCATGGAGGTTAGCTGAGGCGACGATGTTCTGGATCACGATCTTCGGCTTACCGAGGATGATGATGCCGTTCGTCTTCAACTCGCGAACTACCTTCTTGACAGCGCTTCGAGCCTGCTTCTCCGACTTTGCACCGGTGCAGACCATCTTACCGCTTCCGAAGATGAGGGTCGCCGTCTTCGGCCGCTTAAGCCTGAAGACGAGTCCAGGAAACTGCTTGGGTCGATACTCGACGTTCCTGAAAACCTTCATGATGGCTAGGAGATCTATCTTCTGGTCGAGGGTCGCCGAGGCGACGACGTTCTCTATGCTTATATGTAGGTCCTTCTTCTCAGCAACTTCCTTGCTGACTACAGGTAATACTTCCTTCTCAGCCAATTGATATTCACCATACACCCATGATTAGAGGTCATCCAGCTTGCTCAGCAGCTCCTCCGGCAACAGATCCTGTTTAACTATCTCCACGATCGGGAAGCTACTAACATTTGGCTCATGCTGCATCTTATCAGATGAACCGATCTCGCCGCTGTACCCATTATAAGTGATGAAGCTACCCTTGATCTGCTCCTTCTCCTTAACAAAGTACAAGAACATCTCATGGAGAGTTCCACCGACGAGGAAGTAAAGATGAGAACTGCCATTCTCCAGATGTTGGACAACTCCACTGGAAGGCGAGGATGCAACAAGCATTATCAGGTCCCTGACGGACCGAAGTTGAACGAACTTCATGGCGTTACCTTATAAAGGGTATATTCAAGTATATAAATAGTTTAAATAGCAACTCGACATTATCTCTTTATAAAGAAATTTTTAATTTAGATTAATTTCATCTAATGAAAATAACTATTTTTGATAAATGGAAACAAAACTGTATTCTTTCTGAAGGTTAGTTCGTCTCCTTTACTCATTGAAACATTGAGAATTAGTTAAATTCATGCCTAAAACATGAAAACCATTCTCTTAAAACTATCAATTTTTAACTCAAAACGAAAGTAATCTCCGATTACACGGGCAATACCTCAAAACATATGTTTAATTATGTGGGGTGTGGTCGCTTACGTGTATATTGGGAGCCTTGCGGTGACCGTTATACGAAACAAGGAGTGATTGAAATGGGTTATAGAGAAAGGCGTAGCAGCTTCAACAGTGGGCCGCGTGAGATGCATAAGGTTACTTGCTCTGACTGCGGTAAGGAGACTGAGGTCCCCTTTAAGCCGACGGAGGGTCGTCCGGTTTACTGTCAGGAGTGCTTCGCTAAGCATAGGCCACCGAGAAGGTTTTGAGCCGTAAAGTGAGCCGACTCGCGGGTGGATCCCGCGCAGAAACGTTTTTTTTAACATTATTTTTTAGTCACAGATTATATTACCTAAAGTTAAAAAAATGATCTAGACCCAGAACCCCGTCGATCTATCAACGTGAGAGGCCAATATTACTCAAAGACAACTAAAGACAGTAGCCGACTGTGACACCTTTATTAGATAGCCCCTTTTCCCTTCAGAAACATGAATACCGCTGATCTTCTCGCTGTGCTCCAGACCTCGTTGGCACCCTGTGTACTCATCTCAGGAGTAGGGCTGTTGCTTCTCTCCATGACCAACAGGATTGGCCGACCAATCGACAGGATCAGAGCCCTCGCAGGCGAGCTTAAGCAGGCGGAGGGTGAACAGAAGCGTGTCCTCCTTGAAGAAATTGACATTCTCTACAGGCGCGCTAGGCTCCTACAGGTAGCTGTGACGTTCAGCATCCTTAGCATCTTCTTCGTTTCAACGATCATACTAGCACTATTCATTACAGCGACTTTCGGCGCAGGCCTCGAGGGTCTCATCGAGATACTATTCTCGGCGAGCCTCATCAGCCTCGTCATCTCTCTCGCCCTCTTCGTATGGGATATCCAGCTTGGTCTCAACTCGTTGAGGATCGAGATTAACCGCTGGAAACCAAAATAGGCGCTCGGTCTATAGGCAAAAACATTATCTAAAAATCGACATGAGCCGCTGATTAAGATTCACGGATAGGAATAATCAACTTATCGTCATCAGGAACCGCAGTCGAAATCGAATTAGAGGCATAAAACTAGCCACTAGCTAGTTTTTTGCTGAATTTCCATCTTCACCTCTGCGAAGAACTCCTTCTTCGCCTTGCAGATAGGACAGATATAGGGGGCATCATCACGGAAGACGACATAACCACACTGCCTGCAATACCAGAGCTTCCTACTCGTAAATTGTGAGGCGCTTGTGATTGTTGTTTGTGATTGTTCCATTGGCTTCGCAGCGGCCTCTGGGAACATCTTCTCCGTTGGCCGTCTCTCCGGGATAGGCTTGATCTCCTTGGAGTCGAATGTCTTCTGGTCGAGAAATAGGCAGCAGTAGCAAGCGCCAAACTCGGCGACGTCTGGGTCCCTATAATCGCATGGGCAGATGATGTCGCGGTCCTGCTCATAGACGCCGGTGGCTGCCCTACATGGGCACGATGGGTATCCGTAGCGCTCCTCGTTGGTTTTTAAGCCTTCTAGGAGGTCCTGGAGGAACTTCGGGTCGGGGGTGAGATAGTAGCCCCTGCTCTTTGCGTCGGTTTCGGCCCGCTGCCTGACCTTATCGATTGTTATGCTCATAGTCCCAGTGCGCCTAGAATCTTCTCTTGCTGGTATCCGCTTATGAGTTCCTTGTCGTCGATGATTATGATTGGGAAGCCGAGGGGTGCATTCCTTTTGTGTAGGTCCTCGATGGCGGCTTTGCGCTCCTCTGCCTTGAGTGTGTCGACGTCTAGGTACTCGAAGGCAATGCCTTTTTCTCTGAGGAGTTCCTTTGTCTTCTTACACCAACCACATGTGCTTAGGGTGTATAGGAAGACCTTGTGGTTGTTCTTGGTTCCTTCAATCTTTGTAATGGGCAACGGGATAACTCTCCTTCGATTTAGTTTTCGCTCTGCGTCGAATATAAAATAGTGGTTTGATCTATTAGTGTCATTTATTGTTCCTACTATCCAACTCTATTCGTTTACCTTTTCTTAGGTTGAGTATTTGGCATATGCAACGCATTAACTTGGCTGAGAATAAGTTGGGTCCCTCAGACTGATGCAGGGTTGACTTTTACTATTCTCTTCCTCAGGATTGATGAACAAACTATGACCCAGTAGCTGTAGTTAGGGAGGGTGAGGGCGAAGCTAAGCCAGTAACCTTGTTGAAAATAATATGCGAGGGCGAGTCCTATGGCGAGGACGATGAGTATCGTGCCTGTGAGGTTGTAGCCCCTGAGTACCTTCCTGTCCTTGTAGGCGGTGTAGAGCATTAGGAAGCCACTGGCGAAGAGGAAGAGGTTTCCGGCATCGAGAAGGAAAGTGTCCATGATATTCTTTTCGGGTTACAACTAATAACGGTTGAGAGGCTACCTCTGAAGCTATTGAGCCCCGTACATTCGATGTATCTGATGTTTTATTCTAGTATTATTTATATGCTACCGTTTTTACTTTTAGAACTAATTTTCTAGCTTGCCTTAGGAGGCCTCACTTTCCCTCAATATTGGTAACTATGATCTCCTTAACGGGACCACGAGCTGTGGTCTTTGTGTTTATTGAGCGGTTAGCTCGAACCGTACTGACCCTGAATTTCTTATAGAGTTTCCTTACTGGGTCGCTGTCGCTTAGGACGAAGAACACATGACGAGCATCGAGTTCCCTAATGGTTTCGCTCAGCCTTACCTGCTCTGTCCAAGGAAATCCTATGGGGCTGTAGGCGTTGAAGTTGGCGGTTCTGCTCACAGGCTCGTAGGGTGGGTCGAGGTAGACGAGGTCACCCTCTTCCACGATGTCGAGGAGATAGGCGAAGTCCTCGTTTCTAATCTCTACTCGTTTTAGAGTCTCACTCGCCTCACGTATGTCGTCTTCAGGGGCGATGGTTGGGTTCTTATATCTACCGAAGGGAACGTTAAACAAACCCCTGCGGTTAACCCTGTAGAGGCCATTATATCCGGTTTTATTGAGGTAGAGGAGGATGGCGGCATCTTCTACGGAGTTGAGTCCTCCTGAGTTGAATCTGTCCCGGAGCCGGTAATAGATCTCTTTATTGTAGAAATACTTCCCTGCCTCAGCGATCAACTTTTCGGGATTGTCTCTTACAACCCTGTAGAAGTTTATGAGATGGAGATTCACGTCGTTGACGGTCCCTTTCCTGGGTTTGACTGTGAAGAAGATGGCTCCGCCTCCGAGGAAGGGCTCGTGATAAGCCCTCTCCTCATAGCCTTGGGGAAACGTGGATAGGATGGTAGTAACGAGGCTCCGCTTCCCGCCAGCCCATTTGAGGATGGATCCGGTCATCGTATGTCAATTTCTGCTTCAGAGATTTAGATCTTTACTGAAGCATCTAAGAAAGGGTCTTAAAGACCTATTTCGAACCTTTTAATCATGAGACAAATATTCGGTGGTGTTCTCCTTGCTTTAGTTATGGTGGCTGCCCTCTTCGCTATGCTCTGGGGTTTCACTTACTCGGTACCCGATTTGGTTAGGATTAGCTACGGGATACCCATGAACTGGGGGATTAACACCCTCAACACAATCGCGGGCCCCGTAAATAGGTGGAGTATCGACCTAATTGCCCTTACCCTCGATCTTGTATTCTGGTTCGCGACGCTGATCCTCGTTCAATTCCTAGTTTTTAGGCGGGGCTAAGAGCCCTCCTAATTCCCTATTCAATCTGCGACAAACCGAGAACGATTTATATTTCGATATAGAAAAATCGACCGAGGCTAGAAAATATCCTTGCCATCAATCGCCAAGAGCCTTGACCAGTTCTCAGTCGTCAAATCCTGAATCTTCGAGATCTCCTCATCCTTCAGATGCCTAAATCTACCCTGCATCTTGAGCGCCTCGGAGACGGGCTTCAGCTCCCGTGGCTTGTATGTAAGCTTCATGTGGTGTCCATCGAGTATCTCATAAAGTGGCCATAGGCCAGACTCGACTGAGAGCCTAGCGATTTTGATAGTATCCTTGGGGTCTGTCCCCCAGCCAGTCGGGCATGGGCTGAAGATGTGCATATATCTGAAGCCTTTCAGTTCTTTGGAGTAGACGATCTTCGCTGTAAGGTCCTCTGGGTATGCAACGGAGGCTGTGGCAACGTATGGCACATGGTGCAGGGCGAGTATCATGGGGACGTTCTTCTTCTCCGACGTCTTCCCCCTGCTCTTATTCGCTATCGGCGTTGTAGTCGTCTGCGCATGCTCGGGCGTGGCGCTGCTCCGCTGCCCACCCGTGTTCATATATGCTTCGTTGTCGTAGGTGAACCACATCACGTTCTCGTTTCTCTCCGCTGCCCCTGAGAGGCCCTGGAACCCGATATCTGCGGTTCCACCGTCTCCGATGAGGCCCGCGACGACGATGTCCTCACGTCCGATTATTTTATAGCCCCTCGATAGACCCGTCATGAAGGCGGCGGCTCCCTCGAAGGCTGGGCCGAAGAAGCTAGGTACACGTATGTTCATGAATCCTGGGGCGCATGAGGCGACCTCAACTCTGGCAGAGTTCCTGCCCAGAGCCTTGAAGATCAGTCTACCCACGATCGAACCGCCACACCCTTGGCATGCGGGGTTGCCGGACCACATGACCTCCTCCTCACGGAGATCCCGTATGCTCATTTTTTTACTCATACAATCAACCCCCTATCCAGGTGGTGGTGGAGTCCGTCTCCTCACCCCTAGCCGCCTTAAGTGTCCTCTCGGCTGCCTTCTCTATATCCCTTACCCTGACCTCCCTACCGGCGAGGCCAGCGTAGTAGCCGAGGACCTTCGGTCTATCATCGAGGTCGTAAACTGCATTCCTTATGGAACCGTGGGTGATGCCGCCTTCCCCTAGGGAGATGTTGCGGTCAATGACTCCGATGGCTTTGACTCTCTTCCCTATGTCCCTGAATTCCTCGTCCGGGAATGGCCTGTAGGATTTCAGCTTGACGAGGCCGATACGTTTGCCTTGCTTGCGTAAGTTGTCCACGGCGACGCGTGAGGTGCTTGCGATCGTGCCCATGCCGACGATGACGGCCTCTGCGTCCTCGCAACGGTACTCTTCGAGTAAGCCGCCGTAGCTGCGCCCGAAGAGCTTACCGTACTCCTCGTCAACTTCCTTAATGACCTTCTTCGCCCTCATCATCGCTTCCTGGTGCGCCTTCCACCTCCACTGTAGGTCGTGCCCCTTCCCCCAGCTGATCATTGTAAGGTGTGAGAAGTTCTCGTCGCCCGCAAAGGGTGTGAAGGGCTCGTTGATGCTCTTTCCCTGCTGCCAATGCTTCTTATACTCCTCCAGCTCAGCGTCCCACGTCTCGGGAAGAACGGGATACTTGCTCTTGAAGGGCTTGATGAAGCCGTCGACCTCCCCCTGCTCGGGGATTGTCACCGGCTCGGCGGTGAAACTTAGGACGTAGCCGTCCAATGCGAATGCGACGGGCAAGCGGACTCTGTCATCCTCCGCAATCTTGTATGCCATTATGCCCGTATCGAGGACCTCCTGGTTATTCTCGCAGTAGAGCTGTATCCAACCTGTCTCCCTCTGTGCGAGGAGATCTGAGTGATCTGGCTGCATCGTCCTCACGCTCCTATTTACGACGGCCATGACGACAGGCGCCCAATAGCGTGCAGTGTGGTGAAGAGCGTGGGACATATACAACAGTCCCTCACCCGATGTCGCGGTGAAGGCCCTCGCCCCAGCAATAGAACCAGCAAGACAGACGAGCTGCGCCGTAATCTCCCCCTCAACCGTTACGAACTCGGCAGGAAGCTCGCCACTCGCCACGAAATCCGAAAGATACTCCACGATTGTAGTTTGGGGCGTGATTGGGTAGGCCGCTATCAGGTTAGCCCTCGCCAGCTTGACGGCGTAGGCGACTGCCTTGTTACCGACCATGACCTCCGACTTCAACTCAATGCACCTCTTCTCTCTCCATCTTTATCGCATCCACGAGGCATTCTTCGGAGCAGATTCCGCAGCCCTTACAGTAGTCGTAGTTAACCTCCGCCTTTTCCTCGACCATACTTATGGCTGTTTCGGGGCAGTAGACCCAGCACCTCTTGCACCCCACACACTTTGCCTTATCTACGACGGGGCGTGAGACCCTCCAATCTGAGACAACACGGGAATAGGAGATAAGAGGCGCCGTGGACGCCTTCTTGACAATCTCAGCCTTCTTTAATCCAGAGGCATCCGCCGGTTCGGAAGTCTCCATATAAGCCCTCCGCATTGTCTCGACGTTTATCGCTATGATCCTGCTGGGCAACTCACCCTTGATGGCCTCCTCCAGCGACTCAAGCTTCACGAGCCCTGTAGCCTTCGCAAATGCGCCGAGAATCGCAGTGTTCGTGATGGGTCTTCCTATAACATCGAGCGCTATCTTAGTGGCGTCAACGGTGGCGATCTTGAAGTTGCCGGCGAGCCCCGTCTCCTTGTAGGTGCCCGGGTAGTTGATAAGCACTAGGCCGCCCGGCTTGAGTCCCTCCGTTACATCTACGCTTCTGCTTAGAAGCGGGTCGAGGACGACAACGATGTCGGGTTCGTGTACGAGGTCCCGTTCTCTGATGCGTGTGTCGTCTACGCGGCAGAAGGCGACGACGGGGGCCCCACGCCTCTCTGTGCCATACATTGGTATCGCCTGCGTGTATTTGCCTTCGAGATAAATTGCCGATGCCAGTATCTTTACGGCAGTCACGGCGCCCTGCCCGCCCCTGCCGTGGAAACGTATCTCTATCAACGTTGACTAACCTGCAGTTATGAGGGATTTTTTATTCTTAAAAGGTATCGTAGCTCAATTTAACTCGTCCAAAAAAACCGCCTAAAAATTCGGGCATCGAAAGTGGTAGACTAGCTTCCTCCTCTGAGAGTAGGGTTATGTGATCGCCTCTATGAGTTTGTCGACATCGCCACAGGTGTTGTAGAAGTGTGCTGAGACGCGCATGTGGCCGCCGTGTGCCTCTCGCCCGGTTACCTTGATCTTCCTCTCCTTCAATCTTTCAGCAAGCTCCACGGCGCCTACTTGATTGTAGCTGACGACGGGGGACTTGTTGCCTTCTGGTGTCCAAAGCTCCTTACCGAGCTCCAAAAGGCTCTTGTAGAGGTATCCGGTTGTGTCGAGAACCCGATTCTCGATATAGTCGATGCCGAGGCGATTGAGGTACTTGAGCGACTCTTCCATAGCATAAACACCCTGGAAGTTTATGGTGCCATACTCGAACTTCTCTGCAGTATCCTCCGGAGTCTTATCTTCGGCGTGTGCACCCTCCCAGATCTGGTTCTTCCACCCAGTCCTGTCGGGGACAAGCTGCTTAACCGATTCCTCGTCGACATATAGAAACGCGAGACCGGCAGGGCCCATCAGGTACTTGTAGGGAGCAAATGAGACGAAGTCGGCTCCATCGCGCTTGTAGTCTACCTTCAGTGCACCGACGGCTTGCGTAGCATCCACCAGCAGCCTAGCACCATGCTCGTGGGCGACATCCGCAGCCTCTTTTAGGTTCACCCTGAAGCCGTTTATGTAGCTCACCTGGCTAACCTGAACGAGTCGCGTCCTATCATCAACGAGTTTCTCGAGATCGGAGACGAGGAACCTGCCTCCCTCGGGTTTCCAGACGCGTGAATCGACGCCATTCCTGCGAGTTGTATAAGTGTCTAGGGGGTTGTGCTCCCATTCGGGAAAGACGACGTTATCTCCTTTCTTCCAGTCGGTACCGTTTATGACGATGTTGAGTCCACTGCCAGTGCACATGGTGAAGGCGATTTCCTTCGGGGAGACACCAATGAAATCGGCCATCATGCTGCGTACGGTTGCGGCCTTCTCAAGCCACCCGGCCAGGATGGTCCTATTCCCCACATCGAAGTTGTACCACTCGTCGGCCCAGCGGTCGTAACCCTCCCTGACCTGCCTAGGCATAAGCCCCACGAATGCGTTGTCAAGGTACGTCAACTCCTTGAGGGCGGGGAAGTCGCGTCTGATCTCCTCAACGCTAACCATACCAACTACTCCGCGGCAGCTATATTTGATACCAGACGCCGTAAACCCTAAACGGCGCAACGTTTGACACTCAACCCATGTCGAAGAAGTTCCCAGTCACACCAGCTACCATGCACCTCGACAAGCTGGGGATAAACTACGAGAAGCACACTTACGACTACCAGAGGAAAGGTAGTGATATTGCGGCGGAAGGTCTAGGAGTTAGCCTCCACGATGTGGTAAAAACCCTGATAATGCAGAAGGATGACGGCGAACCAATCGTTGTACTACAGCACGGCGACAAGGAGGTTAGCCTCAAGGATCTCGCCCGTCAGATCGGTGCGAAGAACGTGGCTACATGTGAAGTCAAGGACGCACAGCGTCACACTGGATACCTCGTCGGCGGCATAAGCCCCTTCGGCACCAAACGGACAATGCCCGTCTACGCCGAGGAGACGATCCTCAAGATGCCTAAGTTCTACATAAACGGTGGACAACGCGGATTCATCCTAGAGATGACCCCCCTCGAACTCCAGAAGGCACTCAATGTCACCTCAATCAAGGTTGCCCGGTGAGCTCTTAATACTCCGAGAGCGTTAACCCTTACAATGGATAAGCAGATTCTCATCAACCGCATCCAATTCGCAACATATGGAAGCATAACAAGCCTCGCCTTCGGCTACGTCGGGAATGCGATCCATGAACTCGGCCATTACCTCGCATGCCTCTGGCTCGGCGTTCCAGTGGAGAGAATAATATTCACATTCTTCAAACAAGAGATCATAATCGCAGTACCCTTATCCCAGCTAGACACATGGCAAATCGAGGTAATTGCCTTCTCTGGGGGATTCACAGCCTTCGCCATCTTCGTAGTTATAACATTCTTTTACTTCCGGTTAAGGCCAGCAGATATACCACGCAATTATTTTGCCTATACAGTGATCGGAATCGGGTTGCTATTCACTACCTTACTTGAGCTAGTCAACGCATTTTTAGAGGCAGCGACGTTTACATCCTACGAGGCTAATCTGCAGGTTCTGAGTCTCATAACGGTCTCAGCTGTTTTCGCCTTCACTTATGGAATCTCTCTCCCACGTATCAGGAGATACGACTGGCTTCTCAGGATCCAAAAAAGCTCCACATTCACTAACTCACGAGAAACACGGCAATGAAATCCCCGACCTCAGCCTAGTAAGAGCCATGAAGAAATTTTTTCCTTAACCTATTCATATACTACTTGCCGTGCATAGATTTTGACGTTTATTCGCTAGGAATAATTTTGTTTGAAGAAAATGTCGCGGGATAATTGCGATTACTTTTTGAGGAAGTTGGGATTCGTCGAATCGTACTTATTCGCATCCGACTCGCTGCCTGTGATGTTCTTTAACCATTTATCTGCACAGTCCCGACTCCAGTCCCCCGCCTTAGTGTGTGCCTTGATGTAGTTTGCTGGCATCGGGTGTGTGCCCACCTTGACTGGCAAGCCTACGACACTCTCTATGTATTTCTTGTGATCCTCGATGTAAGGGCATATCGGATACCCCGCCAAGTAACAGCTCGCGAGATAGATGACTTCGGCCCCATATTTCTTCATGTCAGCGGGTGCGGCTTCGAGACGCTCTCCTGGGCAGCCACCGCACGCCATCCAGCCCACTACTTCAATGGGTTCGTTCTTAGCGTAATCAGCAAAGGCGCCATCCCTCTCGATTATCGACTTGAAGCACTTGTTACCTGTGCACGTTCTGTTTCTATCGCAGATCATTATACCGACTTTAACCATGCCTTTAGAAAAGGGCGGCGATCAAGATAACCGTTCTCAGATATAACTTAAATTTCGGGCGGATAGGTTTAGCTCGTGTCCACAAAAAAGAACAAAAGAACTACCCACTACTATACGGAGAAGGAACTGCGGGAGATCGCGGATAGCCTAGAGTCCGCTGTTACTTTACCAGTGGACGTCGAAATTGAAGTGGACCACAGGGTTTTCGACTTGAGCGAGGTCGAGAAGATCCTCCGCGACTCTAAGAACATCTTTCTGCAGAAATGTGGCTGCCGCACCCTGCATGGTAACTGCGACTCTCCATTGGAAACCTGTCTAGCAGTAAACGTGGACACATATCCCGGCGGTGGGCCGGATCGGGGCGAGGCGCGTAAAATCACCGTCGAGGAGGCTCTGGATGTTCTTCGTCGGAGCCACGAGGCTGGGCTCGTTCATATGGCGTACGTCATGAAGGGCGACGAGAAGCCTTTCCTCATCTGCAGCTGTTGCACCTGTTGCTGTCACACATTAGGTGGGCTACTCCGCCACGGCATCCACACCCAAGTCTTAACTTCGAAACTCATCGCTGAGGACGACGACCAAAAATGCATCTCCTGTGGTAAATGTGTTGAACGGTGCGTCTTTAGCGCCCGTATTATTGAGGATGGTGAGAAGAAGTATGACAACACCCGCTGCTTCGGCTGCGGACTCTGCGTCTCCACCTGCCCGACTGGTGCAATAAGGCTAGTCGATAGGGAAAAAACCTAAAATAATATTTCTAGTTGAAGCTCGACGCATTTAAATTAGGCTTAGCTCGTTTCAAATTGATGGTTCCTTGGGAGAGGTCTACGAACTCGTTAAATGGCACAAGGCCATGAGGCCAGCGATGAGGGCGAGGGACGCATATAAGCTCCTTTATCAGGGTATATTCGGCGTTGGTCATATAATGGGTCCCAGCGCGTGGGAACACCTTCAGCGGGAAGCCTCGAGTCTAAACACTAGTGATCAACCAAGTGAACCCTTCATGGAGCCCGTCTCTTTAGATGGTCTAGTCGTGAGGGTTAACTTGCGTCCTTTCCTCAGAGAGAACCAACCTCTAAGTAAGCTTATGGAGGCAATGAAGCTATCCGAAATCCGTGGCGATGCCGCCGAGTTTCTAGAGATTTGGGACGCTTTCGAGAAGTTCCCTTGGTCTCTTAAACTCGGCTTCGAACATGAAGATATCGAAGCTATCAGTAGAAGCCTCAACAGAGTCAACCCTCAGCCATTGCACCACACTCAGGAGTACAGGGATGCCTACCACCCAGCATACAGAGTCGTAAATAAGCGGGAGATGACTTAGGTCCTCAATCTCTAACCAGCGACCGGGTTATAAACGGGGTGATCCCCTATTCTCCACCATGGCCACCTCTGATCGGGGTAGGGAGGACGCAATCGCATGGGTCGATGGTCAGAAGGAAAGAATCATCAAAGTAAGCGATAAGGTCTGGGACTACGCCGAGTTGGGGTTCGTCGAATTCAAGTCAGCGAAGCTACTCTCTGATGAATTGAGGGGACACGGATTCAGGGTGGAGACCGGTGTCGCAGGAATACCTACAGCTTTTGTGGCATCGTGGGGCACCGGTGGGCCAGTGATCGGTGTGATGGGTGAGTACGATGCCCTCACAGGGGTATCCCAGAAGAAGTCGCCGAGAAGGGAGCCACTCATCGAGGGAGGCGCAGGCCACGGCTGTGGCCACAATATACATGGGGCATCGGGTGTAGCAGGATCAATAGCTGCGAGATACTCGATGGAAAGAAACGGCATCGGAGGGACGATCAAATTCTTTGGGTGCCCAGCAGAAGAAAGCGGTAGCGGCAAGGTCTGGATGGTAAGGGCAGGTGTCTTCGATGGAGTCGACGCTGTCATCAGTCACCACCCAGGCGCGATGAACTACGGCTCTCTCGGCAGCAGCCTCGCCAACAACTCTGTAAAGTTTCACTTTCATGGTAAAACAAGCCACGCCGCAGGAAGCCCCGAACAGGGTCGAAGCGCCCTCGACGCAGTTGAGCTAATGAATATAGGCGTCAACTACCTCCGAGAACATGTTATCCAGGACGCCCGTATCCACTACATCATCGAGGTGGGTGGCGGTCAGCCTAACGTCGTCCCAGACTACGCCCGCAGTTGGTACCTCATACGAGCTCCAGAGAGAGACCAAGTCGACGCTATCTACTCCCGAATTTTGAAGATAGCTGACGGCGCCACTATGATGACGGAGACGCGTATTGAGGTCGAGTTCCTGAAAGCCGTCTACAACAAGCTCCCAAACAAGGTCTTAAGTGAGGTTGTCACATCGAACATGCGCATCATCGGTCCCCCGGAGTATACAGATGAGGAGATCTCCTTCGCAGCGGATCTTTCGAGTAACGTTCCAGTGGAAGAGAAGAGAGAAGCCCTTCGGAAGACGAAGCGCCCCGACTGGGAGAAGCTCGAGGGCGTGCTTATGGACACGAGCATCGCCGATGCGTGGGACGAGGGAGAAGTGAACCATGGCTCTACGGACGTAAGCGACGTGAGTTGGAAGGCGCCAACGATGGAGTTCTACACAACTACCTGGCCCTTAGGTACTCCTGGTCATAGCTGGATGAACGTAGCCGCCTCAGCCGTAGGGATAGGACATGAGAGCCTGATCTTCGCCTCCAAGGTTATCGCTGCCACTGCTATCGACCTCCTCACCAAACCCGAACTGTTGAAGAGAGCCTGGGATGAACAGAAAAGAAGAACCTTGGGGAAGACATACAAAAGCCCCCTGCCACCGGAAGCTAAGCCGCCACTAGACATATGGCGGAAGAAGAACTAGAGCCTATAGACGTCGCCGGGTTTAAGGATCGAGACTTTGGTTGTGCAGCCGGCCTCTACCTTCCTCTTGAAGATGGAGGGGTCCGTGTCCCAGATGTGCATGGGGATGGCCGCCTTCGGGTTTATGGCTATGGTCGCTTGTGCAGCTTCCTCGCCATCCATCGTATAGGTGCCACCCGCAGCGACTAACATGAGATCGATGTCCTTCATCTTCTTCATCTCGGGTATGAAGTCGGTGTCGCCAGTGTGGTAGATAGTCTTCCCCTCAGCCCTGATAATGTAACCGACGCCGAAATCCTTAGGATGAAAAGGAACACCGGGGCTCCTGAAGCGCTTGTAGTTATAGGCGTGAACCGCCTCAATCTCCACGTCCCCGATCTTGATCTTGTCCCCCGGCTTGAGAGTCGTAGGCTTGACGCCGGACTTTGAGCAGTCAGCGGGGGCGATGAAGACAGTAGATGGGCCTACAGCAGCCCGCACCTTGTCTTCCTTGCAGTGGTCCTCATGTGAGTGGGTTGCTAGGACCAGGTCACCTTTAGGCGAGTACTCCCCCTCGTAGGGGTCGATGTATATGATCTTCCCCGCGGTCTTTAACATCCAGCTCGCGTGGCCGAGCCATTTAATCTCCATTTAAACACCTAATCTCCTCAACTACGCGACCGTTTATCTATCTTACCATCTGAGCGAGAAAAGTGCGAACCGAATGATACCTTTAACGACGTACTGTTCGCACGTAGCGTGCCAAGGGTCTCCTTGACGGTCTGTGCTTCTGATAGCAACTAGAGCAGTAGACGGGACGACCCTCAGTTGGCTTGAAGGGGACGCTGCACTCCTTCCCACAATCGCTGCACACTGGCTTCGGACCCTTCTCGTCTTGGCTGGGCGCATAGACGCCTGGAAGCTCCGCTATCCGAGTTTTTGTCATGGCCCTTATCTGCCGGAAGTCATCTATTTCACCCTCGCTAACGAGAGAGATGGCCGTACCCTCAGCCTCCATCCTAGCAGTCCTCCCGATCCTATGGAAATAGGCTGTATGGTCCATTGGGACGTTGTGATTGAATATGTGGGTCACGCCCTGTATGTCGAGTCCCCTCGCTGCGACGTCTGTCGCAACTAGTAGTCTCAGCTTCCCCCTACGGAAAGATTCAATGACATTGTCCCTCTGGGGTTGCGTTAGCCCTCCATGGAGCGGCTTCGCATTGTAGTTTTCTCCTCGAAGCATCTTCGCGAGTCGAGCCGCACCTCTCTGCGTCTTGCAGAAGATTATGGCCTTCTCGACATGTTGCGCTTCTATGATCTTGCAGAGGGCATCAAATTTATCATCCGGTTCAACTGAGACGTAGAACTGGTCGATCTGTGTTAAGGTTACCTCATCTTTACTGACGATTATCTTCTGAGGTCTCCTCATATACCTATCACAAATGCTCATCACCGATTCATCGATCGTCGCTGAGAAAAGACTCACTTGCTTCTCATGCGGCGTCTTCGAGAGGATCTTTTCTATGTCGTTAATGAAGCCCATGTCGAGCATCCTATCCGCTTCGTCAAGGACGACGACCTTCACTGAGGAGAGACTTAGTGTCCCACGCGCGAGGTGATCAAGGATACGGCCTGGTGTACCTACAACTATCTGGACACCATTCCTCAGATCTCGTATCTGCTTTGTAATAGACTCGCCGCCATATACTGGTAGAACCCTCAGAGTCGTATACTTACATAATCTGTTGAGATGATCAGCAATCTGCACAGCGAGCTCCCGGGTCGGTGCCATGATTAAGCCCTGAACTTTCCTACTCTCGGGATCGAGGCGCTCGATCATCGGGATACCAAAGGCAGCTGTCTTCCCCGTCCCCGTCTGGGCTTGTCCAATCACATCCCTCCCATCGAGGAGGGGACCAATCGACTGTGCCTGAATCGGTGAAGGGCTGCTGAATCCCAGCTCCTCGACGCTTCTTAATATATCTCTACTCAACTGTAAATCTGCGAAACATTCTACTTGCATATGTTTTTGACTCCTCATCACAAGAACTTTGCATGCTATTCTCGCTGGCTTTTCGGGCTTGGAGTCAAAACATGTGCCGGACTCTATGTGACGAGACCAATCAGTACCGGTAGTCGAATAAAAAGGTTTCAACTTATTACAAGACAACCTAACGTGGGATATGTTATTGGCCTATCTCTGCGTCCCAGCACCTAGTAGTGTAGATACCTTTTAAATTCTCCTCGATTCTAAATAGAGGCACCGCAGGGGTTCCCGAGTGGCCAAAGGGGTCAGGCTTAGGACCTGATGGATTAGTCCTCCGTGGGTTCGAACCCCACCCCCTGCACCATTTTACTAGTAACTGCTAAATACCCAGAAACCGAACACAAAACCAGAGAAACTTGGTCAAAGACGAGTCACTCAAGAGGAGAGCCATCTACGTCTACCCGCCAACACAGCAACTAACGGACAAGTGGAAGAAACTCTCCAGCGAAGCAGGAGTCCCAATATCCAAATTCGTCATAGACCACGTCCAGAACTCACTCAACTTGGAGCAAGACGAAAACTACAACAGCAGAACCAAACTAATCGAGGAAAACACAACACTTCAAAAGGAGATCAAGGAGAAAGACAAACGCATAGGTCACCTCGAATTGCTCGTGGAGAAGCTGGAGGAAGACCTACAAGTCTACAGGAGTAGAATCTTCACCGAGGAGGGCTTCAAAGGTAAGCGCTCATACGACAAACGACTAGTGGAGGCTCTGAAGGAGCCAGGACTCCACACGTCTACCGAGATTCTAGGTAAACTAGGGGTTAATGCCCGCGACGCTGAGGTTGTGAAGGGTATACTCAACCAGATCGAGAACCTGCATGAATACGGCTTGATTACTGCGTCAGGGAAGGGTTGGAGATGGAGAGATTAGAGGTGACAAATGTGTCGAGCCACCCTCTCCCCAGCGATGCGCAGCTAATCGAGAGTTACATCAAATACTATCAGAGGAGAGGAAGCCCGAAATCGAGCTGGCAGAACTACGAGTCGCGGCTCAAAATCATGTCCAGCTTCCTAGCAAGCATGGGATCAAGTCTGCCGTCGGCGGGGAAGCATGAGCTTGAGGCCCTGCTCGACTACCTGAAGGAGCAACGCCACAACCGGTACGGTGAGCCGCTGAGCGACAAGAACATCAGCAACTACTACACGGCGCTAAGCGGCTTCTACAACTTCCTCATCTGGGAGGAAGTCACCCAAACTAACCTCGTCCCAGCCTTCAAGAGGCATTACCTGAACACCTACAAGAAGAGGGTGGAGCCCGAGGGCAGGAAGCTGATCAGCGTCGAGGAGGCCTCCATGCTCATCAACTCCACGCTTGACCTGCAGGAGAAGACCATAATGACGGTTTTCGCTAAGACAGGCGTCAGGAAGGGTGAGCTGATCTCGATGGATGTAGGCGACATCGACTGGCGATTAGGTGGGATTGAGTTGAAGCCGAAGCGGAAGAGGAGCAACCGGAAGGTGCCCTTCGATGATGAGGTGGCGGTATTGCTGGGCAGGTGGCTGAAGGTTAGAGGTGATTACGCGGCGGATGGGGAGGTTGCTCTGTTCATAGGTGATCGCGGTAGTCGTATTGGGCGTAACATCGTGTATGAGGTCGTGTCGGGTAACGCGGAGAGGGTTGGTTTGAGTGATCCTGCTAGTTCGCGGCTTGAGGATCACTTTAGCCCGCACTGCTTCAGGCACTTCTTGACGACGGAGCTTCGCAGGGCGGGTATGAAGCGGGAGTTTCTGAAGGAGCTACGTGGCGATTCCCGTAGGGAGGCGGTTGATGTATATGATCATATTCCGTTCTCGGAGCTCAGGGAGGAGTATCTCCCGCTTGTCCCTCGGCTGGGGTTACTCTAGTTCTTATCTTCTCGGATCAGGTAGGGATGGTTTGGGTCATCTGTTCTGAGAACAGCAACTCTTCTGCCAATCAACTCTGTGAGGTTGGTCATCTGGAGTTTCTTCATGGGCAGTTCGAGTACACCTGTGTCCAGTGTCAGCTCGTTGGAGTCGATTTTCTGCAGTGTGCCGACCGCCTCCTCCCATTGCCGTAGGTATATGTCTGTGCGCGTCAAGCTTATCCTATAGAGAAATATTCAGACGATCAGGATTCAGAGAAAACGAGCCGCGCGCGCATACGGATGAATTAACAAGATTCAAAATACTTTACGACATTCAGACAACAGGTATAAACGTAAAGATACTAAGAATGAAGCGTCTCTAAATAGTCCCTGAAAAGCTCAAGGGAGCCAAGAAGCCTATCCTTATCACAGGTATTCTTAGCGACACTCCGGAGACCCGCATTAAGATCCACATACAAGCGAGCCAACCTAACCTCATCAACATCCCCCCGAATCTTACCCTCCTCCTTGCCTCGCTTAACTGCGTCAGCGGCTCCCTTCTCCATCATATTGTAGATGCCCAAGATCCTCGCCTTGAAATCATCATCAACCGGACTAAGCTCAGTAGCCAGATTCGCAAGCGGACACCCCATGGCAATATCCTCAGGAGAGAAACCAGAGTAGATTCTGTGGGGTAGAGCATAGAGATCAGTCAGAGCATCCTGTGACGACTCCAGTGGCTTAACCCACCTATCATATAATGTAACACGCCAATACTCGATGATTGCATACCCCAACTCCTTCTTGTTGGCGAAGTGGTAGAAGAAGGCACCCTTAGTAAGCCCAAGCGAGTTGATTATGTCGTTGATGCTTGTCTCCCTGAATCCCTTGGTATGGATTAGCTCAGCGGCTTTTACAATAATAGTTTGTTTCGTATCCTGAGCCTTTACACTCCTCGCCATAGATACCAAGCGATATGTAGATTCGTTACACTTATAGATGTTGTCAAATTACCGAGAAATACTAAATATCCATCAACATACCATCTGGTCGGTACAATATGTACATAAAGTCAGCTACGAGCATGGAGTGGAGTAAGCCACCTACGGGTTACTACTACAGTGACGTCAAAGAGAAAATACTCTGGACCGACCCAAAAACAGGGGCACTAGTTGTTCTAATGAAGTGGCCTCCGGGTCTACTTGATATGAAACATAAGCATCCTCACGCGAATCAGTGGGACTTTTTCCTGAGTGGTAAGCTCAAGGAGGGAGACAGACCCGCGGAGGATGCTGCTGGGGTTATGGGTTATGTCCCCAAGGGAGAGGTACATGGCGGGACGGTTGTGATCGAGGAATGTACCGTGTTGTTCCACTGGGATGGGCCTAGAGACCCGGAGATAATCAAGTAGACTCACATGTATGTACAGTATTTGATTATTCCTGGAATAGTCGAATGGAAGATCATCTTTTTCCTCATATATGTGCACATGTTCACGAGTTACTCTGCACTTAAGTCCAGTAAAATCAGAGTTACTTTGAGGTTAAACCGTTAGTTTAAAAACATGATGTGAAAACGAGTCACAACAGTTAGGTTCGAGAGATTTAAAACAAGTGACTTACTTATTTGATGGAATAATGTACACTGGATAAGAATCGGTTTGACCGAGGAAGCTAGTCTGGACATCAAAGTGAGGGTGAGGATCAATCGGGGAAGGCAAAAAGTCAGCGAGATACGAAACGGGGGTAAAGACCGTTAGAGTAAAGGATACTGCGCCGCCAGTCTCCAGAATAACCGACACCTTATTCGGTTCAACGCTGAAACCCAAGGGGACATCCAATACTTTAATCGAAACGGGAAGAGAGGCATCGTATCCGAGTTCAGCGGTCAACGTCAGTCGGATACTTGTGTTTTCATCCATCTTCACCTTCAGCGGAGAAGTCTGATTCAATGCATCGGGTTGAAGAGATAAACTAAAGTCAAGTATATTCGATACATGCCCGCCCCCGTTTAATAATGAGACCACGACTCCGCCCCCGCTTTCAAGTGAAAGCATCACTTCACCCGTCTGGGCGTCCACAACATATCTCCCGTATATGGGTGCTCCTCCGAGGTTGACTGTGCTGGTGTCATCATAATCTGCAACCCAGTATGGCTTGACTTCGCCGACGTGGGTTGTTGACACGTATAATCTGGTGTGGTATCCGGTGTTCCATAGGTAATCCTGCCAGTTGATTGAGATGTATTCCAGTCGGATGTTTTGGGGTGAGATTTGATCGGTGATGAAGTGATCCGTTTTGCCGCTTTCTCTGAGAATGTTAATCGCTTGCTCCACAGTCACCTGTGTTTGGGGCATGGGTTGAGTTATTGCCATAGCTAGGAATGCTGTGGTCGCTAATATGATGGAGATTATCACGGTCATTGTGGTGGGTGAGTTGAGGGACATCACTGATTACTCTGTGGTGTTATCGACTTAATTCTATGGATTAGAACAGCTAAGGGAATATAGTTAGAGATAGCTCTCCTAATATAGTTGAGTAAACGGATATATTCTGTATATTGTATACATAATAACTAATCTGTATACGATGGATATAATCTGTATACATAGAGTTAAATGAATTTAAAATGAAGCCATATGTTGACTGAATATGCGCGAGCGCATTGCAGTACTAACCACAATCATTCTCCTGACGATAGCCACATCAGCCCTGTACACCGACGTCAACAGACGGTCAACGAATCCGCAGCCCACTATCCCATGGGATAAAGTTCCATTAATCATCTATCACCCAAATACCACCAAAGCGAGAGACCCCCGCGATGTTCTCTTCATGGAGTCGGGGGGCGCTACCGGTAGCTTCGGAGCTATGAGCTGGGAACAGGACACGCTGCAACCTCTTCCAAGTAGCTTCATAGTTGGTTGGAGGTGGAACGGCATGTATTGGGGTGATAGCTCGATCAACTTCGAGGCGAGGCTCAAGGAAGGAATGGAGGTAACGTTTGGGTACAATTCCACGGAGCCCGTGATCTTCAGCCTCGGAGTAGTTCCATCGTATATTATCAGCCACGACGACCTATACTCATTTAACACCACTTTCCGGGTGCCCTCCACTGGGAATTACACATTCAGCTTCGCGATGGACACGCCATGGGAGTACGGAGCACGTGGGAGGACGGCGATCGTCTCATTCAAGTGCAGGGTAGCGGACGCCAGCGGTCTCAGCTACCCAGATAATACACCAGTCCAGAGAGGGCAAGATGACGTGGCCTTCAACTACACGTTCCCACCCAGAGTCAACAACACAGTAACATTGACTGGGACACTAGCACCCTCAACGTTCCCAACAGTAAAGGGAAGTATAATGGTCCTTAAGCAGGAGAACTCGATGGCGCCCATAATCCTCCACCTCGGAACCCCCAGTGAGTTCTTCCTGACCACAATCATAGGTGAAACGAAGCTCGGTAATGTGACTCTCTCCGACTTGAACAGAGCTTATAGTAGGGGTTCACAGATCAGTGTTACGGGTTTTCCCTTCAGACTCAGCCTCAACGGGTTTGTCTATTATCTGTTCCACGTTAACTCGGCGGAGATACTTGGAGACTATCCCCTCTACGCTCAGCAGTCAACGGTCCTAGCGAGTGGTTCAGTTAACGATATATTGAATGGGGGTAGACAGTCGTTCCCAATCAAGTTCAACATCGGCGTCTACTCGTACTCTGGGAGTAATGAGACATATGTGGGCTTCATTCAGGTGTTCTACAACTGCTACATGAGGCAGGGAGCCACGATGAAGATTAGCTATAATGCGACGAATCCCGTCGAGTTCGGCTTCTACACGTTCTCCGGTAGCCCAGGTTCCCCGGTTGTGATCCCCTTTGAGCTCGGTAAGCCTGGTGACTACATTTTCCGCGAGTCTGGTGTTCAGAGCTTCGAGCACCTGTATACAGTGCCACGGAGCGGCTTCTACACGTTTGCCTTCAAGGGATTCGGGGGCAAAGAGGCGACGATCGTTCTCGATGCGAGTATGGTTAAGTAGTGGATCGCTTGCAGGTGCAACCTTCTCAGGAGTTTTCTCCGAACGAGAATAGGATATGTAGACTACATAGACTACGTAGGCTATAGGTGGTTAGTGTGGGTGTCAAGGATACATTCAGTCATCGTAGGTTACGTAGCCTACCTGACCTACGAGAGATTTTGCAATCATGCTTCGCTTAACATAGGTCATTTAGCTTGAGTGTCTACCCTTGTCTCCAAGGTAGGGATTAGAGAAACGTCTCCCTATGAAACGTGGTTAAAAAAGACCCTCCAGTAAAGCTCTGAACCCCTAAAACAAATCCGGGGTTTCCAGAGGCGCATCACACTTAAACAGCGGTTTGAGTGTGACGTTTAGGTTTTAGAGCCTGAGTAGCGTTAGTTGGCACCTTGCTACGAGACCATCCTATTAGTTTAAAATAACGAGCAATCCTACAGAACGCCTATTCACGTTCCACTTACCAAACAGGGACTATCCATGAACAGATCACGGAAACAGTTCAATATTAGGGAACGGTTTTATTAACGGAGTCAATACACAGCTTTTTCCAGAGGTCAGATGCCGAGCAGACGCAGAGCCCAACTCACACCCGCCAACGAGGCCTTCATCGATCAGTTTGAGCGATTCCTGATGGCCAGCGGGAAGGCTGAAACAACGATTCCATACTACCGTTTCATACTGATGGGCTACTTGAGCCATGTTCAGGATGAAGGCTTTGATCCCGCGCGCGCGAAGACGGAGGAGCAGGTCCATGAGGCTGCAGAGAAGGTCAGGGCCACCCTCATGGATTTTGATCTGCTTTTTCAGGGAGAGGATCTCTAGCCCCAGCTCTAGCTTTCGGTTTCAGCACTCGCCTGAGACTCTGGAATCTGAATCTGGGTCGGAGTTTGTTGAGGCTGATGAAGGCCCCGTTGTATAGCCTCAGCCTGAACTGCTTACGTCTGAGACCAGTCCACCTTCTATGAGAATCAGTTTCTTCGAATCCTTGGGTGTAGAACCTCCTTAGTGCTTGAGGTATTAATGGCCTCAACTTCTCAGGCGGTGATGCGCCGGTTCACTGATAAAGCATAGGCACAAACCGTGAGGGGAGGGAGAAGTGAAAGAGGATTTTGTTATTCAATATAGCCAGCGAATCAGTAAGAGGGATTTTAAGATGAAAACCGAGCTGGGGAGTCACGGTAAGAAGGGCATAAGTATCTGACGGACTCGGAGACTACGAGCTTTCTCGATGAGCTTAACGACTTCTTCGAGAGGAAGGCCGAGATTAAGCGGATCAGGAACGGGGAGCACTGCACGATTGAGACTCTGATCAACGAGGAGGCTCTCCTCTTCGCTCGTGCTCTTCTAGATGGTAGGACTAGGCCCCTAGAATTTCGGCGCTTCCCTAATTTTTATCGTAAATTATGTTTTTGAAAACGTCTTTTTCTTTTCTTTAACACAATCCTTAAATTATCAATTTCTTAGTTTTAATTAAAGGAGTAACAATATTGGTTAAAGTGACGTTCGCGCCTTCGGAAGAACTCATAATTCATGAATCAATCTATCACTCTTTGCCAGACTTGATAAAGATTTTTAGCGTAGGTGTGCAACCTGGTGGGCTTGCGGGTCCGCTTAGTTGGGCTGAAGGCGTCGTTTTCCATTTTTCACGCATAGCACCAACAGATGAAATTTTTAAAGAGTTACTACAAGGGAAAATACATTGGAATGTCGTGGAATGGGCTTTGATGCCTCAATACATGCAAGTCATACCAATAGAAGAAATAAATGCCAAAATACCCGTAATTGATGTAAGTACTAGCACTATCCTCTGTGATGTTGCAAAGGCATTAAAGGAACAAGCACAAAAAGAAACGAAATCCCAGAGCGCGCGTGTGCATGTTTCTAATAATTGACCCAAGCAAAGCACAAACTTTTCATTAACGTAACCAAAAAAATGGCTTGACACTCTGATCCATAATGTTACATTCAAGGTCTCCGATATGGGAGAGATCAATGTCTCCGAACCTACGTAGGTAAAGGCTCAGATTGTCAAGTCAGCGACGGAGGCCGCTACAATGCTGCTGAAGATCGACGACGTGATAGCCTCCTCGAAGTCAAAGCCTCCGACCGGTGGGTCGGTAGAAATGGAGGGCGGTATGCCCCCGATGATGTAGTGAAGATTAAACTGAAGGGTCTGTTTGTCTGATAATGTCCGGATTGGGCCCCCGAAGCTGACGCGCTTCGAGAGGGCGAGGATCGTCGGTGCGCGTGCACTACAGGTCTCACTGGGAGCTCCGATTCTGGTCGAGATCTCCTCAAGGGTCAGCGACCCCATGGACATCGCCTTAGCGGAGTTGAAGGAGGGGGTGCTCCCGATGACGATCAGGAGGACGCTGCCAAACGGCGCTCACCAGGACATAGCCCTCGTCGACCTCATGCCGCCGAAGGAGAAATAGAACTCTTTTTCTCGCTGAACACGGTATGGGAGTCAAGTTGGTCTTAAACGACGAGGAGTTCTGAAGGAGGACATTCGCTCTCCTCGACCATGGGGATTCCGTTTCCGATTTAGCTGATAAGCTGAAGATTGATTTGACTCTGGCTTGGGCTCTAGGAGGAGACCGGACCCGGCTGGTCACCAGATAAAATTGCAGAAATACCGTCGGTATCGTCGGCGACGGGGCTCCGCCGTGAGCCGGGGATCCTCCTCAACGCGTCCACGTGACGGAGGCGCCTGTAGAGGTAGGGGCTGCACCCTGAAGACCTCGTCGGCCTCCGCTCCACGTCCGTGTCGAGAAGGCTGGAGCCGATCAGGGCGCCGACCAAGTGCGAGCTGACGCCGACGACCGCGGCGATCTCGGCAGCGCTCACCCACCTGTCGCATGGAACGGCCTCGAGGATCCTCCCGACCGCTTCGCCACGACTATAGGGCCCGCGGCGTGGATACGTCCCGGCGTCGTCCGGTTGAAGTCCTCCGGGCCCGGAGGGCTCATGCCTGTGGAGGGCTCTGGGCAGCGGCTGGCTTCCCCCGACGTGGTCGCATAGGATGCAGCGCCAGGTCCCATTGGTCCACTCGAAGAGTTTGAGGCCGTGACAGCCCCCGCACCAGAGCTCCCTCAGCCACCTGGCCCACTGGCAGCCGGGGCAGAGGGCCCGGTACTCGACGACGTGGAGGCCGTCGACGCGGCGGAGGAGCAGCTCCCCGCCGCAGGCGGGGCAGGCGGGCGACGTCGAGGTGTCCACCTCACCCCTCCACCTGGGCCCCGGCCTCGATGACTTGGTCAACCTCCAGGCCTCCGCTCTTCCCATGTCCTGACACGCCTTGACGGGTCCTCGGGTGCTCAGATGGGACCTCCAGTTCAAGGATGTCCTTGAGCCACCTGTAGCGGTTCCTGATGGTGACCTCGGTGACGCCGGCTGCGTCTGCGATCATCTTCTGGGTTCTCCTCTCGTTCATCATCTGGCAGGCGGTGTAGAGGGCCGCGGCGGCGAGCCCCATAGGGTCCTTGCCCGCCGTGATCTTGAGCTTCTCCGCCCTCCTGAGTATCTCGACCGCCTTCTGCTGGGTCTTCTCGCCCACGCCGACCTTGGCGGCTATCTTAGGGACCCCGAGCTGGGCGTCGGGGATGGGCATCTGTATGCTCAGCTCCCTGAGAATGAGTCTGTAGATGCGGGCGATGTCCTTCTTGTCTATTGTGCTTACCCTGGCTATCTCCCGTATGGTCCTCTGAGTCTGGGTCATCCTGCAAGCGGCGTAGAGGGAGGCGGCGGTTATCGCGGAGATGCTCCGCCCCCTGACTAGACCCTGGTTGAGGGCCTTACGGTAGATGACGGCTGCTTTCTCCTTTATCGTCGGCGGTAAGTGGAGCTTATCCGATAGCCTGTCGAGATCCACCATCGCCTGGGCGAGGTTCCGATCCGTGGAGCTGTGGACGCGGGACCTTACCTGCCACCTCCTGAGCCTGAGCATCTGGAGCCTCGTGTTGAGGGGAGTGTTCCTACCGTAGGCGCCTATAACGGTGGAGAGGCCATTATCGTGGATGGCGAAGCTGAAGGGGGCGCCGACCCTGCTACGGGTCTCCTCCTCACCGGGGGTGAAGTCCCTCCACTCCGGGCCGAGGCTGATCGTGGACTCGCGTAGAACTAGGCCGCACGCGCCGCAGATCACCTCCCCGGTACCCCCATCGTAGACGGTGTTTCCGCCGCCGCATTCCGGGCAGACGTCGTCCTCGACGGGGATGTCCCTCTTCTTCGATGTAATCGTCCTTCCTCTCACTCCCTAGATCTGATTCGTTCCGGAATACGGGCCTGGTCAGGGTCACGCTGCATGCGCGTCTTCTCCACCTTCTCGTGCCGGTTACCTACGGCCCTCAGCCCATCCTGAGAATGAACCAGGGGATGGCTCCGGCGATGATCAGGGCCTCATCCCGATCCTTCTCCGCCGTGGTCGCGACCTTCTTGTAGGACTTCCACGCCATGACTATGGCCGCCTTATAGACCTTCTCCGCCTGAGCCGTAGCCTCATCATGGTCCTTCTTGGCCGGCGCCGTCGCCTCCTCGTAGTCCTTCCAGGCCTGTGCCGTCGCCTCATTATAGGCCTTCCACGCATGGACCACCGTTTCCCCGAAGACCTTCCAGGTCTGTATCGTCGCCTCCTCTCGGGCCTTCTGGGCCTGCTGTTTATTCGAGCTCATTCGACCTCAACATCAGGTACGCCTAGGTGGATGGTCTCCCACCCGAGGAGCTGCAAAAGCGGGTCTATCTAGCCCTCCCTCCCGGAGACGAGCTCCATGACCTGGGGCGGGAGGGAGCCGATCACTATGTATGCCACATCCTCGGCGACGTCGGAGTTGAGCCGTAGCGCGGCTGCGACCCTGCCGGCCGACATATCGTCGAACCAGGACATGAACTTGACGAATCTTCGCGTAAACGTCTCCTCGTCGGGCGCCTGGGCGGCCAGCCTGCAGGCCATCAGGGTCAGGGCCCGGTGGTACAGGAGGAGCTCGTCGACGAAGGGGACCAGCGCCCTGACGCGCTCCGCGGGGTCCGACTCCGCCCGGGAGTTGAACTTGTACAGCTCCTCCGCGATGGCCTGAAGCTGACCGTCCATCTTATCGAAGATCCGGCGGACCTCCTCGGACGCGAAGTGATAGACCCAGGTCTCCCGGCCATTCGCGCGTTCACGGCACTTTTTCAGGACACCGAGCTCGATCAGCCTCTTCAGCTTCTTGCTGAGGGTCCTCCGCGACATCTCTCCGCTCTTCACGGGTGCCTCGAAGTCGCTCCACGTGGCCCACCCTCCGTGGCTTTGAAGCACTTCCAGAGATCCCCTGTTCTTGCTCGTCGTGTAGGCTCTGCAAGTATACTCGGAGTATACTTGGACTCTGGAACTAAATGCTTTACGGTGAAACACAACGGGAAGCTTGGACAAGACAGTGGGGATCAGGATGACCCTTGCTCTCTATAAGCTGCAGAGCCTGGCCCAAGGGCAAGAAAAATAAGTATCCTGGCAGCACCCGCCGTCGATTTCGTACTCTTGGTTTTGTTTCGCACACAGGCTGGTTGACGCCCAAGGGAAGCTAATCCTTGCCGAGCTCGAGGAGGCCTGACGGCTCCAGAAGCTCATAAAGGCCAGGTGAGATCTCGAGCTCCCTAAGACTCTTAAAGCCAGAAGCAGAGGAACGTCCTGAGGCGAATAGAGAAGGTGAGAGGCAATGCCCCGACCGCGTGCACGGTTGAAGCGAGGTTCAAAGATTGTGCCGGGGTTATCCGCGGGGATGATTAAGACTCTCTAGGATATTTCGGATGAAAATATGATTCGTTTTTTCATGCTCGAGCTTGTGAAGATAGGCGGCGGTACAGCCCTAAGATTCCCTTTGGTATTAGACGTCGACTGCGCCGGCTGGGTCTTATCGAGGATGTCGGCGGTGGGCTCCGCCTCACCGCAAAAGGCGTGAAGTTTCTCGACGAACTCGAGAAGGCCGAGGTCTGACGATCGCGCTCATCGGTGAGGAGTAGGCCGCCAGGAGGTTATTAATCACTAGCTAATATTGCTAAAACAAGCCCAATAAGGCCAAGTATCGCTAAGATCGCTAGGAAATTATTATCATTTCTCGCCTCCTCGAACTCCTTATTCAGGATAACGTTAAGCTTCATGGCCTCACCAGTCGTAATGCGTACACACCCATAGTGATGAATAACAAACTAATCTTATATTGATTAAGACCTATCTTGAAAGCCGAGAAGCATCTCCAGGTGGACTTTTTGAGCAGCATCAAGTTGAAGGTAGCCGAAGCGAAACAGCAAATTGACGTCGGTCGAAGCATCGCGCGCATGGACTCTGATGCGATGAAGACCCTCGGTGTCACCGTAGGCGACGTCGTCGAGATCGTCGGCAAGAAGTCCACCGCGGCAAAGGCTTGGCCAGCTTACACAGAGGATCAGGGACTCGGACTCCTACGCATCGATGGCTTCATCCGGAAGAACTGCAACGTGAGCATCAACGAGTTCGTCGACGTCAAGAGGGCCGAAGTGGAATACGCCGCTTCGGTGAAGCTCGCGCCGGTTGACTTCAGGATGAGCGTGGACAACGACTTCATAAGCTTCGTGAAGGACCGCCTCATCGACCACCCCGCGACGCGTGGCGACACACTGCTCATCATGATGCTCGGCCACTCGGTGCCCTTCATGGTAGTCAACACGCGGCCAGCTGGGATCGTCAAGATCTCTCCTACCTCGGAGATCCAGATCCTGAGTGAACCCGTGCCCGAGATGGAGATGACGAGCCGGACCACATACGAGGACATCGGCGGCCTGAACGAGGAGATCCGGCGCATAAGAGAGATGGTGGAGCTGCCACTGAAGCACCCGGAGATATTCCAGCGCCTCGGCATAGACCCGCCGAAGGGTGTGCTGATCCACGGCCCACCAGGTTGTGGTAAGACGCTCCTGGCCCGCGCAGTCGCGAACGAGTCAGACGCCAACTTCTATGCGATAAACGGCCCCGAGATCATGAGCAAGTTTTACGGCGAGTCCGAGGGTAATATAAGGAGAATGTTCGAGGACGCCGAGAAGAACGCGCCTAGCATCCTGTTCATCGACGAGATAGACGCCATCGCGCCGAAAAGGAGCGAGGTCACCGGAGAGGTTGAGCGCCGCGTCGTCGCACAGCTCCTCGCCAGCATGGACGGCTTGAAGAGTAGGGGCCACGTCATAGTCATAGGCGCAACTAACAGACCCGAGGCTATCGACGAGGCCCTTCGGCGCCCAGGTAGGTTCGACAGGGAGATCGAGATCGCCGTTACCGGTAGGGAGGGGCGCCTAGAGATCCTGCAGATTCACACCCGAGATATGCCGCTGGCTGAGGACGTCAACCTCCAGAAGGTCTCCGAGTTCACCCATGGCTACACTGGCGCCGACCTCGAGGCCCTGAGTCGTGAGGCCGCCATGAAGGCGCTCCGCAGGTACCTCCCCAAGATCGACCTAGAGCAGAAGAGGATACCCCACGAGGTCCTTGACAATATGGTCGTCAATGGTGAGGATATAATGGGCGCCTTTAGGGAGGTTACTCCGACGGTGATGCGCGAGGTCTACGTCGAGACGCCGAACGTCCACTGGGACGAGGTCGGCGGCCTCGAGGAGGTTAAGCAGGGGCTAATGGAGGCGGTGGAGTGGCCGCTCAAGACGCCCGAGAGGTTTACGCGCCTCGGGATCCAGCCGCCCAAGGGAATACTTCTTCAAGGCCCACCTGGCTGCGGCAAGACGCTTCTAGCCCGAGCCGTCGCTACGGAGTCTGAGGCGAACTTCATCGCCATCCGCGGCCCCGAGATATTCAGCAAGTGGGTCGGCGAGTCAGAGAAGGCGTTACGTGAGACCTTCAGGAAGGCCCGATTGGCGGCGCCGAGCATCATATTCTTCGACGAGTTCGACGCCCTCGTCCCCACAAGGGGTGGGGGAGGCGACAACCGAGTCACGGAGAGAGTCATAAGCCAGCTTCTCACCGAGATCGACGGCCTCCTCAGCCTCCAGAATATAGTCGTAATCGCCGCCACGAACCGCCCGGACATGATCGACCCCGCCGTTCTTCGCCCGGGTAGGTTCGATAGGCGCGTCTACGTCCCGCCACCAGACTCGGCGGCGAGGCTCAAGATACTTCAGATCAAGACAAGGGACATGCCATTAGATAAGGGCGTTAAAGTCGAAGAGCTCGCGAAGAGAATGCAGGGTTACAGCGGTGCCGACATCGACTCCATCTGCCGAGAGGCCGCGATAACCGCCCTCAGAAAGGACCCGGAGGCGACGAAGGTCACCCTGAACGACTTCGAGAAGGTAATGTCTGATATACTCCCCTCGATAACCCCTGATATGGAGAAGTGGTACCAGGAGACGAATAAGCGCCTCCGGGACCAGCAGAAGCCCCCAATGGATATAGCTTAGGTGTGAACAATGGACGCTAAGCTCATACCCTCGAACGTTGTGGAGGCTCTCGGGAGGAGCGGCGCCCACGAGTTCGACGATCTCAAGCACGTCCAGAAGTATTTAATAAATCCTAAGTCAGCAAAGAACAATCGAAGCAGGTAAATTAATTGGTCGAGGATAAAATGCGCCAAGTCATCTTTACCATAAAGCAACATTTCGAAGAGTCTAACCGGAAACTTATTCTAGATTTCATTATGGAACACCCAGACCGAAGCCCCTCATTTGAGAAAGCCTTAGAGGCAGATGTACTCTACGCATTAACGCACGTTGACGAAGATGCTACTATAAAGGGTAACAAGAAAAATAACTACGATTTTCTCCTACCCCATCTGGATATGAAGATCGAGTTTAAGGCGACTAGACATGGTGGTAAGAGCCAGTTGAATGAAATTCGATTCGGGAGAAAGGGCAAACGTATTGCTGATTATTATCTCCTTATAGCACCAAAAATCCCTAACACAATCGACTTCTTGAAAGAGTGTCAAGATATGAATATTAAAATGGTTGTCGAGGAAATTTATGGCAAACACCAATACGTATTGGCTCTGATAGAGTCGCCTCCTATGTCAGCGTGAGTAGCAGCGCGCATATCTTTATTGTGGCCATTTCAAAAATCTGATTAAATGGTGGATGGCAGTCGGGGTGATTTTGAGTCAGGAATCTAGATGGGGTTGTGTTAAGTGAGGATCCTCATACAGTGACCATGTGTGTATGTGACGGCTGTGGCGCACTTCTCAATAAAGACGATATGAAACCCTACAGAAGTCTGCTTAACCCTCATTGTGAAGAAGGTCGCGCGAGCGCCTGACAGCTAGCCGCGCACGTGCAAAAAAGGAGCCCCTAAAAAGGCTCATTGTTCTCAGATGCGCATGCGCGTGCGCAAAAAGGCGGAAGGAGAACTATCTACATGAGAGGCACAACAGTCACTGTTTTCCATCATTTAGTTTCAGATGTAGGCATCAGTTGCATATCTCCGCATCATTCGATGAGTGTTGAAATAATAGGCAATTTTGCCAATTGAGTTTCGCATCATGCTTATCCAACTATCTCGTTCCTCGTAGAATTTTGGGATAATGAGGTATTCTAGCTTGTTGTAGAGATCAGCTAGTTCTCTCTTTCTTCTTTCACCCTCATTGATTTTTTGATCAGGAGACGGGCCAATTGCCCAGCCGGTGAGACCTTCAACGCAGCCTTCGATCCACCAGCCATCTAAGACGCTGAAATTTACCACCCCGTTATGTGCTGCCTTCATCCCGCTTGTCCCAGATGCCTCATATGGGGGAAGTGGGGTATTCAGCCAGATGTCGACACCTGAAGTCATTATCCCAGCCATTTCCATGTCGTAGTTTTCAAGATAGGCGACTTCGACCTTATTTTTAAGCAGGTCAATGTATCTGTAGATGTCCCTGATCAGCATCTTACCCATCACGTCTCTGGGGTGTGCCTTTCCAGCGAAAACTAGCTGAATTTTGCCCTGTCTATTTACTTCCTCAAGTTTCTCCAAGTCCGAGAAGATCATGGTTGCTCTCTTGTACTCGGTGGCTCTTCTTGCAAAGCCTAGGGTCAACGTGCCAATATCCAATCTAATGCCGACTTTCTCGTAAACAAAGTCGATCAAATCCTGCTTTGCTTTCATATGCGCTGTCCACAACTCATTATTCGGAATTGAATCAACTCTCACAAGAAGTTCTGGTTCGTTAGCCCATCCTCGAATATAGGTGTCGAAAAGATCTCTAAAGTACTGGCAGGTCCAAGTATAGGAGTGGACGCCATTAGTTATTTCTTGGATGTTGTAACCCGGAAAAATTTTCCTTGAGTACTCCATATGCGACTCTGTTACGCCATTGGTGTATTTACTCAGATTCAATGCCAAAAGCGCCATATTCAATTGGGATGATCCACCATACTTAATCAAGACATCCCGCGGTAACTCAGGCCCAAGCACTCTTGATACAAGATCATAAGAGAATTTATCAAGAGCAGCTTCAACAGGCGTGTGAGTTGTGAAAACACACAAATTTTTCACCTTATCAGCGTTCATCTCATTCCTTTTTAAAAGCTCGAGAGTTAGAAGGCTGGAATGACCCTCATTCATGTGATATTTTTTGATGTTGATGTTTAAAGCTTCAAGAATCTTCACACCACCAATACCCAAGACTATCTCCTGTTTCAACCGATATGCCTCGTCGCCTCCGTAAAGAAAATCAGTTATTTCCCTACCACATTCAACGTTTCCTTCAACGTCGGTCGTGAGAAACAGAACCGGAACAACCCCGCCGGTCGTGCTCTCCTGATTATAAACCCAAGCTCCGACCTTGACATTCCCCTCCCCAATTCTAACGGTCACAGTTGCTGACAACAATCTCATAAACTTCGAAGGATCCCACTCCTCTGGGTATTCCAATTGTTCTCCGTCGAACGTAATCTTCTGTTTCAGGTAGCCCTCTTTACTGAGTAAAGTGACTGCAATCAATGGGATCCTCAAATCCGCGCTTGATCTAACTACGTCACCTGCTAAAACCCCTAACCCGCCACTGTAAGTTGGAATATTACTCTTAATGCCGATTTCCATGGAAAAATAAGCGACTCTAGGGCCTTCGATAAAACTGCGCATGCAATACTCGCTGTCAAAGTAACATTGTTTGGTCAAAAATTCGCTCTTGAACTTAGTTTCATTAGACTCTAATGACATTCCGCATATAGGATCTTTCACATTCACAAAGTAACACTCTTAAAGACAGACGACAGCCAAGCTTTAATAAACCATTGCCACTTTCCTAGATGTTAACCGCGTGCGATATCACCATGATTCTTTTAAACGCGCGCGCTTAAATTTTCTCTCCGTCAACCCCCTATCCTCTCCCCAGTAAGGCTCCTCCTTTCCAACATGAAGTACATGATCCGGACCATCTTCTATGGGTGTCACTCTCCTCGAATCCCTGGGTATAAAACCGCCTCAATGCGTGGGGTATGAAGGGCCTCAACTTCTCAGGCGGTGATGAGCCGGCTCACTGATAAAGCATCGGCACAAACCGCGAGGGGAGGGAAGCGTGAAAGAGGTCGAATAACTTATCCTCATTTCCGCCTCGCGTTCGCTCAAGATTTATCAAATATTTCTCTATTGGTGATCAAGACGAGTGATCCTAGATTCATCAAGATGCAAATAGCTGACATCATCGTCGGTGAGCGCGCGCTGGCCTGTCCCGAAATTCATCAGGCTAAAATAAGCTTATTTTGATAGTTGGGGTCTCGTCCCCCAATGGTCTGCCCAACCCTAGGAGGTGAGTTCACTTAGGACAAGATGAACACGAGACCCTTGAAACACTCTTCAAAAACGTCGACTTAAGCATTGCTGAGCAGCAGCTCCTAGGCTGCTACCACACAACCGGACCCGGAAGACCACCCAGAAACCCACTCGGCATCCTAAGAGCCCTCATCATCATGCGACTGAAAGGCATACGCAGCCTAAGGGAACTCACCAGGATCCTCGACGTAGACCTCCGCCTCCGAAGGCTCTGCCTCATCCGCGCCAGACAAAGAGGCTACACCGAGATCAGTCATCAGCCGCTTCACCCACAGGGTCGGAGCCGAGACGCTCCGACTCATAATAGAGGAGAAGGTGGTCACGCTCCTCAGGAGAAGTGGCGTCAGCGAGGTGGATGTGGTCCTGGACGACAGCTTCATCAAGGCCAGAAGCATCAGACACCCCGACAACGGCAGAACGGGCTTCTCCGACGCCGACGCCATGGTCGGCAGGAACGGACGCTTCTACGGCCTCGGATACAAGCTTCACGTCGCCGTGGACCCTGCAGCGATGCTCCCTCTCGCCACCCTGCTGGCTTCGGCGAACGAGAACGAGAAACGGCATGCGCCATCTCTTGTGAAGAGGAGCCGTCTGGTGCTGGGGAGGGCTGGGGTGAAGCTCGGGTGCTTGATCGCGGACAGCCAGTACAGCAGCGCTAGGGTCAGGGCCCTCGTTGAGTACGCGGTGATCCCATATATGGCTAACCAGAGGTGTGTCGGGGATGTGTTGAGGGTTGACAGGTTGTTCAGGGCGCATGGCTCTGCTGGGGAGATGGAGGTGTATCGTAGGCGACCGGCGGTGGAGGCGTTGTTTGCCTTCGTGAAGAACTGGTTCGGGTTGACGGTGAATAGGGTTCGGGGTCTAAAGAACGTGGGGATGTATTCTCTGCTGAGTGTGTTGTGCCTTGTGTTGAACAGGGAGGCGGCTGAGAACCTTGGTCGGCCGGATAAGGCGTTGTCTCCGACGTTCTTCAACGTGTGAGGCTGGTCATCGGGTCTGTTTGGTGGCATAGCTAGATGGTGTTCCGCTTGTTTGTGTGGATTCATCCGTTTTCCGGGTGGTTGCTGTGACGGGTGTGGGCTTGTTTTTGCTGTAAGTGAGTGGCTGAGTCATTTATGTAGTGGTTTTACTCTTTTATTGGAGGATTATTGGGGGTGTCTATTTTAGGGACAAGCCAGACGGTATGAGAAACGTTTTCAGGAATAGACTGCGAGGGTGTCGCGGGTGGCCTAGGCCCGCCGCGCGCTTGGTCCACATGAGACCCTGAAGCCAGACTGGGCCAGACGCGCGCGCGCGCGTGGGGAAGGTAATGTGTTCCAGTTTCACAGGTACTTCCTGGCCATATATGTCTAGAATGATGATACTCACATAGGTTTTTGACTACTCTCGTTATAATTAATTGTAGGTATCCGGGGAGCCTCTTTTACTAGTAAATACGGGTTGGTGCCCCACCCCCTGCACCATTTGCACGCGCCGCAAACTTTGCGTGACTATTAAAAAAATGCGCACTCTAAACCAAGCAAAGAATCATAAACCAATATTACCCAGTATTCCAACACGCTACACATGACAACAAAGAAGATACTGTACGTACAAACTAGCGGAATAGACACACCGGAGAGACTATACGCCCCCTTCATCCTCGGCGCAACAGCCGCGGCCATGGGCATAGAAGCCACGATCTATTTCGTAATTAAGGGGATAACAGTCGTCAAGTCGGGCGAGGCGGAGAAGATCAAGATTGGCGGATTCCCGAGCTTGAAGGAGGTCATGGATCAGGCCGTCAAGGCGGGTGTGAAGATGATGGTCTGTGAGCAGAGCTGCATGCTGTTCAACCTTCCTAGAGGTAGTTTCGTGAACGAGGCTGGCATCGTCGGTGCTGCGACTCTGAACGATCTACTTCTAGAAGCTGATGCAGTGGTAAGCTTCTAGCCTCTTTTTCCTAATTTTTACAAACTCGCGCGTCTTAAAATATCTGATCTTGGTTTGGGTTTTGAAGAACAGGTTTTTTTATTGGCTTGGGGCCCTTTGGCCACGGGTATTCACCATCTTTATCAGGTCCTCAGCTGTGTATCTTCCAGGTTTCTCACCCTTAACTGCCATCTCCTCCGCAACCTTCCAGAGGATCTCGTTGTATGGCGTCTCGACCCCTAGGGATCGCCCCAACTTCACGATGTCCCCATTCAGAGCCTCCACCTCGATGTTGCCGGTTTCCCGAATGAGGCTC
This sequence comes from Candidatus Bathyarchaeota archaeon, assembly GCA_963780545.1. Lineage (GTDB taxonomy): Archaea > Thermoproteota > Bathyarchaeia > TCS64 > TCS64 > UBA8941. Next base: position 55,999 of record CAWACK010000009.1, read on the forward strand.
TGCCAGGTGGAGCTCCGTTTGTTCTCCGACTCGTAGCCCTTGGGCATCTTATTTGTCCCCCGTATCGCCTTTACGCGACGTTCATAATCCTCGAAGTCCTCCCACTCGATCCCCGTCAACTTCCAAACCTCCTCAGCCTCCCTCCTGGTGGCTCGTATGAATTCATCTGCATCGCCTTTACCATCGGTTATCGCTTCAAGGGAGTTTCCCAGGTTCAAGAGACATTTCGCTGCCTTCGCCCTCATCACCCACTCATTTACCTTGCATACGAACCCGGCGGCATTTAGGTAGGATGAGACCATTTGTGTCAGCTCATCTGTGCCATGAGGGTAGCGACCAACCTCAATGAAACCCCCGTTACCTGTGATGGGGTGGATTACCTCCCCAGGGTGAAGGAAGATGCCGGGCAGGTTGATCATCATGCTGTAGACGTTGTCGAAGACGCGGGTAGCAGCCGGCTCGTTTGTTATGGAGTTCTGAGCGCAGAAGATGGGGAGGCTTCTCTCGGCGCCTGCGTTCTTAAGCTGCCCAAGGCAGAGGGTTGTGTGCTGAGACTTCACGGTCAGAAACACTATGTCATCTTCCCTAAAGGGAGCCAGATCCTCCGCCCTCTTACAGGCGGGGATCTTTAAGACATACGTTTCTTTTGGTGTGAGCAGTTTCAGGCCTGCTTCATTGATCCGATCAACATGACTCTTGTTACCCACCAGGATGACATTACGGCCAGTTCTGTAGAGGTGACCCCCAATGATGCCTCCAATTGCCCCAGCACCGTAGATTATGAAGCGCATGTTGTGATCCATTCTAGGATTCAACAGTGGATTATAAACGCGCACGCCCATGTACCTAGTACTAAATTAACCATCAGAAAATGTCGAGTAGCAATTCCATGGTGATAGATGAGGATCTTCCTTCATCTCTACAACTTAATGTGGGGATGCCGACAAAGCTGGTCAACGTCATTAGTTAGGAGCTTCATTTAATGTGGCTAAAGCCCTGCTCCTCAGCCTTCTTAGTCCAACTCGGCACAGGCGGGACAAGCTTATCCTCAGGTTTAACGATGATCTCCGTGAGTGTGGGTTCTTTCTTCTTAAGATTTATTTTGAGAACTGGACCGAGCTCGTCTGGTTTTACTACACGAGTGGCTTCTAATCCAAAGCCCTCCGCAATCTTGAGGTAATCTACAGGCTTGAAGTTGGTGGCGAAGTCGACGTACTCCTTCCCATAACTAAGCTGCCACTCAGCCCTAATCCAACCGAAGCTGAGGTTGTTGAAGAGAATAATGTGGTTGGGGCCACCAACTCGGGCGACTGTCTCAAGTTCACCAGCTGTAAATCCGAAGCTGCCATCTCCAACTAAGGCTACGACAACGCTGTTAGGACGGGCATATCTTGCACCTATGCTAGCGGGTATAGCGTATCCGAGGCTACCCATCGCATAGTTGAAGATCATCCTACGCCCCGCCTCACCTTGCTTGAGAAAGGTGCTCGTGTAAATAGATGAGACGCCGACGTCGTGAACGATTGCGTAATCCTTTGGGAGTGCTTCCCCGAGCTCCTTCACGAACTTGAGTGGATGAATGGGAATCTCATTAGATAGCATGAGGCTTCCAACATAGATGTCATATGCCTCCCTCTCTTTCTGAATAGCCTTTATGCGTGGAAGCTTCCGAACCTTCTTCTCCTGCTTCTCAGCCACCTCAGCCATCACGCGAAGAGTCGCTGCCGCGTCTCCGATTAAGGCGACCTCTATAGGGTAGTTGTTCCCAACCTCTGCCTCGCTGACATTAAGATGAATTATCTTCGCTTGGGTGTCCAGACTAGGGGTCCTCCACATATCTGTTCCAGTGGAGTCAGTGCTACATCCAACATAGAAAATTGCATCAGCCTCGTTGATCACCTTGTTGCTAAGGGCTGTACCGCCCCGAGCACCAGTAACACCGATGCTAAGCGGGTGGTTCTCGGGGAAAGAGCCCTTTCCGTTAGTGGTGGTACCTACAGGAATGCCAAAAAGCTCAGCCAGTACCTGCACCTCCCGCCAAGCTTGGCTGAGGAGGACACCCTGTCCGCAGACAATGACGGGGCGTTGCGCTAACCCGAGTAACTTCAGTGCCTCACTTATCTTTGCGAGTTCCGCTACAGAGCGATGACCCGGATAGGTTTTGAAGTCTTTCTGGACGTATAGGCGTGGATCACCGATCTCCTCACATTGTTGATCACTTGGGAACCTTATGTGAACGGGCCCCGGCTTCCCCGATGTGGCGAGGCGGAAGGCTCGCCTAACGATGTTAGGCAGTTCAGACGCCTCCGTGACTGTGAGGCTTTCCTTAGTAATTCCCTTGAACATCGCCGTATGGTCAATACCCGTCAGCGTGTTTCGCTTCTCGTAATGTAAAGGAATGTCGCTGGTGAAGACAATCATCGGAATTGAAGCCTTGTAAGCCTCAGCAACGCCGGGAATCATGTGGGTGGCTCCTACGCTGGGTCCCTCGCAGATGCCTGGTCTATAGCTGAATCTTGCGAAGGCATCCGCGGCAAACGTGGCGCTTCTCTCGTCCCGCATCATAATATGCTTAACCTCAGGGATGCTTGACCACTCCTTATACCAGAAAAGGGTCGTCTCGCCGGGAAGGCCGAAAACCTCACCGACGCCATATCCCTTAAGCAACTCCATAAGGGCTTTAGAGGCGTTCAAGGGTATCACCTAGCACCCCGAATATGAGGGTAGGAGAGATAAGTTCTTTGAACTTCACCGACCGTACTTTGCATATATTTAAGCTAAGGAGTTCCAAAATGAGTGTACAAATTATAAATTGGCATGTTTTATCGCCAAGTTACTACATAAAACAAGTTTGCCGACCTCACGCGAAATCTCAATTACTCTCCTATAAATAGTTGTGTTCATGCGACAGCCCGTTTAAGAATAGTTAAAATCCCTCCTTTGACCTCTCTCTTCAGACACGACTTGAAGGTAGTTTCTTCAGCTTTCGATGAGAAGGCGGTCACGACCATCAGGAACATTGAGGTCAACTACAGAGGGGTATTACAGAGGACGCTGGCGAGGCGGATATGCAGAAACATCGTCTACGCAGCCAAGAAAGATGATAAAACAAGCTTTAGCTACGGGCGATACAGCGACGCACCCGAGCGGGATGGAGTCCCCTGCAAGTACTTCGCCGTGGTTGCCGATCTCTCTGAGGAGGACCTCGAGGCAGAAGTGGGCACAAAAGTTGAGCCCGACTCTGTCGATGTAAGTGTAGCCCTAGACGACACTATGGTGAAGGGAGTCGAGCCCTGGGCCTGGCACGGTGTACGCCCAATAAACGAGAAGGCGAAGCCAGACTCTACCCTACTTGTAGTCTCTAATCATACACCGGAGGAACTTCTCACATTCTTGGGAAGAAAGCCCTATCCTTACAAACTCGCGATACTCCCTGGAAAAAGCACATTCTCAGGGCTCTGGGTTTTCAAGAACGATGGCACCGACCTAAGGGTACTCGGCGCTGTGTCTCGCGTAGACCCAAGTCTCGTCAGCCTTGCCTCACTCACTAAACTAATTACCGAGAGAGAAGGGGCGAAGAATGTTGAAGCTTTGAAAGAGGGCTACGAATCAGTTATATTAAGAGACGTGATGCCCAACGAGGGTATAAACTGGCCCTACGCGGCAGTCGTCCTACCAAAATGGAGTGAATTTCCAGAGGGAATAATGGTCAACGGGATGAAGAGAGGCGGCAGGAGCGAAAACTTCAAGAGGTTCACGACGAGGACCATCCGTCCCGTCATTAGGTTCGATACCTGCGTTAAATGCAGCCGGTGCTGGTATGCCTGTCAGGACGAATGCTTCGACCCCACCAGCGACGGCTTCTACGACGTCTCCTACGAATATTGTGTGGGATGCGGCAGGTGCGCAGAGGTCTGCCCCGTCAAGAATACAATAGTGATGGTCGACGAGCTTCACTTCGAGAACAATGATTCACCATACGTGCAATACAAAGCCGACTCCGCTCATTACATCAAATGGACTAAGGAGAAGAAGGGCGAGTCAAGTCAAAAGGAGGAGTGATTATGGCTAAGACTTCAACATCAAAGACAATTCAACCCGAGAAGGTTAGGGAAGAGCTGCTTACAGGATGTGAAGCAGTTGCTAACGCCGTGGCGCTGGCTGACGTCGACGTCGTATCCGCCTACCCGATCAGACCATACACCGAGGTCATGGACCTCATATCGAAGTTCATCGCCGACGGTAAACTCTACGCTGAGTACATAATAGCGGATGGTGAACACTCCCAATTCGAGATTGTGAAGCACGCCTCCGCCGTTGGTGCGAGAACCTTCGTCGGCAGTAGCGGAACCGGATGGATGTACGCGATGGAGGTACTCTCCGTAACTGCTTCTGACAGGCTTCCCGTCGTAGCAATAGTCGGGAACAGGGCCCTCGACGACCCAGGTGCCTTCGGAGTCGAGCACAACGACGCTCTAGCCGTGAGGGACCTCGGCTGGCTCCTCAACTGGGCCTCCACAGCCCAGGAGACACTAGATACGACGCTGGTCGCCTATAGGGTTGCAGAGGATCCTAAGGTTAGGTTCCCTATCGCACTTGCACTCGACGGTTCCTTCCTCACCCACTCCCAGCACATGGTAAAGATACCGCCGAAAGAACTCGTGAAGAAGTACCTTCCACCATACGATTTGGGAAGCAGGAGGCTACACCCCGACAACCCAATCTCGATAGCCCCACAGGTCAACGAGGACTGGGTTATGGAGATCAGGAAGCAGAATGCAGAAGCGATGAAGAGAACCCCCTCGGTCATCGAGAAAGCCTATAAAGAGTTCGAAGAAACCTTCGACAGGAGCCTCGGAGACCCATGGGTCGAGGAACACATGATGGAGGATGCTGAGGTTGCGGTCATTGGGATGGGTACACTCGCTATGCCAGCGAAGGCGGCGATAAAGCGCCTCCGAGCCAAAGGTATCAAGGCGGGGATGGTCAGACCCAAGTGGTTCAGGCCATTCCCTACAGAGAAGCTACAGAAGTCCCTATCCCATGTGAGATCAGTCGCCGTCATAGACCGCGACTTCGCATACGGTTCACCCTTCTATGGGGGGGTCCTATTCTCCGAGATCAGATCAGCCCTTTACTCGGCCTCTAAAAAGCCAACTATCACCAACTTCATAGCGGGCCTCGGAGGCAGGGAGATCACGACCAGCGATGTAATCGAGATGGTCAACCTGACCCTCAAGGAGAATCAGGCTGGGAGAGACGGGTACGTGAAGTGGATGGGAGTGAGGGAATAGAAGGCGATGCGAGATGACTGCTGAAAAAACTTTCGAGAAGATCAAGGGAATACACGATATACCGAAGGAAGAGTTCTACTCATCCGGCCACAGGACATGTGAAGGCTGCGACTCTGCCCTGGTCATGAGGCTCTGTAGCAAAGTAGCGGGCCCAAGGACGATAGCGATTGGAACCACAGGCTGCATGTACGTCGCGAACACGAGCTACATGACCACCCCTTGGGTGATCCCATGGATGCACTCCCAGCTAGGCGCCGGTGGCTCTGCGGCCATCGGGACTGCGGCTGGACTTAGGGCGCTCATGCATAAGGGTCGGGACAAGGAGGAGAAAGTCAACGTCATCGCATTCTGCGGCGACTTAGGAGGCGCGGACATGGGGCTATCAGCCATATCAGCCGCCCTCCAGACCGACTACCACCTGCTCATCGTACTCTACGACAACGAATCCGCCGCGAACACAGACATTCAGGCCACAGGGATGACCACTTGGGGCGCACAGACAACTTTCACCCCAACGGGCTCCGATAAGAGAATCACCCAGAGAAGGTGGAAAAAGAACATCACCGCCATGCTCGCCGCGGGGCACCCGAACATCAAATACTTCGCAACCTCAATTGCCTCATACCCTCTCCTGGACCTTCCGAACAAGGTGAAGAAGGCCTTAACAGTGGAAGGCCCAGCATTCATTCACGTGTTAGCCCCATGCCCTAAGGGTTGGGACTACAATCCGAGGTACACTGACAAGATCAGCGAACTCGCAGCGAAAACCGGTATTTTCCCCGTCTACGAGATCGAAGACGGCGAAGCTAGTTTGACCTACGAGCCAAAACCAAGGGCCCCAGTTAGGGAATACCTAGAGAAGCAGGGCAGGTTCTCCCACTTCAAAGACGAGGACTACAACTACATCCAAGAGAGGGTTGACGAGATGTGGGAATCTTGGGAAATACCAGGGATCATGCCTATCAAAAAACGCGCATCGACTGAGAAATAGACGAATACGGTGCTATAAAATCTACTGCATCAGACCTCTTTTTAGAATCCGTCGCTTTCAGGCCAACTTTCGATAAGAAGATACTCATAGCCTGGCAAGATTTTTTCCTCGAAGATGTACCCACAGCGCGTGCACATGTATTGGCCTAAGCGCCAGTTCATGTCGGCGTCCCTGATCTTATGACGGGTGATTACTGTATGGCCGCCACACATTGGGCAGGCCGGATTATCAGGAAAATCTACCTTACGATAGTCCCCATACCACTTATTCTCGAACGCGTTGAACCAGGGCTTATCGTAGACCATGGTTACGCCAAAACCGAGAGCGGTTAAAAATTCGTGTTAGTGAATATTGATACATACAGAAATATGTTCAAAGGTTAATCAATTTTGATTATTATGTCATCAGAAACCCAAGGCTGTAGGTTGCATCTGGATACAGAAACCAGCTTAAATCCTTTGAACGTGAGGCTTAATCTGGTGAAAAGACCCTGAAGTTCGGGGTATTAATAGAGCGAGATAAGGAAGGGAACTACGTCTCCTCGGTAGCCGAGTTGCCTGGCTGCCACGCAAGGGCAAGGAGTCTAGACGCTGTCATGAACAGGATAACGGACGCCGTTAACGTCTACCTCGACATGAAAAACCCTGAGAGCGAACCCAAATACGAGCTCATCGACATAAAGGTCATAGATGTTCCCAAGAAGGAACTAGAATTAGCTATTTGCCAATAGAATCTAAGGCGAATCCCAGTAGTTGATAATCAGACAGGTTCTTTAGTACCTTACCTCAAACTAGAGATCCGTGTCCATAAGGGTCCTTCCCGCACTAATTGCGAACAGCCAAGAAGAATTAGATGGTATGCTCAGTCGCCTGGCTGGCAAGGTAGAGTGGGTAATGCTCGATTATATGGACGGGCGCTTCGTCGCATCCAAATCTCTCATGTTTGACACACGCTTAACACCCGGACTCAAATATGAGGCTCACCTCATGGTTGAAAACCCCTTCGACTACTTAAATCGACTCAGGGGAAGGATTCAGGTCGTGATAATTCACATGGAGTCGGACGACTTCGAGAAAACAGTCGAAGAGGCGAGGGTCCTCGGGTTCGAGGTCGCCATCGCAATCAATCCTAAGACTAGAATAGATGAGCTAAAACCATACCTAAAAAAAGTAGATCGGGTACTAGTGATGACAGTAGAACCGGGACGATACGGCGCACCATTTGTCATTGAAGCTCTCGAGAAGGTGAAACGCCTAAAGAAGCTCGCCCCAAATCTCCCGATAGAGGTCGACGGAGCGATGAATCCCGAAAACGTCAAGAAGGCTCGGGAAGTCGGTGCAACCATCTTTGCGTCCGGTTCCTACATCATGAAGAGTCCAGACATACAGAAGGCTCTGAAAACTCTGATAGAGGCCACGAATTAGACTCCCGAACACTGAAATTGGGTTAAATCAGCAGATCAATCAGTTTTCGTTCTCGCTTCTAGGATAATGTCTTGTTGATCACTGATCCTGCTCCAATAAAGTTTAAATCGCCCCCTTGGGTGGTGATTCTTAATATAAGCGATCTCAAAGAGAGAAGGTGCTTAACGTTTTGTCAAGCGCACAACCATGTTACTCCCGATGTAGAGATTTCAGCTGCATGAAGAGGGCCATGTCCTTCAGGGGTAAAGTGACCTGGTGTCAATGGACAGAGGCGGAGTGCGAGCCCACAAAATGCACGTACGCTGTCTGCTATAAACGCCAGCTTCTCGATAATGGTATCTGTGGCTTTACCATAAAAAGGAAAACCCAGGAGGACTCCGAGCCCGAAAACTTCAATATCCCTGAGGTGAAGGCCCGAGGGAAGCTCGCAAAGAAGGTCGGTGATAGAAGCATCTTTTATTAACCAACCACTAATTCAGGCTGAATCATGAAGCGGGATATTCGTAGCGAGTTATTGGGCTCTATGCCCCCAGAAATTCTAGGGTTGGTGCCGCGATCTTTCGACGTAATTGGGTCGAAGGGACGGGCGGTTGCCGTGATAGAGATTCCCTTAGAGGTAGAACCATATGAGAGCATAGTGGCCGAGGCACTTATGAGAGTGCAGAGGAACGTGAAGAGCGTCCTCTCCAAGGGTACTGAGCGCATGGGAGAGTATAGGATACGTGATATGAAACTCCTCGCGGGGGATCCTGACACAGAGGTCGTCCACAGAGAGTCCGGTTGCATCTTCAAGGTAGATCCCGTCAAAGCCTATTTCTCGCCTAGGGAGTCAACCGAGCGGGAGAAGATATCCGCAGCTGTAGGTCTTAACGAGAGAGTTTTAGTGATGTTCAGCGGGATCGGTCCCTTCCCGATATGCATAGCTAAAAGGCGGCCAACCACGACCTGCGTCGCCGTGGAGCTAAACCCTGAGGCCCACATGTACTGCCTTGAGAACATTCGGCTGAACAAAGTCGGCAATAGGGTTACCGCTCTCTTAGGCGACGTTAGGGAGATTTGTCCCAATCTAGGGGAGAGTTACGACAGGGTACTTATGCCACTACCAAAGGGGGCTTACAAATTCCTTGACATCGCAATCCCATTGGTTAAGCCTGGTGGGGTTCTACACTTCTATCACTGGTCTCCACGGGATGACCCTTTCACTGATGGAGAAAATGTGATACTCGAAGCTGTCGAAAAATCGGGTAGAAGCTTCGAGGTCATCAATCGCGTGAAGGTCTCAGAGTACAGTCCCTCGGCATTGAAGGTCAGATTCGATGCATTAATTTGGTGAAGTCTGCTTCTTCTCTTCTTCCTTATCGCCTTCTCTCTCGAGATCTAATGGGTTATCGAGTGGGATTGGCGGAGGAGTCGTCGCCATAGTGTAGCCTATCCAGAGTACTATGAAGAGCATGAGGTAAACGACAGCCAGAATGGGAAGCTTATATGCCCATTCAGAAATGGCGTAGCTTATCCATGTCAGTCCTATGTATGGACCGAGTGACCAGACGAAGTATCCGATCATTATCAGGGCTGTCACTAACATAATCGTATAGCCTAGTGCTTTATCGTTCAATTTCCTATACCTCTCGTTTAGTTGTTGTGGATTACATTATTAGACTTTTCTTTTAAGGAAGACACCGATTTCATTATTACCCATCTTTTAATCGATTATTTACATTTAAGTTCATCACGAATAATGTTCATACATCGAATAACCCTCTGAGAATATAGGGAACGGTTTTAAAGCCGATCGGGGAATCATTTGGTTCACATCATAGGTGAACGCTTTGAACAACGTCTTCATCAACGAACTGAGTCAAGTGCCCCTACAAGAGAGATCTCTCGAAATCACCGAGAGAAAGGGCCTCGGACACCCAGACACCATGTGCGACAACATCATGAACCAGATCTCGGTCGACCTATCAACCGAGTATATAAAGCGATTCGGTAACATCTACCACCACAATCTGGATAAGGGGCTCATCGCCGCAGGCGAGACGACCGTCAAATTTGGTGGAGGCAAAGTTAACCGACCAATCCTTATCGTTTACGGCGACCGCGCCACATTCAAGGTCGGTGATGAAGAAGTCCCAGTAAACGAGATCGCTGAGAAGAGCACCAAGCTTTGGCTGAAGAAAAACCTACGTTTCATCGACCCCGACATTCATGTAAAGTTCCAAAGCGAGATCAGACCTGGATCAGCGGCACTTCAGGACATCTTCAGCAGGAAGAAGAAGGGCGAGTTCCTCGGAGCCAATGACACGTCAGCTGCTGTTGGGTTCGCTCCTTATACGGAGCAAGAGAAACTCATCCTCGGCCTCGAGAAGTACCTCAACTCGAAAGAGTTCAAGAAGGAACACCCCGAGTCGGGTGAGGACATTAAACTCATGGCACTTCGTCGAGAGAAGAAGGTCGACCTAACAGTCGCAATGGCGATAGTGGACCGTTACATCAACAGTGAAAATGACTACTTCAAACGTAAAGACGAGATCTCCGACGCCATCACAACATGGATCGACGACAAAGGCGGCTTTGAGGAAGTAAAAGTCAGCCTCAACGCCCTCGACGTGAGGGGCAGGGGACTCGATGGCCTGTATCTTACAGTCCTAGGCACCTCAGCTGAGGCAGGCGACTCCGGCCAAGTGGGCAGAGGAAACAACGTCCGCGGCGTAATCGCCCTCCTACGCCCCATGAGCAGTGAGGCAGCAGCGGGTAAAAACCCCGTCAGCCACGTCGGTAAGATCTATAACATGCTCTGCTATAGGATCGCAGATAGGATCATCGACGAGGTAAGCGGCGTACAGGAAACCTACGTCTGGCTTCTCAGTAGGATTGGGCGCCCTATCAACGAGCCGAGCGTCATCTCGGCTCAGCTAATTCCCCAGAAGGGTGTGAATGTTAAGAGCCTCCAGCCGAGTGTCGAGGAGATTATAGACGACGAGTTCGAACACCTCGACGACTTCTGCAGCGCTCTCGCCGATGGCCATGTCGGCCTTCGCTAATCCCCCTTTTCTTCGTATCCACACAACTTTTCCACTGGGCATTCGCCACATTTTGGTTTGCGGGGTTTACAGTAGTCCTTTCCTAGCTGGAGTAGGGCCCCATCTGCGTAATACCAGTCAGTCTGAGGCAATGCATCTTCTAAGACTTTTTTGACTTCTGTGGTTTTCGCATCAATGCCAGCGAGACCTATTCTCCTTGAGACTCTATGGATGTGGGTATCGACAGCCACAGCTGGCTCCCCGTAGCCGTAGCTGAGAACTATGTCAGCCGTCTTAGGCCCAACGCCTGGTAGACTCAGGAGCTCATCCCTAATCCTCGGCGTCTCGCCATTAAACTTCTCAACAATTACCCGGGTCGCCTCGATGATGTACTTAGCCTTCTGATTATAGTAACCTGAGGATCGGATCAATTGCTTGAGGTTCTCCTCGGGGAGGTTTAGGATACTTTGGGGTGTGGAGGCTGCGGAGAATAAGGTTTTAGTCACGTTTGCTGCGTTTTTATCAGTTGTTCTTTGAGAGAGGATGCAGCTGATCAAGGCGTGGAATGGCTCTGCAGTCTCAATCCTGAACGCGTCAGCACCGTAGTATCTTTTTAGGACACTTACGACTCTCTCAACCTTGCTCAATTCTTATGCCCTCCCAGCTCCTCTAACCTATCAGCTAGGTAGCCACCAACGGTCTTTCCTTTCCTCTTCGCCATTCTCTCGATTATCTTAGCTGCGCCTGAGGAGTACTGGGCAGCCTTCTTCGGTCTCCATGTAACTTCATCCGGGAAGCCGAGCCTTGATGCGAGTCGCCTGAGTATGATCTTCCTCGGCTCCTTTCCATTTGAGGGAAGCTTGCAGGATAGAGGTAGGGATAGGGCGAATCTTGTTAGCTCCGGGTCTGCGTAGGGGAGTCTCAGTTCTGTTCCCAGATCGACGCAGATCTTCCAGTCCCTCTCAAAGTTGACTTCATAGGAGTGGATCACATCGCTGTACATCGTTTCCCTAACGGATTCACCCTTCTGGTACTGTTCAACATATCTCGCGTATCCGCCGAAGAGCTCGTCGCTGCCGTTTCCAGAAACTATGACTCTGCAACCTTGGGATGAAGCATCTAGCGCAACTAGATAGAGCGGGATTGCGACCCCTATCTTCATAGGGTTTGCTTCCTCGACGCTAGCAAGAATCGCGTCGAGGTGCTCATCGATCTCAGTCTCACCGTAGATCCTAGTGCTCAGCGGCATATCTAGATAGTCCGCTGCCTTTTCCGCGGCTTCAAGGTCAGGTGAGTCTTCGACTCCGACGCAGGTGAGGTGTGGTTTTATGCCAATTTCCTTCATGTAGTTGGCGAGGAGGACACTGTCGATTCCACCCGAGAATGCGAGAGTGGGCGAACGAATCCCAAAGCATGTTCTCGTCACAGCCTTTTTTAGTAAATGGTGTAGGCGAGTTGTGGCATCTTCGATGGAGATAACGGATGGTGTAGGGTTCTCAAGTACAGAGAACTTCTCATCAGAGATACCTTTGGGTGTAAGCTCCACAATGTGTCCTGGGCTAACCCTGATGGGTGTAAGTCCCGCGGAAAGAAGAGTCTTAGCGTTAGAAGCAATCCCCAGAAGCTCGTCGCAGAATCCATAGTAGAGCGGTATGACCCCGATGGGATCTCTACAACATATAATCTTGTCTTCCTCAGCCAAAGCCACGATCCAGGACCCTTCCAACTCCGTGAATAGACGTTTAACACCGTCTAATGCCCCATCTCTGGTAAAATCAGCGACGGTGAGGACCTCCGGTTCAAATCTATCCCAAATTCTTCCGATGAAAATCAAGGATTGTGATCCTTGGTGTATTGGTTGTGGGTTATCTGTTGGGTTGACCTTTAGCAACCTGTGTCCTAGGGCAACGCTTGAGTTCAGAGATGTGAAAACCGGCGGCTCCATTTGGTGCTCGACTCCACCCGGTGTGGCGATGCCGTAGGTTTCCGACCGTGCTGGGCTCGCTCCTCGGAGTATCTGCAGCAGCTTTAGCGTTACGTCTTCGCCTCTCCTGCTGACGAGACCCGCCAGAACACTCATATCTAGAGGGGTAGTTCAGCCGTGTTTCAGCTTATCCTTTGTGATTATAGCTATATAGAGGATGTCGTCGAGCTGGTTCTCCTTTACGTATAGGTCTGTCTAACTCAAACATCAACAGAAATCAATATTTATTAAATATTAGATATTAATTCGGGTTTTCTGGTTCGTATTTCTCTTCAACAAAATCGGTTAAGGCGCGTTGTTCCTTTTCTGCCTTATCTAGACTCTTCCACTCCTCCTCCTCAACTAGGCCTCCCACCTGTTCTTTTATGGACTTGGCAAGTCGCGGACCAATGAGTGGTAGGGCAACCAAGCGCTGTAATGGGGCGCGCTTCAACTCAGCTAAGCCTGTGAGGCCAGAGTTGTATAGTACATGGGCACGAACACGACCAATCCCCTTGAGCCTGACGAGGGGCAAGAGTTTCTTGGTAACTCCGTGTTTGACCCGGTCATTCAACTCACCGAGTTGACGCTTGTAGTCTGGTACACCAACAATGTCAGTGATCTCATGAGCGCTGTACAAAAGCCACTCAGCGTTGTGGACGGCTGCATAGCGATCACCCGGTTGGACGCCGTGTTGTTCGAGGATGTCGGCTTCGGTCTTCTCGTTAATCCAGTCTTGGAGGACCATGGCTGTTTTGACTTCACCAAGGAACTGTTCGCGTTCGATATAATCGCCGCCTTCTTGATTTACCGGTATTGCGAACTCCTCTTGCCGCTCCTCAGCGTAGGTTTCAACCATATCGAGGTCGCCTCGACGAGGTCTAAGTATAGGACCCATATCTGGGGTATGACAGATAAGGTGGAGCCAAGTGAAATCGGTGACATCCATGGCCCCCCTGCGAAGCCCGTCCCTCATCACCACCGCAGTGAGTGGGTCAATGTAGAGTTCCGATACCCTACGCCCAAAGTCAGTAGCATACAGATAATCCCCCTTCTCCTCGAGCATCTCCTCCTTGAGTAAGTAGCGGAGAACACCAGTTGTGATGAGCTTGATGCTGGCAGACGGGTAATTGAAGCCATAGAATGTGCCACCGAGGAAATCTAGTAACCCCTGCTCGGTGTGTGCATAGTCGCTAGCTATAGCAGCTAGGGTGTGGCCGCGGAGAGCCGACTCCTGAGCGAGCCTACTGTATAACCTCTCGGGGTCAGCGAGGATGTAGTTCTCCATCAACTGGTCCTGTTCGTCGCTGCTCGACGCGATGAGGATCGCTTCACCATAGGGGTCATACTGTGGTCTACCCGCGCGGCCGCTCATCTGCTTGTACTCAAGGACGCTGATGGGGTACATTCCGTAGCCGGCGACGAAGCGCTTGTAGTTACCTATTACGACGGTTCGAGCGGGGAGGTTGACGCCTGCGGCCAAGGTAGGGGTCGCTGTGAGTATCTTAAGGGTCCCCGCCTTGAAGGCGCGCTCGACGATGCGGCGGTGCTCAGTGTTGAGGCCGGCATGGTGGAAAGATGCGCCTTTCGAGACCGCGAAGCTGAGGGCATCTGTGAGGCTCGTCTTCTCACCATGGACCTCAATTTCTGAGGCGATCCCTTCGAGATCAGTTTGGATCTTCCTGCTTTGGGTCCCGTTAAGTGCATTTGCAGCTTCCCGTGCCATGCTCTCCGCTCTACGTCGGGACTCGACGAAGATTAGTGCCTGCCCGCCGTCTAGGACGCTATTCATGGCGATGTTGAGGGCGTCGACCGTGTTGAGGGACTTTAGCTTCTTTACGGTTCCATCTCTGAAGATGACATTGTTTCCGTGGGCGACGCCTTCGTAGAGCTTTGTTGGGCGCCACTCTGTAGTGACGCATTCGGCCTTGAGCCACTCAGCTACCTCGTCGGCATTCTTAATGGTAGCGCTGAGGGCAAGGACCTGCATGGCTGGGTTCATCTGGCGGAGCCTGGCTATGGCGATCTCAAGGGTTGGCCCACGTTCGTCCCCTATGAGGTGTACTTCGTCTGCGATGACGAGGCTGACGTTACTCATCCAGGGACTCCTATGACGAAGGAGTGAGTCGCACTTCTCGTTAGTGGTGATGACTATGTCGTAACCTTCTAGCCACGGGCTCTTGCTGTCGAGGTCGCCGGTGCTAACACCGACTCTTATCTTTCCTCCACCAGGCTTCATGATGCTTGTGTACTCCTCGAAGCCTTCGTACTTCTCCCAGGCAAGGGCGCGAAGTGGGCTGAGATAGAGCACCTTGCCACGGTGTTCAAAAATGTGCTTTAACGCGCAGAGCTCGGCAACGAGGGTTTTTCCGCTTGCTGTGGGGCTGGCGAGAACTAGATTCTTTCCCTCTAGAACCCCTGTGTTAATGGCATCTGCCTGCGGCGGATAAAGTTCCTTTATCCCCTTGAGGACGAGAAGCTGCTTCACCTCTTCAAGGATAGGTAGGTCCGCCACGAGCATCTTCGTTCCCGTATGGTTTCGCATTGGGTTATTATTAAGATAGGTCTCAGTAGTAGTCTGTAATTGAGCATTTTTTCACTAAACGGATGTTTACCTTTTAATTTAATGAACCTGACGAACATCGTTTTATGGCAAATTATCGTTGGGGATACGTACTTCAGCTTAGTTTAGGATTTTCCTCACTTACCCTGTTGGTAGGCGTTCCTTGGCGAGCGCTACTAGGATATTGACAGCCTCCTTGACTTTCGCTTCAAGCTCCCTCTTATCAGTCCCTCGGGCACTTATCCAGAACTTGATGCCGACCTCACCATAAGGTTTGACAAGGGATTTTATCCAGACCCCTGGGACGCGTTTCATGGCCTCGTCGATGAGGGGGGCGAGAGTTGACTCGTCTCTTAATGGGAGACTGAGGACCTCCTCGTAATAGATACCTTCCAGATGAGCGCTCAGGTGGGGAATAAGCTGGTTATCGAAGATCCACATAAGCTCGTGGGGAACTCCAGGAAGAGAGACTACCTCAAAGCCCTCGACAGCTAGGATGACCCCTGGGGCTCCGCCGACTCTATTGTCAAGGGGCTTCGCACCAAGCGGGAAGATCGCCATCTTCCTCCGAGCCTCAGTAATATCACCTGAGTTTATGATCCCCTTCTCGTGAAGCTGCTTATATTGGCGTGTGACGATGGCCAGTGCCTCTTCGTTGACTTCTAAGGGGAGATGGTATGCTTCCGCGACGCCTTTCAAGGTCATATCGTCATGGGTTGGGCCGAGTCCACCACTGGTGATAATGAGTCTGCAATTGTCTTCCACGGCACGTCTGATGGTCTTCGCTATCTCTGGGACATCGTCCCTAACAGTCATCACCTCCATCACCATGAAGCCGAGGGGCTTTAGGCGCTCAATCATCCACTTCGTGTTAGTGTCCAGGACAATCCCGTCCAAGATCTCGTTACCGACGGCAATGATGGCCACAGTCTGCGTCAAGGCACTCTGGATATTTACCCGGAGGCTGAAAACGTTTCCTAAGAGAGAAGTTTAGCTATTTCCGGCGTCTCTAGCTTAGTCAGATCGTTGAGCCTAGCCAGAACATTCAGATAGTGAGGTCTATTTTGCCTCATTATCTTCACGACTTCGTTGCGCATACCCGCAGAGGCCCCGCCACCAGTAAACACCATAGCAGCGTCAATAAGCCGTCTCAGGATCTCCAGGACCTCAAAGTAGTCTAGGTCTTCGATTTTACTCCCTGATGCTCGAGTATAGCCGGCTACGAAGGCATCCCCGAGCTCCGCTGAATAGAATGTTGACGCCAGGAGCTTTGTCCAAGCTAGGTCCTCCCTTCGGTCACCGAGATCAGCTCCACCCCAATCTATGACCGCTGGGCTCCTGTCTGGGCGGAAGAGGATGTTCCCGGGGTGGAAGTCCTGGTGTATTATAGTGAGGTTTAGGTCAGAGACTTTTCGTGCCCTCATATTAAGCCAAGAGATAATCTGATCGAACTCATCGACACCTAAGCTGGCTGATTCTTCCGAGAGATTACTGATTCGATATCTGAGTCTACCATGAGTGGTTCTGTAACTTCTTTGGAAGGGAAGAATCTTCCTTGGTGTTAGGGCGTGGAGACGTGCGTAGAGCTCACTGAATAGAGTTATTTTCTCTCCTCTAAGCTTTGGTTTCTCAAGGAAATCATCGATTAAAGACCCACCTAACAGCCACTCCATCACGACAAAGGGGGCACCAACTAAATCTGATTCAGTGTAACAGACGTAAACTTCTGGAACTGGGTAACCCCTACCCAGGAGCCTATTCATTAGTTTGAACTCACGGTCCGCTTTCAACCCCGCTGATGTGCCGTTGAATACTTTGACAACCATAGCTGTCTCGTTAGTACCAATTATGAGATGGAATCCGATGATGTTCGCTTCCCATCCCGCATTAATCTCCCTAATTTCGCGAATATCGACATCTATGTCTCCATGAAGCTCCCTGAATAGCGTCCTTATGCCTTTCTCGACTTTGCTGATATCCGTCAACGGTGTCTCCCTACGATAGGGTTAGTAGTTCTAGGGGTAAATCCTTATGTTGCGTGCATATTTTTTGTCATTAAAAAGGCAATGGGAAGGGCGTCTGAATCTTAAGTATCGAAGGATTTATTACACCGATTAGTTAATATTAAGCATTAAATAACCTGTAATTTTAGATGAAAAAGGTTAAAAGCGGTGGTTTGCCTCAATCTGTTGGTTTCAGGTGAGGCTGGATGAGCTGCACCGTGGTCGTTGACGGATTCTACGGAGACACGGGTAAGGGTAAGATAGTATCCTATCTATCAGTCGCTGACGATGTCGCCGTCGTCGTAAGGGCTGGAGTGGGGCCCAATGCTGGTCACACCGTCGTTAAAGACGGTAGGGCCTTTAAGCTGAGAATGGTGCCATGTGGCTTCGTTAACCCGAAGGCGAAGATGCTCATAGGTCCCGGTGTCCTCGTCAACCCTGAGCTCGTACTCAAAGAAATTATAGAGACCGATATTGCTGACAGGTTCGGTCTCGACCCACAGTGCGCCATAATTGAGCTCAAACATATCTTACTTGACCAATCCAACGAAAACTTAAAGAATACTGTCAAGACCACGGGTACGGGAACAGGTCCCTGTAACGCGGACCGGGTAATGCGCATCGCTAAGATGGCTCGTGAAATCCCAGAACTGAAGAAGTACCTGATAGATGTTCCAGCCGTGGCCAACAAGGTTCTCGATGATGGCAGGAACCTCCTAATCGAGGGGACTCAGGGGACCTTTATCAGCCTTTACTATGGCCAGTATCCTTATGTGACGAGCAAGGACGTCTGCGCCGCAGCAGCTTGCAGCGATGTCGGTATCGGTCCCACCCGGGTCACAGATGTTGCGATGGTGTTGAAGAGTTACGTCACCCGAGTTGGCGGAGGCGAGCTCGCGGGTGAGATCAGTCAGGAGGAGGCGAAAAAACGAGGTTGGGACGAATACGGGACTGTCACGGGTCGCCAGAGACGTGCGGCTCCATTCGACTACGACCTTGCAAGGAGAGCTAGGATGATCAATGGAGCAACCATGATCGCCCTGACGAAGCTAGATATTCTCTACCCCGATTGTAAGGGTGCGAAAGAGTACGTCGAATTAGGAGCCGATGCCAAGAAGTTCATAAATAACATCGAGGATGAAGTTAAGATACCTGTCGCCCTAATTGGTACGGGTCCGAGCGTCGACGAGCTCATTGATAGGCGTTAAAGCCTGAACCAGCTTTTCTTCTCCTCACTGAACTCCTTGTTGAGTTCCTCAAGAAGCTCCCTCTCACGTTTGCTGAGCTTCGTCGGTATCTTCACGGTAATATGTATGATGTGATCACCATGTCCGTAGCGACTCGGCATCCCCTTTCCTTTGAGTCTGAGGATAGCTCCATTCTGTGTGCCTGGTGGCACTCTGACCTTCTCCTCACCATTAACGACAGGGACTGTGATCTCTGTGCCGAGGGCCGCCTGGGCGATGTTTATCTCAGCCTCGTAGATTGTGTCGGCGCCCTTCCGGAGGAGGTAATTGGTGGGGCTTGATCCTGACACCTACATACAGGTCACCAGCTGGTCCGCCATACTGGCCGGCGTCACCTTGACCTCGTAGGGTCAGGTACATCTCCTCATCGATGCCAGGCGGGATCTTGACGTCTATTTTCCTCTTTGCTTCCTCAACTCCGTCCCCCCGGCAACGGCTGCAAGGCTTCTCGGGTGTCTTTCCACGTCCTTGACAACGGTCACAGGTGGTAACTGTGATCATACGTCCGAATGGACTGGCGACGCTCCTCTGGACTTGACCCGTCCCACCGCATTTGGGACAAGTTATAACGCTTGAACCGGGCTCAGCACCGCTACCTCCGCAGCGGCTGCACCTCTCCAACCTGTTGAGACTGAGCTCCATTGTCGTGCCTGTTGCTGCCTGCTCAAGCGTAATCTCGACTGCAGTTTCTAGGTCTCTGCCTTTTTGGGGACCAGATCTCTGCCTGTTGGAAGCCAAAACCGCCGAATCCACCGAAGGCACCTCCAAAGAAGCGGTTGAGTATCTCCTCCATATCGACACCGAAACCGCTGAAGTCGGCGCCGCGGAATATGTCCTCTTGACTGTAGGTGCCGCTGATGCCAGCGTGACCATAAGTGTCGTATTTCTGTCTCTTCTCGGGGTCGCTGAGAACAGCATAGGCCTCAGAGATCTCTTTGAACTTTTCTTCAGATCCGGGATCCTTGTTACGATCTGGGTGGAGTTCGAAAGCGAGCTTCCTGAATGCCTTCTTTATATCCTCGGGGGAGGCTCCCTTGTCTATGCCCAGAACTTCATAGTAATCGCGTTTCGCCTGACACACGCATCCCCCGGGTGCTGAGGATTTCTCCAAGGAGGAGGACTTAAAAAGGTTACCGAATCCATCGTGGATTTCTTGTGACTAAATATCCTAAGTGCTCCATTATATTCTCAAGCCTGTCCTAGAGATCAATCATCCCTTCGAGCAGATTGTTAAAGGTCGTCTCATGCTCAGAAAAATCCAAATTATGATGAGGATTGGGTAGAGCCTTGTTCAACTTCGCAAATTGAGTCGGTGTAAAATCATTCATGACTCAAATTTACATAATTCTTTCGACACTTTGATTTGCGGGGTGAGAGTTACGGCTTCTTCTCATCATCGACAACTTTGTACTCGGCGTCTACGGTCTTCTTCCCTTGTTCTTGTGGTTCCTCGCTACCTGGAGGAGCCTGCTCGGGACCGCTGGTCTGCTGTTGTTGCTGCTGCTGAGCCGCAGCGGTTTGCTTGTAGATTTCGGCGCCAGCCTCTTGGATGATCTTTGTGAGTTCCTCGGTTCTCGTCTTGATTGTCTCGGTATCAGTGCCCTTGAGTGCCTCTTTGAGGGCGTTAAGACTGTCGTTTATCTTATTCTTGAGGTCGCTCGGGAGCTTTTCCCCGACATCTGTGAGGGTCTTCTCTGTGGTATAGGCGATACTATCAGCATTGTTGCGGATCTCAGCCTCTTCTTTCGCTTTCTTGTCTGCTTCAGCGTACTTCTCGGCTTCTTCAACCATCCTATCCTTCTCCTTCTGGTTGAGCTTGGTGGATGCTTGGATAGTGATGCCCATTTTCTTGCCTGTGCCGAGGTCCTTTGCACTTACGTTGAGGACACCATCTGTGTTGATGTCGAAGGTTACCTCAATCTGTGGGACGCCACGTGGTGCCGGGGGGATGCCCGTAAGATCAAAGCGCCCGAGACTGATGTTGTCCTTCGCCATGGCTCGCTCCCCCTGGACGACGTGAATGGTGACAGCGGTCTGCATGTCGGCAGCTGTGCTGAAGGTCTGTGTTTGCTTAGTCGGGATAGTGGTGTTGCGTTCAAGGATCTTAGTCATCACACCTCCGAGGGTTTCGACGCCGAGACTAAGGGGTGTAACATCTAGGAGGACGATGTCGCTGATCTCACCAGCGATGATTGCGCCCTGGATGGCTGCACCTATTGCCACGCACTCCATTGGGTCCAGACCTCTCTCCGGTTTCTTTCCCATCACTTCCTCAACTACCTGCTGAACGAGGGGCATCTTCGTCATGCCGCCGAAGAGGATGATTTTGTCGATTTGATCCTTGGTGATCTTGGAGTCCTCAATAGTGCGGAGAATGGGTGCACGGATGCGTTCAATTATAGGGCGGGCGATCTGCTCGAGCTTCGCTCGGGTCATGTTAATATGCATATTTTTGGGACCGCTGGTGCTCATCGCGAGGTAGGGCAAGTCTATGTCCGTGCTGAGGACGCCACTGAGTTCGATCTTAGCCTTCTCCGCAGCTTCCTTGAGGCGCGCCATAGCCTTGAGGTCACTACGTAAGTCTATACCGTCTGATTTCCTGAACTCGTCGACAAGGTAATCCATAATGGCCTTGTCAATGTCGGCTCCGCCAGTCTGGGTGTCACCGCTGGTGCTGAGGACCTCAAATACTCCACCTCCGAAGTCCATGACTGTTGTATCGTTTGTGCCTCCGCCGAAGCTGAATACAAGTATTTTGAGTTCCTTGTCAGCTTTATCAATTCCATAAGCGAGGGCAGCTGCGGTGGGTTCGTTTACTATTCGGGTAACCTTTAGTCCAGCGATCTCACCGGCATCGATGGTGGCCTGGCGCTGGTTATCGTTAAAGTGCGCTGGGACAGTGATTACGGCCTTTGTGACCTTCTCGCCTAGGAAGGTTTCAGCATCTCTCAAGATCTTCTGCAGAATGAAGGCGGAGATCTGCTGAGGAGTATAATCCTTACCATTGAGGGTGATAGTTTTGCTTGTGCCCATCAGGCGTTTAGCTTCCCTGACGGTGCCCTCAGGGTTGGTTACAGCTTGGCGTCGGGCGGGTTCCCCTACCAGGAGTTGTCCGTCCTTAGTGAAGGCGACGACGCTGGGGAACATCTTTCCCGCAACTGTCGGTCCTTCGGCACTTGGGATTACGACCGGTTTGCCGCCCATGACGACGGCTGCAGCCGAGTTCGTGGTACCTAGGTCTATTCCTATTATTTTCTCACGTTTCTCAGACATCGTTAAGCCTCTTGTTTGCTCGGGGCCCTCGCGACCTTGACCATGGCTGCGCGGAGAACCTTATCTTTGTAATTGTAACCCTTCCTTATCTCCTCTACTACTGTGCCGGGTGGGCAATCGCAGGTCTCGACTTCGCAAACGGCTTCATGCTTGTAGGGATCGAAGTGTTTACCAGAGACATCCATGGGTCTTACGTCCTCAGCCTCGAGGAGCTTGAGGAGCTTGTTATGGATCATGGCGACACCTTCATTCTTCGAGTCAGTAGCTACTATGCCGAGTTCGTCAGCTAGAGTAATGAGTTGACTGAGAACTCTAGCGTTGGATCTATCAATGGCATCCTCTATCCTCTTTTGGCTCTGTTTCTGGATGTTATCGAGATCTGCTTTGGCGTAACGAAGCTGGGTGAGGTATGTCTCAGCAAGCGTCCGTTCCTCAGCTAAATGTTTCTCGAGTTCAGCGATCTTTTCATCGGTTTTCTGCCGCTTTGGCTTAGGAGTCGGCTGGTCCGAGCTCATGTCGTTACGTGAGAACGGTAGATGGTTTATTTTCTTTGTGGCTGGATTTTTGTATTTTTCACTCTATATACCATTGTTAGTGATTTATTTGTCGGCGCCTCTAGTTATTCTTCAGCGATGTCAGCGATAGAATGTTCTACCGCACGTAGAAGATCCTCGGTCTTCATCTCCATACCATAGAGGTGATGGCCTGAGCCGAAGTTGACACGCTTCAATTTTAGAACACTCTTGTCGACTATGAGAGGTATCTTTATGAGAATGGGGCAGACGGCGCCGGGGTCGACGCCAGTGACTTCTCGAACATCCTTAGGAGAGGCGACGGTGAGCTTCTTCCCTGTAATCATCTTCGCCTTAAGGAAATCGACGCGGTCAGTACCATTAAGGAAGAAGGCGAATCGATTCCCCCCATTGTCCTTCATGATGACTGTTTTACAGATCTCCTCAATCTTAAAGTCGCCCTTAGAATAGCGGGCTACGTCACCGACGGTCATGGCGCGACCCCCCAGCTCAATGAGTCTGTAAGGGATGCCCTTCTTTTGAAGGATAAGTTCGGCTTCTAGCATCGATGTGTAGTTTATGCGACTTTTGTTTAAATAAGCAACGGTCAGTAACACCAAGGAGAAATATTGAAGAATATTTTTCTCAACAAGCCATCTAGGTGTGTGCACTTTTAGGGTTTCGGAATGAGTAGATTTCCCATAATTGATACAAAAATCGTTTCCTTTAGTATTCTCTTCTCCCCTTCCTCCAATTAAGCAAATTATGCAATCTATTGAGTCGATGTACGAGCAGGATTATTCCTTAATTCTCACCTATACTTTTCTTGGATGAGAACACACTTAGAGTTTCTTTTTGAGTTCAGAGATGGCTCGATCGACCTGTTCTACGCTGGTGCCAATATAGGTTCGAGGGTTGAGCCACTCATCCATCTCAACGGAGGTTATGAGTTTGGTTGCTTCGGAGTCCTCCTCCATAACCTCTCTTAGGGGACGTTTCTCATCCCATGCCTTCAATGCTAGTCGTCTCATCAATTCATGTCCCTCCTGGCGACCGACTCCCTTTGAGACTAGTTCTAACATAACCCTCTCTGTGAGAATGAGGCCAAGGGTCATATCGAGATTCCTGTCAATGTTGTCGTTATCGAAGCTGAGACCTTTAATGATGCTCGTAATCTGGCGTAGAATATAGTCGGTGAGAATGAAACCCTCAGGGATATTGATGCGCTCCACGCTGCTGTTGCTAATATCACGTTCATGTTCGAGAGCGATGGACTCTAGGCTGGCAACGACGCTGCCGCGAATTATGCGGGAGAGGCCACAGATACGTTCGGTATTGCTGGGGTTAAGCTTCTGAGGCATAGTGCTGCTGGGGCTGCGGACGAGTTCGCTGATTTCGGCGATCTCTGTTCTTTGGAGGTTGCGGATCTCGCGTGCAATTTTATCCACGGTCCCTGCGATGAGGGCTAGGAGGCACTGAAGCTCCGCGTGCCTATCGCGTTGGATAATTTGGTTTGTTACTAGGGCGGATTCGATGCCTAGATGCTCCATAGTGAGGCGTTGAATGATGAATCCCTTCTCCCCAAAGCTAGCCATTGTTCCTACGGCGCCACTCATCTTTCCCACCTCAATCCTCTTCCTCGTCTCTCCCAACCTATCCAGATGGCGGCTCACTTCGCTTCCCCAGAGTGCGAACTTCATCCCATAGGTCATTGGGAGGGCATGTTGTCCGTGGGTGCGGCCTATGCATACAGTCTCCCTGTGCTGCTCAGCCTTAGCAAGCAATTCACTGAGCAGGGCTTTTAGGTCACATTCGATGATGTTAATCGCCTTCCTTAGCTGAAGGGCGAGCGCCGTATCCTCAATGTCGTAACTCGTAGCACCAAGGTGAATGTAGCCACCTGCACCACCCTCGCAGACCTCCTGTAGTGCGTAGACCATTGCTAGGAGGTCATGCTTCGTTTTCTCCTCTATCTCCTTGCAGCGCTCCACCTTAACGATACCTAGCTTGGCTTTCTTCTCAATCTCCTCAGCAGCGACCCTGGGAATAGTGCCAAGTTCTGCGTGCGCCCAAGCCAATGCAACCTCCACATCTAACCAGCTCTGCAGCTTGGCTTCTTCCGTGAACACAGCATACATCTCAGGATACCTATATCGAAACTCAATAGGGTGAACAGGCAACGCGATCAGCTAAAAGTGTCAATCATAAGCGGATAAGCATTAACACCCAAGTAACATGCGAAGTCCAAAATCTCGCAACTATGTGGTAAAGCCAGATGCGTGCGCTAAACGCGGTCCGCTTCTTTCTTTGGCACCAATATTATCTACCCTTTTATATCACCACCCCAAGCCTAGTTTCAGCAAAAGCGGGTTACTTCGTTGAGTGCCGGCCTTAATATCGTCATCTGTATAAAACAGGTTCCTGAGACCACCGAGGTTGAGTTCGACAAAGAGACAGGTCGCCTTAAACGCGAGGGTGTCGCTGCTGTCATTAACCCCTTCGACGAGTTTGCAATCGAGACGGGGCTACGAATCAAGGAGAAGAATGGAGGTAAAGTCAAGGTACTCAGCATGGGTCCACCAATGGCTGAGCAGGCACTCCGCGACTCTATCGCAATGGGCTGTGACGAGGGCTGGCTCGTAACCGACCGCGTCTTCGGAGGTGCTGACACCTGGGCTACTAGCCTCACCATAGCTAAAAGCATCCAACTCATTGGCCCCTTCGACATTGTGATCTGCGGACTCAAGACCACGGATGGAGACACAGGCCAGACCGGCCCAGAAATGGCCGAGCACCTCGGCGTCCCCTGTATAAGCTACGTCAGTAATGTCGTCGAAGTCAAGGACAGGAGGATTGTGCTAAAGAGGAACCTTGACGACGGCGTCGAGACCCTCGAAGCTCCTCTTCCTCTTATAATTACCGTGAGCAAGGATGTTGGCCAGCCTCGCCTCGCGACCCTCCGCGGCCGCATAGCTGCGAAGAAAGCCGTCATCAAGCAGATAACCAATAAGGAAATGGGGATGAACCCAAAGGAGCTCGGTCTAGACGGTAGTTACACTCGTGTCACAAAAATATTCACCCCCGAGCCTCATGCTGGTGGTGAAGTGATAGAAGGAACTCCCGACCAGTTAGCTGATGCTATCTTCCAGAAGCTCAAGGAGGCGAAGATTGTATGAGCGATCTCCCAGTAAAAGTAGGAGAAGCCTGTACTGGCTGCGGTATCTGTGTATCCACCTGCCCATTCGGTGCCATCACCATCGTCAATAACAGAGCTCAAATCGGGGACGCCTGCAGAGTCTGCGGAGCCTGTGAGCCTGTCTGCCCCGTCAAAGCCATCACCATCAATAAGGCCGAGGGCCCTCAGGACTTTGCTGACTGGAGGGGTATCCTCGTCTATGCCGAGGAGCACGAGGGCAAGGTCCACCCAGTCGCGTATGAACTCCTTGGGAAGGGAAGAGAACTTGCATCAACGCTCAACGAACCCGTTTACTCTGTAGTCATCGGCAGTGACCTGGGTAAGGCTGCAGATGAGCTTGTGAAGCGTGGTGCAGACAAGGTTCTCGTCTTTGATCACCCTAGCCTCGCCACATACCGAGACGACCCCTACAGCCAGATACTCGCAGAGGCGACAAGGGAGCTGAAGCCAAGCATCTCCCTAATAGGCGCCACATCAATCGGCCGAACCCTCGGACCACGCGTAGCTGCAAAGCTCAAAACGGGCCTTACTGCCGACTGTACTGGCCTCGATATCGACCCACAGACCAAACTCCTCCTTCAAACCCGCCCTGCTTATGGCGGAAACATCATGGCAACTATCTACACACAGAACAGCCGCCCCCAGATGGCAACAGTCAGATACAAGGTGATGACTGAAGCAAAGCCTGACCCTACTCACCGAGGTGAAGTCGTCAAGAAGCTCGTTGATCCTGATAAACTCCAGGACCGCGTCAAGGTTTTGGGATTCGAGGCCGCAAAGGAGCAGGTGAGTATAGTTGACGCCGATATTGTCGTCTCTGGAGGCAAAGGACTAGGCGAGCCAAAGGGATTCGAGCTCATCAGTCAGCTTGCCAATGTACTCGGTGGCGCAGTTGGAGCAAGTCGCCCAACAGTCGATGAAGGTTGGATCGAGTACAGACATCAGGTCGGTCTAAGCGGTCGTACTGTTCGA
Source organism: Candidatus Bathyarchaeota archaeon (assembly GCA_963780545.1). Lineage (GTDB taxonomy): Archaea > Thermoproteota > Bathyarchaeia > TCS64 > TCS64 > UBA8941. The sequence goes on from CAWACK010000009.1 coordinate 82,460, forward strand.
CCCAAGCTCTACCTTGCCTGCGGCATAAGTGGCGCTGTCCAACATCAAGCCGGTATGAAGACCAGCGACATCATCATCGCCATAAACAAGGATAAGGAAGCCCCAATCTGCAGGATAAGTAGCCTCGCAGTCGTCGGTGACCTTTATGAGGTTGTTCCACGCCTCATAGAGAAGATCAAGGAGCAGAAGATCCGTGGCTAGCTACAACAGAGTCGATGAGGATATCAAGCGCAGGCTAGAGGAAATAGTCGGCGCCAAGTACGTTTCTCTAAGTAAGGACGACATCGAGAAAGCGGCGGTTGACGAGAGTCCACTCAAGCCCCACCCACCAGAGGTGGTAGTGAAGCCCTCGAATACGGCAGAGGTATCCGCCGTCATAAAACTGGCATACGAGAACTCGATCCCCATCGTAGCCCAGGGGAGCCGCACAGGCCTCAGCGGCGCAAGTCACCCTATCCTCGGTGGCATTGCTCTCAGTCTCGAGCGAATGAATAAGATACTCGAGATCGATGAAAATAACCTCACCTGCATTACAGAGCCCGCCGCCCTTATCAGCGAGGTCCATGAGGCCACCGAGAAGGTTGGGCTATACTATCCTCCAGACCCCGGTCAGGAATCAGGGAGCATAGGCGGAAACATCAACACCAATGCCGGTGGGATGCGGGCTGCTAAATATGGGGTGACTCGCGACTACATCCAGGCCCTAGAGGTAGTGTTGCCCACGGGTGAGGTCACCAATATGGGAGGGAAGAACGTCAAGGACACTACTGGTTATAGCCTCATCGACCTAATGATCGGGTCGGAAGGTACCCTAGGTGTCGTCACCAAAGCGACTCTTCGCCTAGTCCCTAAGCCAAAATTCACCGCCCTCATCTACGCCCCTTACAATAGCGCTTACGACGCTGCGAAAACAGTCGCCGAGATAATCAAGCGGAAGGTTCAGCCCTACGCCCTCGAGTACCTGCCTCAGCACGCAATCCTCACCATCGAGAAGTACAAAGAGCGAAAGCTCCCAGATGACACTCACCAAGCTTACCTTATGGTTGGCCTCGAGGCAAACAGCGAAGCAGAGCTCGACAGGATACTTGAAGAGGCGGGAACAGTCTGTATGGAGCTCGGCGCCGTCGAAGTCTTCCTCGCTGAGACAGCGGAGCAGCAGAAGAGCATCTGGGAGCTCAGGAAAGCTCTGTTCGACGCCTACCTCGCATTATACGAACTAGACGAAGCAGATGTTTGCGTCCCACGAGCCAGAGTGCCTGAATTTGTCGAGGAGTGCGAGAAGGTCGCAAAGCGCAGAGGCGTAATAATAGCGGCCGTTGGCCACGCTGGCGACGGCAACATCCACTGCAACATCCTTAGACAGGGACAGAGCGATGAGGTGTGGCCAGTAGTCCTTGAGAACACAATTGAGGAACTTATCGACATCAGCCTAAGCATGGGCGGAACAGTCAGCGGAGAACACGGCTTAGGATACACTAAACGTCGCTATCTCGAGAGACGGGTTGGGAGAACTCAAGTTGAGATCATGAAGGCGATTAAGCGGGCCTTCGACCCAAAGACCATATTAAACCCTGATAAGGTTTGGATTTAATATCAAGACTGTAAATTTTCATGATTTTATCTCTCTAACTTTTTTTTTATTTTAAGTTGATTTTGATGTCACGCGCGGTCGAGTACGTTAGGAGGTGTTTAGAGTAGTTTATGGGGTTAGTATTCTCGGTAGGCCTCTGCTAGAGGATGACCTATGCACGTAAGGGTGAAGGTCTTGTACCAGCCGAATGGGCTCTTATGTGCCTCGAAGCCCCCCGATAGCAGCTTCTCCTGGAGCCTCCCCAGGAACTCTTTCGCGAGTCGTGGGGACCCGAGCTGCTTACTCAAGTGGGCGTAGGGGTGAATTAGTACGCGTTTAGTGCCTAATCTTCCCGTGTCGACCTTGAGGTTCTCAACATAGGCGTTAATTATATCTTCCAACCTATCCTCATCCTGCTTCTCGAAGCATGTGAGGCAGACGAGGACATTCTCAAGGCTCTCAGCCTTCGGGTTGGGGGCTGCTCTGCAACTGGGGTCTCCTTCTTCGTCTCGTAGCTGAAGTTGCTACAATGGAGTTCGAGGACTCTCATGGCTGATGAGCCTAAAGGTTGGAATAAATGCATTTGCTCCATGTAGAAATTTCGTTCCTGAGAAAGTCATCACTCCTAGCGGATGAACTTACCAGACATAGAGATTTTGGCTTCGCTTCTTGAGACGAGTTTTTTGTTCAAAGCTACTTATTCGCGCGTGCGATTTTTTAATCGCTAAAGATGTATGTTACTAAGCTTTTTCAGCTTGGGGATCATGAAGCAATTTATGAAGTTCAATTCCCGTCGCTCCCCAGTCTACGGTATTAGGGGGATGGTCGCTTCTAGTCAGCCCCTCGCCTCGGAAGCTGGAATGAGAATACTCCAGAAGGGTGGGAACGCCGCAGACGCGGCAGTTGCCATTTCAGCTGCGTTAAATGTGACGGAGCCCTGCTCTACTGGTATCGGAGGAGACTGCTTCTGCCTATTCTACGACGCATCGAAGGGCCGTGTCCTCGGTATGAACGGTACCGGGAGGGCGCCTGCTGGGCTTTCCCTAGAGAGGCTAGCTGAGGAAGGAATAACCATCGAGATTCCTATGAGGAGTGTACACACCGCGACTGTTCCAGGTGCAGCTGCAGGGTGGGTCGACGCCATCGAGCATTTCGGTACCATGACCGTCGGCGAGGTTCTAACACCCGCTATAGAGTTGGCGGAGAAGGGGGCCCCAATCTCCCCAGTGGCCGCCCACGCTTGGGCCGAAGGGGTCTCTTTGCTCAAGTCGGGGCCATATGGTGAAGAGATGCTAATCAATGGGAGGGCACCAGCTGCTGGCGATGTCTGGAGAAACCCAACCCTCGCTAGGACCTTCCGCGAGTTAGTGGAGCACGGCAAAGCTGGCTTTTACGAGGGAAGGGTTGCCGAGGCCACAATCGAAGTCCTCCAGTGGACAGGGAGCACGATGACGCTCGACGACCTCAAGAGGCACAGAACAACCTTCGATGAGCCTATCAACATCAATTACAGGGGACTCGACATCTACGAGATGCCCCCAAATGGTCAGGGGATAACCGCCCTCCTAGCCCTTAACATCTTAGAGGGTTTTGACCTAACTAAAATCCCGTACGACTCACCGCATCGGCTCCACATCCTCATCGAGGCTATGAGGATCGCCTTCGCAGACGCCCGCTGGTACGTCGCTGATCCTGCATACGCAAAGTTGCCTGTCAAGGAGATGATCTCGAAGGAATACGCATCGGAGCGAAGGAAACTACTCAACCCAGAAAAGGCGACTCTTGACCAGAAGAGAGGCTCTCCTTTAGCCAGCTCCGACACCGTCTATTTCTGCGTTGTTGATGGTGAGGGAAACGCATGCAGCTTCATAAACAGCAACTACAGTGGCTTCGGCACGGGCCTCATACCAAAGGGCTGCGGCTTCACGATTCAGAACAGGGGCGCGGGGTTCACATTGGAGAAAGGTCACCTAAACGTCCTCGCCCCCGGAAAGAGACCCTACCACACTATTATCCCAGGGATGATGACCAAAGACGGCGAGTTGTTTGGTCCCTTTGGAGTAATGGGTGGCTATATGCAGCCCCAGGGCCACGTTCAAGTAATCACAAATATGATCGACTACAGGATGGATCCGCAGGAGGCTCTTAATGCGCCTCGCTTCTGCATCCTAGACGGTACCGCCGGGGGGAAGGTTAGCTTAGAGGAGGGAATACCCGTCGAGACGATGGCTAATCTCGCCAGAATGGGCCATGAGGTCATACCAATCACTGGATACGGACGCGCAGGCTTCGGTCGAGGTCAGATAATCATCCGAAACCCGAAGACTGGTGCCCTATGCGGTGGCTCTGACCCTCGCGCCGATGGTCAGGCACTAGGATGGTAACCACTAAACTACACCTTCTTCGGTTTCATAGAAGGTCTGGATCTCTCTTTTCGAGTAACTGATGAGTTTAACCTTCAATCCATGCCTGTTTAAGATTCATGCGCCCCGCATAGCGATGTTTATCTCGACGTAGCCTGACTCCGCCATATCAAGAACTACAAACCCAACTCTATTCATTCTAATCATAAAGGCAGATTAAAAAGAGTGGAAAACGGGAATCAAATGATCAAAATGGAGTTCAAGACCGGTGTCGAGTTCGCTAAGAAACTTGACAGTGAAGACCCCCTCGCCACCTACAAGAAGAGGTTCTACATCCCTGAGATGGAAGCCCTCAACATGGATGGAAAAACAAAGTCAGTAAAACCCATTATTTACATGGATGGAAACAGCCTTGGTCTCGCTTCGAAAGACGTTGAGGAGGAAATGAAGGCTGAGTTTGAGAGGTGGAAGAATCTTACTACGCGCCGTAGTGGTGTCGACAAGAAAGCTGCTGAGCTTCAGGCGAAGCTCGTGGGTGCAGAAACTGACGAGGTCATAGTCACTGGAGGCGCCTCGATAAATCTCCATGCCCTCGTCTCAACCTTCTACAAGCCAAAGGGTAAGCGAACCAAGATAATCGGCGATGAGCTCAACTTCAGCAGCGACCTCTACGCCCTCGCAGGGCAAATACGCCTTAAGGGGAGGGAGCCCGAGAAGGACCTCATCATTGTTAGGAGCAGGGACGGTCGCATAATCGAGGAGGAGGATATAATTGCCGCTATGAGCGACGAGGTCAGCATCTGTCACCTCCCCAGCGTCTACTTCGTCAGCGGTCAACTACTCGACATCAAGCGCCTCACGAAGGCGGCACACGACCACGGCATAATCATCGGTTACGACTGCTGTCACAGCGTCGGCGTCATCCCACACAAATTCCACGAGTGGGGCGTCGATTACGCTCTATGGTGCAACTACAAATACATGAACGGCAGCACCGGCGGAATCGCTGGCCTCTACGTCCATCGAAGCCATTTCGGTAAGACTCCCGGACTCCCAACCTGGTGGGGTAACAGCCCTGGGAACAGGTTCGACTTTAAGGCGGAGTGGACTCCAACTGGAAACGCTGCCTCCTGGCACCTCGGCAGCAACCTCAGCATAGGTTTCGGGGTCTCTCCCGTCTATGCAAGCAGCAAAATGATAGTCAACGCCGGTCTAGACAAGATACGTGAGAAGAGTCTCAAAGCCACAGACTACATGATGTATCTTGTCGACGAGCTGTTAAACAAGAAACCATATAACTACAGCGTAGGTAACCCCCGCGAGGCAGAGAGGCGGGGCGGGCATGTCGCTGTCGAACACGAAGAAGCCCGGAGAATAGGCGAGGCACTTAGCGCCCGCGGTGTACTGCCAGACTTCCGCCCACCTAAGACCATACGCCTCAGCCCAATTCCCCTCTACACAACATACCAAGAGATCTGGGAAGTCATACAACACCTAAAAGCTGTCATCGACAATAAAGAATATCAGAAGTACGACCCAAACAAGAAAGAAACCTACTAAAACAACTCGAAGATGCTTAGGCCACATGGTTTCCGCTTCCAAATCATATAACCCGCGCATTCTGTAACAAAGTGAGACCCACACACATCTAATAAACACCCTTACCCCCTAATTTGACATGAAGCTAGCGGCCCTTTTCTCGGGGGGAAAGGATAGCACCTACGCTGCCCACCTCGCCGATGTGGGGGGACACGAGGTCTCTATATTTGCATGTATGCGCCCAGCGCGGCTCGACAGCTACATGTTCCATAGCGTCAACATTCACATTGTACCCCTAGTCGCTGAGGCCCAGGGGAAGCCTCTCGCCTCGGCGCCTTCCTCCGGGGAAAAGGAGAAGGAGGTCGAAGAACTCAAGCACCTCATCGAACTTCTTGACGTGAAGGGTGTCGTCACCGGCGCAATAGCCTCCAAGTACCAGCGCGATCGTGTTAACGCAGTCTGTCAGGAGCTCGGCATAATTCATCTCTCACCCCTGTGGGGAAGACCACAAGAGGAGGTTCTTGACGCCGAGATCAAATCTGGAATGGAGGTAATAATTACACAAGTCGCCGCCAACGGTCTAGACGAGAGCTGGTTGGGCAGACGCATCAACCTAAGGGCTGCGGAAGAACTGAAGAAGCTCAGCGAAAGTTACGGTATCAACATCTGCGGGGAGGGTGGTGAGTATGAAAGCCTCGTAATCGACGCTCCGTGGTTCGAAAAGAGGCTTGTATTAAATAAGACGGAGGTTGTCTGGGAGGGAACTAGCGGTAGCTACCTTATCCACGAGGCCTATCTCTCCCCCAAAGCACATAAAGGTTAAAAACACACCTCCAATCGTTGAACGCAAGAGGAGAACGCGGTGATCGCCCGCCAAACAACCTAGGCCGAAAGGCCCACGGCTCACGCAGTAGCTTTGCCGCTATTTTACGACAATCGTCACGGCTAGGTCACCGAGGGCACCACCAGCTCAATCAGGAAGGCACAAAAAATGACTGAAAAGAAGAAGGAAGAGGTAGTCTCAGCGGCGCTCAAGGCCGAGGAGAAACTCAAGTCCCAATGGTATATTCTCGATCTTGAAGGCGAGCTCCACAAGATAGATAAATTCAACTTCAAAGACCGTGATAACCTGCGCAAGTTCGCTGGATATGAGGTCGATAAGGACAGGACAGTCCATCAGGAGCCACCTCACGTAACGATGATGAAGGCACTCGAACTCGTCGACTACGAGCCAGCCAGCGATCCTGGAAACATGCGCTACTACCCAAAGGGACGCATGGTCAAAGCGCTACTCGAGGATTATGTCAACCAGCGCGTCGCTGAGTATGGCGGTATGGAGGTTGAGACGCCCATCATGTACAACATTAACCATCCGACCCTTGCAAACTACCTCAACCGCTTCCCTGCACGACAGTACAACATCGAATCCGACGACGACAAGTACTTTCTACGCTTCGCTGCCTGCTTCGGCCAGTTTCTTATGGCCCACGATGCTACTATCAGTTACAAGAACCTCCCCCTCAAACTCTACGAGCTAACCCGCTACAGCTTCCGCCGCGAGCAGAAGGGGGAGCTCACTGGATTGCGTAGGCTTCGTAGCTTTACGATGCCAGATGTACATGCTATGTGCCGCGACCTTGACCAGGCCAAACAGGAATTTGTAATCCGCTTTAAGTTCAGCGCAGATGTCCTAGACGGAATAGGCATCCATAACCCCGACTATGAGCTGGGCGTCCGCCTCACCGAGGACTTCTGGAACAATAATAAGCAGTTCGTCATCGACCTCGTGAGGATACATGGGAAGCCGGTGCTCGTCGAGATGTGGAAGGAACGCTTCTTCTACTTCATCCTCAAGTGGGAGCGGAACTTTGTTGACAACCTCGACAAAGCTTCAGCACTAAGCACCGACCAGATCGACGTCGAGAACGGTGAGCGATACGACATTAAATTCATGGATGAGGATGGAACAACAAAACACCCGCTTATACTTCACTGCAGCCCATCAGGAGCTATCGAGCGCGACATCTATGCCCTCCTAGAGAAAGCTGCCTTCGACATGAAGTTGGGAAAGCGCCCGAGTCTTCCACTCTGGCTTTGCCCAACCCAGGTTCGCGTCATCCCCGTCGGTCAGGAGTTCCTCGGTGTAGCTGAAGAGGCCGCCTCTAAGATCGAGTCCATGAAGATCAGGATCGATATAGATAACCGCGACGAGACAGTCGGAAAGAAGATCAGGGACTCTGAGAAGGAGTGGATCCCCTTTACAATAGTCATAGGCGAGAAAGAAGCGGGTAAGGAGAGGCTCCCCGTCCGCATCCGCGAAACTGGAAAACTCGTCGACTACTCACCGTCGGAGCTAGCCGCCGAGATAAAGGCTAAGACCGAGGGGAAGCCTTGGAGACCACTACCGATGCCGAAGTACCTGCAGGCGCGCCCAAAGTTCGCCAGTTAAATCCCGTGGCGCCACTTCTCGATCTGATCCGACTTCTTATTTCCTTTCTTGAACTGTTTGTAGTGCTCCTCACAGACGTAAGCCGTCTTCCCCTCGACGGCTAATCCGGCATTCTTCGCCTTAGCGACGTTAACGGAGCGTACTGCATCGTTACTGCAGCCTCTGACTGTGCACTTCTGACCCTTATTGATCCTACCCATTGATGATCACTCTTAGCCATTATCTTGAGGTGAGGCGATTAAAAGGCTAGCCCCGGATAACCCATATATTCCGCCTGCTTCTCCTCAGCCTCTATGCCTAACCTCAACGCCGCCATCATAGGTTCTTCTGAGTACTCTAAGCAGCTCGGCAAGAAAAGTACCGAGACTGACATCACTTTCTATGATCTCAAAAAGGGTGAGACTACCGTTACTATGGTCGAGCCTAGCAGGTACCCCGAGAAGATCCAGAGCCTCTACTACTCAGTAGCCTTCGCCGACTACGTTATCTTCGTCGCCGAGAAGCTCGACCAATACCTCGGTGAGAGTCTCCTCATGATCAATGCCTGTGGCGTCAAGGAAGGCGCCATAATACTACGCAATTACATTACGGAGGACCAACTAAAGCCATTCATTAAGGGTACCCTCTTGCAGGGATACGAGATTGTGGAGGATGACCCGATCAAGTTAAGGGAGAAGCTCTTGGGGCTCGCTGAGAGGTCTCGCATTAAGCAGGATTGGCCTGGGACAGTCGTTGTCGAATCTGCGTTCAATGTCCGAGGAATTGGTACAGTTGCCCTCGGGAATGTAAAGTCGGGTAAAATTAGTAAACATGATCAGCTCCAGGTTCTTCCAGGGAACAAAACCGCTGAAGTTCGTAGCATCCAGAAGCATGATGTCGACTATGACATAGCTGACGTTGGGGACCACGTGGGGGTCGCCCTCAAGGGGGTCGAGGCGACTGATCTCGACCGCGGTACAGTCCTAACGGCGGAGAAACTGAAATCAACCACTACGATCTCAGCCCAGGCCGAAATAATCCCCTTCTTCCAAACTCAGCTTCATCAGGGCTCAACACTCCACATTAGTCATTGGATGCAGTTCAACCTCGCTAGGATCACAGAGATTGAAGACAAGGGCGACAAGAATCCCAGGATAACACTAACACTAGAGAGGCCAATAATCTACCCAACCGGCGCGAAGGCGGTGCTTAACTACATCGACGGTGGTAGACTTCGTGTAGCTGGCACCATTCAGCTCCCCTAGCGTCTAAGAACGTTTGTGCTCGTGGACTACATTTAACAACCAGGTGACTATATCCACTTCATCTGGTGCAATGAATGGGAAGAGCCGCCATAACCTTATCCACATCAGACCCCGCAGGGGCGAATATGCTAAGGATACTTGAGGATCTAGGTTTCGCGGAAACAGGGAAAAGCGGTGTCTTGGCGCGAGAGGGTTTCTACCTGATCCCCGTCGGCCAATTCATCGTTCCTGAAGAGGAGTATAAGACCCCCACTGAGCCCAACCCGTATCCCTTGGACTATGATGCGCTCGCAGTAAGTCTCGACATAGATTACTACGTCGTGTTAAGTCGACATTGGGCGAAGAGCGGGCAACCATGCCTCACCGCCCACGCTACAGGGAATTTCGGGGAAGCGATGTATGGTGGAAGGCCTCATGAGTTACAGGTGGTTCCACCGAATCCGCTTAGGAACGTCTACATGGCGCTGCTTAGAAGCCCGCCATCCGGTTTCCTCGTTAGCCTCGAAGCTACACACCACAGCCCCACGCAGTTTAAGACGCCAATGTTCTTCGCTGAGGTAGGGAGTAGCGAGTCCCAGTGGGCCGACTTTGACGCCTGCAGGTATCTCGTCGAGTCATGTTTAATGGGTATTGAATCCGAAGAGGAGGCGCCGACGGCTGTAGGATTCGGTGGTGGCCACTATTGCCCCAAATTCAGCGCCATGGAGAGAGAGCACGCCTTCGGCCACATCGCAGCCAAGTACGCTCTCCCCAAGCTCACAGAGGAACTTATAGCCCAGATGGTTTTGAGGACGGCGGGTGGTGTCGAGAAGGCTTACATCGAAGACGGCGTTAAGAGCATCGACAGGAGGAGAATCGAGGCATCCCTAGATAACCTGGGGATAGACCACGAGGTCGTCTAGTTTCGCCTGCTCAGGATTCTCTTCTCGTAGCCTCTTATCTCCTCGATCCAGGCCCTGTCCAAGGGGACGTATTGATCGAGGCAGAATCTGTCCCAAACTACCCCCATTGGCAGAGACTTGGCGTCTTCGAGCAGGGCGAGCCTACCTGTGTAGTCACCCGCTTCCTCCATCTCCTTTAGGTTCCCTGTCGGCTCGAGGAGAGCAGAGAGTAGAGCCTTCTGAGTCGCTCGGGCTCCTAACACCCAGGCCGCCACCCTGTTGATGCTGGCGTCGAAGTAGTCGAGTGCGAGGTGTACTCGGTTCAACGCGTTGCATCTCACAATCTCCTCAGCGACCTCCCTCAGCTGATCGTCCAGGATGGGTACATGGTCGCTGTCCCATCTGACGCCTCGACTAACATGGATCATCATCTCCGGCATGAACTGGAGAATAGAGCTGATCTTATCCCCTATCGACTCCGTTGGGTGGTAGTGGCCCATGTCTATACAGACGATGAGGCTGTGGCTCAGGGCGTAACAGAGGTAGAAGTCGTGGCTACCGACAACGAAGGATTCGCTTCCGAGCCCAAATAGCTTCGACTCTACCGAATCCCTGATGTGGATCGCTGAGTACTTCTCAGCATAAATCTTGTCGAGGGAGTCGACGAGAAGCCTCCTATAGCCTTCCTTATCGACGCATTTGTCTTTCATCCCATCGGGTATCCAGAGGTCGTGGACGCATGGGGAGCCGAGCTCACTCCCGATAAACGCGGCTACTTTCCTGGTATTTTTGACGTGCTCGACCCAAAAGCGGCGGGTCTCTGGGTCCTTGCTGCTCAATGTGAATCCTGTGTCGGATCTAGGATGTGAGAAGAGTGTAGCGTTGAAGTCAAGTCCCAGCTTCTTTTCCTTAGCCCATTCTATCCAGCCCTCAAATTGCTCGGGCTCTATCTCGTCCCTATCCACCCTCTTCCTGAAATTACCATAGGATGCGTGTAGATTGACCCTATGCGGCCCAGGGATTAGACGCATCGCCTCCTCTAGATCTGATCTTAACTCTTCGGGGGTCCGCGCCTTTCCGGGGTAGTTTCCCGTTGCCATGATGCCCCCAGTTAGGACCGCGTCGGGTTTCTCGAACCCCCTCACATCGTCTCCCTGCCAGCACTGGAGTGAGATACTCTTCCCAGCCAGTTTGTCAATGGCTACATCAGTGTCCACGCCCAGTTCGGCGTAAGTCTTTCGCGCAAGTTCGTATGCCTTTTCGACGTTTTCCACTTCAAATCCCACCTTTTTTCTTCTTCAATTCCAGGAATCTAACATAAGCTTCGTCCCATGGCTGGGAATCTCGGGGATCATAGAGTTTTACCTCAATTGATCCACGTATTATGTTTCTCAGATGCCTCAGGTCTTTAATCCTCCCTTGCGCCATGGCTTGGACTAGGAGGTTACCTATAGCGGTGGCCTCAGCCGGACCCGCGTAGACTCTTCGCCCGGTAGCGTCGGCGGCGAATTGGTTTAGTAGAGAGTTTCTCGCGCCCCCACCGACGATGTATATCTTGTTGATGCTTCTTCCCGATGCATCCTCGAGCTGGGCCTGCGTGTACCTATAAGCGAGTGCGAGGCTCTCGAGGACAACCCTAACATACTCGCCATGGGTTTTCGGTGCTTCCTGTTTAGTCGCTCGGCAGTATTCCGCAATTGCGTCGGGCATCGAGGACGGGCTGAGAAATCCCTTCCAATCTGGGTCTATAACAGTCTTCAGGGGCTCTGCGGACTTAGCGAGTTTGATCAGCTCGTTGTAGCTGTACACCTTCTCAGAAGACCAGACCTTGGTGCACTCTTGAAGGAGCCAGAGGCCCGCGATATTTTTAAGGACCCTGTATGTGTCGGAGACACCACCCTCGTTAGTGATGTTGTACTCGAGAGTTTTCCGGTTGATCACCGGTTCTCGGGACTCGATTCCCATAAGGGACCAAGTGCCTGAGCTGACGTAGGCGAAGTCGTCTCCCTCGGCGGGTACGGCGGCGACAGCTGAGCCCGTGTCGTGGCAGGCGACGGCAGCGACTGGGACGCTTCCCATCCCAGTTTTCGCCTGTGTCTCCACGTGTAAGCTCGCCGATTATATTTCCAGGCTGTATAATGTCCTGGAATAGTATGTGGGGAGATCTCTAAGGCGTTGATGATCTCCTCGTCCCACCTATGTTTCTTGGGATTGAAGATGTGAGAGGTCGTCGCGATGGTGAACTCAGATGCTTTTATTCCTGTGAGATGATAGTTGAAGAGGTCCGCCATCATTAAGAGGGTTGAGGCGGAGTCGAGATCCGTGGCGTTATTTTTGACCATTGAGTAGAGCTGGAAGAGGGTGTTAAAAGGGAGGACTTGAATGCCTGTGAGTTCGTAGAGGTGCTTTAGCGGCATTCTTGAAGCGAATCCTTCAACGGCGCCCTCTGTCCTGCTGTCACGGTATGCGTAGGGGAGGCCGATTATGTCGCCGCCGCTATCCAGCAGGGCGAAGTCGACACCCCATGTATCTATGCCTATGCTGGCCGGGTCACCCTCCTTTGCGCAGGCATGCATCCCCATATGGACATCATCCAGAAGCCTGTTGGAATCCCAATGAAGGTGGCCGCCTACGTTCACCATCCCATTCGGGAACCTGAGCACCTCTGATACGGCTAGTTTATCGTCTTCTCCCAGTTCTCCGAGTATAGCCCTTCCGCTCGATGCCCCGAGGTCGAATGCGAGGTAACGTTCACCCACGGATCAGACTTCCTTTGGTTTAGTATTTAACGGGAGACGTCACCTACTCGAACGTCCAGTCGTCCTTCTCCTCCCAGATCTTCTCAAGAATCTTTCGCGCTTGAACCGGCGGGAGGGTTAGGAAGAATTTGTCGACGTGCTTGCACATACGCTTCCTGTCAGTGGTCTTCTTCCAGTCATCGCAGTCGTGCCTAAGGATACGGCCTTTAAAGTCGACCTCGATTGTATAGTCCTTGATCTTAGCCTTGACAAGATCCTTTGTGTTTAGTGTGATGTTTATCTCCTCAGGCATCTGCTCGGCGCGAGTAAGGCGGCTGGTGTCTGTGAAGTGGGTGAGGAGGTCGGCGACGCTTAACCCCTCCTCTCGCTCTTTATAGGACTCGAGGGGTTGAATATTGCCTGGGCGGAACGCCTCACTTCTGTGCTCCTTGATTCTGGCGAGTGCAGCCTCCTGTTCGGAGGTAGCCGAGCCCATGCTCTCAAGAAGTTCAACCGCGTTCTTTACCGCAGAGGCGTTGAAGTGGTTGTTGAAGTAACCGTAGGTTCTCTTAGCCTTCTTGGAAACCTCTTCGACTTTTGGCTTCCACTCCTCCAGCTGTGGCTTACTGTACTCGTAGTCGTACCAGATACGCTTCCCCTGACCGTGCCATCGAACGTAGGCAAAGTCCGCTGTTACGTGGATCTCCGGTGGCAGCAGCGGTTCATCCACGATGGTGTAGGCGACGTTGTGCTTCTCAAGCAGTTTGTATGTCTCTTTTCGTAGCCAGCTGTCGTGTCTGAACTCCAATGCCCACTCGTGGTTCTTCGGCAGTATCTCTAGGAACCTCTCTAGGTCCCCAAAACTCTCCTTGTATGTGAACATCGGTCGGAGCTGAATTAGAATGGGTCCCAGCTTCTCAGCCAGTGGCTGCATGAGGTGTATAAACCTCCACATGTCGTCTTCGACGCCCTCGCTGAGCTTGAGCCATTTATCGTGTGTTATCAACTGGGGCAACTTGGCGGCGAAGATGAAGCCAGGGGGTGCTGTTCTAGTCCAGCCCTCGACTAGGCGCTCTGTTGGGTAACTGTAGAAGGTACTGTTGATTTCAGTCGTCCTGAAGACCTTGACGTAGTTGGCGAACATCCCCTGCTTTTTATCATAGAATGGGCCTATCCACTCGTCGTAGCTCCAGCCCGAGGTGCCGATGAGGAGACTCAGAAGACTCACCCGAGAAAACGATGCCCTGCGGCGGTTAAATGCTTCACCCAAAATAGGGGCCCGCTTAATGCAAAGTATGAAATGTCCGCCTTTCACTATTTCCAGTATCCGGTTAATCGGTGGTATTCTACGTGATAAAGGTCAGGAGACTTAACGAGGAACCCGGCGAGCCCGAGAAGGAGGAGGGCTCCCAGGCTGTTAACTCAATCGATGTCGTCCTCAAGAGGACGGATCTCAAGGCATTTAGCAGCCGTATACTACGTATAGAGCCAGGAGGTCACACCGCCCTCCACGCTCACTCCAGAGAACATGTGGCCATAGTTCTTAGGGGAAGGTGCAGAGTCGAGACGAAGGACGCCACACAGGAGTTGAAGGAGGCGATGATCGTAACAATACCCTCAGGTGAGGGACACAGGTTCTTCAACTTTGGAGACGAGAGACTCGCCCTACTCATCCTCAACCTATTTACCGAGGAGGACCCAAAGCCGACCTCACCGGAGCCTGCCCCCACAGAGAAGACTGAGGAGGTTCCCAAGCCTGAAGGTTCTTGAAGAGGGCCAAGGCGAGCTGCATGCCTGGATGGATCCTGACGACGCCAGGGCGTGGATGACGGAGAAGAAAAGCAGACAGCTCACCGACAAGGTGGTGACTATCCGAGAGGCCGTGAGTCGTTTCACCTACGATGGCGGATACCTCGCTATGGGTGGATTCGGCCACATCCGAGTCTCGATGGCGGGTATCTACGAGATGATCCGGCAGAAGAGGAGAAACTTGGTAATCGCAGGGAAGACAGCAGTCCACGACGTCGACGTCCTGATCGCCTCGGATGTAGTTGACAGGGTCGAATGTGCCTACGCCTTCGGTCACGAGCTCAGGGGCCTCAGTCCCGCGGGGCGCAGGGCAGTGGAGGGGGGTAAAGTCAGAGTCGTCGCGGAGTTGAGCAACGCCGCTTTCCAGTGGAGGTTCAAAGCCGCTGCAATGGGTCTCCCGTGGCTCCCTGCCCGAGTTATGATGGGTACAGACACATTCCGGTATAGCTCTGCTAAGATAGTTGAGGACCCCTATACGGGCAAACCGATTTGCCTTATACCCGCTTGCTACCCCGACTTCGCCTTCATACACGTTCACCGCTGCGACAGGTACGGTAACGCCCAGATCGACGGAGCAGTAATAGAAGACCGAGAACTCGCGATGGCTGCGAAGAGACTCATCATAACCACAGAGAAGATCGTGCCAGAGGAGGAGATTCGAGCAGCCCCAGATCGAACCGTGATTCCTTTCTTTATGGTTGACGCGGTCTGTGAGGTTCCGTACGGGAGCCACCCCGGGAATATGCCTCTCCTTTACTACAGCGATGAGGATCATATGGCCGAGTGGCTCAACCTAAGCCGCACCGAGGAGGGCGTCAAGGCCTACTTTGACAAATACGTCTACCCTGTCGAGAGTTTCGCCGAATACATAACCCTCGTCGGTGGCGAAAAGAAGATGGATCACCTGCGGAAGCTGGAGAGGCTGGAGATCCCGCTCTCGGCCCCGTGGGCGAAGAGGTGACTAATTTGGCATATAATCCTACTGAGCTTATGGCCTGCACCGCATCTAGGGTGCTGGAGGATGGGAAATCCGTCTTCGTAGGCACCGGCCTACCCATAATCGTCTCGATGCTCGCCCAGAGAACCCACGCACCTAATCTCCTCATCGTATTCGAGGCTGGAGGAGTCGGCCCCAGGATACCCGCCATCCCGATCAGCGTCGGCGACAGCCGTACCATCCACCGCGCAGTGATGGCGGCGAGCATGGATTACGTCATGAGCTGCGCCCAGCTAGGCCACATCGACTATGGATTCCTAGGCGCCGCCCAGATCGATGTCTACGGGAACCTGAACACAACCTGCATCGGACCTCACGATCATCCCAAGACAAGACTCCCAGGGAGCGGCGGCGCAAACGACCTCGGCAGCCTTTGCCACCGCACAATAGTCCTCATGCGCCAGGACACCCGCAAGTTTGTCGAAAAACTAGATTTCCTCACCACACCAGGCTATCTGACAGGACCCGGAGCGAGGGAGAAGGCTGGGTTGCCCAGAAACACCGGCCCCCACAGGGTGATAACCCAGCTTGGCGTCATGGGCTTCGACGAGGAAACTAAGAGGATGAAGCTAGTCTCGATCCACCCCGGAGTGACTATAAAGGACATAGTCGCCAATACAGGCTTCAAACTAATTATTCCAGAAGACGTTCCGCCAACCGAGTCTCCTAATGGGGAAGAGCTGCGCCTCCTTAGGGAGGAGCTCGATCCGAACAAGATAGTGATGGGGTAACTCCTAGAGGCGGGGCCTCACCTTCTCGTTGAAGAGCCTCATCCCCTCCATCTCCTCGCCATAGTGAAATCTGAGGATGAAGTGATCGACGCCGAGACTCATGTACTCTCTGATCTTCTTCGCCACCTGGTCTGTCGTACCGATGAGGTTTGAAGGCTGCCTACTAAGGTACTGCATATATGGAGTGTTGCTCCTAGCCTCGTGGTCCCGCTGCTTCTCAACAAGTTTCTCCTGATCCTCCGCCATCGTTATCATCAACCCCGCCGACTTCCGGATCTCCCCATAGTTCCTTCCATTCTCATCACAATGTCCCTCAAGTTCAACCAACTTCCCTCTGAACTGGTCGAGGGGGATGGTCCAAGCGAAGTTGACGGCATCAGCGTGCCTCGCGGCGACTCTAAGTGTGAGTTTACCCATGCCGCCGACCCATATGGGTGGGAACGGCTTCTGGATGGGCTTAGGGCTGCATATTGCATCCTTGATGTGGTAGTATTTCCCCTCGAAAGTCGCCTTATCCTGCGTCCACATCCTCTTAGCGATCTCTAAGGCCTCGTTTAGCTGGTTTATTCTGAGGCCGGGCTTGGGGAACGGATACCCATAGGCTTTATACTCGACCTCCTTCCACCCGGCGCCTATGCCGAAGTTGAGGCGACCACTGCTCAGATTATCGACGCTTGCCGCCATCTTCGCCAACAGCGCCGGGTTCCTGTAGCTCTGAGACGTCACCATTACCCCGAGCCTTAGTCTCGAAGTGTCACGCGCTAATGCGGCAAGCGTCGTCCATGACTCGAGGCAGGATGTATCTACTAGCTCGGGCGCGAGAAAGAAGTGATCCGAGACCCACAGCGACTCGAAGCCGAGCCTTTCCGCCTCTCTGGCTAGCTCTTTGATCTGATTATAGCCGAAGCCATACTGGGGCTCTATCTGGAGCCCAAAGTCGAGGACAACCATACAGCAACACCTCTAACATGTGATGTAGATATAATTCCTCTTGGATTAAATGAGTAAGATATAAAAAAAAGAGATTTAGATTTTACGGAAATTGCACGCATTTTTTTCATCAATGCGCGGCGCGTGGCATAGTTAGTGGAAGGGAGTTAGACTTCGCTTCTTCACGCTAACATCTTCGAAGGGGACTAATCCTAGGAAAATAAACTCTGACTTTGAAGTTTTAAAAAAGCGGATTAGAAAACATTTTAGAGCATTCGAATACGTGAAGATGACAACTCATGAGGGAAACGGGGTTGTTCACCTTATTTTTGCAGGCCTTTTCATTCCTCAGAATTGGCTTTCACATAATTTGGGAAAGATCCGCGTCTCCCTATCGTGGATATTCGTAGAATCTACTTCAGGTTTGGCCTTCCTAACTATTTGTTATCTTATCTTCAAGGCCAAGGTAGGCTCTCCTACTCTTGGGGATGGTTCAAAAAGGTTGGGCTTCATCTTACCATTGATTAAAGGCTGATAAGAAACTTGATTATGTTCTGGTTGGTAGATTAGGGTTAAAAGCTTCAACATTCTTCTCATATGCTTGGTCTCGATGGTTCTTTCGGACATACAATCCAATCCTCTTCGAGTGGTTCATAGAGAAATACTCTGAGGAGGAACTTCGAAGTCGCGCTCGCGAGAATCAAATACATAAAAAGAAATTTTAGCTGATATCAAGCTCCGGAGCAGGTGTAGAGATCTTGAGTCCACCATAGTCCACAGAATTCCAGACTCGAATAACGATTCGTCCAAGATTCCAGTGTCTGTCCTTGCGTCCAAATTCCGTCCATTCGTCCAATGTGCGTCTGCGGGTGCGACTGCGATGCGCGTAGCTCCTGATTTCCAGACGGGTTACTGTACAGAGCTATGCGTAGGTTAGGTGTGCCTTAAGGAAGAGGTTAGTATGCATTGATGGATGAATCGTACAATGTGGAGACGGGGGGACCAGCCACAGACAATGGACGGCGGAGATTACGATAGTATCTCCGTGGACTGTTCGTTTAACTTTGGAATTTAGTGGAGAATAAGCCATTCACGATGGACAGCTCGGGGATCGGAATCGGTTGGACTAGTTGGCTGGAATAAACGGAAGGTAGGCTATGGAGAGAGATGTAGGTCAGGATAAGTTGACAAACTGTTGGACGATTGCAGGAAAGATGACTGACAATTCTACGAGCCAATTACCTCATGCCTCTGACTGATTCACCTTAAAAGATCCAAGGAATGTTATCGGAGTTCCGCTTGCTTCTCGGGGTGGTATTTCCTTCAGGCGCGCATATGGAAGCGGAAAGTTTCTGGAATGGCTGAGTGCTACGAATCGTTGCTAGATGTTATTACTGTATTGGAAGCTGGCTGAGGTTATCTAATGCCCGTTGACGTTCTTCCTCGGTTCCCGCTCTACACAAGATCCAGAAGACGTCGACGGATGTATAGGACCTTATCGGGGTGCGTTTGAACCAATAAGTCTCGTACCGTGCTATCCATCGGTGATTTCCTTTTGAGAAAAGTCATGTAGATTTCGGATAACTGCTCGTAGTGCTCATCTCCCTCGTATGTTAGAGTTAGAACTTGGAGAGCGTGACCTGCGACTCGATAATCGCCGTCCTCAACTTCTCGTAATGCTATATTCCTAATATTCATTAGGAGTTTTTCTCGGATTTTGGTTAAACACTCTGGGGAGTTGGTCGCGATATTTTCTAGAGCCTCAAGAAGGTTTACTACGACGGTTTTATCTGTGATTTTTTCAAGATTGTCTTCAAGGTATGTGAAAAGGTTACTGTCAGGCGAAATAACATAGCCTCGGCTTAACATAGCTATCTCCGATGAGCCTACTTCATGAAGGATATTTTCCTCATCTTTTAGGAGAGATAGCGAGTACTCCATGTGTTTGTCATCAGATAGTGAGGGCAGGATGATGTTGTCTTTTTGGGTAAGGGTATTCATCAGTTTTTGCCTATTAGTTAGAGCGTTTGTAGAATATAGTGTCCTCCGCTCTTGTCTTCGGTCTGTACAATTAGGTCAGCTTCCTTTAGCTCTTGAAGATCATTCGAGACGTTGCTTTTCTGCTTCTCAATGAGTTTTGAGATAGCAGTCACGTTGAGCTGCTCATTCAAGGTTAACAGAATGTGAAGTTTTTTTGAAATAAATTTTAGCTCATAATTTATTATTTCAATCTCTTCCTCATTCGTTATATTTTTTCCCATATCAGTCACTCACTGAGTTATAATAAATAACATATAACTTAATAGGTGTTGTTATCTGGAAGGTTTCTGATTGTATGGATCAAACAAAAAGGGTGTTTGAGCGTTTCAAGTCAGGAGAACAATGGGACAGCGTGCTTAGCGATTCCGGTAAAAGCACAGCTTACAAAGGAGTAACACAATTTTTTACATGGGCACAACCCAAAGTGGGGGAGCTTCAGAATAGGGTAAAGACGCTGGAAACTGAGGCATCATCCCTAGAGGCAGATTCCTCACGCCAAAAAGTGGAGAATGGCCTCCAGAGCGGAAGCAATCGCAGGGCTCGAGGAAAGACAGCGCGGCGTTGAAAAGAGATGTGAGGAGCTGGAGGTGAAGGAGGTTGCGTCTAAGAGTCGCTTGGAAGGGATCGAGGGTAAGCTGTCACATTTGGAAGCCAGAGGAATCACGAAGGAGGTCGTGGAGGGTATTGCTGCGACGGACGTCGAGAGCGTAGTCGATCTACTTAAGAGAGTAAAAACTGCAGCCGAGAGTGAGGTCGAGGAGAAGAAGCTGCCTGAGATCAAGCAGGTGACGCAGGGATTCATCAATCAAAACTCTGTCCTCGAGAAGAAGCTAGAAGTCACAAGGCAGAACGTTGCGTCTTGGGAGGGGAAGCTGGCTGAGGCTAAGAAGAAGACGAAGCTTTACGAGGAGTCGAACCTCATCATCCAGGATGCTTTCGCTGGAGGATACAGCCCAGATGCGTTGAAGGGGCTTTTCCTTCTTCTGCATCGGTTTGAGGTGAAGGGAGAACCTAACGCATCGATCAAGAAGTTGATCAGAGGGTTCGACGGAGTCAAGGAACAAAGCGAAATCGACTACAGGATTAGGCTTCAGGCCGCACAGCTGGAACAGACTACCGTAGACCTCGCAAAGGTGCAGGGGACAATGGCTGCTGCCGTGAGCTCCGTTCATCCCGACCATTAATCAGGCAGTTGCTAAAGTAGTCGCGCAAATCGCTGCACTTCAAAACTCTGTTGCGAAGGACATCACCGATCTGTCTCAGCATCAGCAGGGTCAGATCACACGGATGGCGCATAATGCGGAGGGCAACCTCGTGGTTATGAACGATTTCGCTCTTAAGGAGCAGGGCAAGAGCCTTGAAATGCTTAATCAGACGATGGATAACATGTCAGCTGCCTTCAGCCAGTACAGCAAAGACATCCGGAGATGGGGCGACATGAAGGCGGAGACGGGCAAGTTCGAAGCGAATCTAAAGTGGGGTAACTACGTACAGGGTCTCATCGGAGACCACAAACTTGCGGCTGACATGTCCACGGATCTTGCTGTGCAGCTGGCGGAGTGGCTTAACATATGGGTACAGAGGCGGTTGCCTGATGCGACGTCTCTGCCGCCGGAGCATGTGAAGAAGCGGGAGTCGTCACTCCCAGGCGTCTTCTCTGTAAAGCTCACCTCAATTACTGAGTGGGTTAGATCGGAACTAAGAGACCAGCAGAGGCGGGGTGTGGTGTAATGTCCCTCTCATCTGTAGAGAAGGCCCTCAAGGACTCTGAAGCCATCAAGTACTATGATTCAACGAAGGAGGAGAAGTCGGCCCTCGAAGACGAGGTCATAAGCCTGAAGAATCAGATGTCCGATAAGACGAGTAAATACGAAGGCACAATCCAAAAGCTGGAGGGGAGGGTTGCTGAGTTAGAGGGCCTCAGGATCAGGTTCAATGAGAATCACTACACACTCGAGTCGTTTGAAAAGCTTGTCTCAACAACCGTTGAGAAGGCATACCACGCCAAGATCAAAAGTGGGGTCGAGGATAGGTGGGCGGCAGAGGCTCCATCAAGGGTTAAGGAGGCTCTGAAGAGAGACTTATCGGGCTTCCCCTGGAACTGCTCTCCCGAGGCTAGGACCGCAATCGAGTCGGCGGGGAAGACTCAGGCCGAATCAATTCTAAGTAACAAATTTCTGTGGCCACCCTGGTTCAAGGGTCAGGTAGACGAGGAGGTCAGGAGGCTCGTCGGGGCTGGTTTGGATGAGGAGTTTAATCGGCGAGTAAACGACCAGGCGAGTAAGGAGATAGCTAGGAGGGTGAACTACGAATGGCCCAAGTTCTTATCGGAGAAAGTGACACCAAAATTCCAGGGGACCCTGACAGATCAGCTTAAGATGCTCAACCAGACCATTCGAATATACTGCGACAGATGTGGCTCAGGCTACGATGTCGATGTTGGGCCCGAATTAATGGCGTTCCTGATAAAAGAGCCAAGCTACAACTTCAGGTGCACAAATGCATCCTGCAGGGATTGGATATTTCCTCACAACTTTCCTCTTACGCTGGGCTACGTAATCTATTATATTACCTGTTTGAGCTCGCAGCGTGGTTGATGCCTCGCACACGTAGTGGGCCAATATTGAGGGTAGTGGCCCTCTTTGATGCTTTCGCACTGCGCGCGCTGGCTTGTCCCGAAATTCATCCAGGCTAGAATAAGCTTATCTTAACAGTTGGGGTCTCGTCCCCCAATGGTCTGTCCAACCCTAGGAGGTGAGTTCACTTAGGACAAGATGAACACGAGACCCTAGAGACACTCTTCAAAAACGTCGACTTAAGCATTGCCCAACAGCAGCTCCTCGGATGCTACCACACCACGGGACCAGGAAGACCACCGAGAAACCCCGTCGGCATCCTCAGAGCCCTCCTCATAATGCGATTGAAGGGGATCCGCAGCCTACGGGAGTCACAAGGATCCTAGACGTAGACCAACGCATGAGGCGACTCTGCCTGATAGAGGTGGATGAGGGAGGCTACCCGAGGTCAGTCATCAGCCGCTTCACCCACAGAGTCGGAGCCGAGACGCTCCGACTCATAATAGAGGAGAAGGTCATAATGCTCCTCAGGAGAAGCGGAGTCGAGGAGGCGGATGTGGTCCTGGACGCCAGCTTCGTTAAGGCTTGGAGCATCAGGGACCCAGCCGACAACGGGATGGGCCTCTCGGACCCGGATGCACGTGTGGGCAGAAACGGGAGGAGCTATGGGCTCGGGTTTAAGCTTCATTCATCGGTTGAGCCGAAGCTTATTCTGCCGTTGGCTACTCTGTTGGCCTCTGCTAACGAGAATGAGAAGAAGCACGCGCCTTCTCTTGTAGAGAGGAGCCGTCTAGTGCTGGGGAGAGCTGGTGCACGGATCCGGTGCCTGATTGGGGACAGCCAATACAGCAGCCGGAAGGTGAGGTCGCTGGTCGATTACTCTGTGATACCGTATATGGGAAATCAGAGGTGTGGTGAGGATGCGCTGAGGGTGGACCGGTTGTTCCGGACTCATGGCCCGGAGGATCTGGTGCGGGTGTATCGTAGGAGGCCTGCTGTTGAGGCGTTGTTTGCCTTCGTGAAGAACTGGTTTGGGTTGACGGTGAATAGGGTTCGGGGCCTGGTGAACGTGTCGGTGTATGTGTTGCTGAGTGTGCTGTGCCTGGTGTTGAACAGGGAGGCGGCTGAGAACTTGGGTAGGCCGGATAAGGCGTTGTCTCCGACGTTCTTCAATGTGTGACGGCTTGGCTTCGGGTCTGCGTGGTGGCGTGGCTAGGTGGTGCCATGCTTGTCTGTGTGGGCTTCATCCGTTTTCTGGGTGTTGCTGTGCTGGCTGTGGGTTTGGTTTGGCTGGTTGATGTATGGTTGAGTCGTTTGTCTGATGGTTTCGCTAATTTTATTTTGGGATTGTTGGGCGTGTGTCTATTTTAGGGACAAGCCAGCGCGCGCATACATAATCGTTAATCACCTTGTCAATTATCATATTAGCGGCTTCAGTACAGACGCCTCCCTCCAGGATTAATCCAATATTAGTCTGCGCTTTTGATACGACTTTGTACTTATTCACGTTTTTTGACGCGTAGAAGACATGAATATCACCGATGAGGAGCCTTACATTGCCTTTTCCCTTCAAGCCTCTTCCTGCTAGCGTCTTGTTCCAAGCTTCCTCGTCGCCTGGCTTTATGTAGAGATTCGTCCTTGAGGGAAATAAGTAACCCTGAGTCAGAGCTTCAGCTTTGTAAGTAGTTAAAAGCGTACTCCTGGTCGACCTCCCTGAGATATTCCTCGGGATCCTGTACTGCGTAGTCGATTCTCCTAGGAGACTGATGGATGGAGACCCAAGTCTCCATTAATTTGCGGTAGTCAAGTACCCTTGTGCCAATAATTAGTTGGTTCTGTTCTAGTTGTTTGAGGTACTCGTGTACCCAGGGGAAACCGCTCTCCGTTAACTTTGCGACCCGATATTTGGATAATTCTTCCTTTGGGTTGTTTAGGAGTACCCGAAGGATTCTTTCCTTGATTTTCCCTCGACCACGAGTACCCTCCACGCATATTACCGATATATCGGTAACCTCCTCTATTTATAAACTTAACCGATATATCGGTAACTCATTCCATTTAAATACTTAACCGATATACGCGAGCAATAGATTGATTTCCTGTTTTATTCTATGATCCACATTCTATTTGCGTATGTCCAACAATGATAGAATGTACAAGTTTGACGAGGTTAAGATCCTCGTCGATTACGCCCAATCCATTATTTTTGAAGCTGTACAAGCGAACCTTAGGACCAATGGTGACCATGAAATGTTTGAAGAGATTTCAATGAGAATGTTGAGACGGGTATCGAGACTGCTTATCTAACCTGAGTTAATCATCGATGAAAGCCCAAAAGAACCACCTGTCAAAGCCAAGCAACCATTGACAAACCCTGAAAGAGAATTGCTTATCAGCGTAATTGGAGACAGCAGCCGAAGGTTGAACTCGATGAGCGACCAAGAACTATTCGAAGAGCTTAGAACGCTGAGTCAAATACTATAGATAAAATGATATTATCCTGCACCAAACCTACTAAAATCTAATTTGCTACTCGTTGTATTCTCTGCTCATGAAGGTTAAAACTGGACCCTCTGCAGCGAGATTAGCTTGTTTAATCACCTTCTAACCCATAGCGAGAATACAGAGGCGTGTTCCTCTCATTAGAGTTCTCCAAGTAAGCATACGCACACTCCTCATTGATTAACGCCAGCTTCGACCTGAGAAGAAGCGAGCCGAGGCCTCTCCCCTGATACTCCGGTGCCACCGCCAAGTATTCCAAGTAGTAGTGAGGCCGTCTTGGTCGATTCTCGACAAAGATCCTGATTACCTCGAAAATACGATCAAGCCTATCCTTCCCTGACCAACTGAGCATCTCCGGTAAAAGATCCTTGTAAGCTTCGTGTGAGGCTTCTAGGAGCCCTTTACCCGGCGGATACCAGACGGAGCAGGATTCATAGTTTTTAATGGCATAAACCTCGCCTTCTTCTATGGCGTCTTCGAGCACGAAGTTGAAGTATCGCCTTAATGCCCATCGTCTCCTGCTGTCCTGTCTCATATCCCAAGATAGGACCAGGTCAGCCATGAAGGCTTAAGTGGGCGTATCCGCAAGCTTAGACACATCGTCGAGGTACGGCTGAATGAGCCGATTACCAAACTCGTTTTCTCTCATTCCATCTGCCTCATCTCGCAGAGATAGCGAACTAAATTTTCTTATAATCTGATAGAGGGCCTTCCGCCCCAACTCCTTCACGAGGGAATAGATATAGTCGAAGTCCTCCCGCTTGCTCCGCACGCGACTCTCGGTCCACCGTAGGCATTTTAAGCGGGTTTATACCGTAGGCCATAAGAACAATAAGTGCCATTCAAAAGCTTTCATCTTAAAAGATACTAGAGCCAGAATGAAGAAAGGGAGCTCGATAAGAAAATAAGAAAAATGTTTAAACAGAATATCCGGAAAAAGAAGCATAGCAAGACCAGGGTTAAGGTGATTGTTGCAGCAAGGGTTGCCGCAGCCAAAACCCTGACAAAAAATGATGCGCTCAGCCTCAGACAATAACGAAAAAGCGTTACGTGGAGCTACGAGAGCGTCTCAAGGGAGCTTAAAAGGAGGGTTGAGGAATGAGTAAAACAAGTCCTTATGATGTGAAGATACAGAACGTCGTCGCCTCGGCGACCCTCGACCAGAAGATAAACCTCCTCGACATCATGAAGGTCTTCAGGAACGTGGAGTATAGGCCGAAGCAATTCCCCGGACTCGTCTTCAGGCTTAAGCGGCCGAAGACAGCGACCCTCATATTCGGCAGCGGTAAGATGGTCTGCACGGGGGCGAAGTCGGAGAAGCAGGCGAGGAGCGCGGTGATGAAGGTGGTCAGGGAGCTGAAGACGAACGGGATCGTCATCCTCGGGAAGCCGAAGATAGTGATCCAGAACATGGTCGCCTCCGCGAACCTCCACGGCAAGATCGACCTGGAGCCGATGTCCGACGTCTTGGAGAACGTTATGTATGAGCCTGAGCAGTTCCCCGGCCTCATCTACAGGATGACGGAGCCCAAGGTGGTCCTGCTGGTATTCGCTTCGGGGAAGCTCGTGATCACCGGGGCCAAGAGGGAGGAGCAGGTCCATGAGGCCGTAGAGAAGATCAGAGCCATCCTCATCGATTATGATCTGCTTTTCCAGGGAGAAGATCTCTAGCACCCGCTCTAGCTTTCGGCTTCAGCCCTCGCCTGAGACTCTGGAATCTGAATCTGGGTCGGAGTTTGTTGAGGCTGATGAAGGCCCCATTGTATAGCCTCAGCCTGAACTTCTTACGCCTGAGACCAGTCCACCTTCTATGAGAATCAGTTTCTTCGAATCCTTGGGTGTAGAACCTCCTTAGTGCTTGTGGTATGAATGGCCTCAACTTCTCAGGCGGTGATGCGCCGGTTCACTGATAAAGCATAGACACACAAGTCGCGCGCGCTGCCTTGTCCCATTATTGGTTAAAAATGGTTTTAAACAACAGTTACCGTTTTCAGACAATATTATGGCTTATCTCCCAGAAGACTCGCGACCCGCCAAGAAACCCACTAAAGACCCAACTACGGGGAAAGGTGGCTAAAAATACCAATTTTAAAACACTTGACGCTGTTCAGATCGATTTTATTCCTTTAGCAGCGTCTGAAATCACTGACAGATGTGAATTCTCTGTGTTTTTAATGGATCACCTTTTCTGAGGAATTGAGATGGGTGGTTTCTGGGGTAAAGTTGGGCTTCCGTTTAAGGCTCTGTATTGCCTCTAAATCCATTAATGGGGATTTAGACCATTTATAACCAGTATCCGATTAATTTCGGGACAAGGCAGCGCGCGCTCTGATCAACGAGGAGGCTCTCCTCTTCGCTCGTGCTCTTCTAGATGGTAAGGACTAGGCCCCTAGAATTTCGGCGCTTCCCTAATTTTTATCGTAAATTATGTTTTTGAAAACGTCTTTTTCTTTTCTTTAACACAATCCTTAAATTATCAATTTCTTAGTTTTAATTAAAGGAGTAACAATATTGGTTAAAGTGACGTTCGCGCCTTCGGAAGAACTTATAATTCATGAATCAATCTATCACTCTTTGCCAGACTTGATAAAGATTTTTAGCGTAGGTGTGCAACCTGGTAGGCTTGCGGGTCCGCTTAGTTGGGCTGAAGGCGTCGTTTTCCATTTTTCACGC